>JBIQHU010000043.1:0-42461 GCA_044508395.1 Mycobacterium sp. | reverse complement strand
GCGCCGGGATCACCGCGTTCTACATGACCCGCGTGATGTTGATGACGTTCTTCGGCGAAAAACGCTGGGCGCCCGAGGCGCATCCGCACGAATCACCGGCGGTGATGACCTGGCCTATGATCCTGCTGGCCATCGGCTCGGTCGCCTCGGGCGCCGCGTTCGCGATCAGCGGCACCCTCGAACACTGGCTCGAACCCGTCGTCGGCACCCACGAAATCCACCACGTCGCCCCGGTCTGGGTCGTCACCACCATCATCCTGGCCGTCGTCGCCGTCGGCATCGCCATCGCCTACCGCATGTACGCCACCCGGCCGGTCCCCGAACAGGTACCCGCCGGCACCGCACTCACCCTCGCCGCCCGCAACGACCTCTACGGCGATGCGCTCAACGAAGAACTCTTCATGCGGCCCGGCTCGCGCCTCGTAAGTGCGTTTAAGGCGATGAACGACAATGTGATTGAGGCAGCAGTCGACGACATCGCTGCGTTGATCGCGCGAACCTCAACCCAGTGGCGACGGTGGCAGACCGGCTATGCCCGCTCCTACGCCCTGTCGATGCTCGCGGGATCGGCCGTCGTCGTCGCCGCACTTGTCGCGGTGGGGTTGTCATGACCGGCGTACCGTGGCTGACCATCCTGTGGCTCGCTCCGCTCGTCGGCGCAGGCATTGTGATCGCGTCACCACGTCCCGCGCTCGCGAGATGGGCGGGCGTGGTCGCATCATCGGCAGTACTCGGTGTCGCCGCAGTAACCGTGTTTCAGTTCGATGACCTCGGCGAGGGCTATCAGTTCGTCGAATCTCACAGGTGGATCCCGTCTTTCGGTGCCGGATACACCGTCGGCATCGACGGCATCGCACTCGTACTCGTCGTCCTCACGGCCGTGCTCGTACCGATTCTGATCATCGCGGGGTGGAACGACGCCAATCACCGTGCGTTGGCGACCCATACCTATGTGGCGTTGATACTCGCCGTCGAGTCGTTGGTCATGCTGTCCTTTATCGCACTCGACGTCTTACTGTTCTACGTCGTCTTCGAAGCCGCGTTGATTCCGCTGTACTTCCTCATCGGCCGATACGGTGGTTCCGGTTCTTCGGCGGCCGCTCTGAAGTTCCTGCTTTACAACCTTTTCGGCGGCCTTGTCATGCTCGCCGCAATCGTCGGGTTGTACGTCGTGTCCGCGGGTGCACGAGACGGCACATTGGACTTCCGTGCGCTGCTGACCCTGACGCCAGATGCCGATCCGGCTATCCAGAAACTGCTTTTCCTGGGGTTCATGGTGGCATTTGCGATCAAAGCGCCCATGTGGCCGTTGCACACCTGGCTGCCGCCGGTCGCGGCGTCAGCGAAACCAGCGACCGCCGTCTTGATGATGGCCATCGTGGACAAAGTCGGCACCTTCGCCATGCTGCGCTACTGCATGCAGCTGTTCCCCGACGCCTCAACATATTTCCGGCCGATCATCATCACACTGGCAGTGGTCAGCATCGTCTACGGCGCCTTGCTGGCGATCGGCCAAACCGACGTGATGCGCCTGATCGCCTACACCTCAATCTCGCATTACGGATTCATCATCCTCGGCATCTTCGCCATGACAAGCCAAGGCCAGTCCGGTTCGACCCTCTACATGGTCAACCACGGTCTGTCGACGGCTGCGCTGTTCCTGATCGCCGGCTTCCTGGTATCGCGCAGGGGAACTCGCTTGATCAGCGCCTACGGCGGAGTGCAGAGGGTCGCACCGGTACTTGCCGGCACCTTCCTCGTTGCGGGTCTGTCCGCACTCGCCCTTCCCGGTCTGGCCTCGTTCATCGGTGAGTTTCTGGTGCTGATGGGCACGTTCACCCGGTATCCGGCCGCCGCGGTCGTAGCGAGCACCGCACTGGTGCTCTCTGCGGTCTACATCCTGTGGATGTACCAACGCATGATGGGCGGGCCGGTCAAGGACGGCAACGACAAGCTGCGCGATCTGCTCCCCCGCGAGCTCGCAGTCGTTTCGCCGCTGATCGCCTTGCTGCTCGTCCTCGGTGTCTATCCGAAACCCGTGCTCGACGTGATCAATCCCGCAGTCACCCACACCATGACGGTCCTCGACCAGATGGACCCCACACCGAAGATCGCCGCCAAATGACGCTACCTGCACCGAATGTCGAATTCGCCGCCCTCTCACCGATGCTGGTCGTGTTCGGCGCCGGTGTTCTCGGCATTCTTCTCGAAGCGTTGCTGCCGCGGGCCCGCCGGTACCCCGCGCAGCTCACCCTGAGCGGCACCGCGCTCTGTGCAGCGTTCGTCGCGGTCATCCGCCAGACCGGTCATCCCGGTCATGCCGTCATGGGTTCCGTCACGATCGACGGTCCGACCTTGTTTCTTCAGGGCGCCATCCTGATCGCCGCCGCCATCTCGATCGCACCGATCGGCAGCCGTCGACTCGCTGCGTTCACACCGCAGGCATCGTCGGTGCCGGGCAGCGTCGACGAGCGGGAGGCCCAGCGGGAGGGCGTGCTGCAAACCGAGGTGTTCCCGCTCTTCATGTTCGCGGTCGGCGGCATGTTGCTGCTTCCAGCTGCCTCTGATCTGCTGACGATATTCATTGCTGTCGAGGTGCTTTCGCTGCCGCTGTACGTGCTGTGCGGACTCGCCCGTCATCGGCGGCTGCTCTCACAGGAGGCGGCGCTGAAATATTTCCTGCTCGGCGCATACTCATCAGCGATATTCCTCTATGGCATGGGACTGCTCTACGGCTACACAGGCACCCTCACGCTGTCGGACATCGCCACGGCACTCGAACAGCGCGGTGAGACGTCACTGGCGCTGATCGGTGTCGCGTTGCTGACGGCCGGGCTGTTGTTCAAGGTCGGTGCGGTGCCGTTCCATTCGTGGGTTCCGGACGTGTATCAGGGCGCACCGACGCCCGTCACAGCCTTCATGGCCGCGGCGACGAAGCTGGCCGCGTTCGGGGCCATGCTGCGGATCTTCTATGTGGCGCTGCCACGGCTCGTCACCGACTGGCGACCGGTGCTGTGTGCCGTCGCGGCGCTGACGATGGTGGTGGCCGCTGTGCTGACCGTCGTGCAGACCGATATCAAACGGCTGCTGGGCTTCTCGGCGGTTGTCAACGCCGGGTTCCTGCTGCTCGGCGTCACCGGAACAGCAGCCGGGCTCTCGTCCATGCTGTTCTACCTGGTTGCGTATGGCCTCAGCACCTTAGGGGCGTTCGCGACGGTTACGATGATCCGCGGCGCGGACGGCGACGAGGAGACTGACACTTCGCGCTGGGCGGGGCTCGGGCAGCGCTCCCCGGCGGTCGCCGGCGCCATGGCGCTGTTTCTGCTGGCGATCGCGGGCATTCCGCTCACCAGCGGCTTCGTCAGCAAGTTCGCGATCTTTCAGACCGCCGCAGCCGACGGCGCCGGTGTACTGGTGCTCATCGGTGTGCTCGCCAGTGCTGTCGCCGCCTATGCATACGCCCGCGTGATCGTGACGATGTTCTTCAGCCAGCCGAATACCGCTGCACCACAGGTAGAACGGCCCGCTCTAACGACCGCGGCGGTCGTAACCATGGCCGCGGCGGCGACCGTCCTCCTCGGCATCGTTCCGCAGCCGTTGTTCGATCTCACGCTCAACGCCGGGAACTTCATCCGGTAGGGGGCTTCATCCGGTAGAGGGCTTCATCCGTTAGAGGGCGAAGTCAGCTCGATCTGGCGCAGATAGATACCACCCTTCGGTTACCCCAAAAAGGGGGCGGACCTAGTAGCTCTCGAGAGGCAGAGTGAGACACGACAAGTGGCCGGAAGGAGCATCCGCAATGACTCGCATCGCAGCAGAGATCGCACCGTCATTTCCGGCTGCCACGCGCCCTGCCGCCGGCGATCGGGTGCGGGTCGCCCACGGCGTCTTCGGCAGAGTCGGGCGAGTTCACTCGACCCCTCCGGGTCACGTCGTCGTGCAGTATGACTGCGGTGGACGAGAAATCATCGACCTCACCCGCCGTTCCATCTGGATCGTCGAGTAGCTCACAGCAGACGGCGGGGGCGGCGTGCCGTGACAACGCCGCCCCCGCCGGGATATTCAGACAGGCTGCAGTTCACCGCGCAATCGCGCCGCGGCGCCGTTGGCAGAAACCCGGTCGATCAAGGCGGCCTGGCCATCGGCGATGCGATCAGGATCGCCGCGCCAAGCGGCGAGTGCGGGAGACACCAACGCACGACCGAACGAGAACGTGAGCGGCCACGGCGTCCGATGCGATTGCATCGCCTCGAGATTAGCGGTCGCCCGCTCAGGCGATTGACCGCCGGACAAGAACGCGACACCTGCCAGATCATCGGGCCACGACCGCAGGACGCCAACGGTCATCTCGGCGACCTTTTGCGGAGTGGTCTCCTGCGAATAGCCGCTGCCCTCCAGAACCATGTTCGGCTTCAGCACGATGCCAGCCAGATCAACGTTGAGAAGCGCCAGTTCGGCGCGCACGGCCGCGTGCACCTCGGCAGTCACGTCCCGGCACCTGCCGCGATTGTGCGCCCCATCCATGAGCACCTCGGGTTCCACGATCGGCACGATCCCGGCCGCCTGGCAGGCGGCAGCGTAGCGCGCAAGGGCATTGGCGTTCGCCCGTATCGCGCCCCGGGTCGGAGTATCCGCGGTGATCGTGAACACCGCACGCCACTTGGCGAATGCCGCTCCCATTTCGGCGTACTCAGCCAGCCGCCCAGGCAACCCGTCGAGGCCTTCCGTGACGGTTTCACCGGACAACCCGGGGCACGGTTTGGCTCCGGTGTCCACCTTGATTCCCGGAAGTACGCCCAGTGCGTTGACGGCCTCGGCGAACGGCGTGCCGTCGCTGAAGGTCTGTCGCAGTGTCTCGTCACAGAAGATGATGCCCGAGACGCTGTCCGCGAGGCCCGGTGTCGTGGCGAGGAGTTCGCGATACCGACGCCGGTTCTCCGCCGTCGGCTCGACACCGGCTTCCTCCAGCCGTTTCGACATCGTCGTGACGCTTTCATCGGCGGCGAGGATCCCCCTGCCGGGAGCCATCATTCGTGCAGCTGTCTGTCGACAGGTCGTCATGTGCTGATGCCCTTCGGTACGTGGATTGTCGGATGAAAGCTATCCAGCACACGTATGTGGCGCCTCACCAAGGAGGTGGAGGGAGAGGGGGAATTCATTAAGTAATAGCTTGACTTTAGATGGCAGATTCTCAATAGACATGTTCAGAATTGGCTGGCAGCATTCCGGGCATGACAGAGAGATGGAATGCCGGGGTCATCCCTTACGCAGAAATGGGCTACTGGCAACCGGACTACGTACCAAAGGACTCAGATGTCCTGTGCGCCTTCCGGATAACACCTCAACAGGGTGTGCCTCCCGAGGAAGCGGGCGCGGCGGTTGCCGGTGAGTCGAGCACTGCCACCTGGACGGTGGTGTGGACCGATCGACTGACCACCTACGAGCACTACCAGGCCAAGTGCTATCGCGTCGATGCGGTGCCCAACGCCCCGGGGCAGTGGATCGCGTGGATCGCCTACGACCTGGATCTGTTCGAGGAAGGCTCCATCGCCAACCTCACGAGTTCGATCATCGGCAACGTCTTCGGCTTCAAGCCGCTCAAGGCACTTCGCCTGGAGGACATGCGGATCCCGACCCAGTACGTCAAGACGTTCCAGGGACCCGCGCACGGCGTTGTGATGGAACGCGAGCACCTGAACAAGTTCGGCAGGCCCCTGCTGGGCGCGACGACCAAACCGAAGCTGGGCCTGTCGGCGCGCAACTACGGTCGCGTGGTCTATGAGGCCCTACGCGGCGGACTCGATTTCACCAAAGATGACGAGAACATCAACTCGCAGCCGTTCATGCGGTGGCGCGATCGTTTCCTGTTCTGCATGGAAGCTGTGAACCGTGCCCAAGCCGCAACAGGCGAAATCAAGGGCCACTACCTGAACGTCACCGCCGGCACGATGGAAGACATGTACGAGCGGGCCGAATTCGCCAAGGAACTCGGCTCGGTCGTCGTGATGATCGACCTGACCATCGGCTATACCGCCATCCAGTCAATGGCCAAGTGGGCACGCGCCAACGGAGTGTTGTTGCACCTACACCGGGCAGGCCACGGCACCTACACGCGACAGAAGAGCCACGGCGTCAGCTTCCGCGTCATCTCGAAGTGGATGCGGTTGGCAGGCGTCGACCACATCCACGCGGGCACCGTCGTCGGGAAGCTCGAGGGCGACCCCAACGCGATCGCCGGTTTCTACGACACGCTGCGACTGGACAACATCGCCGCGGACCCGGTGAAGGGACTGTATTTCGACCAGCAGTGGGCGTCGATGCCCGGTGTCATGCCGGTCGCATCGGGCGGGATCCACGCTGGGCAGATGCACCAGCTCCTGCACTACCTCGGCGAGGACGTCATTCTGCAGTTCGGCGGCGGCACCATCGGACACCCGATGGGAATCGCTGCGGGCGCCGAGGCCAACCGAGTCGCCCTGGAGGCGATGATCAAGGCGCGCAACGAAGGCCGCGACTACTACGCCGAGGGTCCCGACATCCTCAAGAAGGCGGCGGCACACAACCGGGCGCTTGACACCGCCCTCGCCACCTGGGGTGACATCTCGTTCAACTACGAGTCCACCGACACCCCCGACGTGGTCGCCACACCCACCTTCAGCTGAGAAAGAGGGCATAGCAATGAGAATCACCCAGGGCACCTTCTCCTATCTGCCCGACTTCACCGACGACGAGATCACCGCGCAGATCAATTACGCGTTGGACAGCAATTGGCCACTGTCGGTGGAGTTCACCGACGACCCCCATCCTCGCAACGTCTACTGGGAGATGTGGGGGCTGCCGATGTTCGACCTCAAGGACGCGGCCGGTGTGCTGTTGGAGGTGAATGCGTGCCGTAGCGCCTACCCGAACTCGTATGTGCGACTCAACGCCTACGATGCCCGCCTCGGTCGGCAGACCACCGCCTTCTCCTTCATCGTGCAACGGCCCGCCGAGGAGCCGGGCTTCAGGCTCGACCGGGCCGAATGCTCCGATCGCCGCATCGGTTACACCACGTTCGCCTACGCGACTCAGCGGGCGGTCGGGCAACGGTACGAATCGCCATGATCGACGCACCGCAGCGGACCGACCGCCCCTCGGTCCACCGTGTCGATGCGATCGACGAGATCGCGGTACCGGTGATGGTGTCCGGCCCCGCAACGGGCCGCACGATCATCATGTTCGACGAAGGCCGTAACCGTCGGCCATACGATCTGATCCGAGAACGGCTGCACGTCGCGATGTTTCGGACCGTGGTGATAGGCCGAAGTGACCACTTGACACCGAAGGCCGTCATCTCGATTCTCGATGAGTTGAAGGTGTCGACTGGTCTGCTGTTCGCCGACAGCGGGGCCGGCGACCTGGCCTGGCGTCTTGCTGCTGCACACGGCGCACGGTTTACCGGATTGGTCGTTGTCGACTGCGGGCATCCGAGTGTGCCCGATATCCACGGCGAGGCCCGCGATATCCGTTGCCCACCGGTGGAAGTCGACACCACATCGCTTGTGAGCACGCCGGCGACACAGGCTGTCGCGCGGGCGAGCCGACGGTTGGTACAAGGCGAGTTCCGGCTGGTGGAACTGGCGGGGCGCCGCGCGTCCCGTCATTTCACCATGCAGGTGGCCGCCGAGATCGTGGTGCGCGCGCTGTCCCGTTAGGGTCAGGCCTTGACCAGATCGGTGTTACGCAGCTCCGCGTTTCGTCGTTCCATCAGCCGCATGATCATCGGGGTGAAGATGAGCTGCA
The DNA here is from genome assembly GCA_044508395.1 of Mycobacterium sp. Taxonomy (GTDB): domain Bacteria; phylum Actinomycetota; class Actinomycetes; order Mycobacteriales; family Mycobacteriaceae; genus Mycobacterium. The sequence continues at coordinate 34,679 of JBIQHU010000043.1, read as the reverse complement.
TCGCGAGGTCCATCTTGCCCCCGGGGCAGACGATGGTGTTGGGGCGCGACATGAACGAGTCATGAAGCATCGCAAGCAGATAGGGAAAATCAATGCCGTGCGGATCGCGGAATCTGATGATCAACATCGACTCGTCCGCCGTCGGAATCGTTCTCGCGACGAACGGATTCGAGGTATCGACCACCGGCACCCGCTGAAAGTTCACATCGGTGTTCGAAAACTGCGGACAGATGTAGTTCACATAGTCCGGCATGCGGCGCAAGATGGTGTCCGTGACGGCCTCAGAGCTGTAGCCGCGAACCACCCGGTCCCGATGCAGCTTCTGGATCCACTCGAGGTTGATCACCGGCACGACGCCGATCCGAAGGTCCGCGTGGCGCGCCACGTCGACCGTGTCGGTGACGATCGCGCCGTGCAACCCCTCGTAGAACAGCATGTCGGTATCGCCGGGCAGATCCTCCCACGGCGTGAAGGTGCCGGGCTCGTGGCCGTATGGCGCAGCCTCCACGTCGTCGTGCAGGTATTTGCGGAACCTGCCCTCCCCGGTCTCGCCGTAAGTGCGGAACAGCTCTTCGAGCTCGGAGAACAAGTTGGCTTCGGGGCCGAAGTGGCTGAACGTGTGGTCACCCCGCGCATGTGCCTCTGCGATCGCCGTTTTCATCTCCTGGCGATCGAAGCGGTGCAGGCTGTCGCCCTCGACATAGGCTACGTTGATTCCTTCCCGGCGAAAGATCTGCTGGAAGGTGCGCATCACCGAGGTGGTGCCCGCCCCCGACGAACCCGTGACAGAGACGATCGGATGTCTGCGTGACATGACGATCACCCGACCGCGCTGCGGAACAGGCTGCGGGTGCGGTACAGCGGCAGTGTGGAGGCAAGGTCGTAGTTCTCGGTGTGATACTCCTCGATTCGGGTGACTTCGTCGCGCGCGCCGAAGATGAATGAGACACGCTGATGGATATCCGCGGGAACCACGTCGAGCAGGCGCTGGTGTCCGGTACTGGCCGCACCCCCGGCCTGCTCGATCAGGAACGCCACCGGATTGGCCTCATACAGCAGTCGCAACCGGCCCGGTTTAGCCGGTTCACGGGAGTCACGCGGATACAGGAAAACACCTCCGCGGGTGAGGATTCGATGTGTTTCAGCCACGAGCGAAGCCACCCAGCGCATGTTGAAGTCCTTCAGTCGAGGACCTGCGCGGCCTTGCAGGCACTCTTGGACATATCGCTGTACCGCCGGCTCCCAGAACCTCTGGTTAGAGGCGTTGATTGCGAATTCTTTGGTGCTCGACGGTATTTGTATCGACTGGCGGGTCAGTATGAACTCGCCGAGGTTGGGATCGAGCGTGAAGGCGTGCACCCCGGTGCCCACCGAGAGGACCAGCATCGTCGACGGCCCGTAGATCGCATAACCCGCGCACACCTGCTGACAACCGGGCTGCAGGAAGTCCTCGAGATCGGGGTCCTCCCCCGGGTGGGGTGCTCGCAGGATCGAGAAGATGCTGCCCACCGACACATTGACGTCGATGTTCGATGATCCGTCCAGCGGATCGAACAGCAGAAGGTACTTGCCGCGCGGATGTTCGGTCGGCAACAAATAGGGCCCGTCGAGCTCCTCGGAGACCATTCCCGCGACATGGCCGCTCCACTCTGTGGCACGCAGGAAGTAGTCGTTGGCCAGGATGTCGAGTTTCTGCTGCACCTCGCCCTGCACGTTGGTGTTGTCGACCGAGCCGAGCACCCCGACGAGCGCGCCGAGCGCCACCCGGTTCGATATCGCCTTACACGCCAGCGCCACATCAAGGATCAGCGCGTTGAAGTCCCCCGAGGCGTCGGGGTGACGCCGACGTTCTTCGATCAGAAACTGCACCAACGTTGTGCGATCGGCAAGCATGCCCCAATGATGGTGCCGCCGTGACGAATGGCCATCCCCCTGATGGGTGGGTGACGGGGGGTGGGACACCCACCGGGACGATCAGCCGATGGCTTTCTCGGTGTGCCGCTCGCGGTGCAGTTCGCACAACCAGTCACACCAACGGTCGATGCCAAGCCCCGTTCGTGCGCTCGCCTCGATGGTGGCCACCCCGGGATGAACCTTCTTGAGGTTGGCATAGAACAGGTCTAGGTCGTAGTCGAGATGGGGAATCAGATCGATCTTGTTGACGATGACGAGGTCGGCCGACCGGAACATCACCGGATACTTCAGGGGCTTCTCCTCCCCCTCGGTGACCGAGTACACCATGGCGTTGGCATGCGAGCCGACGTCGAACTCCGCGGGGCACACCAGATTTCCAACGTTCTCGATGATCACCAGATCGAGTTCGGCGAGCGGTAGCCGCGACAACGCCGAGCGCACCATGGGTGCGTCGAGGTGACACTCTCCACCGAATCCGTTGGCGGTGTTGATCAGCGAGATCGCGGCACCGAATCCGTCGAGCCGGTCGGCGTCGATGCTCGTCTCGATATCGCCTTCGACGATCCCGACGGCCAGCCGTTCCTGCAGCAGGCGCAGGGTTTCCCGAAGTAGCGTGGTCTTGCCTGCGCCGGGTGACGACATCAGGTTCACCGCCGTCACGCCGGCGCCGTCGAAGTCGCGGCGATTCGCCGCTGCGGTTTGGTCATTCTCTTCGAATATCCGCTCGAGGACTACGACCCGCTCGGTTCCCGTGGCATAGCCCGAGTGGTCACCGTACTCGTGTGAGGCGATGTGCTCATGGTCGTCATGAAGATGGTCATGCCCGTGGTCATGGTCATGCTCGTGGCCGTGATCATGGTGATGCTGATGGCCGTCGTCGTGCCGGTGGAACCTGCCCATGGCGTCAAACCCCCGCGAGATCTAGTGAAGTGATGAGGAATTCGTCGCCCTCGATGAGATCGACTGCGCTGCTGGAGCAGGTGCCGCAGATGAAGGCGAGTTCGTTGAGCAGTTGCTCGTGACCACAACCCGTGCATCGAATCTTGGCGGGTATGCGCTCGACGAGGAGCTCGACACCTTCGAGCTCCGATTGTTCGGTGACCAGAGACCAGCAGTAGGTCAGTGTGTCGGGGACGATCTGGCGCATCTCGCCGATCCGCACGTGTACCGCGCGGACTTTTCTGCCCGCGGCGTTATCCCGCACGATGCCGAGCATCGAGCTGCAGATCGAGAGCTCGTGCACGCCTACCCTCCTCGAGTCAGTGGCGACCATACACTCATCGGCGCCCTACTGTCGCAACGTTTCTGAAGGCGTTGTGCCCCATCGCTTCCGGTACTCGACGGCGAAGCTGCCGAGATGGTTGAACCCCCAGCGGGTCGCCACGTCGGTCACGGTGACTCCATCACTCGGTAGTGCATCAGCGAGTTCGGCATGCACTCGCTCCAGCCTGCGATCGCGGACGTAGGTCATCGGCGAAACCCCGAGCTCTTCCCGAAAGCCCTGCTGAATCGAGCGGATACTCATGTGAACGTGGCGGGCGATCGACTCCATGGTGATCGGCTCGGCCAGGTGTGTGTCGATGTAGTTCATCGCCTCGGCCACCACTCGGCGGCGGGGATCACCGGCGGGCCGGATGAACTCCTCGTGATAGTTCGACGGCTGGATGTGCAGCAGGCTGTTCATCAACAGTTCCTCGATGCCGCTGATCCCGTGGCCCAATTGCACGAGGGACCCCGAGTGGTAGACCTCGGTGTGCAGGAGCTGCACGGCGGCATGCCATCGCACGGCAACGTCGCTGGTCAAGTCGAATTCGGGATAGAAAACGAGTGGCCCCGAGAGCCGCCGCCCACGCATCCTGGTCAGGTAATCGAGCAGGGCCTGCTCCTCGATTCGGATCAACAACTGCGGTGAGTCGTCGTCGAAATGCATCGTCAGACGGGCGCCCGGGCTCGTGACCAGCGCGTTTATCGTGTTCGCCTCGAAGTCGTGGCCGTTGTGCACGCAACGCGCTGTTCCGTTCATCGGCATGTGCACACCGAAATACCGTCCCAGGGCTGGGATCTCGAGAGTCGATCGCACATGCAGATCGAGGTAAAGCATGCTGACGTTGCGCAGTCGCACCCCGTGCATCGTTGCCGCGAAACCCGATACGTCCTCCGGAAGCGTGATCCATCCGGGTGCGAGCGCCTGACTGAGCAGGGACCCGGCCTCCCGGACATTCTCGGTGTAGAAGATCTCGTTGTTTGCCAGAGCGGGCGGTACGCCCCGCGACCGCACCTTCCGGCGCACCGGGTTGCCGGTGCGCCGGGTGTCGATGAAGCCCATCCGGGCCAGGCGTGACATCAGCCTCGCCCGGCCGCCACCTTCATTGCGGCTTGACATTTCGTTGAAGAGTGTGCGGCGATCATTCAAGACTCCTCGGCGCATTGATCGCATCTGCGAGCATAAGTTTGCGCAATTCTGACAGTGTTTGCGCGAAAGCGATAGGCCAAGCGCTCAGTCACAGCTAGCGTCTGTGACCACCGACACACTGGCGCAGGAGGTTTTGGTGGCCGCATACGGCTCTCTGATCGCGACCTTCGACAGCGATGAACTGGTCGAGGAGTCCCCCGGCGACCAGCTCGTCGCCCGTCTGGACGACCCGAAGATCGCCTCGTCGATTTCGCTGATCCTCGATCACGCCGATCTCCTGGCGACCATCATCGTCGGTCTCGACGGCATGCTGCGCAGAGCCGACGTCATCGGCGACAACCTGGCGGCGGGCGTCGCGGAAGTCAAAGAGTTGGCGGGCAACGGCCAGCGGCCGTGGCCGAGCATCGACCTCGCCGCCCTCAGCGAGACCGTCACTCGGTTGTCGAGCGCGGCGGTCGACGCTAGCCCGGCGATCGAAAGGCTGCTGCACTCACCGCTGGCCGACGTCAAGACCGCCGACGTGCTCGCCGATCTCGGAGCGGCGCTGCAGGAAGGACGAGCTGCCGCGGCGGCCGACCCGCGCGGCCCCAAGGGCATCTTCGCACTGATGCGAGTGGCCAAAGACCCTGATGTATCCCGTGGTTTGGGGTTCATGATTCACATCGCGCGAGCTTTCGGTCAGCGGCTTGCGGCATCAGGGACGGCGCCGGCAAGCACAAACGGAAGGCACGCCGCGACGTAATCCACACCTGGCCATCCACAACTGGCCGTTCACAACCAGCCATCGATACCCAGCCCACCACTCGAAACAGCCCAAATGCCTGCCCAGCCCGCAGGCACCGAGAGGAGTTTTCATGGCGTCCGTGCTCTGGTTTCAAGGAGGAGCGTGTAGCGGCAACACGATGTCGTTCCTCAACGCAGAGGAACCGAATGTCGTCGACCTGATCGTCGACTTCGGCCTCGACCTACTATGGCATCCTTCGCTCGGCCTCGAACTCGGCGACAACGCTCAGAAGGTGTTCTGGGACTGCGCACGTGGTGAGCGGCCGTTGGATATCTTCGTCTTCGAGGGCACGGTCATCGAGGCCCCCAACGGCACCGGCAGGATGGACATGTTCGCCGACCGGCCGATGAAGGACTGGGTCGACGATCTGTGCGCCGCCGCCCAGGTCGTTGTGGCGATCGGTGACTGCGCCTGCTGGGGAGGCATACCGGCAACCGAGCCCAATCCCTCGGCATCCACCGGCCTGCAATTCCACAAGCGCCGCAAAGGCGGATACCTCGGTCCGGACTTCCGATCCAAGATGGGTCTCCCGGTGATCAACATCCCGGGCTGCCCCGCGCACCCGGACTGGATCACCCAGATCATCGTCGCGCTGGCGACGGGTCGCGCCGGCGATATCACGCTGGACGAACTGCACCGTCCCGAAACGTTCTTCAAGACGTTCACGCAAACCGGCTGCACGCGTGTGCAGTTCTTCGAATACAAGCAGTCGACCATGTCGTTCGGCGAAGGCACCCGAACAGGCTGCCTCTTCTACGAATTCGGCTGCCGTGGCCCGATGACGCACTCTCCGTGCAACCGCATTCTGTGGAATCGCCAATCGTCGAAGACCAGGGCGGGCATGCCCTGCCTCGGCTGCACCGAGCCGGAGTTCCCACACTTCGACCTCGCTCCGGGAACGGTCTTCAAAACGCAGAAGGTCAGCGGCATGATCCCCAAGGAAGTTCCCGAGGGCAGCGACCATCTCACGTACATGGCCCATGCGGCGGCAGCGCGCATCGCCGCGCCGCAGTGGTCAAAAGAAGACATGTTCGTCGTCTGACCACTGCCCCTTCTACAGCCCGCAGCTCTGCCCCCAGGTCTCGAAAGGACTACCCGTATGACTTCGTTGGATCTGTTCGTCAGTCCACTCGGACGCGTCGAGGGCGACCTCGACGTGCGTGTCACTATCGACGACGGGGTGGTTACCTCGGCGTGGACCGAGGCCGCCATGTTCCGCGGCTTCGAAATCATTCTGCGCGGCAAGGATCCGCAGGCCGGCCTTGTGGTGACACCGCGGATCTGCGGTATCTGCGGCGGCAGCCACCTCTACAAGTCCGCCTACGCGCTGGACACCGCGTGGCGCACACACATGCCGCCGAACGCCACGCTGGTCCGAAACATCTGTCAGGCCGTCGAGACGCTGCAGTCGATCCCCCGGTATTTCTATGCGCTCTTCGCGATCGACCTGACGAACAAGAACTACGCCAAGTCGCCGCTGTATGCCGAAGCGGTCCGCCGCTTCGCCCCGTATGTCGGCACCAGTTATCAGCCTGGTGTGGTGCTGTCATCGAAACCCGTTGAGGTGTACGCGATCTTTGGTGGCCAGTGGCCGCACTCCAGCTTCATGGTGCCCGGCGGTGTGATGTGTGCCCCCACGCTGTCGGACGTGACCCGGTCGATCGCGATCCTCGAACACTGGAAGGACAACTGGCTGGAGAAGCAGTGGCTCGGTTGCTCGATCGATCGCTGGCTCGCAAACAAGACGTGGGAAGACATCCTTGAGTGGGTGGACGAGAACGAGGAGCAACACAACAGCGACTGCGGTTTCTTCATCCGGTACTGCCTTGATGTCGGACTGGACAAGTACGGGCAGGGCGTCGGTAACTACATCGCGACCGGCACCTACTTCGATCCGGCGCTGTATGAGAATCCGACGATCGAGGGACGTAACGGGGCTCTGATCGGACGATCGGGAATCTTCGCCGACGGAAAGTGGTCGGAGTTCGACCAGGCGCGTGTGCGCGAGGACGTCACCCATTCGTTCTATGAGGGCACCGGAGCGCTACACCCCTTCGACGGCGAGACCAATCCGATCGATCCGGAGGAGGGACGAAAGCAGGGCAAGTACAGCTGGGCCAAGTCGCCGCGCTACGACGTGCCCGGCCTTGGCCACGTTCCGCTGGAGGCGGGGCCGCTGGCCCGGCGAATGGCCGCCGGTGGCCCGAACGCCGCAGCGCATCAGGACAACGATCCGTTGTTCGTGGACCTGTACAACAAGATCGGCCCCAGTGTGTTCGTGCGACAGTTGGCCCGCATGCACGAGGCGCCGAAGTATTACAACTGGACCCGAGAGTGGCTCAATCAGCTCGACCTCAAGGAGAGCTTCTACACCAAGCCCATCGAGCATGCCGAGGGCAAGGGCTTCGGATCCACCGAGGCCGCGCGCGGGTCGCTCTCGGACTGGATTGTCATCGAGGACAACAAGATCAAGAACTACCAGGTGGTTACGCCGACCGCGTGGAACATCGGCCCGCGTGACGGCGCGTCCGTACTCGGCCCGATCGAGAGTGCGTTGGTGGGATCCCCGATCGTCGATCCCGAGGACCCGGTGGAGTTGGGCCACGTCGCGCGGAGCTTCGACTCCTGTCTCGTGTGCACCGTACATGCCTACGACGGGAAGTCCGGCCGTGAGCTATCGAAGTTCGTCATCAACGGAATGGTGTGATCCCCACGTCAACCACCTCTGACGAGACCAAGCAACCCGGCGGGATCGACCCCCTCATCGACCCGCCGGGTTGCGCAGTCATGATCGTCGGTTGTGGCAATCTGTTGCGTGGCGACGACGGCGTCGGGCCGATTCTGGTTCGCCATCTATGGGAACGTGGTGTGCCCGAAGGGCTTCGGCTGGTTGACGGCGGGACCGCGGGGATGGACGTGGCCTTCCAGATGCGCGGGGCCGAGCGGGTCGTGATCGTTGATGCATCGGCTACCGGCGCCGCACCGGGCACCGTGTACCGAGTGCCGGGTGAGGAGTTGGGGGAGCTTCCGCCGTTGGAGGGCCTGCATACTCACTCGTTTCGTTGGGACCACGCGCTCGCGTTCGCGCGGTGGGCACTCGGCGACGCCTGCCCGACCGACATCACCGTCTTCCTCATCGAGGCCGGGAATGTCGCTCTGGGTGCTGAGCTTTCACCCGCCGTGAGCTCGGCGATGGATACGGTGATCGAGGTCATCGAGCGGGATTTCATCTCCGGACTGCGGCCTGCCCAGCCCAGCAACCCCGCGGATCTCGCCGTGGAATTCACTGAGGACGGGTACCTGCGGCTGGGTGCGGCACTGTGTGCGGCGCACTTTCCCGCCCATGTCGCCGTCGGCGCGGTTCGCGACGATGCGCTGTGGCTCCTGCCTCTGCGGGGGCCACGCAGTGGCGGCCTCCTGCTCAAACAGCGCACTCCAGCAGGCGATCGTGCGCTGCTGATTCGCGAACTGCTCGATGACGACTTCCCCGTTGGCGTACGTCACGCGAACTGGGAGGACGCTCAGGGCGCATTGCGAATTCCGCTGGAGCAGCAGAAGTGATGCTGGTGGCCGAGCGACCGGATACCAACCCGACGCCAAGCGATGACGCCGGAGGTGCTGCAGAGCACGACCAGCAGAAGCGTCCGCGCACCCGGCGGCGTGCGGACAGTTCGGCAGAAGACGCACTTGCTGTCGACACGGTCGTCACCGAGGAGCGCGGCCGATGGGCCGTCGACATTGTCGTGGTTTTCGCCGACGGCGTCGTACACAAGCGGATCGATACCCACTCCACCAAGGCCCGCGCCGAGTTATCGGCTCGCCTGATCAAACGGGCCGCCGAGCGCGATATCAGAGGACCCCTGAATGGATGACATCACGATTGCGGCCACATCCGTTGTGGGGCAAGATATTTCCGGCGCTCTCCGTCTGGTCCCCCGCCCGCAGCCACTCGGACTCTTCCCACTGCCTCTTGGATTCATGCTGATACCGGCGCAGGAGCAGGCCGACGCCGTCCGCGAGACGATGTTGGCGGGTCAGCTCCCCGCGAGCTGGCCGCCGGCGCTACGCGCCCATCAGCTCGCCTTCGAAGGCGACCGTGAGGGCGCAATTGCCGAACTACAGCATCACAGCGATCCGGTGAGCACTTACAACCGGTTCGTGCTCGACCCCGACCGTGTCGACACCGAGGCCCTACGACGGGAACTGGGCGAGTTCGCCATCCTCGTGGACGTGGTCCTGTTCGCGCTCGGTCGCATCGATACGCCACCGCATTCCGAGGACGCCGACACCGACGTTGCGTGCGTAGCGCTGTCAGCCGAGGCGAGCCATGCGATGTCCACCGGAAATCACCGAGCCGCCATCGAACTGCTCGACCGCGCGACAGCGGCCGCGGCGCCGGTATCAACACCATTGGCCGGAACACTGCAGGGTGCAGCGGGCGCGATCTGCCGCGACATCGGTGATGAGGGCTATCTCCAGCGACTGCGAAAGGCGTTGTCCGACCTCCACGGGGCCGACGGACTTCGTGTCGCGCGCGCTGAAATCGAACTGTGCCTCGCTGGCGCGCTGCATGAGCAGGCCGACCAGCACCCCGAACGGCTCGCCAGCGCGATCCCCCACTACCACTCGGCGCTTCAACTGGTCAGGCGCGACGACGCGCCGATGCTCTGGGCCGCCGCGCACGCTGGACTCGCCACCGCATACCTGACCATGCCGATGGTCGAAGCCTCCAGCCAGTTGCGCCTCGGCGTCGCGGCGCAATCGTTGCGTGCCGCGCTCACGGTCTACACCCGCGAGGAGCATCCGCAGGAGTGGGCCAGTGTCCAACTGAATCTTGCCAATTCGCTGGTCTACACGCCGTCTCGCCATCAGCGCGAGAACCTGGTGGAAGCAGCCGAGATCTACGAGGCGGTGTTGCAGACCCGGCACCGCGACACTGATCCGCTCGGCCGGGCCAGGGTGCTGGCCAACCAGGGCAATGTGCTTGCCCACCTTGGTGTTTTCGATGACGCGAAGGCAAAGCTCTACGAAGCGCGGTTCCTGTTCGAAGAACTCGGCGACGACGACTCGGTGCGGGCTGTCCGTGGTGTGCTCGACGAGATTGCACGCCAACGGGCGCTCTCCCGCACTGACGAAGCGGAGCAACTCTGATGTCCACCACGATGGAAGGCGTATCCCAGCATCAGACAACCGCCGACCCGGGATTCGAGGTGCTGGCAAAACGTGTCGACGATGCGACGGCGGCACTACGGAGCCTCGACCCCGCGGCACGCGCCGTGGCAGAAGAACTGAAGGATGCGATCGAGGCGGTACACCGCGCAGGTCTCGTGACGATCGTCCGCCGCATGAAAAGCGATGACGCCACGCGCCCGGTACTCTTCGATCTCGTCGACGATCCCGTCGTGCATCTGCTGCTCTCGCTGCATGAGATCATCCGGCCCGACCCGATGACGCAGGCCACCAGGGCGCTGAATGCGGTGCGTCCCCAACTGCAGGGTCACGGTGGCGACGTGACGCTGGTGCGCATCGAAGATCAGACGGCGTTCGTGCGTCTGCAAGGCGCGTGCAACGGATGCTCGATGTCCTCGGTGACGCTGCGCAACCTGGTCGAGCAGGCGCTCGTGGGCAGCGTCCCTTCCGTGACGGCGGTCGAGGTTCTTCCCAATGATCCACAGCCCACACTGATTTCGGTTGACTCCCTGTTTCCCGACAGGCATGGCACGGAAGACGGTTGGGTACAGGCCGGAGCAGCGGCCGACGTTGCCGCCGGCGATCTCAGGGCAGTTGAGTTGTCCGCCGGAGAATCCGGTCAACAGGTGTCGGTACTACTGGTGAACCTCGATGGACGCCTCACTGCCTATGTCAACGAGTGCGCGCACGAAGCCCTCCCGTTGGACAATGCGGTTCTCGACACATCCAACCGCACGCTGACATGTCCGTGGCATGGCTTCTGCTACGACGCGGCTTCGGGCGAATGCCTGACGGCGCCGGCCGCGCAGCTCGAGCAGCTACCGCTGCGCGTTGACGGTGGACGGATCTGGGTCCGGGTGGCCACATGAGCAGCCTCACGGTGCGCACCAGCCTCGCGCCGAGGATGCCGCGTGTCGCCACCGGCACCGGGGTGGATCTCGCCGGGGGTTGGCTGCCGGATGTCTGGCTGGGCGCCCCCGCGCCGGGCGGGCTGGCACTGCCGCCCGCCAGCCCCACCATGGCCTGGATGTACTCACCCCGCGGCGTGTTCTTCGACGACCGCTACCTGGTCGTCGCCGACTCCGGCAATCATCGGGTGCTGATCTGGCACGGGATCCCGACCGACCATGAACAGCCCGCGGATGTCGTGTTGGGCCAACCCGACGGTGTCACCGAGGGCCGCGCAGCAGCTGGACGCGGCCCGGAGAACGGCATGAACCTGCCCACCGGTGTGCTTGTGCACGAGGGGCGGCTGATCGTCGCCGACGCGTGGCATCACCGCATCCTGGTGTGGCACACGGTGCCCGAGAAAAGTTCGACACCACCGGATCTGGTGCTCGGGCAGCCGAACGATTCCGCCGTCGAGCCGAATATGGGAGGACCGGTTTCGGCGTCGTCGCTGTACTGGCCATTCGGAATCGCCGTCGTGGGCTCGCACTTCTGGGTCGCCGACACCGGCAACCGGCGTGTCCTCGGCTGGGTCGGCGGGCTGCCCGACGCCAACCGCCCGGCCGATGTCGTGCTCGGACAGCCAGATCCGGTCAGCCGCGAGGAGAATCGCGGCGAACAAGTGGGTCCCGCCGGCTTCCGCTGGCCCCACGCCATCACAGGTTCCGACGATCTGCTGCTGATCGCCGACGCCGGCGATCACCGTGTCCTCGGCTGGTCGCCGTCGCCGGCGATCGATCGGCCCGCCGATCGCCTGATGGGGCAACCCGACTTCCACACCGCCCGCGAGTGGCCATACGGACCTCAGTGCGGCGATCGGTTCAGGTTCCCGTACGGCGTCAGCATGGACAGTGGTCGGCTGGCGATCGCCGACACCGCGAACAACCGCGTCCTGCTCTGGGATGCCGTGACATCCGACCCGGGACCGGCCGATTACGTGCTTGCCCAGCCGACCCTCGAGGCCAACGGTGAAAACCGCTGGAGCGCAGTCACTCACGACTCACTGTGTTGGCCATACGGCGTCTGGTTGCATGGTGACCGCATCGCTGTCGCCGACTCGGGAAACAATCGCGTCATGCTCTGGCGGCGGTCATGACCTCTGGATCGACACGCACAGCGGTCGAACCTGTGCAACGGCGGCGGTTCACCGTGACGGGCGTGGTTCAGGGCGTCGGTTTCCGCCCGTTCGTCCATCGGTTGGCCGTCGAACTGGGATTGTCGGGATTCGTCGGTAACGACTCGGCAGCCGTCTTCATCGAGGCCGAGGGGCCGAAGGCCGCGCTCGACGAGTTCGGCCATCGACTCGTCAGCGACGCACCGCCGCTGGCCGTGATCGGCGACGTCGCGTGCACGCAGATCGCCGAAAACCCACTCGGCGACACCGGGTTCCAGATTGTTGCCAGCAGATCTGTCGGCACGGCGCCAACACCGATCCCGCCTGATATCGCGGTGTGTGACGACTGCATGACCGAGGTCTTCGACCCGACTAACCGCCGCTACCGGCACCCCTTCGCCACCTGCACCAACTGCGGTCCGCGCTTCACCATCATCCGCGGGCTGCCGTACGACCGGCCCAGGACGACGATGGCGGACTTCCCGATGTGTGACCGGTGCGCCACCGAGTACCACGACCCCACCGATCGCCGTTTCCATGCCCAGCCGATCGCCTGCCCGGACTGCGGTCCATCGATGTGGTTCATAGCTGGCGACACCCGAGTCACCGGCACCGACGCAGCGCTTGAAGCCGCGCAAGCCACCCTCGCGACAGGAAACATACTCGCCGTCAAGGGCATCGGCGGCTACCACCTCGCCTGTGCGGTGGACGATGACGCGGCGATCGCAAGTTTGCGGCAGCGAAAGGGACGGCGCGACAAGCCGTTTGCGATTCTTGTTCGCGACCTCGACGTAGCTCGGCGCTTCGGCGATCTCGACGCAACCGACGCCGCCGTACTGACCAGCCCGGCGCGCTCCGTGGTATTGCTGCAACGCCGCAGCGACGCGCCGATAGCGGCAGGAGTCGCGCCGGGCAACCCTTTGATCGGCCTGATGCTGCCCTACACGCCCATTCACCACCTGCTGCTGGCGCGCGTACCCGGCACTGAAACGGCCGCGCCGGACGCGATCGTCCTGACAAGTGCCAACCGATCGGATGAACCGATCTGCTACACCGATGACGACGCGGCCAAACGACTGCCCGCGTTGGCCGACGCGGTCCTCGACCACAACCGGCCCGTTCACGTCCCGTGCGACGACTCGGTGGTGCGGCCGATACGCGACGGAGACCACGTGCGCGAGATACCCATTCGGCGCTCGCGTGGATACGCGCCACTCCCCGTCGACCTCGGCATCGAAAGCCCACCGGTGCTCGCGGTCGGCGGGGAGCTCAAGAACACGTTCTGCCTGACCGACGGTCGACGTGCGTACTGCTCGGGACATATCGGCGATATGGGCTCGGTCGCCACGCTGAAGGCCTTCACCCGCAGCGTGCGGCAACTCTGCGAGATGCGGGGAGTGCCGAGTCGACTGGCCGCCGATCTTCATCCGCGCTATGCGACCCGCAATTGGGCCGAGCACAACGCGGGTGACCGTCCTCTGGACTTGATCCAGCACCATCATGCGCACGTGGTTTCGTTACTCGCCGAGCACGGGATGCTGGGTGAGCCGATCATCGGCGTCGCCTTCGACGGCACCGGCTATGGATGCGATGACACCGTGTGGGGCGGTGAGATCCTGCGACTCGGTCACGACAGCCATCGCTTCACCCGCGTCGGACATCTCGCCACCGTCCCCCTGGCCGGCGGCGATGCCGCGGTGCGCAACCCCTGGCGAATCGCTTTGGCGCAACTGTGGCACGCCCGGGTGCCGTGGGACGCTCAGCTGCCATCCGTGCAGGCCGCGACTACCGCCGAATTGCGTTTACTGCGAACGCAGTTCGCAAGCGGTCACGGTTGTGTGCCGACTACCAGCATGGGCAGGCTGTTCGACGCGGTGGCCTCGCTGCTGGACGTTCGGCAGCACATCGACTACGAGGGACAGGCCGCGATCGAACTCGAGGTGTTGGCGGCGGCGTCCGACCACACCACGGTCACGTTGCCGTTGCCCGTCGACAGCAGCGCGGTGATCGATCCGGCACCGATGATCACCACGATGGTGGGTGCGCAACATGACGGCGCAAACCCAGCGGAGCTGGCCCTGGCGTTTCATCATGCCGTTGCGCGAGCTGTCTCCGATGTGGTGCGACAGGTCGCCGACGGCGTGACGACGGTCGGTCTGACCGGGGGCGTGTTCCAGAACGTGCTACTGCTGCAGTCATGCCGGCGACTGCTCGAAGACGACGGTTTCACCGTTCTGACCCATCGGGTGGTTCCGCCCAACGATGGTGGACTGGCGCTGGGCCAGGCCGCGATCACGGCACTTGCAGCACTCGAAGAAGTCGGCGCCAGCGACGCACACAGCGAAAGGACCGCACGATGTGTCTAGGGATTCCCGTCCGGATCACCGAGATCTGGGACGAACCGGACGGCGGACGTTTTGCCAAGATCGCGTTCGGCGAGCAGCTGAAGACCGCGTGCCTGGCGTACCTACCCGACCTGGCAGTCGGTGACTACACAATCGTGCACGCCGGTTTCGCACTCACCCGAATCGACGAAGAGTCCGCGATGGTGACGCTGGAAACCATGCGCGACTACGGCGTCTTCGGCGAGCAGGAGGCCGCGTCGTGACGTCGGCCGCACCCACGACCATGGCGCCCGAACTCTCGATGGACCTCGCACAGGCCTCTCTGACTCTGGCGCAGCGGTTTTCGGATGGCGCCACCATGTGGTGCGTCGCGCCGGCCTTTACACCGCACGCACAGCACATCGCGGTCGAGTTCGTCCACCCGGTGGTCGTCGGGAAGCGTGCGCTGCCGGCCGTCGCGTTGACCGGACCGGACTTGGTCGGGCAGGTTCGGTTGTCCGCGCGCGCGGGCGATGTGGTCATCGCATGCGCCGGCGCCGATGATCCCGAAGTTCGTGCCATCATGCACCGCGCCGCGGCATGGGGGGTCACCACGATCTGGATCGGCAACGGTGAAAGACCGCAGTTCGGCGCCGCCGATCATGTGCTGTGGCTCGACGATCCCGACCCGACGCTGGCGGCCACGGGTGAGTTCGTCCTGCTCTACCACCTGCTGTGGGAGCTCACGCACGTCTGCTTCGAGCACACGGGGCTGCTGAAGCCCACGACATCGGTGTGTACCGACGACGTGTGTATCACGTGCAGCGACGAGGGCCGTCCCGCTGAGGTGGTCAGCACCGCAGCCGATGGCACTGCATCCGTGCGCACCGCCGAGGGCATGGAGGACGTCGTAACAGTGCTTGCGGGCGACACGTTGTTCCCGGGTGACGTCGTGCTTTTGCACGCCGGAATGGTGATCAGCAAGCTGAAAGAGGCGTGACCATGACCGCCCGACAACGGCTCGACGAGCCGACGAACTTCCTCTATCCGTTCATCGACGGCGACGAAAACGACGCCACCGCATTGCTCATCGACCTGGCGGAGTCCGCGGCGATGAAGGCAACGGAGAGCGCTGCGCTGCGCCGAACCACTCTCGAGTCCTGTTCGGCACTCATCGAGACCGCGGCTGCGGAGCTCGCCCGCCGGTTCGCGGCCGGCGGACGGTTGTTCACCTTCGGCAACGGTGGAAGCTCAACGGATGCAGCCACTTTAGCGGCACTGTTCGCACAGCCACCTGCGGGTCGGCCGTTACCCGCATGGTCGTTGACCGCCGATCAGGCGGTGCTGACGGCATTGGGCAACGACGTCGGCTTCGACCTGGTGTTCGCCCGTCAACTCATCGCCAGGGCACAAGCCACCGACATCGCGATAGCGATGTCCACCAGTGGCAATTCGGCCGACCTGCTGCTGGCCATGCACGAAGCTCACGCTCGCGGCCTGTACACGATCGGATTCACCGGATACGACGGGGGCGCGTTCGGCGCCAACCCAGATGTCGACGTGTGCTTCGTCGTGCGGTCCCAGAGTGTGCACCGAATCCAAGAGTCGCAGGCACTTCTCGGCTACCAGCTGTGGTCGACCGTACAAGCTCAGAAAGGCTTGTGATGAGAGAACACGTCGCCGAGTACCTCGCCTCGGGACCGTCCTTCGGCGAAGGTGAGGTCATCGATCGCATCGATACGTTCCGCCGACGCCGCCCGAGGCTCCGGGACAGCGTGGTGACGCTGGCACACGGGGCGGGCGGAAAGGCATCGGCCGCCTTGGTCGACGGGGTGTTCGTGGAAGCATTTCGCAATCCATACCTCGAATCTCTCGGCGACGGGGCCATTCTCGAGCTCCCCGGCGGTCAGCGGATGGCGATGTCCACCGATTCGTTTGTCGTGCAACCACTACGGTTTCCCGGGGGTTCGATCGGCCACCTCGCCGTCCACGGCACGCTCAACGACCTGGCGATGGCCGGCGCGGTGCCGACATGGATGTCGGCCGCATTCGTCATCGAAGAAGGCTTCGCCATCGACGAACTGCGCGAGATCGTCGCCGACATGGCCGACGCCGCGCAGGCGGCAGGCGTGCAGATCGTCACAGGCGACACCAAGGTGGTGCCGAGGGGCGCAGCCGACGGTATGTTCATCACCACCGCCGGGGTGGGCATGGTTCCGTCGGACCGGCAACTGTCACCGGACAGGGTCAGACCCGGCGACAAGATATTGGCCTCCGGCTCGATCGGCGATCACGGCATGGCCGTCATGCTCGCCCGCGGAGACCTCGCGATCGAGGCGGATATCAGCTCCGATACGGCCGCGGTCAGCCATCTGGTCGAACGCCTACTGGCGGCGGCGCCGTCGACGCGGTGGCTGCGTGACCCCACCCGCGGCGGTGTCGGAACGGTGTGTAACGAGCTCGCGCAGGCGTGCGGGCTAGCCGTGATCCTGGAGGAGGACCGACTCCCGGTGCGGCCCGAAGTCGCCGGCGCTTGCGAAATGCTCGGTATCGATCCGATTTACGTGGCCAACGAGGGCAAGTTCCTCGCCGTGGTCAACGCCGCCGAGGCCGATGCAGCCCTCGATGCGCTTCGATCCCACCCCGACGGTGAGAACGCCACCGAGATCGGGCACATCGCCGATGAACCCGCGGCCACGGTGGTGGTCCGCACCGCATTCGGCGGAACCCGAATCGTGGACATGCTCGTCGGCGACCCACTGCCACGGATCTGCTGAGAAAGGACGCCGTATGTGCCTGGGAATCCCCGGCCGAATCGTCGAGATCACCGACGCGGCCAATTGCCTTGCCAAGGTGGAGGTCAGTGGGGTCCGCCGCATCATCAGCGTGCGGCTGCTGGAGAAGGACATGCCCGAGCCGGACGACTGGGTACTGGTCCACGTCGGTTTCGCGATGGCCAAGATCGACGAGACCGAGGCGCTGTTGACGCTGGCTGCGGTCAAAAAGATGGGCGACGCGTACACCGACGAGGTCGATGCGTTCGACAAGTCGTCGATCATCTGAAGGGATAGCAGATCATGCGCTTTGTGGACGAATTCCGCGACCCGGCTGCGGCACGGAAGCTGTTGTCCGCCATCGATGCACTCGCAAGTGCCGGCGCGGCGAACGAGCATTTCAAGTTCATGGAGGTGTGCGGAGGCCATACCCACACGATCTACCGACACGGCATCGAACATCTGCTGCCGGACAACGTCGAACTGGTGCACGGACCCGGCTGCCCCGTCTGCGTGATTCCGATGGGCCGCGTCGACGATGCAATCTGGCTTGCCCACCAGCAGGACGTGATTTTCACCTGCTTCGGCGACATGATGCGGGTACCCGGCTCCAACGGCAGCCTGCTCGACGCCAAAGCCGGCGGCGCCGACGTGCGGTTCGTCTACTCTCCGCTCGATGCGCTCAAGATCGCGATCGACAACCCCGACAAGCAGATTGTGTTCTTCGCGATCGGATTCGAGACCACTGCACCGTCGACCGCTGTCACGCTGGTGCGGGCACGTGAACTCGGAATCGAGAACTTCACATTGTTCTGCAATCACGTCACGATCGTGCCGCCGATCAAGGCAATCCTCGAGTCCCCCGATCTGCGATTGTCCGGATTCCTCGGGCCCGGGCATGTCTCCACCGTCGTGGGTAACCGGCCGTACCGATTCGTGCCCGCGGTCTACGGTAAGCCCTTAGTGGTAGCGGGTTTCGAGCCTCTCGACATTCTCGTGTCGATCGCGATGCTGCTCCAGCAGATCCGCGAAGGGCGTTGCGAAGTGGAGAACCAGTACTCGCGTGTCGTCAACGAAGACGGCAATCCGGCCGCGCTGGCACTGATGGCGGAGGTGTTCGCGCTGCGGCCCCACTTCGAGTGGCGGGGACTCGGTTTCATCTCACAGAGCGCCCTGAAGCTGCGCGACGAGCTCGCCGATTTCGATGCCGAGCAACGGTTCTCGCTACCCGGGGTCCGGGTCGCCGACCCCAAGGCCTGCCAGTGTGGCGAAGTGCTCAAGGGTGTTCTCAAGCCGTGGGAGTGCAAGGTGTTCGGCACGGCCTGCACGCCGGAGACACCGATCGGCACGTGCATGGTCTCCCCCGAGGGTGCCTGCGCCGCCTACTACAACTTCGGCAGATTGCATCGCGACGCCGCGACGCTGATCGGACAGGGCACGCGGGCGTGACCACGGCGGACATCACCGACACCCTCGGTGCGGAGATGTTCGCGCGCTATGCCTGCGCCCCGAATCAGCTCGGTTACTGCGGACCGCAGGACACCAGATTGCTGATGGGCTCGCGCGACGAGATCGAACAAGCCGCACGGCAGTTCACGGGTGCGTGGCCCTATCTCGAAGTGATGTCGCGGATGACGGACATCCCCGATCCACTGGACCACCGGCTGGTTGACTCGTATTGGCTTGGCGGTGGCATCGGCGCCGAGTTGAGCCACCGCTCGTTCACCACTGAGCTGCTGAAGGTCATCGCTCCGCAGGCGGGACACTACTGGAGCCACCTGACCGAGGACCTCGTCGACGAGGCCGCCCCGAACCACTGCTTCCACGTCTTCGGCGTCTACCCATGGTCGCGGTTGCTCGGAAAGGGCGCGGACGAACATCCGCTGTCCGTTCTCGACAATTGCCGAATATCCTGGGCCACCGTCGTATCGACTGACGCCACCACCGCTGTGGCCTCAGCTCCTCGCTTGCGCTGGGTCGACTCGGTGCTGTCGCTGTCCGCTCCAGAAGAACGCACGGTGGAGATCGGCACACGAGGCGACATTCCTGTGCGTGCAGGCGATCTCGTGGCCCTGCACTGGGGTCAGATCTGTGACTGCCTCACGCCCGAGCAGGTTACCCGGTTGTCGGACAGCACCGAAAGGCAATTGCACGCCACCACCCGTCGACTGAATGCGGTCCGGCCGTGAGACCGCGAATCGTCCAGACGGACGGCCAGATCGGGTTCTTCTGGGCGACCCCGGACGGCGTGCCGACGACTCTGCCCGATCTGGTGATCGACGACGAGGAACCCGAGCGATTGGTGGCCACACACCTCGAGGCGCTCGATGACGCGCTGATCGTCGCGGCGGCGCGTTTCGGCGAGCTGCTCGGCGGTGGCAGGCTGCCCGAACCCGCAGAACGGGACGACCTGGTGGTCCTGCACCGCAATCTGGATTGGCTGGTCCGCGATTACGCATTGGCCGCCGAAATCAGTGGAATCATCCCCGACGTGCGGGCAGGCAAGATCATCGGCACCGCCACGCTCTTCTCGATACGTGCACGCTTTCCTATCGGCCTGCTCGGTTCCGCGCCGTTCGACGGCGAATTGGACGAGCCGTCGCTGGGTGTCATCAGCGGATTCGGGCAGATGACGATGGTCGACGCGGAACGACCGTGGAAAGGCGGCAGGTGGATATTGAAATCCGAGGCCGGGCAACGGTTTCCACTGACACTGTCGACGATGCTGTTCGACAGCTCCGGGGTGAACAAAGACGCCGCCCGGCGTGAGCACCGCGAGGCACTCGAAGCCTGCGTCGCAGGTGCGGCCGCCGAGGACGCCGATCCGTTCATCGTCGCGTCCGCACTCGACTGGCTGCTCTACGACTGGCTAATGGCCCACCGCGAGGATTCCGACAGCGCAGCGATCCAGATTCCGAAGGGGCAAGACTCCGATGCGGCGGTGATCGTCGCGGCCGCCTGCGCGTCGGTGCGCACCCGTGCCCGCATCGACCCCGGTCTGGCGTCGCCGTTGCCGACCAACAGATTTTCCGGGGCCTCTGACTGCGACCCCGATGGCGCTCACTAACCTGGGGCGATGTCCGATCTCGTAGTGGTCCACGTCGACCACAACGTCGCCGTCATCACCATCAACGACCCCGACCGTCGTAACGCGGTCACCGCGGAGATTTCAGCGGCGTTGCGCGCCGCGGTCGAGGCCGCCGAAGCCAACACCGACGTGCACGCGCTGATCGTCACCGGCGCGGGCAAGGCGTTCTGCGCGGGGGCCAACCTGACTGCGCTGGGCGAGGCGACCGAGGACGGCCTGCGCGTGATCTACGACGGGTTCCTGGCCGTCGCCAACTGCGCGCTCCCGACGATCGCGGCCGTCAACGGCCCCGCGGTCGGCGCCGGCCTGAACCTCGCGCTCGCCGCGGATGTGCGCATCGCCGGCCCGGCGGCGCTCTTCGATCCACGCTTCCAAAAGCTCGGTATCCACCCCGGCGGCGGCGCCACGTGGATGCTGCAGCGCGCGGTCGGCCCCCAGGTCGCGCGTGCGTCGCTGCTGTTCGGCATGAGCTTCGATGCCGAGGCGGCGGTGCGGCACGGACTGGCGCTCATGGTGGCCGAGGATCCGGTCGCCGCCGCGCGTGAACTCGCCGCCGGTCCGGCCAGCGCGCCGCGCGAGGTGGTCATCGCGACGAAGGCCTCGATGCGGGCGACCGCCAACCCCGGGTTCGTCGACACCGACCAGCACCGCATCGCGGTCGACACCGAACTCGGCCCGCAGGCCAGGTCGATCGAGTCGCCGGAATTCGCGCGTCGGCTGGAGGCCGCGAAGCGCAGGTGATCTAGAGGTCGAGGAGCGCCAGTTCCGGCGCCTCGATGAGGTCACGGAGTTCGGTCAAGAATTCCGCGGCCTGCGCACCGTCAACGATGCGGTGGTCGAAGGCGCAGGTCAACGTCATCGTCGGCCGCGCGACAACCTCTCCGTCAACCACGACGGGTCGCGGTTGGAGTGCACCCATGCCCAGGATCGCCGCCTCGGGGTAGTTGATCACGGGGACGCCCTCGTCGAGCCCCAGCGCGCCGAAGTTGGACACCGTGAACGTGGAGCCCTGCAGTTCGGTCGGCTTCAGCGTGCCGGCGCGGGCATCACGGATCAGCCGAGCGACCACGTCGGCGAGCTCGCGGGTGGTCTTGTCCTGCGCATCCTTGACGACGGGCACCAGCAGGCCGCGCGGCGCGGCCACACCGAATCCCAGATGCACCGCCGAATGAAGATGTATCTGCGGGCCCGCGGTGGTGTCGACCCACGTCGCATTGAGCTTCTGGTGGCGTGTCAGCGCAATCGTCAACAGTCGCAACGTGAGGACGAAGGGCGTGATCGCCGCGTCATCGCCGGCCTGGTCGCGGATTCGGTCACGCAGCCGCAGCAGGCTGGTTCCATCGACGTGCACGCTGGCATGGGCATCCGGTATCTCCCTGCGCGACAATGACATTCGATGTGCCATCTCCGCCTGCACACCGCGCACCGCCACCATGTTCGGACTGGGCGCCGACCGGCCCGCCGAGGACAGGACGTCCTCACGGGTGATCACACCGTCAGGGCCAGAGCCCGCCAACTCGTTGAGATCGACGTTCAGCTCTGCCGCGAGCTTTCGCACCGGCGGCTTCGCCCGCGGTCGGGTCGACGCAGGTCGTGCGGTCCGCCTGCTGTGGTCCATCTCGTCGTCGGTGCCGTACCCGACGAGCACAGGTTTGCGCTTCGTGGCCGCCGACTCGGCGGCGGCCGTCGCGATACGGACCAGCACCGCACCGACATTCAGCGTCTCCCCTTCGGCGCCGCCGAGCTCTGTGATCCGCCCAGCGTAGGGGCTGGGGATCTCGACTTCGGCCTTGTTGGTCTCGACGGTGCACAGGGTCTGGTTCAGTTCGACGGTGTCGCCCACCGCAACGTTCCAGCTGGTGATCGTCGCGTCCTCGAGCCCTTCGCCGAGATCGGGCACCAAGAAATCCCGCTCATCGCCGGCCGGATGCTCTTCGCGCAAGCGCTCATCGCCGGCTTGATGCTCTTCGCGCAAGCGCTCATCGCCACTCATGGCTGCCCCAGCGTCCGCTCGACGCAGTCGAGCAGCCGGTCGACTCCGGGTAGCCACAGCTTCTCCAGCCGTGCCGGCGGGAACGGTGTGTCGAATCCGGTGGCGCGCAAGACCGGTGCCTCGAGGTCGTAGAACAATTCCTCCTGGATCCGCGCGGCGAGTTCGGCGCCGAAGCCCAATGTTTTCGGACCTTCGTGCATGACCACCACACGGCCCGTCCTGCATACGGATTCGGCGACGGTGTCGAAGTCCAGCGGGTTCAGCGACCGCAGATCGACGACCTCGATGCTCCACCCGTACTGCTCGGCTGCCAGTTCGGCCGCGCTGATCGCCGTCGCGACCAGCGGGCCGTAGGTCACCACCGTGACGTCATCGCCGCTGCGCCGAATGGCCGCTCGTCCGATCGGCAGACCTGGGGTTACCGTGTCGACGGGCTCACGGGTCCAGTACCGTCGCTTGGGCTCCAGGTAGACGATCGGGTCGCGGCAGGTGATCGACTGTCGCAGCAGCCAATACGCGTCTGCCGGAGTCGACGGCGCCACCACCTTCAGTCCCGCGGTGTGCAGCCAGTAGCTTTCCGTCGACTCGGAATGGTGCTCGACGGCGCCGATACCGCCGAACGACGGAATCCGCACCGTCACCGGCATCTCGACGTCGCCGCGGGTCCGCATCCGGTACTTCGCCAGATGACTGACGATCTGGTCGAACGCCGGGGCGGCGAAGCCGTCGAACTGGATTTCCGGGACGGGCACGAAACCGCGGATCGCCATCCCGATCGCAATGCCGATGATCGCCGACTCTGCCAGCGGTGTGTCGAAACACCGTTGCTCACCGAAGGTTTCGGCCAGCCCCTCGGTCACCCGGAACACACCGCCGAGCGTGGCGACGTCCTCCCCGAAGACGAGCACACGTTCGTCGGCCGCCATCGCGTCGTGCAGTGCCCTGTTGATGGCCTGCGCCATGGTCAGCATCGGGGCCTGCACGGCAGGCGGCGGGCTCGGCGGGATGGGTGTCAGCAGTGGGCCGCGCGGCGGTTCGTCATCGTCGTGGAATGTCGGCCGCTCGATGATCTGAGTCATGCTCGTGCCCTCCCGTCACGCTCGCCCAGGTCTTCTTTGGCAATCTCCTCCAGGAGCTTTTCACGCTGTGCCAACAGATCTGGAGTGATGTCGTGGTAGACGGTGTCGAACACGTCGGTGATGGCGAAGTCGTCGGCGCCGACGACCGCCTCCCTCAGCTCGGTGCGTAATCGCTTCGCTCTGGCGGCGACGCGTTCCTCGAGCCGCTCGCCCCATACGCCTACCGTCTGCAGGTAGGTGCGGTAACGCTGAATCGGATCGCGTGCCGCCCAGAACTCGAGTTCGGCGGCGGACCGATACCGGGTGGGGTCGTCGGAGGTCGTGTGGGGGCCCATCCGGTAGGTGATGGCCTCGATCAGCGTCGGGCCGCCGCCATCCCTGGCGTGCTTGGCGGCCTCGGCCGTCACCGCGTAACAGGCCAGTACGTCGTTGCCGTCCACCCGGATGCCGGGCATGCCGTATCCGATGGCGCGGTGCGCAATCGACGGCGCGGCCAGCTGCTTGCTGACCGGAACCGAGATCGCCCAGTGGTTGTTCTGAATGACGAATACGCACGGTGCCCTGAACACCGCCGCGAAGTTCAGCGCCTCGTGCACATCGCCTTCACTGGTCGCGCCGTCGCCCATGAACGCCAGGGTCACCGAGTCCTCGCCAAGGCGCTGCGCGGCCATCGCCGCGCCGACCGCGTGCAGCCCCTGGGTGCCGATCGGGATCGAGATCGGTGCGACACGCTTTTCGGTGAAACCCAGGCCGCCGTGCCATTTGCCCCGCCAGACCGCGCCGATCTGCGCCGGAGTGAGGCCGCGCAGCAGAAACGCGCCGATCTCGCGGTACTGCGGGAAGATCCAGTCGGTTTTGGGCAGGCACGCCGCCGCGCCGATCTGCGCGGCTTCCTGGCCTCGGCACGATGCGAACAGCGCCAGCTCGCCCTGGCGTTGCAGGTTGACGAACTCGGTGTCGAGCTCGCGGGTGACGACCATCGACTCGTAGAGCCAGGCCAGAGTCTCAGGAGGGAGGTCTCTTCGGTACCGGGTTTCTGCGGTGGCCGTCCCATCCGGGGCCACCAGCTGTATCGGATCCAGCTCGACGCCAGATTGTGACTCTGACGTGCGCGGGGTCGCTTCGATCCCTGCCATACCGCCTCCTAGGGTCACTGGCGGCGGATCACGCCGTCAGGCGACTGAGGTGCTCAGCACGGAGGCGATCAGAGCAAACCCCCTGGTGGGAGGCTCGTTCGTTAGCGGCCGGGGTGTGGCGCCAACGCGACGATGCGCTCTGCTCGCCCCAGCACTGGGGCAACCACCATTATGCCTTCGGATTCGAGGACACCGCGCTGACTGCGAGCCGTGTCGAAGGCGCGCGGGCAGGCACCTAGGCCGGGTTGTGCGGTGCGAGAGCCATGATGCGTTCGGCCCGTCGAAGCACCGGCATGTCCACCATCTGCCCTTCGAACTGGAACACGCCCCGCTGCGACCCCGCGGTTTCGAGCACCCGGCGCGCCCAGTCGACCTCTTCATCGGTCGGCGCGTATGCCGATCGGATCACCACGACCTGTGTCGGATGGATGGCGACCTTGGCGTCGAACCCGACGGCGACGGCATCGTCGCTCTCGGCCCGCAGCCCGTCGAGATCCTTGATGTCGATATACACCGAGTCCAGCGCCAACTTGCCGAACGCCTTCGCGGCCAGCAGGCTCTGCGACCGCACGTGCTTGGCCACATCGCGGTAGTTGCCGTCCGGCCAGCGGTTGGCGGTGCCGCCCGTGGCGGCGAAGAGATCCTCGGCCCCCCACATCACCGCGAACGCGTTCTCCATCCTCGCCAACTCGTTGACCTCGATCGCGCCCAGCGGAGTCTCGATCAGCACGATCACCTCACGCGGTGCGAGATCGCGCACCTGCCGGGGTGATTCGGTCTTCGCCAGCATCACGACGGTGTAGTCGGTGCGAGCCAGTGCGTCCAGATCGAGCTGATGGTCGGGCGTCGCGCTCGGGTTGATCCGCACCACGGTGCGAGCAGGGTCCAGTGGTGTGTCGATCAGTGCCTGGCGCGCGGCAGGCCTGTCCTTGGCAGCCACACCGTCCTCGAGGTCGAGGATGACGACATCGGCCGCGGCGGCGGCTTTTTCGAATCGCTCCGGCCGGTCCGCCGGGCAGAACAACCACGCCGGACCGGCGTCCTCCAACGACATGTCAGGCCGTCCCCTCGGGCCGCTTGCGCACCATGGTCTTGCGGGAGGCGGTCGCGACGATGTCACCGTGTTGGTTGCGGCCGATATGCGAGAACGTGACGATGCCCTCCCCCGGCCTGCTCTTCGATTCCCGCTTGTCGGTGACCTCGGTCTCGGCGTAGAGCGTATCGCCGTGGAAAAGCGGCTTCGGGAAGGCTACTTCACCGAATCCGAGATTCCCGACGATCGTGCCCTGCGTCAGCTGCGCGACCGACAGACCGACCAGCGTCGACAACGTGAACATCGAATTCACCAGTCGCTGGTTGAACGGAGGTAGTGCGTCGGAGAACGCCGCATCGAGGTGCAGCGCCTGGGTGTTCATGGTCAGGGTGGTGAAAATAACGTTGTCCGCCTCGGTGATGGTGCGGCCCGGTCGGTGCTGGTACAGCACTCCGGTCTCGAACTCCTCGAACCACAGGCCACGCTGGACGACGACACGTTTGTCGCTCACAGACGCTGAATCGTTCGCTCCGCTCACAGGCGCTGAATCGTTCGCTCCGCTCACAGGCCAGCCTCTCGGGCGATCAGCATCAGCTGCACTTCCGTTGTCCCCTCACCGATTTCGAGAATCTTGCTGTCGCGGTAATGACGGGCGACAGAGTACTCGTTCATGAAGCCGTAGCCGCCGAACACCTGCGTCGCATCGCGCGCGTTGTCCATCGCTGCCTCACTGGCCACCAGCTTGGCGATGGCCGCGGCCTTCTTGAACGGCTTGCCGGCCAACATCAGTGCGGCCGCGTCGTAGTACGCGGTGCGCGCGGCATGCGCGCGTGCCTCCATGCGTGCGATCTTGAACGAGACCGCCTGATAGGCGCCGATCTTCTGACCGAAGGCCTCCCTCTCCTTGGAGTACTTCACGCATTCGTCGACGCAGCCCTGCGCGGCACCGACCGACAACGCGGCGATGGCGATCCGTCCCTCGTCGAGGATGCGCAGGAAGTTGGCGTAGCCGCGGCCGCGTTCACCCAGCAGGTTCTCCTGCGGCACGCGAACGTCGTCGAAGCTCAGCGGGTGGGTGTCCGACGCATTCCATCCGACCTTGTTGTAGGCCGGCTCGGCGGTGAATCCCGGTGTGGGAACGGGAACCAGGATCGACGAGATCTCCTTCCTGCCCACGACCTCCCCCGAGTCGCTTCGCTCCTGCCCCCTGGGACCGACTTCCCCCGTCACCGCGGTGACGGTCACCAGCTTGGTGATGTCGGTACCCGAGTTGGTGATGAACTGCTTGGAGCCATTGATAACCCAGTGCCCGTCGTCGAGCTTGGCCGTCGTCTTGGTCGCGCCCGCGTCGGTGCCACCACCCGCCTCGGTAAGGCCGAACGCCCCGAGCGCCTTACCGCTCGCTAACAGCGGCAGCCATTCCTGCTTCTGCTCCTCGTTACCGAAGCGGTAAACGGGCATGGCGCCCAGGGAAACTCCGGCCTCCAGCGTGATCGCCACACTTTGATCGACCTTGCCGAGTTCCTCCAGCGCCAGGCACAGCGCGAAGTAGTCGCCGCCCATGCCGCCGTACTCCTCAGGGAAGGGCAGACCGAACAACCCCATGTCGGCCATACCGGCGACGACCTCGTAGGGGAACGAATGCTCCTCGTCGTGTTTGGCGGCGACCGGGGCGACCACGCTCTGCGCGAAGTCGCGGACCGTCTTGGCAAGCTGCTCATAGTGATCGGGCAACATGCCCGTCGCGAGAAAATCCGTCATGACTCTTCCTCCTGCGTTGGGGTGGCCGCCACGATGACCTTCGCCAACGGCTGACCCACCTTGACCTGGTCGCCCACGGCGACGAGTAGTTCCACCACGCCGTCGACGGGTGCGGTGAGGGCGTGTTCCATCTTCATGGCCTCCACGGTCACCACCACGGTTCCCGCGTCGACCTGTTGCCCGTCGGAAACACCGACCGCGACCACCGAACCCGGCATGGGGCTGGTCAGTTCGGCATCGCCACCAAGTTCGTCGTCGGGTCGCACCGGGGCCTCGCGGACCTCTTCGATCACGGTGGTGAGTCCGGCACCGGACAACCAGATCTGTCCGTCGGTGGTCGCGACCCGATAGTCGATCCGCAACCCGTCCAGCGTCAGCGCGAGCCGCTCCCCGTCCAGGACCGCTGACACCGAATGGGTTTCGCCGTGTTCGACCGCGGCGGTCGCGGCACCCGGAGTTCCGGTGAGATACACGTGGTCGGTGCGGTCGCCGGAATGCAGCCGGAACGTGGCCGGCGCAGGCTTCCCCATGCGCCATCCCGATGGCAGCGCCCATAGATCGGCGACCGGGTCCGGCCACTTGCGCAGCCACTTGTACGCCGCCGCGGCGATCAGCTCACGATCCCCCGGTTCGGCGGGCGTGAAGTCGGGCATCCGGCGATCCAGCAGTCCGGTGTCGAGGTCGCCGGCCACAACGTCGGCGTCGGCCAGCAGAAATCGAAGGAACTCGATGTTCGTGCCGACCCCGAGTACGGCGGTCTGCGCCAACGCCGTATCGAGGGTGCGGATGGCGGCGGCCCGATCGTCCGCATGCGCGATGACCTTCGACAGCATCGGGTCGTAGTCGCTGCCGACCACCGTGCCGCGGGCCAGCCCGGAGTCGACGCGGACCCCTCGTCCGCCGGGTTCGACCAGGCCGAGCACGGTGCCGCCCGTCGGCAGGAAGCCGCGGCCCGGATCCTCGGCATACACGCGCGCCTCGATCGCGTGCCCGTTCAGGTTGACGTCATCTTGACCGATCGGCAGCTTGTGACCTGCGGCGATGAGCAGCTGCTGTTCGACAAGGTCGATGCCGGTGACCATCTCGGTCACCGGATGCTCCACCTGCAGCCGGGTGTTCATCTCCATGAAGAAGAATTCGTCGGGCCGGTCAGCGGACACGATGAATTCGACTGTGCCTGCGCCGGTGTACTCCACGCTACGGGCCGTGTTGCAGGCCGCGGCACCGATCCGCTCCCGTGTTTCCTCATCCAACAGCGGCGAGGGCGCCTCTTCGATCACCTTCTGGTGCCTGCGCTGGAGGCTGCACTCGCGCTCGCCGAGGTGCACCACATTGCCGTAACTGTCGGCCAGCACCTGCACCTCGATGTGTCGCGGGTTCAGCACGAAGCGCTCGAGGAACAAAGTATCGTCGCCGAAGGCCGCACCGGCCTCGCGGCGCGCGCTGGCGAGAGCGGCCGCCAACTCCGACGCCTCATGTACGACGCGCATACCCTTGCCGCCGCCTCCGGCAGAGGGTTTGACGAGGACCGGATACCCGACCTCTTCCGCGCCGGCGATCAGATCGGCGTCGGTCAGGCCCGGACGGGACACACCTGGCACGACCGGAACTCCGAAGGCCGACACCGCGGCCTTCGCGGCGATCTTGTCGCCCATGGTCTCGATCGCGGCGGCCGGTGGACCGATGAACACGATGCCCGCCGCATCCAGTGCAGCCGCGAATTGGCCGTTCTCCGAGAGGAATCCGTACCCCGGGTGAACCGCATGCGCACCGGTGCGCCGCGCCGCGGCGATGACGGCATCGATGTTGAGATAGCTCTCCCTCGCCGCGGCGGGTCCGATGTTGACGGCCACATCGGCCTCGGCGACGTGCCGGGCACCGGCGTCAGCGTCGCTGAAAACCGCGACCGAGCGGATGCCCACCGCACGCAACGTGCGGATGACGCGTACCGCGATCTCGCCGCGGTTGGCAATGAGAACAGTGTCGAATACGGTCACGTCATCACATCCGGAACACGCCGTAGGAGACCGGCTCGAGCGGAGCCTGGCCGACGACTGAAAGTGCCAGCCCGACAACCGTTCTGGTATCGGCTGGATCGATGACGCCGTCGTCCCACAACCTTGCGGTCGAGTAGTAAGGGTTGCCCTGGTCCTCGTACTGCGTGCGGATGGGCGCCTTGAACTCCTCCTCCTCTTCGGGAGTCATCTCGCCCCGTACCGTCGCGAGCACCGAAGCGGCCTGTTCGCCACCCATCACCGAGATCCTGGCGTTCGGCCACATCCACAGGAAGCGCGGGGAATACGCCCGTCCACACATCGAGTAATTGCCCGCTCCGTACGAACCACCGATCACCACGGTCAGCTTCGGCACCCTGGCGCACGCGACCGCGGTGACCATTTTCGCGCCATGTTTGGCGATCCCGCCGGCCTCGTAGTCGCGGCCGACCATGAAGCCGGAGATGTTCTGCAGGAACAGCAGCGGTGTATTGCGCTTGTCGCAGAGTTCGATGAAATGTGCGCCCTTGAGGGCGGACTCGCTGAACAGCACGCCGTTGTTGGCGATGATGCCAACCGGATGACCGTGGATGTGCGCGAACCCGGTCACCAGTGTGTTGCCGTACTCGGCCTTGAACTCGGCGAATTCGCCGCCGTCGACGATGCGGGTGATCACCTCGTGGACGTCATACGGCACGCGGGAATCGATCGGCACCACGTCGTAGAGTTCGGCCTGATCGGCGATCGGGTCGACCGTGGGCCTGACATCCCATGGCAGCTTCTCGCGCGGACCCAGCGTGGCGACGATGCGCCGGACGATGCGCAACGCGTCGCGGTCGTCGTGTGCCAAGTGGTCTGTGACACCGCTGGTTCGGGAGTGCAGATCGCCGCCGCCGAGGTCTTCGGCGGTCACGACCTCACCGGTCGCCGCCTTCACAAGGGGTGGCCCCCCGAGGAAGATGGTGCCCTGATTGCGGACGATCACCGCCTCGTCGCTCATTGCGGGCACATACGCGCCACCTGCCGTGCACGAACCCAGCACCGCCGCGATCTGCGGGATGCCCGCAGCGGACAGGTTGGCCTGGTTGTAGAAGATGCGTCCGAAGTGCTCGCGGTCGGGGAACACCTCGTCCTGTCGCGGCAGAAACGCGCCGCCCGAGTCGACCAGATAGATGCACGGCAGCCGGTTCTGCGCGGCCACCTCCTGAGCGCGGAGGTGCTTCTTGACGGTGATCGGGTAGTACGTGCCGCCCTTGACGGTCGCATCATTTGCGACGATCACGCACTCGCGTCCCGAGACGCGGCCGATACCGGCGATCATGCCCGCGCCGGGGCATTCGTCGTCGTACATGCCGTTGGCAGCAAGCGCGCTCAGTTCGAGAAATGGGCTGCCCGGGTCGAGGAGGCCGTCGACGCGATCGCGCGGAAGCAGCTTGCCCCGGCTGACATGACGTTCCCGAGCGCGCTCGGGGCCGCCCAGCGCCGCGGCAGCAAGCTTGGCGCGCAATTGAGTCACCAGCGCGAGGTGCTCCTCGCGATACGACGTCCGCGTTGCCATCGCAGAAAACCCGTTTCGGTTGAGTTAATGACGACTAACTCGTGGTATGTTAGTCACGATTAACCGAAATGTCCACCAGTCCGTTTGGAGTGTGCACATGGCCTCCACTTCGGAGCCTGTCATCGCCGCAACGCGCCGCAGCCGGGCCAAATCCGACCGGCGGTCGCAGCTGATCGCTGCCGCCGAACGCCTGGTGGCCGAACGCGGCTATCTGGCGGTGCGACTGGAGGACATCGGGGCCGCCGTCGGCGTCAGCGGACCGGCGATCTACCGCCACTTCCCCAACAAGGAGGCGATGCTTGTCGAGCTGCTGGTCGGAATCAGCACTCGACTGTTGGCCGGCGCCACGGACGTCGTCGCGCATGCCGAGGATCCCCGCTCGGCGTTGGACGGACTGATCGACTTCCATCTGGACTTCGCACTCGGCGAATCGGATCTGATCCGTATCCAGGATCGTGACCTTCCCCATCTGCCTGCGGCCGCCAAACGTCAGGTCCGCAAGGCGCAACGACAGTACGTCGAGATCTGGGTCGATGTGTTGCGCCAGTTAGACCCGTCGCTAGCCGAAGACGATGCCCGCATGATGGCGCACGCGACGTTCGGATTGCTGAATTCGACTCCGCACTCGGTGAAGCCCAGTGCCACCAAAAAGGCCGAGGTCAACGAGCGGGCCATCCTTCGCGCGATGACGGTTGCTGCGTTGACCTCGGCCGCTGGGACCCTGGGCGGCTAGTACCAGGCTCGGCGGCCACCGACGGGGCGGCCGACGGATCCGAGGATCCAGAAGACGGCACCGATGACGACCAGGATGACACCGATCGTCGTGAGAACGCTGATGCCGAGGATCCAGCCGAGCACGGCGAGGATGACTCCAAGGATGATCATCGTGACTCCATTCTGTGAAATGCCAACTGCCAGTGGGCTATTGACTGGGCTGCGGGATGTTGCAGTCCGTTACCTTCGGATTGACGCCCGCATAGTTGAGCGGGCCGACGACCACGGTTAGAGCAATGCTTCCCGTTGTCGCGCAGTTGGTTGCGCCAGTTTCAAAGTAACCGCGCTGATACGCCGCAAAAGCGCCGATCAGCAACCAGATGAGCACTAAAACGCCGAGTAGCCCACCGCCTCGCATGCTGCGCCTCCATCTTCAATTGCGCCCCAAATCGGCGCGCACGCAGCGTGTTTACCCGGCAGACAATTCTTCAAACCTGTCTTTGGCAACGAAGGGGCTACGACGCCTGACGTGCTGCGAAAGCCGTGAGCAGCCACTCGAGCATCGCCTTGACCAGCACGGCGCGGTTTTCCCGCTTGTCGATTTCGTGACCGTCGTCCTCGAAGACCAGGTGTTCGACGGTGCGCCCGAGGGCGCGCAGGGCGGTGAACATCTGCAAAGACTCGTCCGGCGGGACGTTGGTGTCAGTGGCGCCGTGCACGAGTAGCAGTGGCGCCGTCAAGAGCTGCACGCGTTGCAGCGGCGACAACTGCTCGAGCAGGTCGCGGTCACTGACGGGGTGGCCGTACTTCGGGTACGCGGCCGCGGCGATCCACGGTTCGGTGTTGCGATACCAGGTGTTCAGGTCGCTCATGCCGCAGATGCTGATCCCTGCCGCGAACAGATCGGGATGGAAGGTGAGTGCCGCCTGAGTCAGGTAGCCCCCGTAGGACCAGCCACAGCACGCGATGCGCTCACGGTGCGCATGACCGTTGTCGGCGAGGAAGTTCACGGCATCGGCGACGTCGTCGATGGCCGCGAATCGCTTCTCCCGGTCGTCGGCGTGCATGAACGAGCGGCCGAAGCCCCCGGAACCGCGCACGTTGGGCAGAAATACCGCAATGCCTGCTTCAAGCAGCGGCGGGAAGAACTCGTTGTACCCGGGCCGGCCCTGTCCTTCGGGGCCGCCGTGCAGGAAGAGCATCGCACCGATCTGCTCGATACCCTCGGGAGGCCGGAAGAGCCAACCGGTGAACGTCAGTCCGTCGCGTGCCGTGATGGTCTCCAGCGTCGGGTCGGCCGATACCGGACCCAGGCTCGGTTCGCGGTCGACGCGTTCCCATTCGCCCGTACGGGGATCGACGAGTTCGACCGTCGGCGGCATCGACGGACTTTCCACCGTCAGCGCCAGCATCGAACCGCCGGCGCTGATGCTCAGCTGGCTTGCCACCATTCCGGGCAGCGGGATAGGAGGATAGGCCGTGTAGTCGGCAAGCTCGACGATCTGTAATTCGCTGGCGCCGTTGATATTCCACAGGATCGCGACCGTCGAGGGGTCATCGCTGACGGTGAACTCGTCGAGTTCGTAGCCGGGCCGTTCGGCAATCACCTGGTAGGCCACCCCATCCGCGGTGGTGGTGACCTCGAGTAGCCGGGCGTGCTCGGCACCGTTCTCGCTACGGATCAGTGCACGTACATACCCCTCGGTGCTGTCTACCCCGTACAGGCTGGCCGGCTGATACAGCTCGTAGGACTCCCCCTCCAGACCGGCACGCAGGCGGCGGGGACTGTGGTCGTCGAGAATGATCCCGTTGTCTGTGGTGGAGCCGGGATCGTAGGGCAGCAAGGCGATTTCGGTCTGCCCGCGCAGCATGATGAGGTCGCGGTAGCCGCGTGGCCCCACCCGCACGAGGGCCACTCCCGCCCACGCGTCGACCAGCCTGCCAGCGGAGCGCCGGTCGAGCACCACGGTTGTTCCGTCGGCGGGATCGATCAGGCACGAGCTTCCGACGCCGTCCTCACCCGTCAGAATCGCCGCGACCCGGGTGCCGTCCCAACTGATCAATTCCGCTGTGCCCTCGGGTGTTCCGGGCGGCCAATTGTCGATGCGGCGCGCGTCGCGGTCGTCGGGATCGGTTGTCACCACCCAGATCTGGCTTCGGCTTCCACCTTCAGGTGCCACTTCACAGGCGAGCCAGTGGCCGTCCGCGGAGTGGATGACGCGGTTGACCGGTCCCTCGATGGGCAGTTCGACGTCCCGCGAGCTACTGGCTCGCCACCCACGCAGGAACCGCTGCACCGCGCGCGGGTATCCGCCGTCGTCGACGAGATGCGCGAACGCGGTGGCGTCCGGCGACATCGATGCGCCATAGACGCGGCGAACCTGCTGAGCCATCGGACCAAGGGTAAACCGAGGTCGCAGGCGGTAAACGTGGTGCTAGTGACACGTGACCGGCGCAATCCCGGTGACGTGGGTCGGCTGAGCGCCTGCACAGGTACCCTCGCAGCCATGAGGTGGGCATGACCGATTCACCGAACCGCGGGCGTGACGACCATTCGGGCTTCCGCGACGGGCCGGCTCCGACGCAACCGCTGGGTAATGCCTACCCGGGCTACACCGACCCGGCCTACGCCAGCCAGGCCCCCTACGGCGCCACCTACCAGGCCCCCGCCGCGCAATCTCCGACCGAGCATCTGCCTGCCTACTCGCCGTACGGCTACGACCCGTACGCGACCGGCGAGTACGGCCGCGGGCAGTACCCACCTGACGGGCCCGGAGAGCCGCCGCCCGACGAGCCGAAGCCGCCCCGGTGGTTGTGGGTACTGGCCACGACGGCGGTGCTGGCTGTCATCGGCCTGGTGAT
>JBIQHU010000223.1:0-5251 GCA_044508395.1 Mycobacterium sp. | reverse complement strand
GGCGACCATCACCGACGTCAACCTCCTGCTGGGCGTGCTCGACGCGGACACCTACCTGGACGGCACCTTCAAGCTCGACGCCGAGCGTTCCAAGGCGGTCATCACCGAGACCATCGCCGAGCCGCTCGGGGTCGGCCTCGAAGAAGCCCTCGTCCGGATGGAGCAGGCGTACTTCGAAGCCGTCGCCGGTTCCTTCTCCCACCTGGTCGACGCCGACACCACCCTCGCCGCCTTCGGCGGGGCCGGCCCGATGAGCGCCGCGGGCGCGGCGCGCGTCGCGGGCGTCAAGCGGGTGCTGATCCCGCGCACCGCCGCGGTGTTCTCCGCACTGGGCATCTCCTTCTCGAACGTGGGCAAGACCTACGAGGTCACGGTCCCCGTCGCCACCACCGAGGCAGCTGCGGCCACCCACGCCGAGCTGGTCGAGCGGGCCGAGCGCGACATGTTCCAGGAGGGGTACGCCCTCGCCGACTGCACGGTCTCCAGCGAACTGATCATCGAGGGGATCGACGGCAACATCGCCGAGCGGCGGCCCTACATCCCCGGCGACGCGGTCGACTACCCCGAGCAGCTCGCGACCCTGCGGTTCACCGTCACTGCCGAACTGTCCCAGCCGGAACTGACCGCCGACACCGAGGTCACCCCGACCCCGGCGCCGAGCATCGGGACCCGCCGGGTGCGCAGCGGCGCCGACCAGGTCGACGAGGTGCCGGTGCACGTGCTCGACGAACTCTCGCCCGGCAACTCCGGCGAAGGGCCGGCCATCGTCGAGGGCCCGTTCTTCACCGCCCGCGTGCTGCCCGGCTGGCAGTTCCGCGTCACCTCCGCCGGAGACCTGCTCCTCACCGACACCCTCTGACATCCCCGCCCTGAAAGACACCGACATCTGAGAGGAGGACTCGAGATGCGAGTCCCCATGACCGAGTACCTCGTGATCGATCTGGACACCGAACGCTGGGTGTGCCGGGTCTGTGAACACGACATGGGCTCCGCCCACGACAACTACAAGCCGGGAACGCTTGTGTACGACCGCGATCCGCGTGAGATCCACCAGCCGATCATCGACCCGGAGCGCTACGAGTACACCTTCAGCCCCGACCCCACCTACTGCCGGATCCTGGAGTACTACTGCCCCGGATGCGGCACCCAGATCGAGGTCGAGTACCTGCCGCCGGGCCATCCGCCGACCGTCGACATGGTCATCGACGTCGCCGCGCTACGCAAGCAGTGGGAGGAACGCGGCGTCGATCCCGAAGAGGTCTTCAACTACGGACCCGGCGAGGACGCCCAGAAGTACACCGCCGCACTGAAGGCCATCGGCCACATCCGCTGACCACCACATAGGAGCTGCACCATGAAGCGCATATCCGTCGACATTGGCGGTACCTTCACCGATTGTTTCTTCGTCTGGGACGACATCTACGTCGACGCCAAGGCCCTGACGACCCACCACAACCTGGCACTCGGCTTCAACGAGGCCCTCGACCTGGCCTGCAAGCGGGCCGGCCTCGACCGCGACACCGTGCTCAGCGAGGTCGACTCCGTCCGCTACGCAACGACTCTCGGAACCAACGCACTGATCGAGCGCAAGGGACCGAAGGTGGCGGCCATCGTCACCCACGGCTTCGAGGACACCATCCCGCTGTCTCGAGGCCGCGGCTACGGCGAGGGCCTCGACTACACCATGCAGCAGAACCTGCCGGCCGCCGAGCGTCCCGACCCGATCGTGCCCCGTCAGCTGATCCGCTCGGTCAAGGAGCGCATCAACTCCGCTGGCAAGATCGTCGCGCCGCTCGACCCGGAGGACGTGCGCAAGACGGTGCGCGAACTGGTCAACGAGGGTGCCGAGGCCATCGTCGTCTCGCTGGTCAACGCCACCGAGAATCCCGTGCACGAGTTGGCGATCCAGGAGATCATCCTCGACGAGTTCCCGCCGCACGAGCTCGGCGCCATCCCGGTTCTGCTGAGCCATCAGGTGTCCGGCCGCAAGGGCGAGTAC
Organism: Mycobacterium sp.; assembly: GCA_044508395.1. Taxonomy (GTDB): domain Bacteria; phylum Actinomycetota; class Actinomycetes; order Mycobacteriales; family Mycobacteriaceae; genus Mycobacterium. The sequence goes on along the minus strand of JBIQHU010000223.1, from coordinate 3,252 downwards.
GTGCGGTCCACGTCGACCATCATCGACGCCTTCCTGCACGAGATCATGTTCCACGCGCTGTCGCAGCTGTCGAACAACCTGCGCGACTCCGGGTACGACAAGCCGATGCTGGTCATCCACAACTCGGGCGGCATGGCGCAGATGAACTCCACCGATGCGCTGCAGACCATCCACTCCGGTCCGATCGCGGGTGTCGGTGCGGCCGAGCACCTTTCCGCCGAGACCGGGCTCGGCCACGTCATCGCCACCGACATGGGCGGCACCTCCTTCGACATCGGCCTGGTGCCGGAGGGCGGCGTCAAGCACTACGACTTCCTGCCGACCATCGATCGGTGGCTGGTCAGCGTGCCGATGGTCCACCTCGACACCCTCGGTGCCGGCGGCGGGTCGATCGCTAGCTACGACCGCATCCACAACTCGATCAAGATCGGGCCGGAGTCGGCGGGCTCGAACCCGGGGCCGGCGTGCTACGACCGGGGCGGCCTGCGGCCGACCGTCACCGACGCCGATCTGCTGCTCGGCTACCTCGACCCCGAGAACTACGCCAACGGGTACATCAAGCTCAACCCCAAGCGTTCGGTCCAGGCGATCGAGGACACCCTGTGCGATCCGCTGGACATGGACGTGATCGACATTGCCCGGGTGATCAAGGACAGCGTCGACGAGCAGATGGCGATCGGGATCGGGAAGGAGCTGCGCGTGCGCGGCTACCTTCCCGAGGACTTCACCATGCTTGCCTACGGCGGTAACGGCCCGCTGCACGCCTGCGGCATCGCCCGCCACGCCGGCATCCGCCGGGTCCTGGCCCCGCCGTTCTCCTCGGTGTTCTCCGCCTGCGGCGCCGGCAACATGAAGCAGCTGCACTTCCACGAGCGCAGCGTCCACGTCACCTTCTACAACGCAACCACCCGCACGCTGTACGACAAGTACGACGAGTTCAACGCCGTGGTCGAGGAGCTGGAGGCCCGCGGCCGAGAAGACCTGGTGCGCCAGGGATTCGACGGCGATGAGGTGAAGTACCGCCTTGAGGTGGACATGCGTTACGGCAATCAGCTGCTCACCCAGGCGGTGGCGCTCGACGGCATCAGCCGCATCAACGGCGTCGGTGACGTGCTGGAGATCATCAAGACCTTCGGCGACGTCTACAGCCACCGCTTCGGCGCGTCCTCGGCCGCACCGGAGGCCGGAATCCGGTGCAACACCATCCGAGTGGCGTCCTACGTCGAAGGCGACGTGGTCAACTTCGACTCCCTCGACGCCGGCGGCGACCGCACCGAGCCGACCCCGGTGGCCCGGCGCAACGTCCACTTCATCGGCCACGACAAGGCGCTCGACACCCCGGTCTACGACCAGGGCGCACTCACCCACGAGCACGTCATCCACGGCCCGGCCATCGTCACCACCGAGAACACCACGTTCCTCGTCGAACCGGAGTGGCGCCTCGAGCCCACCCGCCAGGGTGCCGTCTGGTTCCTGCAAGACTGAGCCACAAACCATTCCAAGCGAGGGAAGAGTTCATCATGACCGCAGTTCACGACCACGACAGCCGCGTCCTGACCCCGCAGGAGCAGGAGTGGGTCGACAAGTTCATGGACGAGACCACGCTGTTCCTCGGGCCCGACCCGGAGATCATGCGCAGCCATGCGATCGCGCCCCGTACCGACCACGAAGAGATGGCCATCGCCGTCGGCGTCGACCGCATCGAGGTCGAGCGCATCCGCAAGCGCATCGCCGGCGCCCTCGACGAGGGTTACGAGATGTGCGAGGCCCAGGGCGCCGCACCCGGCGCGAAGTGGGGCGACCTCACCACCGCGATCTACACCGCGAGCGGCGACGTCTCCTACCTGTCGTGCCACGGCGTGATCGCGTTCAGCGCGATCCTGCACCACCCGATCCGGTACATCATGAAGTACTGGAAGGACGAGCCCACGGTGGGCGTTCACGAGGGTGACGGCTTCATCCACAACGACGCGCGTTTCGGCAACGTGCACAACACCGATCAGTCGATGATCATGCCGATCATCCGCGACGGCGAGATCATCGCCTGGGTGGCCGCCACCATCCACGAGGGTGAGAACGGCGCCTGCGAGCCCGGCGGCATGCCGTCCGGTTCGGAGACCCCGTTCGACGACGGCCTGCGGATGAGCCCGTTCAAGATCGTCGAGCGCGGCCAGCTGCGCCGTGACCTGCTGACCTTCCTGCAGCACTCCGTGCGCGACCCCAAGCTGCAGCTGGCCGACCTGAAGGTCAAGATCACCGCGGTCCGCAAGATCATGGAGCGCATCGACAAGGTGATCGACGAGGTCGGTGTCGACACCTTCGTCGCGGCCCTGCGCGTCACGGTCGAGGACGTCGACGCCGAGGTGCGCCGGCGGATCAGCGAATTGCCCGACGGCACCTACCGCTTCGACCAGTTCATGGACTCGACGCTGAAGGAGAACATCCTCATCAAGTTCGCCTGCAAGATCACGATCAAGGGCGACAAGATGATCGTGGACCTGCGCGGGACCGGGCCGGAGATCCTCAACCGGGCCATCAACTCGCCGCTGTGTTCGGTGAAATCGATGTTCATGCAGGCGATCCTGGCGTTCTGGTGGCCGGACTTGCCGCGCTGCACCTCGGCGATGAGCTGCATCGAGATCATCTCCGACGAGGGGACCTGGGCCGACGCGTCGTACGACGCCCCGATGGGCCAGTCGCTGCAGGCGTCGTTCCGCGGGTTCTCGGCCTTCCAGGCGCTCTACAGCCGGATGAGCTTCTCGACGCCGAACAAGTACTCCAACGTGGTGGCCAACTGGTTCAACCAGATCAACACCTTCCTGTGGGGCGGCATCACCCAGCACGGCGACATGGTGGGCAACCTGTGTGCCGACCTGAACGGCATGCCCGGCGGCGCAAAGCCTTTCCGCGACGGTGAGGACGCGGTCTCGCCGCTGTTCTGCGCGATGGCCGACACCGCCGAGCAGGAGGTCATGGAGGAAGAGGTCCCGTTCATGCAGCTGGTCTCCAAGCGGCTGGTGCGTGACAACATGGGCTTCGGCAAGTTCACCGGCGGCATGGGCTACGAGATGATCGTCGCCGCCGAGGGCACCCCGCAGTGGGGCTTCATGACGGTCACCTCCGGCGCCAAGTTCTCCTCGATCTACGGCATGTACGGCGGATACGGTTGCGGCACATACCCGCTGTGCATGGTCAAGGGCACGAACGTCTACGAGCACATCCGCAAGGACCCGAAGAAGTTCGACCTGTCGA
>JBIQHU010000222.1:0-5261 GCA_044508395.1 Mycobacterium sp. | reverse complement strand
CGGCCCGGCGGCCAAAGCCGCTGCCGCGCAACTACTCCGAATCAAACAAGCCGACTGGTCCGATATTTCACGGTGCTCGCCGAGCATCTGAACTTCAGCCGGGCGGCCGCGGAGTTGCATGTGGCTCAGCCCGCGCTGAGCCGGCAGATCCGGCGCCTGGAGCACAACCTGGGTGTCTCATTACTGGACCGCACCCCGCAGGGAGCGCTGCTCACCGAGGCCGGTAAGGCGTTTCTCCCCGAGGCGCATGCGCTTCTGCGCGCCGCACGCAGGGCGACGCTGACCGCCCGCGCGTACACGCCCACCGGGCGGATCGTCATCGGATACGTCGAAGACCTCGTCATCACACCCGCCGTGCGGGAACTGCGCCGCCGCCACCCCGACGCTGACATCGGCACCCGCCATCTCGGTTGTCACGAGGAGGGTGTGTTCACCGACGGGCAGGTCGACGTGCTGGTGGCCAGGTCGCCGCTGCTCGTCCCGACCGACGGCTTGCGGACCACGGTGCTCTATGAAGAGCCGCGGATGCTGGTGCTGCCGGCCGATCACCCGCTGGCAGGCCGGGAGTCGGTCGGGTTGGAGGATTTCGCACCCGGCGAGTCGGTCATCTGTTCCCACGGCGGTGCCCGGGCGATCTTCGCGGCAGACTCGTACCGGCCGAGCGATCCCGGCCCGCTGTCGGCCGGACCGCTCATCGAGAGTTTCGAGGACAGGCTGGAGTTGGTCGCGGCCGGACAGGCGGTCGCGGTACTGCCGGTCGGGGACCGGCGCAGCTCGGTGCGTCCCGACCTGACCACCGTGCCGTTGCGAGGGTTTCCGGCCAGCCCCGTCGTCGTCGCGACCCGCATCGGTGAGGCGAACCCGTTGGTGGCCGAGTTCGTCGCCACCGCGCGCGAACACCTCATTGGGTGATGTCCCGGCGTCATCACCACGGCACTCAGCTCGTCTACGTCCCGGCGGGGCGACCCGGATGCCGGCAGCGGCGCAGGATCAGCGGTGTGCCGAAAAGCACTGCTGCACATAGTATTTCGTCACAGTGACGTTTCGCGGGTGGCGAGTCGAGTCACTCCGGCCGACCTTCCAGTGGTCACACTTGCATACGCCCGACCAACAGGGGAGTTCGATACACCTCGGGAGGTCTCACGGATGCGCCCGACTGCGACAGCCGCCGCACAGCCCGCAGACAGGAGGACGCCGGCCCCGTCATGTTTCCGTCTGGTCGCGCAGCCGGTTACTCAATTCGCCTGCACGGCATCCGTTTTTCACTGTGGGCGGTGCACGGCGGACATCCAGCCGAGGTCGACCATTTCGTCACTGTGACGAATTAGTCTAGGCGGCGGGGGAATTGGAGAGCGGCGACCCACGGCGGGCATCGGTCAGCCGGCGGCGCCAGAGCGCCGACCTTCGGCCACGGACACTGGCGGTCGAAGTCGACGCCGCCAGCCGCGGAGGCGGATCGCGCCGACTCGTTACGCGGGTAGATCGCTCGCACCAGGCGAGGGCAATCAACCCGTCAAGGGCTGTCCGCCAGGGGTTCTCGCACACACCAGACCCGTCCGACCCCGATCCGCCCAGGTCGGTAAATTACCGATAAGCCACATTATGTCAACTAATGTCGATCTTCGGCTGATCCATCACCGCGATGCACACCCACCCCACGGCATGCGGACCTGTGTAGCCAGCCCCGAGCGACTCCACCCGCGAAACACCACAGCGAAGGCGTGAGCTACCGCTCCTGGCAGTGCGCCCGCCGTGCCCTGCACGCGCCTCTGCAAGATTCCGCTGCACCATCCCGCCAACCTCGCCGTCATACAGACACTCGTCTCCGAAACCGCCTCTTCCCTGCATAGAAGTCTCGGAATTGATGGCGTACCGTCGCTGGGTGCGATGAGCGTTTCCACCTGCGGTGGCATCCGAATCACTTGGGCCTGCCTTGATGCCAACCGTACGGCGGGATCACCTCCAATGCGGTCGACTTCGCGATGTAATTTAGGGACCGCATTGCTGCCCAATCGAACCCGGCGCCCGATGGCATCGCCGCCGATGAAGCCGAAAACACCATTGTGGTAGCCGAATCCGGTGCGGGACGGCTGAGCAGGAACACCCGCAGCGGCACGTCGCGGCGGTGCCACGGGGAATACGGCGGAATCGAATATTGTGGGCTACCGGCACCGTTGCGCCAATCACGAACTTAACTGTGGATCAAGATTTTTCGTTGCTTGTCTGGACTCGTCGCAGCTGGATGCGAACGCGACGACGTTCGCGGTTCCTGCGCAGTACTTGCAGGGACGATGTCATGAGCCAACACGGCGTGCATGCACGGTGCGGAGCAAATTTTCGGCGGTGACGGCGTGGTTGCCTACGCCAACCGGGCGTAGCCTGGAGGCTCGGCGAAAGGACTGTGCCATGGGCGCAAGCCAAGACCTGTCAATCGACCTGCAGAGCCAGGACTTTCTGGCGGATCCGTTCCCCACGTACGAACGGTTGCGCCGCGAGGCACCCGTGTTCCGTACCCGCCTGCCCTTTCTTGCAGATCGGGACGTGTACCTGCTGGCCCGCTATCGCGACTGTGTCGACCTCGTGACCGACCACCGCTTCCGACGCACCGTAACGGGTACCGCACCCCTCCCTCTGCGCAAGGCGCTGCAGTTCATGAGCACCGAGAGCATGATCTTCAAGGACGACCCGGAGCATCTCAGGCTCCGGAAGCTGGTCAGCCGCGCGTTCACCCCGAGGGCGATCGCGCGCCTCACCGAACGGGCCGAGGCCATCACCGACCAGTTGTTGGACGGGTTTCGCGCCGGCCAGCAGATCGACGTGCTGACCGAGTACGCCCTCCCCATTCCCGTCACCGTGATCAGCGAGATGGTCGGTGTTCCCGAAAGCGATCGCGCCCGATTCCACGACGGCATGCACGTCGTGTTGGAGGGCATCGCCAAGTACGGCCTGGAGGTCGCGGCCGACAAGATGGAGCCGGTCATCGACTTCGTCCGCGAACTGATCGAGCGACGCCGCAGTGACCCCGCCGACGACATCATGACGGGGTTGATCCACGCCTCCGAGGACGGCGACACCCTTACCGACGACGAGATCGTCGCGATGGTATTCCTGCTGGTCACCGCGGGATACGAAACGACCTACACTCTGATCACCATGGGAGTCGCCACGATGCTGGCCCATCCCGATCAACTGGAGCTGCTCGAGCAGATCCCCGCGCTGATCTCCTCGGCGGTCGAGGAGATCCTCCGCTTCACCGGAACCCTCGGCGCCACTAAACCCAACTACGCCACCGAGGACCTCACGTGGCACGGAGTCGCGATCCCCCGCGGCGCGATGGTGCTCCCGCTGCTGGCGTCGGCCAACCGCGACCCCGACGTGTTCACCGCACCGGACGTCTTCGACATCACCCGCACGCCGAACCATCACATCGCGTTCAGCAAGGGCGCACACTTCTGCCTCGGTGCAAGCCTGGCGCGGATGGAGTTGCGGGTCGCCCTGGGCAGCCTGTTTGCCCGCTTCCCAGATACACGAATGGCCATCGACCCGGCGGAACTGAGCTACCAACCGCTGCTGTTCTGGCGACGGTTGGAAAGCCTGCCCGTCGTGCCCGGCTGACTGGGTTGCAATCACTTGACCTCGGCGCGCCCCGAGGCGTGAGCCGTTCCTAGGCAGGTGCTATCGACCGTGTCCGACATCGTGGTAAGGACCAACTGTGCGTTAAGGATGTTCCGGCCGAACTGACAGAAGTTGATGGCGCACCAGCCGATCTTCGATTCCGTTCGCCACGAGTCCCCCACGCAGCGATCGCCTCCTGGGCTCCTGCCTTCATCTGCTCGCTCGGCGCCGATAGCGGGGTCCCCGCGATACCAGCCGTATGCGCCAAAGCGATTGGGGCCAGCCCCTGGTTATCCGCCGTTGACGCGGACGCCGATTCACCGCCACCGACCGTCAGGCAACGAGACTTTAATCTCCAGGAAACCCACCGAACGTTTCCTCACGGCAGACTTCGTTTCACCCTGAGAGTCTCGCGTGGAGGACATATGACAACTGTTTCGGTTCCCCCCTTCCTGGTGACTTCCGGCTTCTGGCAGAACCTTCCGCAGATGCCGCTGGACAAGTACCCGGGCACCAAGGGCTACATCGACGACGTCTATGCCAATCCCTATGGCGTGCCGATGTGCTCCGGCTACTTCGAACTGGAACACACCGACGCCCCGCTGGACTACTACTACGACTACGACGAGATGAAGATCGTCCTCGAGGGCGAGTTCCGCCTGGAGAACGTCGACACCGGTCAGGTCGAGATCGCCCGCGCCAAGGACGCCATCTTCTTCCCCAAGGGCTCCCGGATCCTCTTCTCCACCCCCGACCGCGCGCTGGCGTTCTACGTCGGATACCGCTCGTTCGCACCGTAATGGTGTTGCGGGCCAACACCGAGCGCTATCGGGTTCGGCCCGGCGGAGTCACCGCGGTCAAGGTGTTCGGCGGTGACCGGTTCGACGTGGTGGATCTCTTCGGCCGACAACCCGCCGAGGTGACCGTGCTGTCGGCCGATCCCCGGGCCGTCCCCGATGCCGCACCCCACGCGCCGGCCACCGTGCTGCGCCGCCTGGTCGGCGACAAGGACACCGAGGACGGATACGCCGCCTCACTCATCCTGAGCACGCTCGCCGACCACGGCGTCGCCCAGGCCGAGGCGGTGGCCACCCGCCTGTTCGGTGACGACTCCCCCGCCGGTGCCCGGGAGAGCTTCGCCGTGGACACCGACGCCGTCATCCTGGTGGCCGCGCCCGCACACCCCATGCCCGTCGACAGCGACCTGCACAACCCGCCGTCAGATCTGTTCGTCGAGGTCTCGCGGGCCGCCACCTCACCCCGAGACGAGCAACCCGATCTGCCGACACCCCTCGCAGAACCGCTGTGGGAAGGCAGGATCGACGCGGCCACCGCCATGGCGTACGAGGTGCGCGCAGGCCAGTTCATCCAGGTCATCGACGTGGCGGGACGGCAGTGCTCCGACCTGCTGGCGTTCGACGCGCGGGCGCTCAACGACGGCCGGGAGTACGGTCTGGACGCCACCATGACCCGCACCCTGCTGGGCGCGGCCTACCCGCGGCCGGGCCTGGCCGGCAAGTTCTTCGACCAGCGCGGCCGTCCCCTGCTGGAGGTGGTGCGCGACACCGTCGGCCGCCACGACACGTTCGCGCTGGCCTGCACCGCGAAGTACTACGCCGACATGGGCTACCCCGGCCACATCAACT
>JBIQHU010000042.1:0-42775 GCA_044508395.1 Mycobacterium sp. | reverse complement strand
CCAGGTGACTTCGTGCCACTCGGTATACATCACCTTGCTTGATGAAATCCCCCGTCGACTGAAGGTCGTCCCGGACAAGCCCCTCAAGGCCTTCCACTCCTAGCGCCTTCTCGAGTGGACGCCAGTGCTGCGTGTAGACCGTGTTTGAGCGGGGTCCCAACGCCATGAACAGGTAATTGCGTAGCAGGTCGGATTGTGTCAGGCCTACGCCCGTCGCATTTATCGACTCGAAGATCTTGTGGGGTCGCTCGCCCTCTGAAACAGTCACGAAGACGAGCGCCAGTCGGTCACCAATTGTCGTCGCGAGCCGTTCTGGAACCAGCTCGCCGGCATCGCGGAGAGCGCTGATCTTACGCTGAAAGAATCTGTAGGCGTTGACAATCGCACTGTGGCCGGCCACGTTGGCTGGGTCAGTCAGCACTGTCCAATACGGAGCAGCATCCTCGTCGCCCGGGACTAGCCGCGCCCACCTGGCCGAACCCTTCGGCTCCGTGTCGTTGATTAGGTACTTTTTGTTCAGGCGGTCGAACTGCTCGGAATCGTCGAGCGCCGCGACATCTCGTAAAGCTGCGAGTGCCACCGACAATGTGGTCAGACGCTGCTGGCCGTCGACGACGCGAAACTCGCGGAAGTCATGTAGCGGGTCGGCGTCCTTCTCGACTGCCACGATGCTGCCGATGAAGTGCTTCGGAATCCCGCTACCGTCCGCCAGCGCGCGGTCTTGTTCCGCGATGTCTTGCCACAAATCTTCTTGCTGACCTGTCTTCCAGCGATAGTGCCGCTGGTACAGCGGCACCTGAAACTGACGGTCCTGCGTCATCAGATCGCGGAAGGTGCCCTCCTTTGCGCGCATCTATCGGAGGATAGTCAGTGAAGTCGCCTCAGAGCCCCCTCACTTTGTCGGCAGCAGTCATCGCGACTGAGCGCCAGCACTACTGCTGCGGCTGGATGAAAAGCGGCCGATGGAACCGCTCTCCTTCAAAATGGTCGAACCGTTCCCAGCCGAGGGAGGTCCAGAACCCGTGCGCTTCCTCGCTGTACGCGAACAACCGCCGGGCCGGGTGTCGAAGCTCAATGGCGCGCACCACCCGAGTGCCGATACCGCGTCCGCGCGCCGCAATAGCCACCTCGATGAATTGGATCTCCAGACGCTCCGCCCCGAGCTTCGGAACACGTACGTATTGAGGGTTGATCCCGCCGGGGTCATCCAGTTCGACGCGAGCCACTTCGACGCCGTCCGCTAACACTTGCACGAACCACGGCTCGCCAACGTAGTAGTACCGCGGCTCATCCCACCAGTGCTCGTTCTCGTAGGCGACCGCCAAGTGGAACGGCGGGAGCCAGGAGTACTTGCTCGCGGCGCCACGGCGATGGTCGACGAATTCGAGGTCCACAGGATCACTCCTTGATGCGGGCATTGACGGTGCTTAGCGGACCGCGACGCGGGCCACTGAACCAAGGTGTCGGCGTGTCGATCGATCGCGAGAAAGGTTGCATTCCAACTACATTCAACCCCGAATCGCAATTTTCAGTTGGATCGAGTCGTCCGAGCATTCCAGCGATGAGTTACCCTCTCGCAGCGCAACGAGGGATAAGCCCTCGTCGAGGACGAATGTCCGATGACGCCGGCGTCTGGCCCGGAAGCGTCCCCATTTCGGCCATGCGGAGTGATCCGCAGTCATCACCGCATCGACACACGCGACCCATCCCGGCTGCCCGAACGTGCTCGTCAACGCGTTGGTGACCTCCCTTGGGGTACCCGATACGGGCTTGCTGGCCTCCAGCCCTAGCTCCTGCCGGGTGTAAAAATCGTTGAGCGCCGCGCAGGAGTAACCGATGAAAATGCGTGCCGGTTCTTCGGAGGACGACTGGTCGATGACGCGGAGCCGGTCGAAGAGATAGTCACCGAGTGCATCCGCCTCAGCCGCTGCCGACGCCTCCGCCGAATGCATGCGCGCGCGAGTTCTCGCGTAATGGTGGAACGCAGCCGGGTTGTCGAGGATGTCGGCGACCATCAGGAGGTCCGTCAGCGAAACGACCCAGGTCGGCCGGTTGACGTTGCCGGCCACTGCTAGCCCACCCGAGGCGAATGGATCAATACGCTCAAAGGTGACGATGATCGCGGTACCGCCGGACACGTCGTCCGGAAGCAGTTGTATCGGCTTGCCGTTCTCCGTGGCGGCGAACGATCGCCCACCCTCATCGAGGATGTAGGTCAGGGCGCGGTTGGTCTGGTCGAGGGCCTTGCCGAGTATGTCCTTGAGCTTCGTGTCGACCCTGCGGGGAAGACCTCGCCTCCCCGCCTCGGTCAGCGCGATCGCCTTCGCCTCGACGACCAATGGCCATCCAGCGCAGACGAGGGAATCGATCTCGCCGTGATCGCCAGAAGCAAGATCGTAGTGCTGCGTCGAGTGCACATGAGAAGCCCCGAACACCTTCTCTAGCACGCCGGAGACCAGGCGTTCGTGTGCGTCCTGGCGGTGCTTGTAGTACATCTGCGGATCGAAACCGCTGCAAGCTATTTCCGTGGCCAGGCGGTGGTGGATGACAGCCGATAGCGACCACGGATCCGGAACGAGGTAGGTGCCATCGTTGAGCTTGATGCAGGGATGGGTGCGGGCCCGGTTCGCGTCGCCGGGAGTGCGGAACTCGGTCTGGCAGCCGAATTCAGTCGAGAAGAAGTCCAACATCGCGGTGATCTGCTCCAGGGGGACGCCGGTGCAGCCTGCAACATCGTCGGCATCCCACAACGTGCTGGCGTTCATCGCCGCCAACCATGCCACGGCGGCTGCGGGATTCGGCGCGTCGCTGTTCAGCGATTCGGTCAGCGCGTCAAGAGATGATGTGAATGCCTGGTTCACCCAACGTGCATGACGCCGCGTCACTCGGATGACATCTGCGGGGTTAAACCCGAGGCAGTTCACGTAGTAATCGTGGTGTGGTCCGAACACCTCGGCGTCAACGTGTTCGAGGTGCACGGCATAACCGGGCATCCGGTCCGCCTGGTACTCCAACCTCAGCTGCTGCAGGAGGAGTTCGCGTTCGGCGTTGGCGCCATCTGTGCTCTCCAACGACGCGATGAACATCCGCATCTGTTCGCCGTCAATGATCTCGCTTACCAGCTGCCTCACACGATCGGTGACTTCAGGCGGAGTGTCACCGTCACCAGCCGGATCAACCGAAAGCGCGACACCGACTAGATACTCGACCTTCGCCGCCCATGACGATGTCATGTCGCCGTCGGCAAGACTTTCACCATCGGTGTGGGCGACGGTCATGGCAGGCACCACCACGGAGTTGACGAGCTGGGTGAGATCCCGACCTACCATCAGTCCGCGCAGTTCTTCGACCAGCGTCGGCAGGTCGTCGGGGTCGGTTGGGTTAACCTGCGGGAATCCACCAAGTCGGGCCATGACGTGATGGTAAATCTGGGACCCGACAGTTCGATGAGGCCCGGCGGGCGGCAGACCTAAGTCCATTTCGCGTTTCTCGGTGTCCCACGGCGCTTCCTCGTCGTGGTTCTCTCCGAGTGGCGATCCACTTCCGGCGTGACATGGTGGACGTTCCGGAATGTCGGACCTGCATCGTACGGTCTCGCAAGGAGGTGTTGGGCCATGCTGATGAAGTCACTTCCGCCAAACGAGCGACCCCGCGAACGGCTGCTCGCCAGTGGAGCTGACGCGTTGACCGCGCGCGAGCTCATAGCACTTGTGCTGCGTAACGGCACCACTGGCAAGAGCGCGCTCGAAATCGCAGACGAGCTGATGGTCGAGTACGGGTCTGCACAGACCCTGGCCACCGCGCGACCGGAGGAGCTGGCAACCCGTTCGGGTGTCGGGCCGGCGAAGGCAGCGGCGCTCGTCGCCGCCTTTCAGCTCGGTCGGCGAAGTGTTCGCAACGATCCCATCCAGGTGAGGACAGCCGAGGACGTCGCCGTGATTGCGCGCGGCGAGCTCGCCGGCGCCCGACGTGAACGACTCGTTGTCGTGGTATGCGACGCAGCGAACCGTGTTCAACGTGTCGTCACTGTCTCGGAAGGCGCGCTCGACAGGTCGATTGTGCCCGTGCGCGAAATCCTGAACGCAGTGCTCCGCCACGACGGCCGTGCCTTCGCGATGGCCCACAATCACCCGAGCGGCGCTGTCGAACCTAGTGAGGCCGACCGGCGGGCAACGGCGTCGGTGCGCGCGGCGTCCACAACGGTGGGCCTGCGTTTCCTAGGTCACGTCGTCGTTGCGGCGGACGACTGGCGTGCGGTCGCCTAGGACGCACCGCGGAAGAGCTCGTTCAGGCTCGCCGTCACCAAGGTCCGCGCTCGTAGTTGAGCACCGACTCGAGCTATCGCCGCCTCATCGAGCTTGTCAATTGCCGCGACAATACGGCGCTGTTCGGCTATTGGAGGTGCCCAAACTTCGTAGGCGAGTACGGCGTCGACCGGCACTCGTTGCCGGCGAACCCCAATCCCTTTACTTGCTCCCCCCAGCTCGGCCCAACGCTCGGGCGAGCGGAGATAGCTCGTGAGCCAGCGCACGTCAATCCGGCTGTCGTCTACGTCAAAGGCGGGGAACTCGTTCGATACGAAGTAGCCGTCAAACTGCCGTGGGACGTATGCGTATGCACCTTCGAAAGCGAACAGCCTGCTGTAAATGAACTGGCCGGTCCTCACGCGGAAAAGTGCTGAAGCAGAGGTGCGTGCGCCTTCGATGTCAGGTTTCCCGAATACTCCGCGACCGAAGCTGTAGATGCCGATGTTCGGATATGCGATATCTGGGTGCACCCGCACTTGATCTCGCGACGGTGCCAACGCGTCGCTCAGCACGATACGTGTCCATCCATTCGCCAACTTTGTGGGGACATCGAGATCAGGGCGTGACGACATTGAAACTGCCAGTGCGTTCGACACTTCCGATGCGCGTGTTGACAGATGGTCCGACGTATGGGTAGCCACGGCAACCCGATCTAGACGCCTGGCAATTCGACGCTGCTCGCCAATTGGAGGCAGAGGAATCTCCAAGGCCTCGAACCGGTCGATCGCGAGAGTGCGGTTTCGAATCGTCGTCCCAGGCGCAGCCTTGCGGATCAAATCCATTCCTGGCTCGCTCAAGAAGAACCATCTCGCCCAGGCTGTATCGATCCGCTCATCACGCGAAACGTAGGTCAAGAACCGATGGGTTCCAATCGTCCCTGCGTCGCTGTCGCGGGCACACGCAATGGCACCCTCCCACGCCTGGATATTGCTCAGTACTAGGTCTCCTGGCTCGATAGCAAAGAATCGGTAGCCACCGAGCTCAGATCCAAGTCGTGGTTCACGGTGAAAAATGCCTTTGCCGAATGAGTACACGCCGATGAGCGAGTACTCAGTCAGCGGGTCAACGTCGATACTGCGTCGCTGCAGCGACAACACGTCACCCACGCGAACATGCTCGACGGTCACGATCTATCCCCGGTCACTTCGCGCTCAAGTTCAGCCAAGAGGGCCAGAATTGAACGCTCCGTCTCGATGAGTTCGGCTAGCAGTTCCGCCGGCGGACGGTGTGCGAGGTCATCTGCTCTGTTGGGATTGCGCAGGTCGAGGTTGTACTCATCGTTGGCCTCGATGTCAGCGATCGGCACGCGCCAGGCTTGGTCATTCTCGACGCGGTTCGCCCACCAAACCTGGCAATCTGCGAACTCCTCGAACCGCATCGGCTTTGTCTTCGAATACTTTTTGCGCCCTTGGGGCGGTGGGATCTGGTAGTACCAAATCTCTTTCGTCCGACCCGTCTTGTCAAAGAACAGCAGGTTCGAGGGAATGTCGGTGTAGGGCGCGAAGGCGCCGTCGGGCAGTCGGACGATCGTGTGGAGGTTGCACTCGGTGAGCAGTTGCTTCTTGATCCGCGCGCCCACGCCACCGCCGAACAGAAGGCCGTTCGGTACCACGATGCCGCATCGGCCACCATCCTTGAGCATGCGGATTACGAGTTGCAGGAAGAGCCAAGCGGTTTCGGCGGTTTGTTTGTCAGCGGGGAAGTTCGCCTGAATCGACTTCTCTTCCTCGCCCCCGAATGGCGGGTTCGTGAGTACCACATCGACCCGCCGCGCCTTACCAATCTGCGTGATGGACTGTGCGAGGGCGTTACCGCGGGTGATGTTGGGCTGACCGACGCCGTGCAGGACAAGGTTCATCATCCCGAGCAGGAACGGCAGCGGCTTCTTCTCGATCCCACGAAGATTCTCGTGTAGATCCCGAAGTTGGTCCGTTGTAGTGACTTTCGGGGCGAGATGGTCAAGCGCTTCGACGAGGAAACCCCCGGTACCACATGCTGGGTCGAGAACAATTTCGCCAAGCCGTGGGTCAACTTGCTGGGCGATGAATCGAATGATCGGCCGGGGCGTGTAGAACTCACCCGAATCCCCCGCTGCGTCGCGCATCTCGCGAAGCATGGACTCGTACAGATGCGCCATCGTGTGGATATCGTCTGATGATGCGAAGTTGATCTCGTTGACCTTATTGACGACGTCACGCAGCAGGTACCCGGACAGCATCCGGTTATGAGTCTCTTTGAACACCGCTGCGAGGACATCACGTGGGTCATGCGCCCCAGCGCCGGACAGACCTCGTAGATACGGCAGCAACTCGTTGTTCACGAAGGTCAGCAACGCCTCTCCGGTGCGCCCGTTCGGGTCGGCTGCCCAATCACGCCAGCGGTACGGCGCTTCGATCGCAGGGCGGAAGTTCTCCTCGGTGATCTCACGGTTCTCCTCAAGGCCGTCAAAGGCTTTCAGGAATAGCAACCAAGCTAGTTGTGGGATCCGGTCGAGGTCACCGTTGAGCCCGGCATCCTTGCGCATGTAGTCGCGTGCTGACTTGATCACCGCGGCGAGCTTCGCCTGCGGTGACGTCGCCGTCGGCGCTTTCCTCTTCCCTGCCACTTACTACTCCTTCTCGTTTGGGAACGTATGGATCCACAGGCCCTGTACGAGTGCGACCGCCTGGGTGAACGTCCGGGCTTCCACATCGTGGTCGTCAGCCAATTGCGCGTAACGCGCAGGCCATGAGGCAGGCGGTATCGGTAGCCGCCGTGGTGGCTCGGTCCCGTTTCGCTCAGCCCAGACCTCACGCGCGGAGTCAGCGACTAAGCCAGGGTGGAGCAATTCCTTCTCGATGAGAAGGACAAGGTCGAGAAGGTCGCGTACGCGTGAGTTCTCCCGGTCTCCGAAGTCGCGGGTCATGGCGTGGAACTTCTCGGCAGCATGACGGTTCACGTCGACAATCTCGACTTCGGTCGTCGGGATGCCCGCGAAATCAAGCGAGTTAGGCAACGGCAACCGGTCGGTCGCCTGTAGTTCGTGGGCTCGCGGGGAGACGTCGAGCTTGATCGCTCCAAACGGCTTGCCTGCGAGGAAGGCAGCGACGGGAGCGCGCCAGGTGAGGTGCCCACCGCCGTCCTCGCGCAGCGCGACCGGTTCACTTACCTCGAAAACGAACCGGTCGTTGAAGGGATCGTCAGTCAATGCATCGATCAGCCGCTCATGAAGGTCGGCCGGCGCCGGGACAGTGTCCCGCAGGCCGACGTCGATGTCCTTTGTCAGCCGCGCAGCGTCGCTCAGCCGTACCTCCAGAGCCATGCCGCCCTTGAGCACCCAGAGCCCCGGTTCGGCGACATGTAGGCGCGCTACAGTCCGCTCGAACAAAACACGTCGCCGGAGCCTGTCCAGCGCGACTCCAGTCTCTCTCGAGGTCGTGAGCAGCCGGTGTTCCAGAGCCACCCGCAGTGCCTGCGGCGAGTCGTAGGTCATGGGGCGTCGCTGCGGTTGAGCGCGCGCTCGAGGTAGAGCGCTGCGCGCGCGTCGACTGATTCGGCTCGCGTTCGCAGCGATCGGATGCTTACGAGCCCGCGCTGGCGGGCGTCAGTCACTGCTCGGGCCAGCTGATCTTCGTCGGGCGCTGTCGCGGCGATGTCGATTAGCGACCGGGCGGGAGTCGTGACTTGGAAGCCGGGTCCTTCCTGGATATCGCTGGCATCGAGGTCGGCGTGATGCAAGATGACCGCGTCGTCTCGCGTGCTGAAGCCTGGGGGAACAGTCAGGTGCACACGCGGCGATTCGAATTCGCCGATTCCGTGCACCGCGAGGGCTGTTTCATGCGAAACGACCCCTCGTCCGCGCGACCACAGTGACCACCTCACGAGGTCGTCATGTACGTCGGGAATCCATTCGGCGAGCCGGAACAGTCCACGCTCGATTCGTAGCCAGTTGCCGGCCGCGACGTGGTGGGCCTGGGCTTGATATGAGTAGCCGACGTCCTTGGCTTGGGCCGCGGTGAAGTATCCGGCCTGCTCGGAGGCGAGGGTGAACAGCCGCCTTCGGAGATCACGACGGTCAACGGGCACCTGACGATCCTATATCGAAACTTTAGTTCCCTTGTGTGATCTTCGGTAAAACTCAAGATTTTATTGAGTTTCACGCGACATATACGAGCTCTCCGAGCCTGGTTTGAGCTGCGCGCAAATCCCCAGGCGAGCCAAATCGTTGGGCGATCTCGACTGGCGTACCAAGCGACGACAACGGCGGGACCTGGAGCACACCGGGGCTCTCCAGCTCTGTGATCCCGTATTGGGCGTACTTGTCGAGGAGGAACTCAAGAACCTCGCGGGCGGCCGGTTGGTAAGCATCGAAGAAATCCGAATGCTCCTTGCGGACACGCCGCGCTCGATCGGTGCGGGTTGCGAGCGGCTGATTCCACGCCAGGTGCACCAGAATGTCGATCGGGTCGGCGTCGGGAAGACCGGCCCGATTTGCTAGTTCCTCCGCATCGATGCCGTGCTCGGCCAGGGAGTCGAGCACCTCACTCCGGCTGACCCGACTCGCCCACTTTGCCCGCAACTCGTTGGCACTGGGAAACAGCGATCGAACTGTCTCAGTAACCAGGTCGCGGTATTCGACTAGGCGCAACTGCTGGGTCTGCGGGTCAAGTTCATACACAGCCTCCGCGGTCACAATGACCTCGACATCATCCACGTAAAACTTGGCCCGCGGCTCGGAAAGATCGTCCGGATCAAGGTCCGCTTCCCTACCAGCGGGGGGGCGCGTTAGTTCGAACGATGGCTCCAGCTCCTTGACTGTGACATCTTCGACAACATCGCCCTCATCGTTAATCGCCTCCTCGATGACATGCTCGGGCGGACCGTCAAACTCCGGATCGCTGAACAACGTACTCGCGCCCGAGTAGTCGATGATTTCGAACGAGAGCTTGTCTTCATCTGGGAATAGCCGCGTGCCACGGCCGATCATCTGCTTGAACAAGGCCATCGACCCGACCGGGCGGAACAGCACCACATTCCGCACGGTCGGCGCGTCGACCCCGGTGGACAGCATTTCGGACGTCGTCGCGATCACGGGAAACTGCGATTCGGTGTCGCAAAACCTGCTCAGGTATCCGCGACCAATCTCTTGCTCGTCGCTGACGATCCGTACCGCGTAATCCGGATGTTGTGACGTGATGTCGGAGTTCGCGTTGTGCAGCGCGCGACGCATCTGATCGGCATGCTCCTGGTTGGCGCAAAACACGATCGTCTTAGCGAACCGATCGGTTGCCCGAAGATAGTTCGTGAGGTGCTTGGCTGCCACCTCGGTGCGGCTCAGCAGCGAAACCACTCGCTCGAAATCTGGCGTCGTGTACAGCCCTGGCGGAATCTCCTTCCCAAACAGGTCGAGTTGCCCCTGACTGGGTGCCCAACCGTGTGCATCGGGGCTGAGCACAACGCGACGCACCCGGTAGGGCGCGAGGAAACCGTCCTCGATGCCTTGCGCCAGGGAGTACTCGAAGAGTGGTGCACCGCCGAAGTATGAGTAGGTGTCAGTTGTCTCGTCCCGCTTCGGCGTAGCCGTCATGCCCAATTGCGTCGCATGGCTGAAGTGATTGAGGATCTTCCGCCAGGAAGACTCAGCGCGAGCGCTACCACGGTGACACTCATCGACGATGACAAGATCGAAGAAGTCTGTAGCGAACTGGCGAAACATTCCGTTTGGCTGATCGCCGCCATCTGCGAGTTGTTGGTAGAGACCGAAGTAAATCTCACGCCCCGCTTTGGCGGTGCCTTGAAGCTTCCAGATCGGTGAGCCTTCGCCAGCCCCGAACGCTGGTTTGAACTCGCGTTCGATGGGTTGGTCGACTAGAACGTTCCTGTCAGCAAGGTAGAGGACGCGCGGATTTCGGCCGCGGACCCACTGACTGTTCCAGAGTTTCCACACGATCTGCATCGATACAAAGGTCTTGCCGGTACCCGTAGCCATGGTGAGGAGCAACCTTTTGTCACCTGCGAGGATGGCCTCCACGGTGCGGTTGATCGCAGTCCGCTGGTAGTAGCGGGGTTCTTTGACAGTTCCGTCAGCATTGCGTACCGACCGATTGAAAGGAAGGAGTAGGCCGTAGGCAGCGGAGTCGTCTTTAATCCCCTTCCACTCGCGATAGCGCGCCCACAATACGTCTGGCGACGGGAATTCGGACAGGTCGGCCCGCTCAATGCCGGTGTTTCGGTCGTCCTCGACGATGCTCGTGCCGTTCGTGGAGTAGGCAAACGGAAGGTCAAGCAATTGCGCGTAGTTCTTGGCCTGCTGCATGCCCTTGCCGGGTGTCGAGTATTCGCGCTTGGCTTCGACAACGCCTATCGGCACGCCCGGCTCGTACTCGAGTACGTAGTCGGCTCGAAGTGCAGCGGCTCTCCTGTGCCTGGAACCGACCTTGACAATCCGACCGGCGGTGATGGGGTACTGCTCGACGATTTGCTCGTCTGTCCACCCTGCATCCGTAAGTCGCGGGCGGACATATTCGCGGCACGTGTCGGCCTCGCTCGGTCGCGGACGTGACTTTTGCGGCGCACTTGACGTTGCAGGGGGATCAGGCTCCGGGTCATCGAGGAACGCGCGGAGAGCTGCGCGGATGATTTCGCTGACCGATGTCCGTTCCGAATAAGCACGCGCTTCCAGTCGCTCCTTGAGTTCTGGTGGCACTCGGACAGGCACAACCTCGGCCCGCCGTCGCGGCCGCTGCTCCGTCTGGATCGAGCCGACGTCGTAGCCGGCCTCTGCTTCTGCAGCTGCGGATGAAAGATCCTCCGTGGTAACGGCTTTCGGCGCTTCGGATTCAAGGTATTGGAGCGCAGCGTACCGAACCAGCTCGCTGACCGAAGTTCGCTCAACCGCAGCCCGACGCTTGAGAGCGGTGTGCAGATCAGTATGGAGTCGGACGGGGAGGACGACGGCCGGCGCTGATCCCATGCGTGGGCGCCCAGGGGCGCGCGCAATGCGAGCAGGGTCGTAGCCGCGCTCTGCCTCAGCGGCGAGTGCGGCAAGGTCCGCCTCAGACAGGGATCGCCGGGAACCTGGCCGACCGGCCTGGACGTTCTTTTTCATTGGATCAATCCCCCGCTATCCGGGAGCAGCTCTAGGTACTGACGTCGGCAACGCATCGCATGCCATATCAAGTGATCACCATTGGGTTGGCGACCGCCAACGAGTTCAATCAAGTTGGCCGCGCCATCCGGCCCGATTGTCAGGATCTTCGGGGGATCAGCGCCGTCGTCGATAACCCCCTCGAATACGCACATGTCGTAGGCGTGGGAAATCTCCTCGATCGAATAGCCGTGCTTGAGCGCTGACTGAGCCACCCGAAGCACGAGATTGAGTGTAATACGAAATTATGGGCTGTCCAGAGACCACTTGACTACGGACGGCGACCCAACCCATCTGCATCTGAGGTGCCGCCCGCCGGTCCGCACATCCGTACGCCGCCGTCGATCGCACTCAGCCCCACCCAAGACCGATGCCTACCGCGTTCGCTTTACCCCTCGCCGGCAACTCAATCAACCCCCCTGACGTCGCAGTTCTGGACGAAGAGTTCGCAGGATGACCGAAACGTTTGTCGGTGTCCGACTCCGTCCATCCGCTCAACAGCGATCACTCTCTCATCGAGAAGGGAGGTGACCAAATCTGACATGCCCGGTACTTCTTCGCGCGACAGCCAGGCCGACGCCGTGTTGCACGGAAAGGCCTTCCTAGCGCGCGGCCGTCGCTCGTTCGACCAGGCCCAAGCCTTCCGTCATGGAATTGATGCTCACTGCGCCGATATTGGGGCCTGCCAGGCGAAACACTGGATAGATGTCCGACGCGAGAGGACTCGGCCCAAGCCGCCAGAGATCTAGCGCCGTTCTGAGTCCAGCAGTTGGCCGAGCCAGTCCGTTTCCCCGTCGATGGGTCCGCCATTGATGACGACGAGCGGGACGCCGGGCTCGGGAAACTGGCGCAGGACTGCAAGGTTGTTGGCTGCGATGGCGTGGGCGTCGTACCCGATCGGCAATCCAATTCTGATGAGATCTTGGACCAGTGGCGGTGCGCCAACGCGGTTGGCCAAATCAGCGAGCTGATTGTTGTCGAGATCGGTTGACCCTCCCTCCTCTGGCTGGTGTTCGGCGGAAAAGATCTGCTGGACAAAGCCCCACGTGATGTCACTCGATTCCGACTGGCCGGCCACGACGTATGCCGCATAGATCGCTCGAACGTCGTACGTCTTGCTGGCCGAGTATTTGTCGAGGAAGTCCACGAACCGAAGGTTGACCCGAAGCGTGCCATCCTCGATGCGTTGACCGACTTCATCGCCCTGCTCGCGGATCATCTTCCCGCTGAACGGGCACATCGGATCCACGTACAGATCGACCACCCCGACTGCATGCGGATCACCGATAGCGATCGCATCCCCCGCAGGTACCGCAACGGCCGCCCGGGCGACTCCTACGACAGGTCCGCTCATCAGCAGTGCCACGATCACAGCGGTGACCGCCCCAAGAGCGCGCATCGTCCGGTTGACCCGAATTCGATCCATGCCTTCCATCATGTCGTGCCATCGCGCGAGAGTGATTCGCCCGGTCTCCGACAGCCGCCAGCCTGTCGACACATGAACTCCGTAAGCCTCATAATTCACACCAGTCCCAGCCAAGACGACACACCACGATCCGTTGCCTGCAAGGCGATTCCGCTGACGTCGACAAACGCATGCTTGACGAAAATCCTCGCCGACACGACCCGCAGCCCCGCCGGACTTGTCGTCCCCGTGCCATATGTTGAGGCCTTCGGACTAAAGCAACTAGATAGAGGAATGAGTGGACGACAACTCAGCGCTGTCAGCGGCTGACCTGCTCGAGCTCAACCGCGACCTGCAGGGCTCCCGCGCCATCCGCTTGCTCGCCACCACCAACCTCAGCCTCTACGCCACATTGATGGAGCGTCACCTCAGTGATGGCGCCGTCCCCGAGACCGAGCTCGTCATCCACCTCGAACGCGACCTCGAAGCCCTCGACGACCCCCAATCCGGCCTCGCCCTCATCAAGTCCTGGGCCGCCCAGGGCTGGCTCCACCGGATCGTCGACGAACGCCACGGGACCAACGTCTGCTACCTCACCCAGGACGCCCGCCGGGCCCTGGATTTCCTTCGGTCCATGCGCCGCCAGGACACCATCGCCACCGGCGGCTCCATCACCGGCATCGCCGCCCGCCTCAAGCAAGTGGCCCTCCGCGTCGACAACGACCCCGTCCGCATCCGCAAGCACATCGAAGCCGAAATCGCCGCCCTGCATGAGGAACTCGACCAGCTCGACGCCGGCCAACGCCCCCAGCCCGACGTCACCGACTGCTACGACGAAGCCCGCGCCATCGCCCTGCAGATGGAACGCCTCATCACCGACATCGGCCAGTACGGCACCATGATCGAGCAGGCCACCGCAGCGCTGGACGAACCCATCGACTCCAACACCGAGTACCGCGACCGCCAGCGTCAGATGTACTCCGACTACCAGGCCGCCTGGGACTCCCAGGGCCGCGACTCCCACCGCGCCTTCCTGCGCATGATCAACGACCCCGACCAACGCGCCGAGTTCGAAGCCGACGTCGCCGCCGTCGCCGAAGCCCTGCCCGACCTCGACCCCGCCCTGCGCAAAGTCATGGCCGGCTTCTTCGAACTCGTCGGCCACCAGATCGACGAAGTCGAACGCATCCAGCAGCGCTGCGCCCAACGCGTCAAACGCTTCACCGCCTTCGGCACCATGGAGCAGAGCCGCGGCATCGCCCGCCAACTCAACGAGGCCATCGGCGCCGCCCGTGCCCTCCTCAAATCCAGCTTCACCGACTCCCGCCTGGACATCGACGTTCCCCTGGCCCGCCACGCCATCAGTTCTGTTGGCGCACTGAGCTTCAAGATCGGCGACCTGTCCAACCCCAAGCCGGCCAAACCCGCCGACGGCGAGGTCGACCTGTCCAGCTTCGCCGCGCTCACCACCCAGGTGGACGCCCCGGCCATGTCCGACATGCTCAACCGCGCCCTGCGCGACGGGCCCGTCGAGCTCCCCGACGCCGTCGCCATGCTCGACACCGCCTACCTCGGCCACGTCATCGTGCTGTGGTCCTGGGCGCTTACCCAGCCCAACGCAGAGACCCCAGATTCAGTCGCCGTCCGCTTCAAATCCCTCGACGGCCACGACCGCCAAATCGCCGTCCCCCGTTTGACATTCACCGAGCCCATCACCACCGGAGTCGCCTCATAACCCAGGAGTGCTCAGTCCACCCGGTGGGCTCCGCGGAAGCGATCGAGATAGGCCGGCCAGTTCCAGGTGGACAGGAACTCGGTGGCAGCCGAATACCCCTTCTCGTACAGCGCTTCGGTGTCCGGACGGGTGATGTCAAAGTCGAGCACACCGACATCCGTCGAGTCCACCTGGATGGCGCGCACCTTCACCCAGGGCTGGCTGAGATGAGCCTGGTCGTGCCCGACCAGCATGGTAGTGATCAGGCTTTCCAGCAATGACGGTCCACCCCAGCGCAGCCGTCCCAGCCCGGGAATCAAGTGTTCGATGTCGGGTGCCGGCAGGTAGGGCACCACTGTCACACCGAACGTGGGCCAGCGGGGCTCCTTGCCGTCGGGACGGTCGAAGGAGTCGATCGGGAAGTTCGACAGCACACCGCCGTCGACCAGGGTGCACGGTTGTCCCGCAGCGTTTTCCAACGTCACCGGATGGTAGAGAAACGGTATCGCCATCGAGGCCCGCACCGCGTCGGCGACAGATTGCTCGTCCGGGTCACGTCCATAGACCCGCTGGTAGTCCCACGGCAGCCGCACCAACTGGCCGGTCGTCAGGTCGGCCACCGTGACCACCAGCCGGTACCGCCGCTCCGGCAGTAGATGACGGTCGTCGACGGCCAAGTCGCCAAAGGTGGTGACGCCCAGGTTTTTCAGCTCGCCGCGTATCCAATCGTGTGCGAAATCGCCGCGGTAGATACCGGTCTCGCGCAACAGCCCCCACGCCGTACCCAACAGCGGAATCCGCTCGATCGGCCCGCTGTCGGCGAACTTCCGGTATGGCACGCTCAACGCGAGGTCACGCAACTGCTCGCTGTTCAGCGGATCGCGCTGCGACGCGGCGGCCACCACCGCGCCCACCAGCGACCCCGCCGACGTACCTGAGACCCGTTGAACCTCATAACCCGCGTCCACGAGCGCGCCGACAGCTCCCACCAACCCGACGCCCTTCACCCCGCCGCCGGACAACACGAGATCCGCACGTCGAGGCCCGCGGCCCGAGCGTCGCATCGCAGCCATAAACCCAGCCTGGCACGGGATGCTGAGAATCGGCTCCCGTTGCGGCCGCGAGCGCAACGCGCATGCCCAAGCCTGCTCGCCCATCTGATCGGCTCTGGGGCAGACTCGGGGCTGTGGCGGAGATGGTCATTGCGCGCAACCCGGATGAGGATTCGCGGCTGCCGTATCTACTGCGGCTACCCCAGCCTGGCGGCGACCTGCTGTTTCGGACTTCAGGCACGTGGCCGCGAGTCAAGGCGCTGTACTGCCACCCGGTCAGCCTCGACGAGTGGCCGACCGATGCGGCGATCGTTGAACGGGCCGAGCTGCGGTCGTGCCAGCGCCGCGGTGGGGCCATCGACGTGATTCTGCAACGGCCGAGAGAGAACCGCTCCCAGCTGGTGTTCACCACCGCCCGAGGACGCGACGTCGTCTTCTGGCAGGCACCACGCACCCGCAAACAGGCGCGCCCGAACGTGCGTACCCCGACCGCGCGCGCCCAGGGTATCGACGGGCTGCACATCCTCGTCGACTCACACGAGCGGTACGCCTACCAATTTCGGACCCAGCAGGCCAGTACCGCTCAGCAGGCACTGCCGTGCGGCGACTACGGTCTCAACATCGACGGGCGGTTGGTCGCCAGCGTGGAGCGCAAGTCCCTCGCCGATCTGGTCTCCAGCCTGACCAACGGCAAGCTGCGCTATCAGATCGCCGATCTGGCCGCGTTGCCACGCGCGGCCGTTGTCGTCGAGGACCGTTACTCACAGGTGTTCAAGCTCGACTATGTGCGTCCCGCCGTGGTGGCCGACGCCCTGGCCGAAGTCCAGATCCGCTGGCCCAACGTCGCGATCGTGTTCTGCGAGACGCGTCAGCTCGCCGAGGAATGGACCTACCGGTTCCTTGCCGCCGCACACACGTGGGCAGCCACTGAAGATGCGGCACTGCAGCGCATCTCACCAACCATGCTCGACGTCACCGGCATCGAGCAAGCCGCCGCAGCGGCCGGACCGAGCATCGCCGAAGTCCGCGCCTGGGCCCGCGCCGCCGGGCTCGCTGTGCCCGACCGCGGCCGACTTCGTCCGGACATCTGGCAGGCATGGCGCGACGCCAACGACGCGCATCGACCGCGGTCGCAAAAACGCGTCGATGACCTTCCGCAGTGAGCGATAGGCTCACTTTCGTGGAGCCCGACGGCCTTGAAGCCCGCGTCGAAGCGCTGGAAACACATGTGCGCGATCTTGACGGGCGGGTCCGGGCCAGCGAACACGACGCCGCCGCAGCCCGAGTCCTTGCCGGAGCGGCCGATCGCGACGTCACACAATTCCATGGCGAGCTTCGCGACTTCCGCCAAGCAACAGTGGCGAGCTTCAACGCCATGCGCGAAGACATGACGGATCTGCGCACCGAGATGCGCGCCGGTTTCACGCGCGTCGACCAACACCTGGATCTTGTCGACCGACACCTCGATCAAGTTGACAGCGGCTTCATCGGAATTCGTGGCAAGCTCGACGCTGCGGCTGCAGGCCAACAACAAATCGTCGACATTCTGCAGAGACTCATCGACGATCAGCAACGAGATCACTGAGATCCATCACCCGCGGCCGCAGCGCGACCCCGTCGTTTTGTGCGCCGGAAGCGGCTCTCCCTGGACGTGCGGGCCGAACAACATCTGCCTCACGTTTCACAGCAGTACCGCCCACCGCAATGCCTTGCGAGCGCACCTATTCCGCTGACGTCGGCAAACGGTGGGCCGTCAAATTCCCATGCCGACACGACCCCCGCCGGGGCCCGACATGTCGGGCCGGTGACCTAAGTTGGGGCGTCCGACCAATTGCAGAGCGAGGAACGCACGTGACCACCGTTGAAGACGCCGACTTCGCCGCGTTTTCCGAACTCCCCCAGGTCGACCAGTCCGCCCGCCCACCTGTCGCCCGCCGGCCCCGCTTCGACGGCGACGTCTCCGAACTCCCCGACCGCGCCTGCTGGGCCCTGCAGCACCTGCTCACCCGCCGCTACCTCAGCGCCGAAGCCGATGCCGACGTCTACAGCTGGGTCCTCGAATACCGAAAAGAGCTGTCCATAAGGCTCTCCGAACTCGACCTGATTCTGCGCATCGTCGACGGCACCGACATCGCGTTCGTCGAACAGGCCCGCTACGAATCCGCCAGGGGTATCAAGCTTTTGCGCCGTGAACCGCTTGGCACCTACGACTCCATCCTCGCCCTGCACCTCACCCAGATGATGCGCGCCGCCGCCGGCCAGACCGTCCTCATCAGCCGCGAAGAGATGCACAACCTGTTCTCCGGCGTCCTCAACGACACCGACCGCGACGCCGTCACCTTCGCCGCCCGCATCGACGGCGCCATTGCCCGGCTCACCGGCCTGGAGATCCTGCGGAAGAGCCGCGACGACGAGGACAGCTACACCATCTCCCCCGTCATCACCGCCATCATGACCGCCTCGGTCATCACCGAACTGCAGCAGCAGTTCGAACAGCTCCTCAACGGCGGCGCCCCCGCCGAGGAAGAGACCGACCTTGACTGAACAGTTCCATTTGTCCCGGCTGCAGGTCATCAACTGGGGCGTCTTCGACGGCTACCACTCGATACCGTTCAGCTCCGGCGGAGCACTGATCGCCGGCGCCTCCGGCAGCGGCAAATCCTCACTCCTGGACGCGATTTCGCTCGGCTTCCTCCCGTTCAACCGCCGCAACTTCAACGCCTCCGGCGACAACACCGCCGCCGGATCCAGCGCTGGCCGCCGTACCGTCGACAAGTACGTACGCGGCGCCTGGGGCCAGCGGTCTGACGGCGGCACCAGCCGCGTCATGTACCTGCGCGGCGAGGGCACCGCCTGGTCGGCCGTCGCCGTCACCTACACCAGCGACACCGGGCGCACCGTCACCGGCCTGGTGCTCAAGTGGCTCACCGGCGAATCCCGCAACGACTCGTCCAGCCGCTTCGTCCTCGGCGACGGCGACCTCGACATCGAGGACGTCTGCAACCGCTGGGCCGCCGGCCGTTTCGACGCGAAAGTCTTCACCAAGGACTGGCGCTTCTCCACCAAGGTCGAATCGCAGTACCTCGCCCAGCTGTACGCCACCATCGGCATCCGCGCCTCCGACGCCGCCCAGCAGCTGCTCGGCAAGGCCAAATCACTGAAAAGCGTTGGCGGACTCGAACAATTCGTCCGCGAGTTCATGCTCGACGAACCCGACAGCCTGGCCCGACTGCCTGAAGCTCTGAAGCAGATCGACCCGCTCGTCGAGGCCCGCGAACTGCTGGCCGTCGCACAGAAGAAACGCAAGATCCTCGGCGACATCGAGGCCATCCAGCAGCGCTACACCTCCGAGTCCTCCGATCTCGGCATCATCGACCTCGTCGACGCGCCGATGGTGCGCGCCTTCACCGACCACGTCCGCCTCGCCCAGTGTCCGACGCAGATCCAGACGCTCGACAGCACCATCGCGCAGCTGGAGAACGAGTACGAGGACGTCACCCGTAGCCTGAATCTCGCCAAGGCCGAAGCGGATTCACTCAACGCGCAGATCAGCGGTTCCAGCGCGAACATCGCCCCGCTGCAGTCGCAGGTGACCGCCGCCGAGACCGAAGCCGAGCAGGTCGAGCGCCGCCGCGCCGCCTACGACGACATGCTCGCCGCCCAGGACATCGACTCCCCGGACACCGCCGACGAGTTCTGGAACCTGCGCGAGGAGCTGCTCGCCGAGGCCACCGAACTGCTCGCCAAGGTCGAACGCAACCGCGAGGCGTCCACCGACGCCGAGTACGCGCAGAAGGCCGCCCGCATAGCCCGCGACGACGCCGCCAAGGAACTCAAACGCGTCGAACACGTCGGCTCCGCGCTGCCGGAGTTCGCGCTCGCGATGCGCGACCACATCAGCGCCGCGATCAAGGTCGCCCCCTCCGAACTGCCCTACATCGCCGAGCTGCTCGACCTCAAACCCGACCAGACCCGCTGGCGCACCGCCGTCGAAAAGGTCTTGAGAGGCGCGGGCCTGCGGCTGCTGGTACCCGACCAGCACTGGGAGAAGGTGCTGCGGTTCGTCAACGACACCGACATGCGCGGACGGCTGCAGCTGCACCACGTGCGCACCAAGATGCTCGGCGCCGAACCCGTCGACCCCGACCCGAACACGTTGGCGGGCAAGCTGTTCGTCGTCGACCCCAAGCATCCGTGCGCGGCCGAGGCCGTCGACGTCATCACCCACTCCGGCGACCACGTCTGCGTCGACACCCCCGACGTGTTCGCCCGCTACCGCCGCGCGGTCACCGACACCGGCCTGTACAAGGACTCCGACCGGCTCGCGATCAAGGACGACCGGCGGGCGGTCAAGCAGTCCGAGTACCTGTACCAGGGCGACGTCACCGCCAAGATCAACGCGCTGACGCTGGAGCTGGCCGCGGCCGAGGAGACCTACCAGAACGCCCGCCGTGTCGCCGACGACATCGCCGCCCAGCGCCAGCAGTGGCGCGACCGCGCTGCGGCATGCAAGGCGATCTGCGAGCAGTTCCCGCAGTGGAGCCAGATCGATACCGAAACCGCCGACGGCCACGCCGAGCGGCTGCGCGAACAGTACGAACTGCTGCTGGCCGACAACCCCGACCTCGACGCCTTGAATGCCCGCGCCGACGAATGCTGGTCGCAGATCCAGAAATTCATGTCGCGGCGCGGTGCGATCCAGACCCGCCGCGACAGCCTCGACGAGCGTCGCACGCGGCTGCTGGACCTGCAGGAGCGGCTGTCCCCGGCGTTCGTGTCCGAGCCGTTGACCGAACTGCTGCAGCGCTACGCCGCCGCGCTGCCGGTGTCGCTGGAGCTGCTCGACCCCGAGCCGCACCGCGACGCGCTGTTCACCGCGATCAAAAAGGAGCGCGAGCAGCTGCGGGAGAGCCGGCGCCGCTCCTACGACGAGCTGGCGCGCATCCTCAACACGTTCGACACGTCGTTCCCCGACGCCATACCCAACGACAGCGAGGACTTCGACGAGCGGGTGCACGACTACGTCGCGCTGTGTAAGCACATCGACGAGCGTGAGCTGCCCGAGGCCTACGAACGGATGATGCGGTTGGTCACCGAGCAGGCGCCCGACGCGATCCTCACGCTGCACCGCGTCGCCGAGCAGGAGGCGCGACGCATCGCCGAGCAGATCGACCGCGTCAACAATGGCCTCGGCGCGGTGGAGTTCAACCGCGGCACCCGGCTGACGCTGCGCGCCACCCCGCGGAACCTGGCGGCGGTCGACGAGCTGACCGAGATCGTGCGGTCGATATCGCGGCGCATCGCCGAGGTGGGGCTGGGCGACAAGCAGGCGATTCTCGATCAGTACGCCGACATCCTGCGGCTGCGCAACCGGCTGGCGTCCACCGCGCCGGAGGACAAGGCGTGGACGCGCGACGCGCTGGATGTGCGAAACCGGTTCATGTTCGACTGCGCGGAGTGGGACGTCGCCACCGACGAGCTGATCCGCACGCACAGCAACGCCGGCGACAACTCCGGCGGTGAGCAGGAGAAGCTGATGGCGTTCTGCCTCGCGGGCGCGTTGAGCTTCAACCTGGCCAGCCCCGACAGCGACGACAACACCCCAGTGTTCGCGCAGCTGATGCTCGACGAGGCGTTTTCCAAGTCCGACCCGCAGTTCGCGCAGCAGGCGCTGTCGGCGTTCCGCAAGTTCGGGTTCCAGTTGGTGATCGTGGCGACGGTGCAGAACGCGACGACGATCCAGCCGTACATCGACAGCGTGGTGATGGTGTCGAAGACGGAGGCGACGGGTCGCAACGCCCGCCCGGTCGCGACAGTCGCGACGCGGACGATCTCCGAGTTCAGCTCGCTGCGGCAGGAGATGCGCAAGTCGGCGGCGAAGGTGCCCGTCGGCGTGTGACGGCAACAACGACGAATTCCGTCGGGCCTGCGCCTCGGTTATTGACGACGCTGTAGCAACGCCGTTAGTGCGGCTGACCAAAATCCAAGGCAGCAAGCCATATCTGGCAGTTCCCTGAGAAGTGCTGACCCGCTGCGTTTTTCGTACTAGTGTCAACCGTGGTTGAGCTTCCAGCCCGCCGGCAGCGCCTCGATGGCGCTGCGTACTGGGGACTCACTCGGGGACGCTGCCCGGCGATATCTGTGAAAGACGCCTTGGGGGAGTGGTGCGATGACTGCGGTGGGGACCGTAGAGCTTGGTCAGCCGAGTGCTGCGTCAGTGGATGAACACCTGCGGTGTGGAAGA
The DNA here is from genome assembly GCA_044508395.1 of Mycobacterium sp. Taxonomy (GTDB): domain Bacteria; phylum Actinomycetota; class Actinomycetes; order Mycobacteriales; family Mycobacteriaceae; genus Mycobacterium. Next base: position 20,927 of record JBIQHU010000042.1, on the reverse strand, counting down.
GCGACGTTTGCCGTGCGACGGCTGTCGTCGTCGCGGCTCGCCATCGCGGTGCTCGGCGAACTCGACGCCGGCAACGGCCGCGCCCTCGGCCGCTTCGTCGAGCAGCACACCGGGATCTCCCGTCAACTGATCCTCGATCTGCGGGCCGTCGAGTTCGCCGGGACGCAGGCCTTCACCGCGCTCTACTACATCAGCGTGCACTGCGCCCGCAGTGACGTCGACTGGATCATCATCGGCAGCCACCCAGTGCGACGCCTGCTGTCGATCTGCGACGCCGACCACCAACTGCCGCTCGTCGACGACCTCCCGTCGGGCCTGGACCTGCTGACCCGCTCGGCACGCTGCCACCAGCACGTTCGGCCCACGGGCTAGCCTCCACCCTCTGTATCTGCCCTGCCGTGGCTGGACGCTGCGCAGCCGACGGATCCCGGTCAAACGCTTTCACTATTTTGTATGACCCCTTGATGGCCATAGCCAATGGTTCGTTGACTTCATCGAGGCTAGGTCATACATTCTGTGCAATCTGTCGCATCAGCCCGAAGCAGGTGGCTCATGACCGTCGACGTGCTTGCTCCCAGTGTTTTCGACGCCGGACTCCCGACGCTGAGCTACGACGTCGAAGAGACTCCCGCCGACGTGTTCCCCCGGATTCGCGAGGCACAGGCGCAGGCCCCGATCGCGATCGGGCCGTTCGGACCCGAGATCATCTCCCACGAACTCGTTCGCGCCGTGCTGCGCGACCCGCGCTTCACCATCCCGCCGGGGCTGAACCTGATGATGCACGGCATCACCTCCGGTCCGCTGTGGGACAAGATCGTCACCAGCCTGCTCGGCGTCGAGGGCGAACCCCATCGCCGGCTGCGCAGCCTGGTATCGAAGGCGTTCACGCCGCGGGCCAGCGCGCGACTGCACGACACCATCGTCGACGTGCTCAACGAGCTCGTCGACCGCGCGGCCGTCGACGGCCGCTGCGACATCGTCAGCGACATTGCCCGGCCGTACCCGGTGCCGATCATCTGCGCCCTGCTGGGCGCGCCGCGCGAGGACTGGGAGCAGTTCTCGCTCTGGGCCGACGACATCTTCACCGCGTTCAGCCTCGACCTCGAGGCGGGCATCGACGAGGCTCTGGTCATGAAGGCCTGGGGCGAACTCGATGACTACGTCGACGAGATGGTCGCGCGCCGGCGGCACACCCCCACCGACGATCTGCTGTCCGACCTGATCCGCGCCGAGGACGAGGGCGACCGCCTCAACGCCGCCGAACTGCGCATGCTCGCCGGCGGCCTGCTGCTCGCAGGCACCGACACCACCCGCAACCAGGTCGCCGCGTCGATCGACATCCTCCTCGACCACCCCGACCAGTGGGCCCTGCTGGCCGAGCATCCCGAGCTGGCGGCCACCGCCGTGGAGGAGACCATGCGACACTCGCCGATCGCCAGCGGCACGCTTCGCTCGGTCACCGAGGACACCGAGTTCGCGGGTTATCTCTTCCCGGCTGGCACGATGGTGCTCGTCAATACCTTTGCCGCCAACCGGGATACCGCCATCTACGACGACCCCGAGCGTTTCGACATCACCCGCACCGAGGCGCCGGCCGTGCTGAGCTTCGGCGGCGGCATCCACTACTGTCTCGGCGCGAACCTGGCCCGACTCGAACTCGCTGAAGCCCTGCGAATCCTGACTCGCCGCATGGTCAACCCGACGCGCAGCGGACCTGCGCCGTGGAAGCCGATGATGGGCCTGAGCGGACCGCGAACCCTGCCGATCGAGTTCTCCCATGCGTAGCCGTGGCTGGTCAGGCAACGCCCCGGCGAGCGACGAAGAGGCCATCGACCGGATCCTCGACGTGGCCGACGCCATCATTGCCGAGCGCGGATCAGCCGTCCGCATCGCCGACGTCGCCCGCACCCTGGGCGTCACCCGACAGACCGTCTACCGCTACTTCCCCAGTTCCGAGGAGCTGCTGTTGTCCTGCGGGATGCGCAGTGCGGACGGCTTTCTCGACCAGCTCGCCGAGCGGACCAGCGGGTTGACCGAACCCGCTGAGGCCCTTGTCGAAGGCATCGCGTTCGCGGTCGAAACGCTCGCCGAGGACCCACAATTCGCCAACCTGCTGCGCAACGGATCCAAGCGCGGCTCGACGGTCTCGTTGACCTCCGATACCGCCCGGGCGTTCAGCCGCTCGATGCTGCACCGCTGCGATGTCGATTGGGAGAGGCACGGTTTCGACGAGGCGGCGCTCGACGAGCTGGCGGAGTTGGGGCTGCGGACGTTTCACTCGTTGCTCGTCGACCCTGGCGAGCCCGCCCGCGACGGTTTTGCGCTGCGCCGCTTCATCTCTCGATGGTTGGGTCCGGCGATCGTGTACCCGCGGCTGACCCAGGCTTTGGAGGCGTTGCAGCCCTCCGGTGTGCGGCCGCCGCGCAGCCGGCCTACCTCGTCGTCGGCGTCGGCGTAGGCACGAGAGACAACCCGGTGTAGATCTCGTCGAGCAGGTACGGCAGCATCGCGTTCGCGGTCGTTCTACCGTCCGGCGACAGCGTCAGATTCGTCCAAATCACCAGCGTCACATCGGCATCCGGGTCATGGCCGATGAACGAGTTGAACCCCGGCAACTCGCCGCCGTGGTAGTACATCTGGGCGGTCGGGCTGTACCGCTGATACGAGATCCCGTACCCGTACTCCTGCCCGCCGGGCGCACCTGGGTCCTCGACCTGCAGGCTGTCCAGCCACTGCTTCTGATAGTCGGCGTTGAACACCTTGCCCGACACCAGCGTCTTGATCCACGTCGCCAAGTCGTTGGCCGTCGAGATCGCCCCGCCTGCCGCGGTGGCATACGAGGGGTTCTGATTCGTGTAGTCGACAGGTTCGAGTGTGCCCGCCCGCATTTCGGTTTGTATCTCGTCCGGATACTCCACGTCGGCGAGCGCGTACCTGGAGTCGCCGTACATGTAGCCGTGTGACGAAGGTGACGGGATCGTTGTGTCGTCGCTCGCGGGCAGCGACGTCTGTGTGAGGCCGAAGGGTCCGAAAAGGCGTTCCTCGAACTGGTCGGCCAGCGGGCGTCCGCCGGCTTTCTCGGCGACCAGACCCAGCAGCGCGTAATTGGTGTTGTTGTAGTCGTATTCGGTGCCCGGCGCGAACTCCCGCGGATGCCCGAACGCGATGTCCAACGCCTCCTGCGAGGTCCATGCCTTCGCCGGGTCGGTGTCGAGGATCTTCGCAAGCTCGGGTGCCGCCGTGTAGTTGTAGAGACCGCTGCGCATGGTCAACAGATCGGCGATCGTGATGTGCGCGCCGTCGGGCACGCCGGGCACGTAGTTCGACACCGGATCGCTGAACTTCAGCTTGCCGTCCTGGGCGAGCAGCACGATCAGCGCCGCCGTGAACGTCTTGGTGTTCGACGCGATCCGGAAATGCGTGTCGGCGGTCGGCGGCGTCGTCGCGCCGAGTTCCGTCGTGCCGACACCGACGTCGAAGCTTCCTTGCGGCGTCCGCAGGACAACCACGGCACCGGGGACGAGGAGGTCCTTGGCAGCCTGCTCGACCACCTCTCGCAAGGCCGCAGGGTCGATGGTCTTCAGCGCCGGTCCCGCCGTCGACGGCTCATGCGACGACGCGCACCCGGCGAGGCCGAGCGCGACGCACATCGCCAGCGACGCGACCCGGGCCGTTGGTTTCATGGCCCGCCAACCATAGGCGCGGGACGCGTCAGAAGCGACACCCACGCATGCCATCGCCGCCGCGGCGGTGTCCACACGTGCCGCAGTGAAGCCGGCCATGTGTACGCGGGCGCCCCGTCGTCGATCAACGCGAGCAGCCGTGGCTCACCGAGCGCCCGCGCCGCTGCCGCATACAGCGCGTCCATCCGTGTCGCGATGACACCGAAGTCCACGATCCGGAAGAGTCGGTTCTCACTCGCGATGACATCCTCGATCGTCACCTCATCGATCGGATAGCTCACGGGCAGCACATCTTTCATCGACAACAGCGCCTGCGGCCCACGCATCCGCGGATGACCGACCAGCTTCGCGACGAACGCCATCCGACCCAACGCCAACCCCGCGTCGGCCACCAGTGCATGTGCATACAGCACCCGCACCAGCACCACATTCATGAAGAACCGCTCGGCCTGCACCTCCTGCTCGGCGAGGTCGGCGTGCGCGAGATACCCCGCCACGACGCTCGCATTGTGCGCCAGGTACCACGACCGGGCCGACGGTGCGCGGAAGAAATCGACCCAATGCTGCACCGCCGGCCGCGACGCTCCCGCGTCCTCGCGCTCCACCAGAAGCTTCGCCTCGAGCGCGTCGCGAAGCAGACCCTCGTTGACCGCCCGCCACCACGGACTCCCCGGCACCGAAGCATCCATTGGATTGAGCACACCCCGCGCGTGCTGCCATCGCATGAACGCGACGACCGCGCGCCGGTACGGACGGTAGGGCCGACGGACATCACGCAGCGCATACGTCTGCGCGGCCAGGTGGATCCGCGCTGCGGGATCGTCGCGCACCTGCGCCACCAGCCACTCGGCTTCCTGTTCGGCGGTCATCAGATCCATGGACGCACTCCCGTCGATGTTGACGTTGATAACATCACGCGATGTTAGCATTGTCAACATGGTCGACACCGCCAACATTCCCGACACCGAGAACTCGGCCCCAACAGGCCGCGGCCCCTATCACCACGGCGACCTCAAACGGGCGCTGACGACGGCCGCGCTGCAATTGGCGCAGGAAAAAGGCCCCAAGGGCGTCACGCTGCGGGAGGTCGCCCGACGCGCGGGCGTCAGCACCGCGGCGCCCTACCGCCACTTCGCCGACAAGGCGCAGCTGCTCGCCGCCGCGGCGGCCCAGGGCTTCGTCCAACTCCACGAGGCGCTGGACGCAGTCGCCGCGACCGATCTCTCCGAACAGGTGCTCGCCATGGGCCGGGCGTATGTCCGTTGGGCGATCGCCCATCCGGATTACTACCAGGTGATGTTCGGCCCCGAAGTCGACAACACCGACAGTCCCGAGGTGCGCGAAGCCGGCGAGCGTGCCTTCGCCGATCTGCTCGACGCGATCGTCCGATGCCAAGCCGCGGGGCTGCTGCCCGCGGGCGATCCCAGAGACCTTGCCGGGCCGATTTGGTCACTCCTGCACGGCGTTTCGACCCTGACGATCGGCGGCCACCTCACCAACGTCGGCATCCGCGAGGACGCCGAGGCGCTGACCGAGCGGGCATTGCGACAAATGTTGATCTGAACTCTTATGAGCGACAGCGATTTCTTAGACGTTGCTCAGAGATGTTCTGCCGCAAGCGGAATAGGGCCTCGATCCCAAAACATTACGTGGTGAGGATGATCAATGCGTGCTAGCTTCGCCTGATGCGGCCACATACGAAAGTTCTCGTCGCCGCCGGCGGTCTGGCGTTGTCATTGACCGCTGGCGCCGGCCTGGCGTCTGCGCAAGATCTCAGCGCAATCATCAACACCACCTGCACCTACCCCCAGGTGCTCGGAGCGCTCAACGCGCAAGACCCCGCCGCCGCGGTCGAGCTGACCAGCTCCCCCATGGCCGTCGGCGTCTTGCAGGACTTCCTCGCGTCCCCGATTCCTCAGCGTGAGATCACCGCCCAGCGGCTGTCGGCCGTGCCGGCCGCCCAGCAGTATCTCGACACGATGCTGTTGGTCGCGGGCTCCTGCAACAGCTACTGAAAACTGTAGCGACACAACGCGATTACTAAGCGGGACCGGTGAGGTTTCCGTCGCGGATGTCCTTGCGACAATCGATTCGGCTCTTCCCCGTCTCGCTGACGCAGACCCGCACCTGCTCCTCGATGCCCGGCGGATACACCTCGTCGTTGGGTCCGGGCAGGGCCGTCGGGTTCGGCACCGGTCCGGAATAGATCGACCACAGGTGAGCGCCGACGCTCGGCAGGTTCGAGCAGTACGCCTGCTGCCCAGTCGTCGCGATGCCGGCGGCACCGAGCGGATCGCAGTCCGCCCCGATCCGCACCACCGGAATCACCGGTGCGGTGGCGGGCGGCGGCGCCGGTGCGGGCTGTGCGGCGGTGGGACGCTGTACCGCCGGGCCCTCCCGATCCGCGAAGATCACGCCCGCCGCGATCGCCACACCCACCAGCACCGCCAAGGCGCCCCCGACCAGCAGTGCGGTGCGCAAGCGGTGCCCACCACCCGGTGACGCGTGCCTGGCCTGCCGCCCCGACGCCGGCGCCGCGACCGTCCGATCTGTGGCTCCCAACTCCTGCGCGACGCCGGACAGCCCGGCGGCCATCGCCTCGGCAAACTCCGTGCAGGTGTCGAAGCGGTCGGCGGGCGCCTTGGCCAGTGCCCGCTCGAACGCGAAGCCCAGCCCCGACAGCTCGGGGATGCGCTCGCCGATCGAGGGCGGGCTCGCCGTCAGGTGGTTGCTGATGACCACCGCGGGATTGTCGTGCTGGAACAACTGCTGGCCGGTGAGGAGATGAAAGGCCGTCGCGGCGAGTGCGTACTGGTCGGCCCGGCCGTCGAGCGCCTGCCCCATCAGCTGTTCGGGCGCCGCATAGGCCACCGTGCCGACGGTCATGTCGGTGGCCGTCAGACCAGAGGAGTCCCTCACCCACCGCGCGATCCCGAAGTCCGCGAGCAACACGCGACTGAACTTCGAATTGGTCTGCGCCAGAAGGATATTCGACGGTTTGACGTCGCGGTGCAGCAGGCCCTGCTGATGCGCGTAGTCCAGCGCGTCGGCCACACCCGACACGATCCGCACCACGTCCTCGGGCGGCAGCCCGCCGCCGTAGTCGACAAGCATCCGAGCGGCGTCGGTGCCCTCGACGAAATCCATCGTGATCCACAGCTGACCGTCGAACTCGCCGCGATCGTGCACTCCCACGATGTGCGGATGCCACAGCCGCGCAACCACGTCGGCCTCGCGATTGAAGCGCTCGCGGTACTCGCGGTCGACCGTCAGCTCCCGCGGCAGGATCTTCAGCGCGTCGTACCGGGGCAGCCGGGGGTGCTGGACCAGGTAGACCTCACCCATCCCGCCGGCACCCAGCTTGCGCACGATGGTGTACCCGGCGAAGACGTCACCCTCGGCTAGCGGCATGGCATCACGCCCCAGCTATCGCCGTCTTGAGCCATGTCGAAACTCTCGCACGCAGTGCACCGCCCGTTGCTGTGGGGCTGACGAACGGCGCGTCGGGACACTATTGAACCGGCGTGACAAGCTGTCCGGTTTCGAGGAAGCTGTTCAGATTGGACAACGTGAGCTCCTCCATCGCCGCGCGGGTCTCGACGGTACCGCTGCCGACGTGCGGCAACAGGACGACGTTGTCCATCGACAGCAGAGGCTCCGGGATGTTCGGCTCGTGGGCGAACACGTCCAGGCCGGCCCCCGCCAGCCGGCCGTCGACCAACGCGGACACCAACGCGTCTTCGTCGACGACGCTGCCGCGGGCGATGTTGATGAGATAGCCGTCGGCCCCGAGCGCGTCGAGGACCTCGCGACTCACCAGCTTCTCGGTGCTCGCGCCACCCGATGCGGCGATGACCAGGACGTCGACCTCGGCCGCCAACTCGACCGGCGAGGCCACATACGTATACGGCGACCCGTCGACCTGATGCCGGTTGTGATACGAGATCGTGCAGCCGAAAGCGCTGAGCCGCTTGGCGATTGCGCCGCCGATGCGGCCCATGCCGATGATCCCGACGCGGGTGTTGCTCACTTGGCGCGTCAACGGGTAGATCCCGTCGACCGGCCACCGGCCCGCGCGAACGTAGCGATCCGACGCCGGGAACTGCCGCAGCGTGTCGATCATCAGACCCACCGCCGTGTCCGCCACGCAGTCGGTCAGCACGTCGGGGGTGTTGCTCACGCCGATGCCACGGGCTGCCGCCGCGTCGACGTCGGTCGTGTCGTAGCCGACGCCGAAGTTCACCACCGCGCCGAGGTTCGGCAGCGCCGCCATCAAGTCCGCGTTCACGCCGACGCCTCCCGACGTGACCGCGACCCGGATCTCGTCGCCGTGCGACGCCAGGAATTCCTCGCGTTGGGCGGGATCAGTCGGCAGTAGATACGCCCCGTAGTCGTCGCGCAGCTTCTGGGTCAACGACGGCATCAGCCGGCCGACCTGCAACACGCCTTGACCCATAGTGCTGCACGGTACGGGCTCGCTACCGGCCTCGCACGAGGCCGTCCTTCACTCGGCGGTTGCCGATGCCGGCACGTGCCGCGCGACGGTGTCGTCGAGGGCTTCGCGCAGCGGCTTAATGTCCGTGATCAACCGTTCGAGGTCGTCGCGCTCGATGTATAGGACCTCGGCCCTGCCGGTCGTCGTCACCGTGGCGTTGCGCAGTTTGCCGCGGCGAAGGGCGGATTCACCGATGATCTCGCCGGCCCCGACGACGGCGATGCGCTCATTGCCGACGTAGACGCCCGCCTCCCCGCTGAGCAGGATGTAGCAGGCGTCCGACGGGGTCTGCTCACGAATCAGCGGCCACGGCCCCGATGTCGACGTGCGGTGTGCCGCTTCGACGAGCTTCTTCAGGTCGGCGTCGGAGAACTTCGCGAACGTCGGGAACTCGCGTAATCGGCGGGCGCTTTCCTGCTGCTCCTGCAGACGGGCCTCTGCACTTTCGCGTTCGTACTTGCGGTTGTCCATGGTGGGTCCCCCGATCCGCGATCTTGACCCTGATGTCGAGGAGCCTATCCACCGCACGTCAAGAATGTGACAAGAATTCCGTAAGCACGAGGCGCGATCGTTTGGGTGTACCCACCGGTTTACCCAAGGAGCAGTTCTGATGATCGATCGCCTCCGCGCACTCGCGGTCACGGCCACCGGAGCGGTCTTCCTCGTTTCAGGACTCGGCCTGGTCGCGGTCGGCCTCGCCGGTATGAGCTGACGCGTCGATTCGTCGCTTCCCTCGCCGAGCGTGAACTGAGGGTCGTTGTTTTGCCCGCGCCACGACCCTCACGTCACTCTCGGCGACGCAGGGTGTCCTATCGCCGGTCCGAGCCGTACTCGAGCGCGGGCTCCGCCGAATCCACCCCACTCCTGCTGAGAATCGTCAGCATGTCGGGCTGAACCTCGTAGCGGGCGCCGTCGGCGGGGTTGGTCGCCGTGAATCCGCGACCGGACGGCGTCGCATTGGACAGCTGCAGATTGGCGCCGTCGCGCAGCCGCTCACCCCGGTAGTAATAGGTGCCAGGCGCCGACTCGCACACCACCGCAATCGAGTTCGCGGTCCGGATCGCCGCCGCAGGCGTGCTGCCCGGATCGCAGCGTGCGGTATGGCCGACGAACCCCTGCACATCGGTTCCGGTCACCCCCGAAATGGGTTCAGACCGCGCCGACGGCGACGTCGTCGTCGTTGTTGTGGGCGTACTCGATGTAGTCGACGTCGACTCGTCTGTGGTCGTCTCCGGCGACGGCGACGGGCTCAGCGACGTCGTCGGCACCGCCAGCCTGGTCTGCGGCGTCGACCCGCCGCCGGGGTCGCCGAACACCAGCATCGCGGCGAGCACCACCGCCGCGGCGAACATCACCACCGTCGCGGCGACCAGCGCCACCTGCGCCGGGCCGAACCGCGACTTCCTCGCGGGCACGGCGGGCACGGCAGGCGGCGGCGGTGGCAGGTAGCCCGTCCGCGCCGGGTTCGGATCGACTGCGGAAAACTGCCGGGTGTGGTTCACCGGAAGCGGAACCGGCACCGGCGAAGGCGTCGACTCCGACAGCGCCGCCGCCGCGGCCTTGGCCAGTTCTCCGGCCGACCGATATCTGTCGGTGGGCTGCTTGGCCATGCCCTTGGCGATCACGTCGTCGAACCCGCGGTTGATGCCCCGGCGCATGATGCTGGGCCGCGGCGGCGGGGAGAACATGTGCGCGCCCATCATCTGCCGCACGTCGCCGGCCTCGAACGGCGCACGGCCGACGAGGCACTCGTACAGCAGACACGTCAGCGAGTACACGTCGGCGGCCGGCCCGCCGCCCGCACCGCTGAACCGTTCGGCGGCCATGTAGGCGCATGAGCCGATGACCAGTCCGGTGCTCGTGACGCTCGCCTCGCCGCCGCCGTGCGCGATGCCGAAGTCGACGAGATAGGCGAAATCCTCCGGCGTGAGCAGCACGTTCTCCGGCTTGATGTCGCGGTGCACGAGACCGTTGGCGTGCGCCGCGTCCAGGGCGGCTGCGACCTGACTGATGATCGACACCGCACGCGTCGGCGGCAGCGGACCCTTGGCGAGCAGCTCGTCCTTCAGGCTCGCCCCCTCGACCAGCCGCATGTCGATGTAGAGAACCCCGTCGATGGCGCCGAAGTCGTGCACCGGGATGACGTGCGGTTCCTGCAGACGTGCGGCGACGCGGGACTCACGCCGGAAGCGCTGCTGAAAGCTCTGATCGGCGGCCACCTCGGTGCGAAGCAGCTTGATCGCCACCATGCGCTCCCTGACGGTGTCGTAGGCGCGGTACACCTCGCCCATTCCGCCGACACCGATCAGCGACTGGAGCTCATACGGCCCGAATTGCGTACCCACGCGAGTCCCGCCGTTCGGGGAACCCATATGAATCCTTCCGTCCTCTCGATAGGTGTGTGCAGGTCGATCGCTGCGTTCAAGCGAGTTCCCGCGACAACCTGATCCTTAACCGCTCCCCGCAGCGGTAATATGTGGCGCACCGATGCGACCACCGAAAGCAAAGCAGCACAACCGATTTGCTCACCGGCGAGTGTACAAAGGACCGCCGGACTTTGCGAACGGCGTTTTTCGGGGTGGCGGGCTCCCGACAAGCCCGCTGACCTGCGACGCCACCCGTTCGCGCACCGCTGTCGCACGTCACAAATTCATAGGCATAACGTGCGCCGTGACGGGGAACACCTTCTTGTCCGGCGACATGATCGGTATCCGAACGATGCGCGACAGGAGCCACGGTGGCTGATTCACGTACCAAGACCGCTACGACTGCGCAATCCAAATGGTTGTCCGAGTCCGCGGGGAGGATCCACGGCTCCGACAAGGACGAAGTCCAGTTCCACTACGACATCTCCAACGACTTCTTCAAGCTGTGGCAGGACCCGACCCAGACCTACAGCTGTGCGTACTTCGAGCGTGACGACATGTCGCTCGAGGAAGCGCAGATGGCCAAGGTCGACCTGTCCCTGGGCAAGCTGGGCCTGCAGCCAGGGATGACGCTGCTGGACATCGGGTGCGGCTGGGGCTCGACGATCATGCGGGCCGTCGAGAAGTACGACGTCAATGTCATCGGCCTGACGCTCTCGGAGAACCAGAAGCAGCACATCGAGGACCACTGGTTCGCCAACTCCACGAGCACTCGCAAGATGGAAGTCCGGCTGCAGCCGTGGGAGGACTTCGACGAGCCGGTCGACCGCATCGTCTCCATCGGCGCGTTCGAGCACTTCGGCTTCGGCAAGTACCCCGACTACTTCAAGAAGACCTACAACCTCATGCCCGACGACGGTGTGATGCTGCTACACACCATCATCATTCCGAGCGACGAAGAGGTGAAAGCCAAGAAGCTGCCGCTGCTCATGTCGACCGTGCGGTTCATCAAGTTCATCCTCGACGAGATCTATCCCGGCGGTCGCCTGCCGCTCGCGGCACAAGTCGTCGAGCAAGCCACCAAGGCCGGTTTCACCGTCACGCGCGAACAGCATCTGCAGCCGCACTACGTCCGCACCCTGGACACGTGGGCGGCAAACCTGGAGTCGAACAAGGACGAAGCCATCGCGATCACGTCCGTCGAGGTCTACGAGCGCTTTCACAAATACCTCACCGGGTGCGCCGATCTGTTCCGCAACGGATACACCGACGTGTGTCAATTCACTTGCGAGAAGCAATAATTCATTTAGTAGGGTTAAGCGGTAATGACTGACATGAAGTCCCACCCGATTGATATGCAGCCTCATTTCGAGGAAGTCCAGGCCCACTACGACCTGTCAGACGACTTCTTCGGACTCTTTCAGGACCCGTCGCGGACCTACAGCTGCGCTTACTTCGAACGCGAGGACATGACCCTCGCCGAGGCGCAGCTCGCCAAGATCGACCTGGCACTGGGCAAACTCGGCCTCGAACCGGGAATGACCCTCCTCGACGTCGGCTGCGGCTGGGGTTCGGCGATGAAACGCGCGGTAGAGAAATTTGACGTCAACGTCATCGGGCTGACGCTGAGCAACAACCAGACCCGTTACTGCAAACAGCTTTTCGAGACCCTCGACACCGAGCGCACCACGCGCGTCGAGCTGCACGGCTGGGAGGAGTTCGACGAGCCGGTCGACCGGATCGTCAGCATCGAGGCGTTCGAGGCCTTCCCGAAGGAGCGTTACGGCGCGTTCTTCGAGACGTGCTACCGGCTCCTGCCCGACGGGGGCCGGCTGGTGCTGCAGACGATCATGGGTCATCCGCTCAAGCGCTGGCCCGACCTCGGCATCCCGATCGTCATGTCCGACCTGAAGTTCATGCGCTTCATCGCCAAGGAGATCTTCCCCGGCGGTTCGATCCCGTGCGACGAAGACATCATCGGGCTCTCGGGCGAGGCCGGCTTCGCGGTGCATCACTTCGAATCGCTGAACCCGCACTATGTCCGCACGCTGCAGACCTGGGCCAAGAACCTCGAGGCCGCGCACGACGAGGCCGTCGCCGCCACGTCGGAAGAGGTCTACCAGCGCTACATGAAGTACCTGGTGGGGTGCGCGGACTTCTTCCAGCGCGGCATCAGCGAGCTGGGTCAGTTCACCCTGACCAAGGGCTGACGCTCGTCAGGGCGCGCCGAACACCAGCGCGACGTTGTTGCCGCCCAGACCAAATGAATCCGACACGGCGTACCGGTAGTCGCCGTGACGCGGCCGGTCGGCCACCACGTCGAGATCGATCTCGGGATCCAGCGTCTTCAGGTTGAGCGTCGGCGGAATGACACCGTCGCGCAGCGCCTGAACCGTCAGCACCGCCTCCACTGCACCCGCGGCACCCAACGAGTGACCCAGCGCCGCTTTCGGCGCGTACACCGCCGCCTGGTGGTCGCCGAGTGCGCGACGGATCGCGCGGGCCTCGGCGAGGTCGCCTTTCTTGGTGCCGGTGGCATGCGCATTGACATGGTCGATGTCCGACGGCGTCACCCCGGCCAGCTCGATCGCCCGGGTGATGGCGTCGCCTGCCCGCTCTCCGCTCGGGTCGGGGTCCACGACGTCGTAACCGTCGGACGTGATGGCCGCGCCCATCAGCCGAGCCAGGATCGGGGCGCCACGCGCCTTGGCGTGCTCTTCGGTCTCGATGAGCATCAGTGCGCCGGCCTCCCCGAGGACCATGCCGTCGCGGTCGGCGTCGAACGGGCGGCACGCGGCCGCCGGGTCGTCGTTGTTGGACGCCAGCCAGCCGAGATTGGTGAACGACGCGACCGGCACCGCCTCGATGTAGTTCTCGACGCCGCCGCAGATCGCGATGTCGGCTTCGCCGAGGATGATGCCCTGCCAGGCCTCCGCGATGGCGGCGGCGCCCGACGCGTCGGCCAGCACCGGCGACGTGATGCCCGCCTTGGCCTGGAAGTCCAGGCCAACCGAGGCGGCGGGCGCATTGGGCATGTGCATCTGCACCGCGAGCGGGTTGGCCGCGCGCACGCCGCGTTTCTTGAAGTCGTCGTACAGCGAGATCATCGCCTCGGTGCTGGCCAGGGCGAGCCCGATCGAGACGAGGAGGCGACGGGTGTCGACTTCGGGGGATCCGGCGGCCTCCCACAGACGGCGGCCCAGCACCCGCGACATCTTCTGCATGTACGACAGCCGGCGCAGCTCGACGCGGCTCAGGTGCTGGTCGAAATCCTCGCGCAGTTGACCGCCGATGCGGATCGGCAGGTTGTATTCGTCGACGAACGGCTTGTCCAGTCTGCGAATGCCGCTCTGCCCTTCCAGCAGTTGCTGCCAGGTGTCCTCGGCAGTCGTGGCCAGGGCATTGCTGGACGCCAGCGCGGTAACGACGACATCAGGAAGACCGCCGCCGGTCGTTCTACTGGCCATGAGTCACCAAAGTCCTTTACTCAGCTAGCGGACCTGGTCGTTATTTCCCAATCTACGACGGAATATGCGCCGGCGCAGTGACTTTTTCAACTGTCTTGGCGTAGACCTTTAGGCGGACCTTTAAGCGCTGTCGACGGCCGGCGAGAAGCAGCACGCCGAATTCATCAGGCAGGCACCGATGTTCGAGGGCATGCTCGTCGGTGAAGGCCTGAATCTCACCAAGTTCTGGTTGAGAAGGACGAAGAAGTCGTCGGTCGTGCGCTAGAGGACTGAGCCGCTGGCGCGCAGGCGTCCCGACCACGTGGCACTCTCGGCCTTCGCGACGGTCATGACGCTGTTGGCGGTGTCCCAGTGCTTGCTGTCGCGGTCCTCAAGGCATGCGGACAGGCCCGCCGCGCAGCGCATCACCGTCGCACCGAGGTTCTGCGACGTCATGTAGGGCACCACGAGCAGGTTCGCGCAGGCGGTGCGGCCCTGAACCATCATCAGGCGGGGACGTCGCGGGCCCGGTCGGTCGATCACGCGTGCGCCGGTGACGATCGACTCGAGATCGACCGGTCCCTCCGTGGGCGACCAGTTGATCCCGATGTCGACGATCTCGCCGAGCGGGGCGTGCAGGACGCCGATGAGTTCGGGCAACTCCGAGGCGACCGAGGCGGAGTGCGGCCACCACGCCCCGTCGATGTCGGCTCCCAACTGCCGCGCGAGCAGAAGCCGTACGGGGCGGGCCACACGCCGCGTCCCCGACAGGCCGTTCACGACGACGGCTTAGAAGCAGGTGACTTCTTTTGTTCCTGATCCGAGAAGGTGGGGTTCTCTGTGCGCTCCGTGGAGGTCGCGCGCTTCGCAGCGACCTGGGGCTCGTAGGGATGTGAAAACAGGTCCGACGATTCCATAGGACACGTCCTTAAAAAGTACGGGTACAGCCCGTACGTACGAATTGGGCGAACGGAAATCCGTCCGCAAGCTGATCGCGGGAGCAAGGTTGGAAGAATGCTGGGGCGAAACGGCCTACACCCAATTTACCCGATCAGTGGTAAGCGCAGTGACGCGCGTCGATTTTCGACCCTAGAACGCGCAATGGGCTGGCGGGAGACGTCCCACCAGCCCACGCAACGAAGATCGTGTTAAACCGCGGTCACACCGACTGCCTGCGGGCCCTTGGCCCCTTGCTCGACGGTGAATTCAACCCGCTGGTTCTCCTCGAGCGACTTGTAGCCGCTGCCCTGGATCGCGCTGAAGTGAACGAAAACGTCTTCCGCGCCGCCGTCGGGAGCGATAAAGCCGAAGCCCTTATCGCTGTTGAACCATTTCACAGTTCCCTGCGTCATACTTTTCTACTTCTCTCATTGTGATTCGGATGCCGATAAACACCCAGGTAGAGAGTAGCACGGTGGGCTTCCAAAACGTATTCGCTTGTGCCGGAATAGTTTTGGTGCACTCTCGACGGTCGCCATCCGCGCCATGTCGATTTTCCTTGGGCAGCAATACTTCTGCGGCGAACCGGCCTCGCGGACGCCGCCGGTGGTTGCGACACGGTCACGGAAGCATATCCATCCGGGTATCAGTAGTCACAAAAACCCCACTGGTCACTATCGTCACATGGGCCAGCTCAAGACGTCTATGCGACGTCGTGCCCCTGAAAGGTGTGACATGTCGCCGCGACTTCTCATCGCATCGGTATCGGTCGCCTCGGCGACCGCACTGACCGTCGCGATGGGCGTCCTGCCATCCGCGCTCGCCGCACCATGTACGGGTGCCGCCGCGGCCATTCAACCGCCCGCGGCGCCGAACACCGGCCAGACCCCGGAGCTGCCGGGCGACGGCCGGCCACGAGGACAGCGACCCACCGGTACCAATGACGGCGCTCCGCTGCCCAGCCTGGGACAGGTACCGGGCCTGTCCCGCACCGGGCAGATCGACCAGCGAGCCGCGGTCGTCCCCGACCCGGCCCGACCCGTCCCCGATGCCAACCCCGTCACACCGCCGGCACCACCGGCGCCGTCGCCGCCTGGCACCTCGCTCGTCGGCTGGGTGACCGGACCGGAAAGCCCGAACGACACGGTCAACCGGTTCGCGATCACCGGCACCGATCTCGGCATCATGTGGGACAACGGTGCCGGCGAGGTGTTGATGGCCTTTGGCGACACGTACGGGTACTGCGGGGTGCGCGGCCAGCAGTGGCGCTACAACGCGTTGATGCGTAGCCGCGACGGTGCGTTGACCAACACCGTGGCTGCGTCGACCTCACCACTGTGGTCCCAAGGACTTTCGAAACAGATCATCAACAGCATCAGGTTCGCGCCGACGGAGAAGGGGATCATCCCGACCGCCGGCATCTCGGTCGGCGGGAAGCAGTACATCAACTTCATGTCGATCAAGAGCTGGGACAGCGACGGCCGGTGGACGACGAACTTCTCGGCGATCGCGGTCTCGCCTGATAACGGTGAGCGCTGGGGCGTGTACCCGGACTCTGTCCGCCCGGCCGCGCCGAACAACGTGCAGCGGGCACGCTACGTGCCGGGTAACGAGAACTTCCAGCAGGGGGCGTTCCTTAAACCGGGGCCTGGAGACCCCTACATCTATTCCTTCGGCACCCCTTCGGGGCGTGGGGGTGCCGCTTACGTATCGCGGGTGCTGCCGGCAGGCATCCCCGACCTTCGCAGGTATGAGTACTGGAATGCGGATTCGAACTCCTGGGTGCCGGGTGATCCATCGGCGGCTACGCCGGTGATCCCTGGACCCGTGAGCGAGATGTCGGCGCAGTTCAACACCTATCTCAAGCAGTATCTGGTGCTCTACGGCAACGGCGCCAACGACATGGTGATGCGAACCGCGCCTGCGCCGCAGGGCCCGTGGAGTCCGGAGCGGCTGATCGTGCCGTCGATGCAGTTCCCTGGCGGTATCTATGCGCCGTTCCTGCACCCATGGTCGACGGGTAAAGAGCTGTACTACAACGTGTCGCTGTGGTCGGCATACAACGTGATGCTGATGAAAACCGTTCTGCCGTAGGGCAGTGCGCAGCTATGCCCGGTGTCGGGGAGGCGCCGGGCATAGCTTGTTGCGGTCCTATAGGCGAGATTCACACCATGGCTGTTCGGGTCTGACCACAGCCATGGTGTGAATCTCGCCGTTAGGACTGAGCGGTTACATATCGTGCATTCATGGACGTAGATGCGCCAGGTTCCCACGATGTCTCCCGCCGCCGGCTGTTGCAGCTAGGGACCGCCGGACTGGCGATGGCCGCCTTATCGAAGCAGCCTGCCGCAGCGGCGGCGCCGGCGGTGAACCCCGCGTCGCGGGTGGTCTTGTGCCGGGACGCATGGGGCGCGCAACCTCCCCGTCCCGGCGGCGTGCCCAATCCCCTCCACCGGATGACGCTGCATCACACCGAGGTGGTACTGGGCGACAACGCGAACGCGCCGGGCCGACTCCGCCAGCATCAGCATTACCACCAGGACACGCAGGGGTGGATCGACATCGCCTATCACTACAGCGTCGACCGCAACGGCAACATCTACCAGTTGCGCAGTCCGCATCTCGTCGGCGATACCGCGACCACCTACGACCCCACCGGTCACTTCTTGGTGGTCTGCGAAGGCGATTTCGACAAGGAAGGGGTGTCGGAGGACCAGATCAATGGCGCTGCGCTGGTATTCGCCTGGGCTGCACAAGAATTCGGAATCCCCACCGGCACGCTGGCAGGCCATCGGGACTTCGCTTCCACAACGACGTGTCCGGGCGCAAGCCTCTACGACCACGTCGAGTCCGGCGACCTCCGGAACCGGGTGGACAGTCTGCTATCCGTCGGCCCGGTGGATCTCCCGACGATCTGCGGGCCCGAGGCGGACGAGATCGTCAGCGCCATCGAGGCGGGTCTGCGTTAGGGGGTCGCCGAACGTACAACCACTGCGAAATTTCGCAACGCTTTTCGCAGTAGGCGCACACTCGGCGAGGACAGACCGGACTAACGAGGCCCGTCGACCTCAAAGGTTCCGGCGTCGTCTCGGAAGACCACCTGGACTTTGCGTTTCGCACCGTTGATGGTCACGTCGCACGTGAAGCCCTCGCCCTTTTCGACTTTCGGATTCTTGCCGCCATTACACCTGACCGCCGAAACCTCGTTCGCGCCATAGCCGTTGATGGGATCGCTGAGGATCTGCTTGACACCGGCTTCGGCCCGAGCGACATCGAGAACCGTTCCGCTGCCCAAGCTTCCGGAGAACCACAGCCCGCCGAGCAGCGCCAAGCCGCCGATCACGACTATCGCGACGATCGCACCGGCGATCATGGGCCCGCGCGCGGGTTTCGGAGGCGCAGGCTGAGCGGACGGCTGCTGCCAATACGGCTGCTGAGCGGGCGGTTGATGCCAACCGGGCTGCTGCGGCGGCGGGTAGGCCGGCTGCCGCGGCGGATAGACAGGCGGTGGGTACGCCGGGCGTGGCTGCTGCGGCGGATAACCCTGCGGCGGGTAAGGCTGACGCGGCTGCTGCGGCGGCGGATACGCGGGCATGCCCTGCGGCGGCGCACCTCCGGGGCGCACCCACCACGGCTCGCCCTGGCCCTGGCCCTGTCCCGGCGGCCGCGTCATGAGAACCGCTCGAAGCACTCGTCGACCCCGCTGGAGAGCCCGAGCCGATACGCAAGAATCCGCGTGAACCCCGCAGGTGCCGAAACGCCGTTGACGTCGCTGGCGACCATGCCGTTGGTCAACAGCCCCGCCACCGCTTCGTCGGTGTCCCCCGGCGACAAGACGAAGTCGGCGCCGTCCTCGTCGGTCATCCTGCCCTGTGCCACACCGGTCAAACATGCTGTACGCAAAGCCGATACGGGCGTGTCGATCCTGACGCCGCGCTCCTTCTGCAGCGCCAGCGTGTAACGGGACGTCACCATCGACAACGCAGTGTTATCGCCTTGCACCAGAACCTCGTCCTCGTCCTCGTTCTTGGTCGCACCGGCCGCCTGCAGCGCAGGCATGTCGACAAAGATCGTGTTGGAATCGGGACAGTACGCGGTGGGTTCGGTGATCGTCGCGCCGGTGCATTCGGCGCGTTCGGCGGTCAATGTCGGCGCCGAGACGGGCTCAAAGGTCGTCTTCAGGACGTCCATCAACTTCGACAGGGTGTCGTCGTTGATCGGGCTGTCCAGCGTTTGAGTTTCGTACCCGGACGTCACATGCTCGGGCAGATCACCCTGCCGCCTGATGATCTCGTCCATGTCGATGGCGGCGCACTGGTCCGCACCGCCGGTGAAACCCAGCTGGAAGGCGCTGACCCGGTCGAGCGCCGAACCGTGCGGATCCTCCGCAGGCCCACCTTCGAGTCGGTCACGAATGTAGATCACGCCGGCGAGCACATGGTTGAGACCGTCGCCCGTGCTCAACGTGAATCGCGGCGAATCGCCGGCCGCCACCCAATGCAGGTAGACACCGGCGTAGCAGTCGGCCTGCTGTTCCCTGACCAGGCCGGGTGTGTCGACGTCGGCCAGGCCGGCCATCCACTGCAGCGCATGACCGTACTCGTGCGCGATGACGCCGACGACGCCCATGTCACCGAAGTACTGCTGCGCGACGGGAAGAAAGACGCCGCGATCCCAGATCATCGTGTTCACGTTGTAGCAGAACGCGGCGTTGGGGGCTTGATACATCTCCGACCCGCACAACGGCGGGGTCGACGGGTCCTCCGAGTCGTAGGAGATCAGCGTGGCCACCGGGACGAACTCGCCAGGCAGATACTTCTCGTAGTTCTTGGTCCAGAACTCCTGAATGTCGTTGACCGACAACAGCGCCAGTTCATCCATGGGCCCGTGGTCGGTCATCTCGACGGTGCCCTCGGGCGCGGGCGCATTCGGCCGCGGACCGCTGGGCCCCTCGGTCACCGGCAGACCGCCGACCCGTTCGGGGTTGAAGAGCATCGACGTCGCCCGGCCGTTGACCACCGTCGGTGTGCATCCCGCCACCAGCAACGCCACGCAGGCCACCACGAGCCCCCACCGGGCTGCGCCGCTGCGGCTGCGGCCGGTCACCACGTCGTCCACTCGCAATTACCCCTCACAGGTGCCACATTGTCTCCCTACTTTGCCTCGTTCGCCCCATTTCAGCAGGGCGAATAGCCGAACAACCCATCGGGGCGGCTACCACATGCCCAGAACCGCCCGCACCGCTCCTGCGGGCTGGCGGATACTCGTCTGAAGGAGGGAGATCAACGTGGCGTCAGGTAGCTCACGTGTCGGCCAGATGTTCGGCCATTACCGGCTAACCGGCCTGATCGGCCGGGGCGGTATGGGAGAGGTGTACCGAGCGGAGGACACGAGAAAAGGCCGGACGGTTGCGCTGAAGATCCTCGCAGAGCAGTACTGGCAGGACGAGAAGTTCAGGACGCGATTTCAGCGCGAGTCACGGGCAGCCGCCGTTCTTCAAGAACCACATGTGATTCCGATCCACGACTGGGGTGAGATCGACGGCCACCCCTACATCGACATGCGGCTCGTCGACGGTCGGACTCTGCAGGAAATGCTCGCCGACGGGCCTCTTGCGCCTTCCCGCGCCGTGCAGATCGTCAATGGAGTCGCCGCGGCGCTCGACGCAGCACACGAGGCGCGTCTGATCCATCGAGACGTCAAGCCGCAGAACATCATCGTCACGCCGTCGGACTTCCCGTATCTCGTGGACTTCGGCATCGCAGAAGCCAAGGGCGAGAGCGGGCTGACGGCGACGGGCATGCACATCGGCACGTTCGCCTACATGGCGCCCGAACGGTTCCGCAACCAGGACGCCACACCCGCGGTCGACGTGTACGCACTCGCGTGCGTCCTCTACGAATGCCTCACCGGCGTCGCGCCATTCCAATCGGGCAGCCTCGAAGTGGTCACTCCTGTACCTCTTCTAGTGCGGACGCGAAGAACGCGTCTGTGGTAG
>JBIQHU010000041.1:0-42878 GCA_044508395.1 Mycobacterium sp. | reverse complement strand
GCGGCCACCGTCGCGTGGCTGGTGGCCCGCGTACCCAAGGACGCCTCTGCGACGTCGTCGACGCTGACGATCACGCGCACCGTGCCCGACGAACCGCCGAACCCGGTCAGCACGGCAGCCAATCTCACCCCGGCCGAGCGCCAGCTGATGTCGCTGGTGCCCGACCCAACGGCATGCACGCCGAACAAGGAGTGGGATAACGCCATTGCGGCGGTGGACTGCAAGCCCACCGAGAGCGGTGACGGTCACGAGGGTGCGCTCTACGCGCTCTACAGCGATGTGGACCGGCTGCAGGAGGACTTCGATGGCGCCATCGCCGACGACGAACTCACCGCATGCCCCGACAGCGACAGCTCGCCGACCAGTTGGGATTACGAGAACACCCCCGATCAGTCGGAGGGCATGCTGGCCTGCGGCACCCTCAACGGCCGGGCCGACCTGGTCTGGACGAAGACGTCGGATCTGATGCTGGGCGCGGCGCAGGGCAATGACCTGAAGGCGCTGTACGACTGGTGGGTTTCGACCACCTGACCGTCCTCGCTCGAGCCGTCGATCGGCTCAAGAATCCCTCAAGAATCTCGGTAGTGGCTGGCTCGACCCTTTTCTCACCGGCGCAGAACGGGCGCCCCGAGAAAAGGAAACCCGATGAAGAAGAGCTTCACGATCAGCATCCGATCTGTCACCGCCGCAGTCCTGATCGGTGCGGCCGCGGTCGGACTGGCCGGCGGCATCGCCCACGCGGACGACACTTCGGGCGGCCTTTACGGCGATCCTGACGGCGCCACCCCGTACTGGGTCCAGCAGACCCTCGATGACTGCTCGCTGATGGCCACCGCGGACGTGGTGGGGCAGCTGACCGGGCACGAGCCGAGCGAAGAGGAGATCGTCGCGCTGGCCGGTGCCACGCCGAGCACTCACCATGACGGACCGATCTACCTGCCGCCGCCCGATCCCAACGACCCTGACTCGGGCAACGGCACCGACTCTGAGGACCTGCCCATCCTGCTGGCGCACTACGGTCTGCACGCCGTGTACACCGATGACGACGAGGCCGCCGAGATCGGAGTCCCGACCGGTATGCCGGCGCTCGAGGCGGCGCTCGGTGCCGGGCACAAGGTGGTTGCCGGGGTCAACGCCGAAACGATCTGGAACGAAGAAGGGGACCACACACACGCCGACCACGACCTGGTGGTCACCGCCATCGACACCGAGGCCGGCATCGTGCACCTCAACGACAGTGGGACCGACGAGGGCGCCGACGAGCAGGTCCCGATCGACCTCTTCGAGGCGGCATGGAAGACCAGCGGCCACGACATGGTCATCACTCTGGAGACCGCCTGAGGATGCCCCTGTGATCCGAGGAAGCCGCGGCGCGAACCCGATGCGCCGCGGCTTCTGCACATGCGTATCCGCCGAAGCTGGCCTCAGATGCGCCGCCGCGGCGGGTCAAAAGGCAAAACGCGCGTGTGGTAGCCGGAGTTTGTCGCGATCTGGTGACACCATGGACACCATGAGGCAAAGGATTCTGGTTGTCGACGACGACCCTTCGCTCGCCGAGATGCTCACCATCGTGCTGCGCGGGGAGGGCTTCGATACCGCGGTCATCGGTGACGGCACCCAAGCGTTGACGGCGGTCCGCGAACTGCGGCCTGACCTGGTGCTGCTCGACCTGATGCTGCCGGGTATGAACGGTATCGACGTGTGCCGCGTGCTGCGGGCGGACTCGGGCGTGCCGATCGTCATGCTGACGGCCAAGACCGACACCGTCGACGTCGTCCTCGGCCTGGAGTCCGGCGCCGACGACTACGTGATGAAGCCGTTCAAGCCCAAGGAACTCGTCGCGCGTGTGCGCGCCCGCCTTCGCCGCAACGAGGACGAGCCCGCCGAGATGCTGTCGATCGCCGATGTGGACATCGACGTACCGGCTCATAAGGTCACCCGGCTTGGCGAACAGATTTCCCTGACTCCGCTGGAGTTCGACCTTTTGGTGGCCTTGGCGCGTAAACCACGACAGGTGTTTACTCGTGATGT
Organism: Mycobacterium sp.; assembly: GCA_044508395.1. Taxonomy (GTDB): domain Bacteria; phylum Actinomycetota; class Actinomycetes; order Mycobacteriales; family Mycobacteriaceae; genus Mycobacterium. Next base: position 40,847 of record JBIQHU010000041.1, on the reverse strand, counting down.
GCTGCTCGAACAGGTGTGGGGATACCGTCACCCCGCCGACACCCGTTTGGTGAACGTGCATGTCCAGCGTTTGCGGGCGAAGGTCGAGAAGGACCCGGAGAACCCGCAGGTGGTACTGACTGTTCGAGGAGTGGGATACAAGGCCGGACCTCCGTGATCCCTCACGGCTGCGCCGTGGTCGTGATGTTGACCGTACGGCGGTCGCCGTGATCTGGGGTTCGAGGAGACGCATCCATCGGCGATCGGCACCACTGTTCCGCGGATTGGCCGCCCTGAGTCGAGCGATGGGGGCGGTCTGGCGACGCTCGCTGCAGTTGCGCGTCGTTACCTTGACGCTCGGCTTGTCGCTGGCCGTCATCCTGGCGCTCGGCTTCGTTTTGACCAGCCAGATCACCGACCGCATCCTCGAAGTGAAGGTGAGGGCGGCGACCGAGGAGATCGACCGGGCGCGCAGTACCGTCAGCGGCATTGTCGGCGGCGAGGAGACGCGCTCGCTGGACAGCAGCTTGCAGCTGGCCCGCAACACCCTGATCGACCGCACCGCCGACGCGGGTCCCGGGCTGGCCGGGGCCTTCGATGCGGTGCTGGTGGTGCCCGGCGATGGACCGCGCGCGGCGACCGCGGCCGGTCCGGTGCAGCAGATCCCGAACGCCCTGCGCGAGTTCGTCAAGGCCGGCCAGGTCAGCTACCAGTACGCGACCGTGCACACCGACGGCTTCGCCGGCCCCGCGTTGATCATCGGCAGCCCGACTACATCTTCTACGTCGACGGTGACCAATCTCGAGCTGTACCTGATCTTTCCGCTGAACAACGAGGAATCCACCATCACGCTGGTGCGCGGCACGATGGCGACGGGCGCGGTTGTGCTGCTCGGTCTGCTGGCGGCGATCGCCCTTGTGGTGGCCCGGCAGATCGTGCTGCCGGTGCGGTCGGCCTCGCGTATCGCCGAGCGCTTCGCCGAAGGGCACCTGACCGAGCGGATGCCGGTGCGCGGCGAGGACGACATGGCCCGGCTGGCGGTGTCGTTCAACGATATGGCCGAAAGCCTGCACCGCCAGATCACCCAACTCGAGGAGTTCGGCAATCTGCAGCGGCGGTTCACCTCCGACGTCAGCCACGAACTGCGCACCCCGCTGACGACGGTGCGGATGGCCGCCGACCTGATCCACGACCACAGCGAGGAACTCGACCCGGCGCTGCGCCGCTCGACCGAGTTGATGGTCAGCGAGCTCGACCGCTTTGAAACGCTGCTCAACGATCTGCTGGAAATCTCGCGCCACGACGCCGGTGTCGCCGAACTGTCCGTCGAGTCGGTGGATCTGCGCGCGACGGTACGCAGCGCCCTGGACAACGTCGGCCACCTGGCCGCCGAGGCCGGCATCGAGCTGATCGTCGACATGCCCTCCCAAGACGTCATCGCCGAGGTCGATCCGCGCCGGGTCGAACGCATCCTGCGCAACCTGATCGCCAACGCCATCGACCACGCGGAGCATCAGCCGGTGCGTATCCGGATGGCCGTCGACGACGACACGGTTGCGGTGACCGTCCGCGACTACGGCGTCGGATTGCGGCCGGGCGAGGAGAAGTTGGTGTTCAGCAGGTTCTGGCGTTCGGACCCCTCGCGCGTGCGTCGCTCCGGAGGCACCGGGCTGGGTCTGGCCATCAGCATCGAGGACGCCCGGCTGCACCAGGGGCGCCTGGAGGCCTGGGGTGAGCCCGGCAAGGGCGCGTGCTTCCGGCTTACCCTGCCGCTGGTGCGCGGGCACAAGGTCACGACGAGTCCACTTCCACTGAAACCAGTTGGGCCCGACCGTGCCCCGCGGCGTGCGACCCGTGAAGCGGAGAACGTGTGAGGCGCTCGGGCGTGATGGCGTCCTACGTCCGCGGGCTGGCGGCCCTTTGTGCGCTGATGTTCGTCCTCGCCGGTTGTGCCGGGGTGCCGAGTTCGTCGTCGCCGCAGGCGATCGGCACCGTCGAACGTCCCGCGCCACCGAGCCTGCCTACGCCCACGCCGGGTATGGATCCCGACGTGCTGTTGCGGGAGTTTCTCAAGGCCACCGCCGATCCCGCCAACCGGCACCTCGCGGCGCGGCAGTTCCTCACCGAATCTGGGTCCAGCGCATGGGATGACGCGGGCAGCGCGCTGCTGATCGACAACGTGGTGTTCGTCGAAACCCGTGGCCCGGATCGGGTCACCGTTCACATGCGCGCCGACATTCTGGGCTCGCTGTCGGACCTTGGGGTCTTCGAGACGGGGGAGGGCGCGTTGCCCGATCCCGGGCCGATCGAACTGGTCAAGACACCGGGGGGCTGGCGGATCGACAAGCTGCCCAACGGGGTTTTCCTTGACTGGCAACAGTTTCAGGCGACGTACAAACGCAACACGCTGTACTTCGCCGACCCGACCGGCAGCACGGTGGTGCCGGATCCCCGTTACGTCGCGGTGTCCGACCCGGACCAGTTGGCTACCGAGTTGGTCAGCAAGCTCATCGCGGGGCCGCGGCCGGAGTTGGCCAAGAGTGTGCGAAACCTCTTGGGGCCGCCATTGAAACTGCGTGGCCCGGTCACGCGCGCTGACGGTGGCAAGACGGGTGTCGGCCGGGGTTACGGCGGTGCGCGGATCGACCTGGAAAACCTGTCCACCACCGACCCCCACAGTCGGCAACTGCTTGCGGCGCAAATCATCTGGACGTTGTCACGCGCGGGAATCAACGGTCCGTACGTGATCACCGCCGACGGCGCGGCGCTCGACGACAGGTTCGCCGACGGATGGGAGACCTCCGACGTGGCCGCCACCGATCCGGGTGCATTTCCGGGAGCGGCGGCCGGCCTGCACGCCTTGGTGGGCGGGTCGCTGGTATTCCTGGACGGCCCGCGCGCGACCCGCGTCCCCGGGGCGTTCGGGCAGACCCCAGACCAGACGGCGGCGGCGGTCTCGCGCTCGGGTCAGAACGTGGCGTCGATCGTGACGTTGCGGCGCGGCGCGCCCGACATGGCGTCGTCGCTGTGGGTCGGCCCGCTCGGTGGCAACGCATCGCAGGCGCTGGACGGGCGCAACCTGTCGCGGCCCAGTTGGGCCCTCGACGACGCCGTGTGGGTGGTGGTCGACGGCAACAACGTCGTGCGCGTCATCCAGGACGCCTCCGGGCAACCGGCGCGCATACCGGTCGACTCCACGGCCGTGTCGGCGCGGTTCCCTGGGGCGATTCACGAGCTGCAGCTGTCGCGGGACGGAACCCGCGCCGCGATGGTCATCGACGGTCAGGTGATCCTGGCCGGGGTGGAGCAGACCCCGGGCGGCGGTTATGCGCTGACGTACCCGCGCCGGCTGGGCTTCGGGCTGCGGAACACGGTGGTGTCATTGTCGTGGCGCACGGGCGACGACATCGTGGTCAGCCGCACCGATCCGGAACACCCGGTCTCCTACGTCAACCTCGACGGCGTCAACTCCGACGGGCCGAGCCGCAATCTGCTGATGCCGGTCACCACTGTGGCAGCCAACCCGTCGACGGTGTACGTCGCCGATGAGCGTGGTGTGCTGCAGCTGACGGGATCGGGCGCCGACAACGACCCGGTGTGGTCTGAGGTCCGCCCGCTGATGGTCCCTGGCGCGATACCGGTGCTGCCGGGCTGAGCCGTACGCATTTGAAACTGCGCTGAACCATCCACCTTCAACGCCCGTTGTGCTGACAAACCGACGCTAGAAGCGTTGGCTGACAGCCAAGGAGACAACGATGAAGGTTCGCGGTCCGCTGATCACCGTCGCCGCGGTGGCGGCGCTGGGTGCAGGCCTATTGGTCGCCAACATTTCCCAGGAATCCGATCCTGTGGTCCCCGGTGCGCCGGTCGCCGCGTCGACCCCCGCGCCTACCCCAGCGGCACCGCCCAGTGCCCCACCGGCGCCACCCGCCCCGGCCTTCCCTGCGAAGGCGGATTACGTCGGCAAGATCCCGACCGCCTACGGCGTCATCACGCTGGACATCAGCGTCGCGGGCGACAAGGCCGTGGCGTACGCCTGTGACGGGAATTCCGTCGAGGCGTGGCTGCGCGGGTCCGCGGTCAACGGCGCCGTGAGCCTTGCGAGCAAGGACAGGACAAGCCGGCTCGAGGGGCGCCTGGACGGCGAAGCCGTCGTCGGGACGCTGTGGATCGGCGAAAAGAAGTGGGACTTCACCGCCGAACCAGCGCAGCCACCCGCCGGACTGTACGTGTACGAGGAGGGCGGGGACCGCAGCAGTTGGATCATCGACTCCACCGGTAAGGCGACCGGCGTGCAGCGGCTGGACGACGGCTCGACGGTGCCCGCGCCTGCTCTGGCAGCGGACGGCAGCGCCGTCATCGACGGGCGCACCATCACCGCGACACGGGTGCAGGGTGCCAGCGATGTCTGAGTCTTTCGCAACGCAGCGGATCGGTCGGTCCCACGCCGACGCTGCCGTCCTGATCGCCGTCGTCATCGGCGCGCTGGTCGCCGTCGCGCTCGGGGTGTTCGGCAAAGTTCATGAGCCGCAGTTCTTTTCGGTGAGCGTCGCAGGGTTCTCCAGCGGCACGGCGGTGAAGTCGTGGCTGGCGACCCTCGCGGTCCTCCTCGCGCTGTTCCAACTGGTGTCGGCCTTCGCGATGTATCGGCTGATTCCTGGTGGCAGGGCGCCGGCGTGGATGGGTACCGCGCACGTGTGGTCGGGACGGCTGGCGGTACTGGCCAGTGTCCCGGTCGCCGTGCACTGCCTGTACGCACTGGGCTTCCAGGAGACCGACAGCAGGGTGTTGTTCCATTCGCTGTTCGGGTGCTTCTTCTACGGCATCTTCGTCACGAAGATGATCCTGTTGACCCGTAAAGGCCTGCGCGGCTGGGTGATCCCGATCGCGGGCGGGTTGCTGTTCTTCGGCCTCGTATACGTCTGGTTGACCTCAGCCCTTTGGTTCTTCCAGACCAGTGGAATCACGTTCTAGTGGAGAGGTTTTCGATGCGACGCAGCCAGTTCATCATCAGCGCGGGTATCGGTCTGGGAGCGAGCGTGCTCGCCGCCTGTACGACGTACGGCAAGAAGCCGGAGGCGGCCGGCGACACCGCGACGACGGCGCAGGAGGCGCCGATCACCGGCGGGACGGCCCCCGAGGCCATCGCGAAAACCTCGGCGGTGCCCGTCGGCTCGGGTCTCATCGTCGGCGAGGTCGTCGTGACCCAGCCGGCAGCGGGCGACTTCAAGGGCTTCTCGTCGACCTGCACGCACGCCGGATGCACGCTGAACGAGGTGGCCGACGGCACCATCAAATGCCCCTGCCACGGCAGCAAGTTCAACCTGGACGGCTCGGTGGCCCAGGGTCCGGCGACGAAACCCCTGACGCCTCAGGCCGTTGCGGTGCAGGGGGATTCGATCTTCCTCGGCTGATGTCCGAGGTCGTGTCAGAGCCTGTAGCCACACTTCGGACATGCTCGATCTCGTCCTGCCGCTGGAGTGCGGCGGCTGCGGTGCGCGCTCGACGCGCTGGTGCGACGCCTGCGCCAAAGAGCTGGCCGTACGGTCCGACGAGCCGCACCTCATCACTTCGCGCGTCGAACCCGGAGTCCCGGTGTTCTCGCTGGGCCGCTACGCGGGAGCCCGTCGTCAGGCCATCGTCGCCGTCAAGGAGCACGGCCGGGCCGACCTCATCGGACCGCTGGCCGCCGCACTGCGGGCGGGGCTGTCTCATCTGCTGACCTGGGGCATCGTCGGGGTGCCGCTGACCGTGGTCCCCGCGCCGACGCGGCGGTGGGCGGCGATGCGCCGCGGGGGTGATCCCGTGGCGCGCATTGCGCAGGCCGCGACAGAAGGGTGCCGCGACATCACCGTGGTGCAGGCGGTGCGCACGAGGCCGCTGGTGGCCGATTCGGTCGGCCTCTCCAGCGCCGACCGACAGCGCAACATCGCGGGGCGGGTGAAGGTCGTGCGCTCCGTAGGAGCCGGGTCGGCCGGCGAGGTGCTGATCGTCGACGACATCGTGACGACCGGGGCTACCGCCTGCGAAACCGTGCGTGTTCTGCAAACAATTGGGGCGACGGTGGTTGCAGTCCTGGCCCTTGCCAACGCCTGATCCGCGGGCTTTGACGGCTCAGGCAATTACTCCGCCATCAAGGTGGTGTGAAGAACTGAAAACGGGTCCTGAAATTTGGCTGCATTTTGTGGCACTGCCGGGTGAACACGGCTACCGTCGGCATCAACCACCCGTGAATGCCTCACGGCGGCGCACCGCAACCTAGCGCCGGCATCGCCCACAAGCGGTAGGAGGTGAGTAGACGACACCTTGCACCGGCGGGCCGCGACAAAAAGGCATAGACATGCAGGCCCTCGGTGCGTATCCGAAGCAGGCCGGGCACGCAAATGCGTGCGGACGCAAAGAGAAACGAGTTGCCAAGCATGTCGACCAATTCCATTGATTCGGACCAAGAGATGCTGGTCACCGACGAGACGCCCGAACTCGAGACGCGAGCCGAGATCGTCGTCAAGGGCCGCAACGTCGAGATTCCCGATCACTTCCGCCTCTACGTCTCCGAGAAACTGTCCCGCCTGGAACGCTTTGACCGCACCATCTACCTCTTCGACGTGGAACTGGACCACGAACGCAATCGCCGCCAGCGCAAGAACTGTCAGCACGTCGAGATCACTGCGCGCGGCCGCGGCCCCGTAGTCCGGGGCGAGGCCTGCGCCGACAGCTTCTACGCCGCGCTGGAGTCGGCGGTCTGCAAACTCGAGAACCGGCTACGCCGCAGCAAGGACCGTCGCAAGATCCACTACGGCGACAAGACCCCGGTTTCGCTCGCCGAGGCCACTGCCGTCAGCCCTCTTCCGGATGCGGCCAACGACTCGGCCTCGGAATCGACGCAGGTGGACGCGGCGCTGCTGGACGAGCACGAACCGGGACGGATCGTGCGCATCAAGGAGCACCCGGCGACGCCGATGACCGTCGACGACGCGCTGTCCCAAATGGAACTCGTCGGCCACGACTTCTTCCTCTTCCACGACAAGGAGAGTGACAAGCCCTGCGTCGTATATCGGCGCCATGCGTACGACTACGGGTTGATTCGGCTCGCCTAGCCGATGGGCTGATTCACTTGGCCTGACGCGGTCCGGTGTCGGGGCGCGCCACGTCGCTACCATGGGTTGAGCTCTTCCGATTCCAACCCATAGGGGATACAGCGTGCTGGATAAGTTGCTCCGCCTCGGCGAAGGCCGCATGGTCAAACGCCTCAAGGGGGTGGCTGAGTACGTCAACACCCTGTCCGCCGACGTGGAGAAGCTCTCCGACGCTGAGCTGCGGGCCAAGACGGACGAATTCAAACAGCGGATCGACAACGGCGCCGCCCTAGACGACCTGCTCCCCGAGGCGTTCGCCGTTGCACGTGAGGCCGCCTGGCGGGTGCTCGATCAGCGGCATTTCGACGTCCAGGTGATGGGCGGTGCGGCCCTGCACTTCGGCAACGTCGCGGAGATGAAGACCGGTGAGGGCAAGACGCTGACCTGTGTGCTGCCCGCGTACCTCAACGCGCTGGCCGGCAATGGCGTGCACGTCGTCACGGTCAACGACTATCTGGCCAAACGCGACGCCGAATGGATGGGTCGCGTGCACCGTTTCCTCGGCCTGGAGGTCGGTGTCATCCTGTCCGGCCTGACCCCCGACGAACGGCGCGTCGCCTACGGCGCCGACATCACCTACGGCACCAACAACGAGTTCGGCTTCGACTACCTCCGCGACAACATGGCGCACTCGTTGGCGGATCTGGTGCAGCGCGGCCACAACTTCGCGATCGTCGACGAGGTCGACTCGATCCTCATCGACGAGGCCCGCACGCCGCTGATCATCTCGGGTCCCGCGGATGGGGCGTCGAACTGGTACACCGAGTTCGCCCGGCTCGCGCCCCTGATGGAGAAGGACGTCCACTACGAGGTCGACATCCGTAAGCGGACCATCGGTGTGCACGAGATCGGCGTCGAGTTCGTCGAGGACCAGCTGGGCATTGACAACCTCTATGAGGCGGCCAACTCGCCGCTGGTCAGCTACTTGAACAACGCCATCAAGGCCAAGGAGCTGTTCCAGCGCGACAAGGACTACATCGTGCGCGACGGCGAGGTGGTCATCGTCGACGAGTTCACCGGCCGTGTGCTGGTGGGGCGGCGCTACAACGAGGGCATGCACCAGGCCATCGAGGCCAAGGAGCACGTCGAGATCAAGGCCGAGAACCAGACCCTGGCCACCATCACGCTGCAGAACTACTTCCGGCTCTACAACAAGCTGTCCGGCATGACCGGTACGGCCGAGACCGAGGCCGCCGAGCTGCACGAGATCTACAAGCTGGGCGTGGTGCCGATCCCGACCAACAAGCCGATGGTCCGGGCCGACCAGTCCGACCTGATCTACAAGACCGAGGAAGCCAAGTACATCGCCGTCGTCGACGATGTCGCCGAACGCTACGAGAAGGGCCAGCCGGTCCTGATCGGCACGACCAGCGTCGAGCGTTCCGAGTACCTGTCGCGGCAGTTCACCAAGCGCAAGATCCCGCACAACGTGCTCAACGCGAAGTACCACGAGCAGGAGGCGAACATCATCGCCGAGGCCGGCCGGCTCGGCGCCGTCACCGTCGCCACCAACATGGCCGGTCGCGGCACGGACATCGTGCTCGGCGGCAACGCCGACTTCCTGGCCGACAAGCGGCTGCGCGAAAAGGGCCTCGACCCGGTGGAGACGCCCGAGGAGTACGAGGCGGCTTGGGACGAAACCCTCACGACCATCAAGGAAGAGGCCAGCAAGGAGGCCGAGAAGGTCGTCGAGGCCGGTGGTCTCTACGTGCTGGGCACCGAGCGTCACGAGTCGCGGCGTATCGACAACCAGTTGCGCGGCCGCTCGGGTCGCCAGGGTGACCCGGGTGAATCGCGGTTCTACCTGTCGCTGGGTGACGAATTGATGCGACGGTTCAACGGCGCGACGCTGGAATCGTTGCTGACCCGGCTGAACCTGCCCGACGACGTGCCGATCGAGGCCAAGATGGTGACCCGCGCCATCAAGAGCGCGCAGACCCAGGTCGAGCAGCAGAACTTCGAGGTCCGCAAGAACGTCCTCAAGTACGACGAAGTGATGAACAAGCAACGCATGGTCATCTACGACGAGCGGCGGCGAATCCTGGAGGGCGAGAACCTCGCCGATCAGGCACACAAGATGTTGGTCGACGTCATCAACGCCTATGTGGACGGCGCTACCGCCGAGGGCTACTCGGAGGACTGGGACCTCGAACAGCTGTGGACCGCACTGCGGCAGCTGTATCCGGTCGGTATCGACCACCACGACCTCATCGACTCCGACGCCGTCGGCGAGCCCGGCGAGTTGACGCGCGAGGAGCTGCGGGAGGCGTTGATCGCCGACGCGGAGCGGGCCTACGCCGAGCGCGAGAAGGAGCTCGAGGCGATCGCCGGTGAGGGTGCGATGCGCCAGCTGGAGCGCAACGTGCTGCTCAACGTCATCGACCGCAAGTGGCGCGAACATCTCTACGAGATGGACTACCTCAAAGAGGGCATCGGGCTGCGCGCGATGGCCCAGCGTGACCCGCTGGTGGAGTACCAGCGCGAGGGCTACGACATGTTCATCGCCATGCTCGAGGGCGTCAAGGAGGAGTCGGTCGGCTTCCTGTTCAACGTGGCGGTCGAAGCGGCGCCCGCACCGGCCGTCGCGCCGGTCGCAGCGCCGCAGGGACTCGCCGAGTTCGCAGAGGCCGCCGCCGCCCAGGCGCAGGAGGGCTCAGTCGCGACCAAGGAGCGCCCGGCACCGGCTGGAGCTGGATCGCCGGCTCAGCCGGCGGGATTGCGCGCCAAGGGAATCGACAACGAGCCACCGCCGATGATCTACAGCGGTCCTTCGGAGGACGGTTCGGCTGAGGTCAAACGCACCGGTGGAGGCGGCGCTGGTGGTGGGCGGCATTCGCAACCCACGTCGCGCCGGGAGCGGCGGCAGGCCGCGCGCCAGCAGGCCCGCGAAACCAAACGCCGCGGCTAGGGGGCCAGCCTCGCGGCGATGCGCTCGAGTGTCGCGCGCATGCCGTCCTCGGCCTGTTTGGGCATGGAGCCCATCTTGAGCATGGCCCGTTGCCGGTCGCTCGAGACGTCCCACGTCTCACGGACCAATGTGCCGCCGGCGACCGGCTCGAGTTCGTAGCGCCAGATCCGGCCCCCGATCAGCCCCAGCGGGCCCATCGTCGTTTTCCAGGCGATGCGACGGTCGGGTTCGAACTCGACGACGGTGTTGGTGGTGCGGTACGGCAGGAATAGAGATTCCGGGCGACCGCGCATCGACATGCCGAATTTGGACCCGAGTGTCAGCGGCTGCGACGGCTGGGCCGCATGGGCCACCGTCCCCGAGCCGTCGAAGCTGGGATGCCTCCCGGCGTCGGCGAGCAGCGCGAAAATCTGCTCCGCGGGCGCATCGATGACCCTTTCCACGCTGATCGTGTTTCCCTGCACGCGGTGCAGCCTATCGCCGGCGACTCAACCGATCTGCAGGGCGACGATGCGCCAGCGGCTTGCCTCGAGCTCGATGCGGGCGGCGAACGCACGCACGCGTGGCCCGCTGGTGTAGGTCCCGAACACCTCGGCCTGTGCGCCGTCGGAACTGTCGACCATGCGCACGCGCAGCCGGCGCAGCCGCGCGACGGTGCCGCCACCTTTCGGCCGGCCGGCCGAGCGCTGCGAAGACCGGCTGAGCCCGATGACCGTGTCGATGAGCCCCGGCGCCAGCAGCGGCCGCAACTGCGCGACGGGCCTGCGCCGGTCGATGACTTCCAATACCCGGCGCACTGCCGCATCGGCGAATGCGACTGCGGCATGCGGCGGATCCGCTTCTCGAACGACGGTGCTGGATCCCGGCCGGTGTGGGCGCGGCGCGCGGCGGCGCAGCACCGGTGCCGACCGGCACGCGGATATGCCGACGGGGGGTGGCTCGTAGTCGACAACGGGGGAGACCAACGGAGTTCGTTGGCCGTACTGTGCTGGTATGCCGGCGGCCCTGAGCGCGCGTGTGGGCCTGGGGTTTGAAGATGCGGGGTTTGGAGATGGTGTCATCGGGCGCTCCGGCGGTCGACGCGACATGAAGGCGTCTGCCGGAGAGTTGCAGACCTGTTCATGATCGCACGGTTCGTCGGGGGTCAAACGCACCCGTGATGCGCGGCCACAGGTTTGGCCGCTACCGTTGCGAGGTCGTGGCACCAGCGGCTCAGGCCGCGTAGTCGACGAGGGGGCAGTGCAGGAATGGTGACCAGGTTGTCGGCGTCCGACGCGGCGTTCTTCCATTTGGAGAACTCGTCGACGCCGATGTACGTGGGTTCGCTGTCGATCCTGCGGAAACCACGCAACGGCCTGAGCTACGAAACCCTGTTGGAGACTGTGGAACAGCGGCTCCCACAGATTCCGCGCTATCGCCAGAAGGTGCGCGAAGTAACGCTCGGCCTCGCCCGCCCGGTGTGGGTCGACGACCCCGACTTCGACATCACCTACCACATCCGGCGTTCGGCGCTGCCGTCTCCTGGCAGCGAAGGGCAACTGCATGAGCTGATCGCCCGGCTAGGCTCTCGGCCCTTGGACAAGTCGCGCCCGTTGTGGGAGATGTATCTGATCGAAGGGCTGGCCAAGAATCGGCTCGCGATCTACACCAAGTCGCATCAAGTGTTGGTGAACGGCATGACGGCGCTGGAGATCGGTCACGTCATGGCCGACCGCACCCAGAGGCGTCCGGAGTTCGGTGAGGACATCTGGATCCCCGCCCGTGAGCCCAGTGACCGCCGGCTGCTGCTCGGCGCGATCGGTGAGTGGATGACCCGGCCGGCCGAACAACTCGGCGAGGTGCGATCGGCCGTCACCGGTGTCGTCACCAACGCCGGCCAATTGGCCGACGTCGGCCGACGGTTCGTCGATGTGGCGCGGACCTTCGCCCGCGGCACGGCGCCCAGCAGTCCGCTGAACACCACGGTGTCGCGTAACCGTCGGTTCACCGTCGCCTCCGGAAGCCTCGAGGATTACCGGCTGGTGCGTGCGCGATACGACTGCGACGTCAACGACGTCGTGCTCGCGGTGGTGGCGGGGGCGTTGCGGAATTGGCTGATGTCACGCGGCGAGCCGGTGACCGCGACGACGACCATGCGCGCGATGGCGCCGATGTCGGTCTATCCCGACGCCGACCTCGACACGACCGGACCGGGACAGGCCATCAGCGAGGTGTCACCGTTTCTGGTGGACCTGCCGGTCGGTGAGGGCAACGCGGTGGTACGGCTGTCTCAGATCGCGCACACCACCGAGGCTCATCCGACCGCGGCCAGCCTCGTCGACGCCCGAACCATCGTCACGTTGTCGGGCTTCGCACCACCGACGTTGCACGCCATGGGAATTCGCGTCGCCACCGGCTTCTCCGCGCGGCAGTTCAACCTGTTGATCACGAATGTGCCTGGCGCGCAGAAGCAGATGTACATCGCGGGCGCCAAGTTGCTCGAGACATATTCCGTGCCACCGCTGTTGCACAACCAGGTCCTGGCGATCGGGGTGACGTCGTACAACGGCATGATCTACTACGGCATCAACGCCGACCGCGACGCGATGAGCGATGTCGACGTGCTGCCGGGCCTGCTGCGCGAATCACTGGATGAACTGCTGGAAGCCGCGCGGTAGGAGGGCCGTCGGCTAACCTTCCCGCGTGCGTGTGTACGTCCCAGCGACCCTGGCCCTCCTGCAGCAGCTCGTTGCCGACCGGACGTTGCATGCCCGCAGTGGCACCGCGTTCGCGGTGACGCCGACGTTGCGCGAGGCCTATGCCCAGGGCGACGACGACGAACTCGCCGATGTCGCACTGCGCGAGGCTGCGCTGGCGTCGCTGCGTCTACTCGCCGGGGAGGGCACATCGGATCTGCCGCCACGGCGGGCGGTGGTGGAGGCCGAGGTCGATGAGGTGAGTCTCCGACCGGATCTCGACGACGCGGTGGTGCGATTGGCCGGCCCGATCGCATTCGATGACGTGATCGCCGCGTATGTCGACAACGCCGATGCCGAGTCCGCGGTACTGGCGGCGATCGACGCCGTCGACGACGCCGACCTCGGAGACGAGGATGCGGAACTCACCGTCGGCGACGCCCAGGATCACGACCTGGCCTGGTACGCGGCGCAGGAACTGCCGTTCCTGCTCGAGCTGCTGTGACGGTGACTACATCAATGGGTACGCAAGAGTAAGTTACGGTACCGTAGGTTTCGTGGCCAAGAATCACGTGAAGATCTCGGCCAACGTCGTCGATACGAAGCGCATAGGCGTCGTCGGCGTCAAACATCCGGCCTGGCACGCGCTGCGCACAGTCGCCGCACGGATCACCACGCCGCTGTTGCCCGACGATTACCTGAAGCTCGCGAATCCGCTGTGGTCGGCCCGGGAGCTACGGGGCCGCGTCGTGGCGGTCCGTCGCGAGACCGAGGACTCCGCGACCCTGGTGATCAAGCCGGGGTGGGGCTTCTCGTTCGACTATCAGCCGGGGCAGTACATCGGCATCGGACTGTTGGTCGACGGACGCTGGCGGTGGCGATCGTATTCGCTGACGTCGAGTCCGGTGACGGAGGGCGCAGCTCGATTTAGCCGCACCATCACCATCACCGTCAAGGCGATGCCCGAGGGTTTCCTGTCGACGCACCTCGTCGGCGGCGTGGCTCCCGGCACGATCGTGCGGCTGGCCGCGCCGCAGGGCAATTTCGTGATGCCGGATCCCGCGCCCGCGAAGGTGTTGTTCATCACCGGCGGCTCGGGCATCACGCCGGTGATGTCGATGCTGCGGACGCTGGCGCGTCGCGATCAGATTACCGACGTCGTCCACTTGCACTCGGCACCAACCGATTCCGACGTTCTCTTCGCCGCTGAACTGGCCGAGCTCGAACGCGCCCACGACGGCTACCGGCTGCGTGCGCGGGCCACCCGCACCGATGGCCGGCTGAATTTGTCCACACTCGACGAGGTGGTGCCCGACTGGCGCGAGCGCCAGACCTGGGCGTGTGGCCCCGAGGGCATGCTCAACGCTGCCGAGGGCGCCTGGTCGGCCGCGGGCGTGGCCGATCTCCTGCATCTGGAGCGGTTCGCGGTGTCGAAGGCGGCCCCCCACGGGCAGGGCGGCACCGTGGAGTTCGCGCGCAGCGGCAAGACCGTCACCGTGGACGCCGCCACACCGCTGATGGAGGCCGGCGAGGACGCGGGCATCCGGATGCCGTTCGGCTGTCGGATGGGTATCTGTCAGTCTTGTGTCGTCGGCCTGGTCGACGGGCATGTCCGCGACTTGCGGACCGGCGCCGAACACGAACCCGGCTCGCGGATACAGACGTGCGTGTCCGCGGCGTCGGGCGATTGCGTGCTGGACGTCTAGGGTTTACTGGCCAGTAACCTACGGGTAGGTAGGTTACGGTAGCGTAGGCAAACGAGAGGAGGGATGCCAATGGCGATCACCGACGTACCCGAATTTGCACATCTGTCCGAGTCGGACATCGAGAGCCTGGCCTTCGAGCTGGATTCCATCCGTCAGGACATCGAAGACTCCCGCGGCGAGCGCGACGCGCGCTATATCCGTCGCACCATTGCCGCGCAGCGCGCCCTCGAGATCGCGGGCCGGGTCATGTTGGCCGCGAGTTCACGCCGCTCGGCGTGGTGGGCGGGCACCGTCACCCTGGGCGTGGCCAAGATCATCGAGAACATGGAGATCGGCCACAACGTCATGCACGGCCAGTGGGACTGGATGAACGATCCCGAGATTCACTCCTCGTCGTGGGAGTGGGACATGAGCGGGGCGTCCAAGCACTGGCGGTTCACCCACAACTTCATGCACCACAAGTACACCAACATCCTGGGCATGGACGACGATGTGGGCTACGGGCTGATCCGCGTGACGCGCGATACGAAGTGGAAGCCGAACCACATCTTCAACATCTTCTACAACACCATGCTCGCGACGCTGTTCGAGTGGGGCGTCGGTCTGCAGCACCTCGAACTCGGCAAGATCTTCAAGGGCCGCGACGACCGCAAGGCGACGCTCGTTCGCATGCGCGAGTTCGGTATCAAAGCCGGCGAGCAGGTCGCCAAGGACTACGTCGTGTGGCCCGCCCTGACGTCGCTGTCGCCGGGCGCCACCTTCAAGTCGACGCTGAAGGCCAACGCCGTCGCCAACATCATCCGCAACGTGTGGGCCAACGCGGTCATCTTCTGTGGCCACTTCCCCGACGGCGCGGAGAAATTCACCAAGACCGACATGGTCGGTGAAACCCAGGGCGAGTGGTACCTGCGTCAGATGCTCGGCAGCGCCAACTTCGAGGGCGGTCCGGTGCTGCGGTTCATGAGCGGCAACCTGTGCCACCAGATCGAGCATCACCTGTACCCCGATCTGCCGAGCAACCGGCTTCACGAGATCTCGCTTCGGGTGCAGCAGTTGTGCGACAAGTACGACCTGCCCTACACGACCGGTTCGTTCCTGGTGCAGTACGCCAAGACGTGGCGGACCATCGCCAAGCTGTCCCTGCCGGACAAGTATCTGCGCGACACCGCGGACGACGCACCGGAGACCCGCAGCGAAAAGATGTTCGCCGAACTTGAGCCGGAACAGCGACGTGGACTCAAGTCGGCCATCGCCGCGGTACGTGCGCGACGCCGCGAGAAGCGCATGCTGAGCCGGCGCGAGCTCGCCGGCTGATCTGACGACGAAACGCCCTTCCCCTTACGGGGGAGGGCTTTTCGCGTCGAAGGGTTACGTGGTGACCACCATCTCGTTGCCGCTGGTCTGCCAGGCGGCGGTGAAGGTGTCGATGCTCACCTGCTCGTTTGCGCCGTCGTCTGAGCCGCTGTCGTTCATGTGCACGATGCCGTTGTCGGTGTCGACGCCGGTGACCACCAGGGCGTGGTCGGGCGAGGTCCGCTGACCGTCGACGTCCCAGATGGTCTCGGCGTTGAGATTCACGATCACCGCCCCGCCGTCTCGCAAAACCCCCATGAGAGCGTCGATGTTGGATCCTCCGACATACTTTCCGTCCACGCCGTAGTGGGAGAGCACGAGCGGCAGATCCTTGAAGATGGTTCCGGCGTTCGGGTCGTCGTCGGTCTGGCCCATGTCGTAGATCATGTCGCCGGGTTCCGCCACGCTCGGCGTGTTCTTCGCGAAGTCGATGATCTCCTCCTCGGAAGGCTCGTTGCCGGTCATCTGGCCGACCACGTCGGCGGCGGCCATGAGCGCGCAATCGTCGTAGGACTGTGCGACGTGCCATCCGGCCATGTCGTCGGGATCACCGACGGTGTCGGCGTGGGCGACACCCGATAAACCCAGGGCGACACCCATCAGGGCGGCAGCTGCGATGCCACGGGCGAAGGTCTTCTTCATGATCTTTCCTCTCGTTGTGCCGGTTGTCGGCTGTGTTGAGGAAAGATTCGGCGGGGGCGCTACCCGGATTCTTGAAGGATTCTTGAGCGCCTAGGCATTTGTGTGCGTGAGGAGCGCTCGGTGCTCCTCACGCACACAAATCAGCCGTCCCGCAACGCCGCGAGCAGTCGCCGTGCCGCAGCCACCCGGCCGGCGGCGGGCCCGGTCAAGGCGTCGAGCGCGCATTCGGGGTCGGCGGGCGGGCCCATGTGGCCGCAGCCGCGGGGACAGTCCTCGATCGCCTCGGCCAGGTCGGAGAATGCGAGCATCACGTCATCGGGCTCGATGTGCGCCAGGCCGAACGAGCGGATACCCGGCGTGTCGATCACCCAGCCGCCCATGCTCAGGGGCAGCGCTACCGATTGCGTCGAGGTGTGCCTGCCCCTGCCGATCTCGGTCACCTCACCTGTCGCCCGATCTGCCTCTGGCACAAGGCGATTCACCAAAGTCGACTTGCCGACGCCGGAGTATCCCAGCAGCACCGTCACCTTGCCTGTAAGCAGGGGCGCCACCGCGTCGAGAGGGTCGTCGCGCCCGGCGGTGGTCACCTTGAGGTCGAGATCGCTGAACTCTGCGGCGAAGGGTTCCGCGGGCGCCAGGTCGGTCTTGGTCAGGCACAAAATGGGTTCGAGTCCGCCGGCATACGCGGCGATCAGGGCACGCTGCACCAGACCGGTACGCGGCGGGGGATCGGCGAGTGCGACCACAATCAGCAGCTGATCGGCGTTGGCGACCACGACGCGTTCGGTGGGGTCGGTGTCATCGGCGGTGCGCCGCAGCACCGTTCGGCGCTCACCACGTCGCACGATGCGGGCCAACGTGTCCGGCCTACCCGAGATGTCGCCGACGATGCTGACGTCGTCTCCGACGACAATCGGTGTGCGACCAAGCTCGCGCGCTCGCATCGCGACGACGCGGCGGTTGGGGTCGCGGTCAAGCGCACAGCCCCACCGGCCACGGTCGACGGTCACCACCATGGCGTCGTGGGCGTCGGCGTGCTCGGGCCGTGTCTTGGTTCGCGGGCGCGACCCTCTGCCGGGTCGCACCCGGACGTCGGACTCGTCGTACTCGCGAGGGCTCAATCGCCCGCCAGCATGTCGGCCCACATCTGTGGGAAGTCGGGCAGCGTCTTGGCGGTGGTGCCGATGTCCTCCACCTCGACGCCGGGGACGCGCAACCCGAGAATGGCGCCCGCGGTGGCCATCCGGTGATCGGCGTAGGACCGCCACAGTCCCGCGTGCATTGGTTGTGCCGTGATCAGCAGTCCGTCGGCCGTTTCTTCACAGTTGCCGCCGAGACCGTTGATCTCGGCGGACAACGCGGCCAGCCGGTCCGTTTCGTGGCCACGGAGATGTGCGACCCCGCGCAGCCGAGACACCGATCCCGTCGGCGCCAGTGCGGCCAGCGCGGCCACCGCAGGCGTCAGCTCGCCCACCTCGTGCAGGTCGACGTCCACGCCGACGTGCGCGTTGGGACCTTGCACCTCGAGATAGTTATCGCCTTGGCGGACAATCGAACCCACGTTCTTGAGGATGCTCAGGACGGCATCGGCGGGCTGGATGCTCGCCGACGGCCACCTGGCGATGCGCACGGCTCCTCCCGTGACCACGGCCGCCGCCAGGAACGGCACCGCGTTGGAGAGGTCCGGTTCGATACTCCAGTGCCTGGCCGCGACGGTGCCCGGGGATACGTGCCACCGGTTGGGCCGGGTGTCGTCGACGTCGACGCCGGCGTCGCGCAACATGGCCACCGTCATCGCCACGTGCGGGGCCGAGGGCACCGACTCGCCGGTGTTCACGATCGTTACCCCGTTGGTGAACGCGGCACCGGACAGCAGCAGCCCCGAGACGAACTGCGATGACGACGACGCGTCGATCTCGACCGTTCCGCCGGCCACCGAACCCGACCCGCGCACGCTGAAAGGAAGCCCGTCGCCGTCGATTTCGACTCCGAGACCGCGCAGCGCCTCGAGCAGCGGTGCGATGGGTCGGGCGCGAGCCTGTTCGTCACCGTCGAAGGTGACCGTCCTGGAGCTCAGTGCCGCCACGGGGGGCATGAACCGCAGCACGGTGCCCGCCAGGCCACAATCGATGCGCGCGTCCGGCTGCGGGTCGATCGCGCCGCTCAGCGTCAGCTCCGTGTCGTCTCCGTCGACCGTGACGCCGAGCGCCCGGACGGCGCCGATCATCAGGTCCGTGTCACGGCTGCGCAGCGCGCCGCTGATGGTCGACGGCCCGTTGCTCGTCGCCAGCGCGGCCAGCACCAGGGCACGATTGGTCAGTGATTTCGAGCCAGGGACAGTGACCGTGGCATGCACCGGGCGCGACGCCGACGGTGCCTGCCACCGCCCTTCCGACGCTGCGCGCGGGGCCTGACCGGATGTGCTCACGGCTATATCCTGCCCTGTCGGTTCCCCGTGCCACGATGGGATATATGTGTGGACGATTCGCGGTGACCACCGACCCGGCCCTGTTGGCCGAGAAGATCCAGGCGATCGACGAGAGCGTGGCGAGCACTTCGGCGCAGAAGGACACGCCGTCGGCCAACTACAACGTCGCGCCCACCACGACCATCAGCAGCGTGGTGAGACGCCACAGCGAGCCCGACGACGAGGCAACCCGCCGGATTCGGTCGATGCGCTGGGGGCTGGTGCCGCCGTGGGCCAAGGCCGCCGAGGACGGTGGGCCTGACACCAAGGGGCCGTTGCTCATCAACGCGCGGGCCGAAAAGGTGACCACGTCACCCGCGTTCCGGAATTCGGCGAAGAACAAGCGCTGCCTGGTGCCTATGGACGGCTGGTACGAATGGCGGCCCAACGGAGAGACGGCGTCGGGTAAGAAGGCGCCGAAGACGCCGTTCTACATGTACGGGGCCGACGGCGAACCGTTGTTCATGGCCGGGCTGTGGTCGACGTGGCGGCCCAAGGACGCACCCAAGGACGCCCCTCCTTTGCTGAGCTGCACCATCATCACCACCGACGCCGCGGGCCCGCTGGCCGAGATCCACGACCGGATGCCACTTTCGATCAGCGCCTGCGATTGGGACCGCTGGCTTGACCCCGACGCACCGATCGACGAGGGGCTGCTGCGCGGACATGGAGATCTCGACCGGATCGAGATCCGGGAGGTGTCCCGGCTGGTCAACAGCATCCGGAACAACGGCCCCGAGCTCATCGAGCCGGCGAAGCCGGAACCGGAGCAGGCCACCCTACTGTAGGAACTAGGCTTAACATCCGGCCGCAGATCGGCGGTCTTTTCGAATAGAAACAGGCAGTCGCGGTGCGAATCCCCATTAACATATGAGGGTGCTCACCGTCGTACGGAAAGTCCTCGCCTTCGAGATGACCATCGCCGAATGGATCGGTACGGCGGCCATTCTCGCCGTTCCCTATGTGCTCGTGGGCATGGTGTGGACGGCCGTCGCCGGTGACTTCCTGGGTTGGCATGGGTATGCCCGGATCGTGTCCATCGTCGTGTCGATCCTGTCGTGGCCAGTGCTGCTGCTCTCGATGGCGTGCACGATATGACCGCCGCAGACTGCCGCATCAAGATCTGCAGGCGGACGGCCCGCTGGGACGATCGGCCGGTCACCATCGCCGAGGCGATGGACTTCTGGGCGTTCGCCGCCGGCGCGGCCAACGTGATCATGCAGCTCTCTCGACCCGGGGTGGGCTACGGCGTGGTCGAGAGCAAGGTCGACTCGGGAAACCTGCTGAAGCATCCGTGGAAGCGGGCCCGGACGACTTTCCAATACCTCGCCGTCGCCATCCTTGGCACACCCGAGGACCGCGCCGCGTTCCGCGAGGCCGTGAACAGCGCGCATCGGCACGTTCAGTCGACGCCGGAGAGTCCGGTCCGCTACAACGCCTTCGACCGCGACCTGCAGATGTGGGTGGCGGCGTGCTTGTTCGTCGGGCTCGAGGACACGTATCAGCTGCTGCGCGGCGAGTTGACCGCCGAACAGTCCGAACAGTTCTACCGGTCGGCGTGGACGCTGGGCACGACGCTGCAGGTGAGCGAGGACCAATGGCCGCCGACCCGGGCCGAATTCGACGCGTACTGGGAGGAGGCGTGCCGGCAGGTCGACATGGACGATCGCGTGCGTGACTATCTGGGCGACCTGCTGAACCTACGCATGATCAACCCCCTGCTCGGCTTGCCCTTCCGCCCGTTGCTCAAGTTCCTCACCGTCGGGTTCCTGGCACCGGTGTTTCGTGACGCCATGGGCGTGCAGTGGAGTGGTTTCAAGCAGTACCTGTTCGAGACGCTGTTCCTGTTGGTCGCCTTCGCGAACAGGTTCCTGCCGGTGTTCATCCGTCAGGGCGGCAGCTACATTCTGCTCGCCGATGTGCGACGCCGCGTCCGTCGACAGCGCGCGTTGGTGTGACCATGCTCCGGCGGATGCTCAGCCACCGGGTGAGTGTCGAAGCGATGATCGAGTTCGCGATGTGGATGGCGGTTCCCTACCTACTCATCGGGTTGGCGTGGGCGTTCTTCGACGCCGAGCAGGTGCAACTGTTCGATACCGCGCTGCGAACCCGGCTGCCCGCCGGCTCGGAGATCCTGGCCTTCGTCCTCACGACGGCGATGTGGCCTCAGTTGATGCTCGGCGCCAGCTTCTGCGTGGCGTGACCCGGCGCTGAAACGGATGAGGCCCTCCCCGTGTGGGGAGGGCCTCTTTCGGGGCCGATTCAGCGGTGGTAGCCGGGCACCACCGACTCGACGTGGGTGACGCCGTGGTGGTTATGCCAGCCAGGCTGCGCTGCGGGCGCCGGGTGCGCCGTGGAGGTGGGGGCGTACTGGTAGCCCGGGCCCACCGGGTCGGTCTGGGCGTTGGCGATGCCGGCCATGCCCAGTGCGGCGCCGCCGATGGCGAGCGGCAGGGCGATGCGGGCGACCGTCTTGGCGAAAGTGTTGTTCTTCATGTCGGTTCTCTTCTATGAGTTGGCCTTCCGGCCAGACCGCCAGATTGTGCCGGCGATGACTCAAGAATGCCGTCTGCCAGCGGTGATGTATGTCGGGCGATCGGCCGGAGCACCGGCGGATTCGCGTGTCCCCCGATCGGTGGACTTGACAGAGGATTCCTCGGTTTAGGTAGAGTATTTCTCGTGCCGCGGACGGGACCGGATGCGCGAAGCCGACTGATCGAAGTGGCCAGGCACCGCTTCGCAGGAGACGGCGCGCTGTCGGCCACGCTGGACCAGGTGCGGCGCGAGGCCGGTGTCAGCGTCGGCGCGCTGTATCACCATTTCCCGGACAAACTGTCGCTCGCCACCGCCGTCTATGCCCAGCTGGTCGGCGAATACCAGGCCGGGTTCCTGGCGATGCTGCGCGAACACGACACCGCGGAAGCAGGGATTCGCGGCGGCGTCGCGTACCACTTGCGATGGGTCACCGAACACCGCGGCGAGGCCACGCTGTTGCTCGGTTCCCGGTTGGACAGCGAGGCGCTGCGGGAGTCCAACAGCAGCTTCTTCGCGGCGGTGCACGACTGGTGGCGTCCGCATCAGAGCTACGGGGTGCTGCGGCCGATGCGCGTCGGCACCACGTCCGCGCTGTGGCTGGGTGCGGCGCAGGAGTTTTCGCGTTACTGGATCTCCAGTGCGGAGGTCGAAATGCCGCCCGGGACCGTCGAGATATTCGCTGACGCTGCATGGGTGGCGTTGCGGGCCAACGATATTGAGGAGCAGAGGCTATGAGCAAACCATCGGGATCCCTTTACCGCTCGATGGTCGAGAGCGGCGAGGACTCCGGCGCACCCGAGCGCGTGCGCGTCGAGCGGCGTGGCGACCGTGCCGTCGTCACGCTGGATGAGCCCAAGCGGCTCAACGTTCTTTCGGCGCCATTGGTGCGTCAGTTGCGGCGCGAACTCGCCTCGCTCGACGCCGATCCGGAGATCCGTTCTGTGGTGTTGACGGGTGCCGACCCCGGGTTCAGCGCCGGCGGCGACCTGAAGATGATGCGTGAAGCCGTCGAGCACCTCGACGCCCCGGAGGGCGCCGCGGACGTGTGGCGGTGGATCCGCCGCGAGTTCGGTGGCATCGCCCGCCTGATCGCGAGGTCGGACACCGTGTTCATTGCCGCCCTCAACGGTGCTGCGGCCGGCGTCGGCCTGGCCTGGGCGTTGACGTGTGACCTCGTCATCGCCAGCGACCGTGCCGTGATCGTGCCCGCGTTCGGGCGCCTGGGCCTACTCCCCGAAGTGGGGACGAGCTGGGCGCTGACGCGTCGACTCGGGTACCAGGGCGCCTTCGCGTACTACGTGCGCGGCGAGCACATCGATGCGCCGACGGCGCTGCGGCTCGGTCTCGTGCAGGAGGTCGTGGCTCACGACCGGCTGCTCGAGGCGGCCGACGAATGGTGCTCGAGAATCGCGCAACTTCCCGCGCATGCCGCCGCGATGACGAAACCGCTGCTGCGCGCTGCCGCGGACGCCGACTGGCACGATGCGCTCACCCTGGAGGAGTTCGCCGAGCCGACCTGCTTCACCACCGCGGCGTTCGCGGACAACGTCCACGCGATGCTGAACGGCCGGAGTTAGCGGTCCGGCGTTCCCATCGAGCCCGACGTGCCACGATGGCGCGGTGAGCTTCCCGGTGATCGCGCCGCCGCTGCCACGGCCGGTGCTGTTCGACCAGTTCTGGGGCGATCTGACATTCGTGCACTGGCCGGTGGAGCCACAGCGCGTCGCGCACCTTTACCCGCCGGGCACCCGCCCGGATGTGTTCTCCGATGGGCTCACCTACGTCGCGCTGGTGCCCTTCGTGATGAATCGCACCGCGTTGGGCACCTCGCTGCGGTTGCCGTACCTGGGACGCTTCGCCGAAACCAACATCCGCTTGTACTCGACCGACGATGCCGACCGCCACGGCGTGCTCTTCCGGTCGCTGGAGACCACGCGACTTGCCGTGGTCGGCTTCACCAGGGCGGCGTTGGGTGTGCCCTACACCTGGGCGAAGATGCGCGTGACCCGGAGCGACCACGAGATTTCGTATTACAGCGTGCGGCGCTGGCCCCAGCGGGGACTTCGCAGCGCGCTCACAGCGCGCATCGGCGACACCGTGACTCCGACCCCACTGGAGGTGTGGCTCACGGCGCGGTGGGGCGCGCACACCCGTAAGGCCGGCCGCACATGGTGGGTGCCCAACGAGCACGACCCGTGGCCGTTGTGCGAAGCCGAAATCCTCGAACTGGACGACGATCTGCTCGCGGCCAGTGGAGTTGTCACCGCGGGTGAACCCGTGCGCGCGTTGTACTCAGCCGGTGTCCATGCGCGGTTCGGTAGGCCGTCAATTGTGAAGTGACCGAAAGAACTTGTGCGATACAACCCCGAAACATCCGCGGCATCATCGAATTCGATCAGGGACCTGAATAGCCCGGCGGGTTCGGGGTGTCCACCCACAGGTCGACGCCGAGTTCGGCGCCTGGGACACAGTCGTATACCGACAGATCGGTGACACCGGATTCCAGCAGCACGTCCTCGCACAGCAGGGATTGGCCGGTGTACTCGCGGCTCGGCTTGTTGAGGATCGCGTACGCCGCGTCGGCGTAGACGTCGGGCTTGCGCGCCCGCGCCATCGCCTCGTCACCGCCTAGCAGATTCTGCACCGCGGCGGTGGCCACCAGCGTGCGCGGCCACAGCGTGTTGGAGGCGATGCCGTCGTCGCGCAGTTCCTCGGCTAATGCCAAGGCGCACAACGACATTCCGTACTTCGCCATCATGTACGCGGTCGGCTTGAGCCACTTGGGCTCCAGCCGGATCGGAGGCGACAGGGTCAGGATGTGCGGGTTCTCGCGGCCGATCATGTGCGGGATGCACGCCTGCGACACCGCATATGTGCCGCGCACCTGGATTCCGTTCATCAGGTCGAAGCGCTTCAGCGGCACCTCTTTGACCGAACCGAGGTTGATCGCCGAGGCGTTGTTCACGCAGATGTCGATTGCGCCGAACTGATCCACGGTCTGTGCCACCGCCGAAGCGACCGAGTCACCGTCGCGGATGTCGCCGACGATCGGCAACGCCTGCCCGCCGGCGTCCTCGAGTTCCTTGGCCGCGGTGTACACCGTGCCCTCGAGCTTGGGGTGCGGTTCGGCCGTCTTGGCGATCAATGCGATGTTCGCGCCGTCGGCCGCGGCGCGCTTGGCGATCGCCAGCCCGATACCGCGGCTGGCGCCGGAGATGAACATGGTCTTCCCTGAGAGCGACATGGGCTCACCCTAGAACCCGTGCGCACGACCGCGAAGCGCACCCTGGAACCCGCTGGTTCGGCGGCGCTCAGGCACAGAGGGCCGCGGTGGTCGCGTTGGTCAGGGTGATCAGGTCGCGCGGATGCACCGCGACGTCCCAGCCGCGTTTGCCCGCGCTGCACAGCACGCGGTCCCAGCGCAGCGCGGACTCGTCGACGACCGTGGGCAGCGGCCTGCGCTGGCCGAACGGCGAGATCCCGCCGATCACGTAGCCGCTAGAGCGTTCGGCGGCGGTGCGCTCGGCCATGGTGACCTTGGGTACGCCCAAGGCGGCGGCCGCCGCCTTCAGCGAGAGCTTGGCGGGCACCGGCAAGACTGCGACGCCCAGGCCTTTCGGCAGTGCGACCACCAACGTCTTGAACACCTGGGCGGGGTCGACGCCCAGATCGCGGGCGAGGGCCGCTGCGGCCTCCTCGCCGAACGACTCGTTGCGGGGGTCGTGGCGGTACTGCAGCACCTCGTGGGCCACGCGTGCCGCCACCAGGGCCGCGATCGCAGGAGTTGCCGCACGCGCCACGGGGGTGAGCTTAGTGGCGGGAACAGCGCGGCCGGTGACGCTGTTATTGACGGCAGTTAGCGCCGCAGACACCAGCGGCCGCGAAAGAAGTCGGTCTCAACCTCTACGATCGAAGGAAGGGGTGCTAGGTGCCAACACTGGCCATGGAGCGTCTGGTGGACTTGCCGGGCCTACTGGATGGTGCCGCTACAGAAGGGACGGTGTTTCCCGCTATGACCGACATCGACGGGTCGGTGCCCGATCCGGCGCCCGATCCGGCGGCCGTGATCGATCCGGCGCCCGCGCGGGTGCCCGATTCGGCGCCCGCGCGGGTGCCCGATTCGGCGCCCGCGCGGTCGGACGAGTCAGACGCCGAGCTGACGGCCCGCTTCGAGCGCGATGCGATCCCGCTGCTCGACCAGCTCTACGGCGGCGCGCTGCGCATGACGCGCAACCCCGCAGACGCCGAGGACCTGCTGCAGGAAACCATGGTCAAGGCCTATGCGGGCTTCCGCTCGTTCCGCGAGGGCACCAACCTCAAGGCGTGGCTCTACCGAATCCTGACCAACACCTACATCAACAGCTACCGCAAGAAGCAGCGTCAACCTGCGGAGTATCCGACCGACGAGATCACCGACTGGCAGCTCGCGTCCAACGCCGAGCACTCGTCAACCGGATTGCGCTCGGCAGAGGTCGAAGCATTGGAAGCGCTGCCGGACAGCGAGATCAAGGACGCATTGCAGGCGCTGCCGGAGGAGTTCCGAATGGCGGTGTACTACGCGGACGTAGAGGGATTCCCGTACAAGGAGATCGCCGAGATCATGGATACCCCGATCGGCACTGTCATGTCCCGGCTGCACCGGGGCAGGCGTCAATTGCGTGAATTGCTCGCCGATGTGGCCCGCGACCGCGGATTCGTCAGGGGACAGGCACCCGAGGAGGTCTCGTCGTGAGCGACGACGAACGTTGGACCCCGCCGATCGGCCCTGTTGACCCCGAGCATCCAGAGTGCGCTGCTGTCATTGCAGAGGTGTGGACGCTGCTCGACGGTGAGTGCACTCCCGAAACGCGCGACAAACTGCGCCATCACCTCGAGGAATGCCCGGCCTGCCTGCGCCACTACGGCGTCGAAGAGCGCGTCAAGAACCTCATCGCGCTGAAGTGCGGGGGCGAGAAGGCCCCCGAGAGCCTGCGTGAGCGGCTGCGCATCGAGATCAGCCGCACCACGATCATCCGAAGGGGCTAGCGCACCGACTTCGAGCCCGCGTTGGGCCGCTTGCCGTGGTTGGCCTTGCTGTGCTTACGATCGCGCTTCTTGCGGCCACGCTTGGCCATGGTTGTCCTCCAGTCGGTTCAGGGGATTGGGGGCCCGCATCCAGCGGGCGCTCGAATCCATTCTCTCATGGCCTGGCGGCACGGCTGTCGGGCCGGTCGTGTGGTTCGATATGAGCGACGACATAGGACTCCGGAGGGGTGAAGATGGCCGAGGACGTTCGCGCCGAGATCGTGGCCAGTGTGCTCGAGGTCGTGGTTACTGAGGGCGATCAGATCGGTGAGGGCGACACCCTGGTGCTGCTGGAGTCGATGAAGATGGAGATCCCGGTCCTTGCCGAGGTCGCGGGCACCGTCAGCAGGGTGAGTGTGTCCGTCGGCGACGTGATCCAGGCCGGGGATCTCATCGCGGTGATCAGCTGACGCGGGCCCCACGCCCGCACCGGTGAGGTTCCATGTCCACCCTCGGTGACCTTCTCGCCGAGCACACGGTTTTGCCCGGCAATGCCGTCGACCACCTGCATGCGGTGGTCGGCGAATGGCAGCTGCTGGCCGACATGTCGTTCGCCGACTTTCTGATGTGGGTGCGCCGCGACGACGGTGCACTCGTCTGCGTGGCCCAGGTGCGACCGAACACCGCGCCCACCGTGCTGCTCGCCGACGCGGTCGGCACCCTGAACCAGGCCCACGAGATGCCGGTGGTGGCCGATGCGTTCGACACCGGCGCCATCGTCAGGCAAAACCCAGCGGGACAACAGGATTCACTCGGCCTCAACGTGGAGGCTGTTCCCGTGCGTTACAACAACAACGTGGTTGCGGTCCTGACGCATCAGACCGCACTGGCCGGGCGCAACGCGAGTCCGCTGGAAAGCGCCTACCTCGACTGCGCCGGCGACCTTCTGCTCATGTTGTCCGAAGGCACCTTCCCGAATGTCGGCGACGTCGCGATGTCGCGGTCGAGTCCCCGCGTCGGAGACGGTTTCATCCGCCTCGACGGCACCGGGATCGTCACGTTCGCCAGCCCGAACGCCATCTCGGCCTACCACCGGATGGGTCTGGCGGCCGAGCTGGAGGGCCACAACCTGGTCACAGTCACGCGACCGCTGATCTCGGACCCGTTCGAGGCCCAAGAGCTCGCCGATCACGTCCGCGACTCCCTGGCCGGCGGCTCGAGTATGCGTATGGAGGTCGATGCGGGCGGGGCGGCGGTGCTGCTGCGCACGCTGCCACTGGTGGTCCACGGCGAGGCCGTCGGCGCCGCGGTGCTGATCCGCGACGTGACCGAGGTGAAGCGCCGCGATCGTGCGCTGCTGTCGAAGGACGCGACGATCCGCGAGATCCACCATCGGGTCAAGAACAATCTGCAGACCGTCGCGGCGCTGTTGCGGCTCCAGGCGCGCCGCACCAACAACGCAGAGGGCCGTGAGGCACTGATCGAATCGGTGCGTCGGGTGTCGTCGATCGCATTGGTACACGACGCGTTGTCGATGTCGGTGGATGAGGAAGTCAACCTCGACGAGGTGATCGACCGGATCCTTCCGATCATGAATGACGTTGCGGTGCCGGCTGATTCGGAAACTCCGATCCGCGTCAACCGCGTCGGTGAACTTGGCGTGCTCGATGCCGACCGGGCCACCGCCCTGATCATGGTGATCACCGAACTGGTGCAGAATGCCATCGAGCACGCCTTCGATCGCTCCACCCAACAGGGATGCGTGACCATTCGCGCGGAGCGTTCGGCGCGTTGGCTGGATGTGGTGGTGCACGACAACGGTCGCGGGCTGCCCGAGGGGTTCAGCTTGGAGAAATCCGATCGGCTCGGCCTGCAGATCGTGCGAACTCTCGTCTCGGCCGAATTGGACGGGTCGCTGGGGATGCACGAGGTGCCCACCGGGGGAACCGATGTGGTGCTGCGGGTGCCAATTGGGCGACGCAGCCGGTTGGCCCAGTAGTGACGTCTCAGTAGTGACGTGCGTCGCGTTTTTTCTTAAAAATGCGCTATCTGACGCAATTTGTGAATTTGAATGGGCACAAAGTTGCGGCCCCGACATATGTCGGGGCCGCAAATCGCTTGACGGTGGTTAGACGCTGCTGCGGGCCTTGGTGCGGGCATTGCGCCGCTTCAGTGCACGCCGCTCATCCTCGCTCATGCCGCCCCATACGCCGGCGTCCTGTCCGGACTCCAATGCCCAGGTGAGGCACTCTGTCGTCACCGGACACCGGTTGCAGACAAGCTTCGCGTCAGCGATCTGAGCGATCGCCGGTCCGCTGTTTCCCACCGGGAAGAACAGTTCCGGATCCTCATCGCGACAGACCGCCTTGTGGCGCCAATCCATAAGATCAAACTCCTCGTTCAATATGTCAGCGTGCGCAGCACAGCGCACGGACGTTTCGTCGGCTGTTAACGCGTGCACATGAAATGTTTCTGCACTGTTGCATCCGAGTTTTTCACAGGCTGAACAGATGTCAATACTCGCGAGTTAACAAGTGGGCAACCTCACTAGCGGGGCCTCTTACCGCACCCCTCAATCGTTTGTACTACACTCGACGAACCTGCGCCCTTAATTGGCCTCTGCGCGACGGTCACTGCAGGTCAGAGTCCTTTGGCGGGTGGTGCGACCACGGCCAGGGCGTCCGGAACCGCGGTGAATGTCATGGTTTCTCTCAACCCGACGTAGTCACCGTCGATCTGACAGGCAACGGGTGTGTCACTCGTCACCCGCAGTTGGGTCAGATCGTCCTCACGGATCAAATGGGCA
Source organism: Mycobacterium sp. (assembly GCA_044508395.1). GTDB lineage: Bacteria > Actinomycetota > Actinomycetes > Mycobacteriales > Mycobacteriaceae > Mycobacterium. Next base: position 11,636 of record JBIQHU010000041.1, on the reverse strand, counting down.
GCGTCGAGTCTCGGCTGTCGCGCCAGCATCTTGCGCACCAGCCGTAAGTTGGCCCACACGTTCATGCTGGTGATGGCGAAGACCCCGAGTCCGGTCTCGAACGTGGTCGTCGGGTTGGTCCACACGGGCCGGGTGTTGGCGTAGGTCCAGGGGCTGGCGTTCGACACGAAGACGAAATGCACTCCTTCCACCGGGTCGCGGCCGGGCATGTGCAGCGTCAGTGTGGGTTTCTTGCGGGCGTTGGCCAGCATCTCCCGGATTGCCACCCGGATGTAGCGCGAGGCGGTCACCTTGCGTCCTTTCGCGCGCTGGGCCTCGACGGCGGCGACGACGTCGCCGTCGACCCCCATGCCCGCGGTGAACACCGCCCAACGCTCGCCGCAGTTCATCAGGCCGATGCGGCGCCACGTCTTACGCCGCCGATACGCCGAGAGCAGGTCGATGAGCTGGTTGGTCGCCTCAATGGGGTCGGGGCTGATCCCCAGCGCACGGGCGAAGACGTTGGCGGAACCCCCGGGAACGACACCGACGGCGGGGCCCGCCGCACCCGGCTCCGCGACCTCCAGGATTCCGTTGACCACCTCGTTCACCGTGCCGTCGCCGCCGTGCACGATGACCACGTCTACGCCGTCGCGCGCCGCATCGCGGCCGATCTCCACGGCATGACCACGGTGATCGGTGTGCACGACGGTCAACTTGACCCGGCTTTCCAGCGCGTGGGCCAGCAGGTCGCGCCCGGCCGGGGTCGTCGACGTCGCATTGGGGTTAACGATCAGCACGGCGCGCACAGGTGACGACCCTATCCAACGGGTCAGGCCGAGCCTCTACGCTCGACGTCGTGACCGTTCCCTCGCCCACGACCGTCCGTCAGGCAGCGGTCGCGGTATCGCTGGAAGGCCTCGCCGGTGTGCTGGCCGCGGTGTGGTACGCGGGCAGTGGGCTGCTCGGAACCGAGGAGCCAGGGATGAACAAGTTCGGCACCGCATTGTGGTTCGTCATCATGGGCTCGGCGGTTCTCGCGGCGGGATGGGCATTGTGGACCGGCCGGCGGTGGGGCCGCGGACTGGCGGTGTTCGCCCAGCTGATCCTGCTGGGAGTCGCCTATTACGTCGGTGTCGGCTCGGGTCAGTGGGCCGCTGGTATCGCGGTGGCGGTCGTGGTCCTGGCGATACTGGGTCTGCTGTTCAGCCCGTCGGCGCTGCAGTGGGCGGGGGCTCAGGACTCACCGGCAAGCGCCGACAACTCCGAGCCGGAAACCCGGTAGGTGATCCACTCGCTCTGCGGTTTGCCTCCGACGGCGTCATAGAGCGCGATCGCGTTGACGTTCCAGTCCAGCACGGCCCACGACAGCCTGGTGTAACCGTTGGCGACGCACTCGCGGGCCAGCGCTGCCAGCATCTTGCGGGCCAGGCCGCGCCGCCGAAACTGTGGCCGCACGAACAGATCTTCGAGGTAGATGCCTGCCACCCCGTCCCAGGTGGAGAAGTTGCGAAACCACAGCGCGGCCGCGGCGGCAGCGCCGTCCACTTCGGCGATGTGACCATGTACGATCGGCGCATCACCGAAAAGCGCGTCCCGCATTTGGTTTTCGGTGACGGTGCATTCGTCGGCGGCATGTTCGAACGCGGCGAGCTCATGAATCATCGCCGCCAGTTCGGTCTCGTCGCCCAGCCGGGCCGGACGGATCAATTCGGTCATGTCTGGACACCCAGGGCCGCGAAGATCGTCTTGAATTTCGTTGTGGTCTCGTCGACTTCGTCGTCCGGCTCGGATTCGGCGACGATCCCGCCGCCCGCATACGCGAGTGCCGTGCGGCGATCGGCCGACAACTGCGCGCAGCGGATGGAGACCACCCAGCGGCCGTCGCCGCGCTGATCGCACCAACCCACCGCGCCCGCGTAGAACCCGCGGTCGCCCTCGAGTTCGGTGATGAACTCCGACGCGGCGTCGCTGGGCACACCGCCCACCGCTGGCGTGGGATGCAGAGCCAGCGCCAAATCGAGTGCAGTAGTGGAGTTTTCGCGCAGCCGTCCGCTGATCGGCGTGTAGAGGTGCCACACGGCAGCCGTCTTGTTCAGCTTCGGCTCGGCGGCGATGTCGAGTTCGGTGCACAGCGGGTCCAGTGCCGCGCGCACCGCATCGACGACGAGCTCGTGCTCGTGTCGGTTCTTCGCCGACGCGGCCAGCGTGGTGCCGCTCGCCTCGTCGGCGGCGGCGTCGGGCAGTCGCGGAGCCGACCCCGCGAACGGCGCACAGAGCATCCGATCACCCTTACGGGCGACCAGTAGCTCCGGGCTGGCGCCGATGAGGGCGGTGCCCGAATAGGCCCCGCCCGCCGCGGACAGGTCGGCGAGATAGGCGTTGGCCGTCGGGTCCTGGGCGAGAAGGCGGTGGAGGATCGTGCGCGCATCCAGCGGTCCGTCGGTGACCAGCCGCAGGGCGCGGGCCAGCACCACCTTGTGCAGTCCGCTGTTCGGATCACGCAGGCGCGCCAGCGCGGTCGCGATGCGGTACCGGTGCTCGTCCGGCTCGGGCAGTGTCTCGGCGATCTGCACCGACGGAAGTGCACGCTGCGGCCATTCCGGTAGTGCATCGAGGAATTGAACCGCTTGCGGCCGGATGAGCGCCGCCGGTTTTGACATGTCAAATGGTAAGGCGCCCAATATGATCGGCGCGCTATGCGATGCCAGGGCGGCCCGTGCTTCAGCGACTCTGGGAAACGCGGTGTGTATACCGTCGGCGACGACGGCGGTGCCGGCGGAGGCCAGTACGAAGGACGGTTCGCGGGTCATGCCGGTAGGCACGGGTGGCGATGGCCCGTCAGTCCCAGTGCGCTGATCTGGCGCATGCCGTGTTCGTGTCCGCACACCGCGATCGACGCGGCCACCATCGCGAACCTGATGCCTTCGGAGATCGGCAATTGCGCCCAGCGCGTGATCACCGCTCGGGAGAAGTGGCCGTGGCCGACGAACAGGACGTCGCGCGACTCGAGGTACGGCAGCGCGTACTCGATGGCGCGGTCGGCCCGGTCGCTGACCTGTTGCGCGGATTCGCCACCCGGGCATCCGTGCGTCCATACCAGCCATTCGGGCACCGTCTGCTGGATCTCCTTCGTCGTGAGGCCTTCGTACTCGCCGTAATCCCATTCGGCCAGAAGGGGAGACACCTCGTCGACCGTCAGGCCGGCGAGCTCGGCGGTGACGAGCGCGCGTTGCCGTGGACTGGACACGACCAACGGGTTGTCGAGAATCAGCACGGCCAGCGCGTCGGCGGCGAGCTTGGCCTGCTCGCGGCCGGTCTCGGTGAGCTCGAGTTCGGTGCGGCCGGTGTGCCGACCCGAAAGTGACCACTCCGTCTCGCCGTGGCGAAGTAGTAGCAGTCGGTGCTGCTGGACAGTCACCCTGGCGATTCTGCCCCACGGGCGGCGGCGGTGTTGGTGGGCGTGCCAGGATGAAAGGGTGACGCGGGTACTTGCGGTCGCCAATCAAAAGGGTGGGGTCGCCAAAACGACGACGGTGGCGTCGTTGGGCGCGGCGATGGTGGAGAAAGGCCGGCGGGTGCTGCTCGTCGACCTCGATCCGCAAGGTTGTTTGACGTTCTCGCTGGGCCAGGATCCCGACAAGCTGCCGCTGTCGATCCACGAGGTGCTACTCGGCGAGGTCGAAACCGACGCGGCGCTGGTCGACACGACGGAGGGGATGACGCTGCTGCCCGCCAACATCGACCTGGCCGGAGCCGAGGCGATGTTGCTGATGCGGGCCGGCCGCGAGTACGCCCTCAAGCGTGCGCTGGCAAAGGTCGCCGACCGGTTCGACGTCGTGATCATCGACTGTCCGCCGTCGCTGGGTGTGCTCACGCTCAACGGGCTGACGGCGGCCGACGATGTGATCGTGCCGCTGCAGTGCGAGACGCTGGCGCATCGCGGCGTCGGCCAGTTCCTGCGCACCATCAACGACGTCCAGCAGATCACCAACAGCGACCTGAAGCTACTGGGCGCGCTTCCGACGCTCTACGACGCGCGCACCACCCACAGTCGCGACGTGCTGCTCGACGTCGCCGACCGGTACGACCTGCCGGTGCTCGCACCGCCCATTCCCCGCACCGTGCGCTTCGCCGAGGCGACCGCATCCGGGGCCTCGGTGCTGGCGAGCCGAAAGAACAAGGGTGCGAGTGCGTATCGCGAGTTGGCGAGCGCGCTGCTCAAGCACTGGAAGAACGGCAAGCCGCTCGCGACGTACACCCCCGAGATCTAGCGACTTCTAGGGGTTTCGGCGTGCTCAGTCTCGCTGAGCGTGACCCAGCACGCCGAAATCGCAATCAGCCGAGCGCGACCACTTCGTTGCCCCGCTGTTCGAGCACCGTCGTCCCCGCGACGGCGGGCACGATCGGAGCCTCGCTCGGCGGCCGCTGCACCGGGATGTGGCGATCGCCCTCGCCGGTGCTCGGATCGAATACGTCGTAGCCGCCAGTTACCGGTACCAGCAGTCGTCCCGCCATCGCCGTCGCCGGCCCGAGCGGAACGTTGGCGCCCGCCGGTGAGACCGTGTACTTGTACCGAAGGTCCTTGGCGGAGAACACCATTACGCTGTCGCCGGTCCACCAGGTGATCAAATCTCCTGCGCGGGACATCGTCGCATTCGCCGATGCCGCCTTGGTCACCGGCGTACTCGCGATCGTCGTGCCGGTTTCGTCGACGATGTTCACGACCGGCTTCGGCGTCGGCACGTAGACCGCCGCCGTCGTATCGGAGACCGCTATCACTCGGGCGTTGGAGTCGGCGCTCACGCCGGGCTGGGGGACGTACTTCATTTCGGGGGTGTCCTCGTCGTCGGCCGGCCGCAGCAGGGTCAGCCGCAAATCCGCCTGATCCGGGCAGGACTCGAAGACGGCGACGGAGGTCGAACTGGCGGCCGCCGACATCAGCCGGCAGAGCGGCAACACCGGGACGTCGGGTTTGATCCTGGCGTCCAGTGCGCCGTAACTGAGCATTCTGACCATGTCGGACCGCCACAGTTCGAGGCGGCTCTCGCCGAACGACAGCACCACGGTGCCGTCCGAGGACAGTTTCACCTCGGGGTCCGCGTAGGCCGTGCGAGCCGGACCGCGTTCGCCCGTCTTGGCGTCGATGGTGCTGACCTGGCCGCAGCCGCGGCTGTCGGGGTAGACGGCGACGGCGTACTGGTACACCCAGCTGACGCCGCACAGTTCGAGGTCGGTTCGCGCGTAGCTCCACACCGGAGTGCCGGAGACCGGATCGCGGCCGGAAACCGTCGAGTCGTCGCCGGTGACCACGCTGGCGGCCACCATCAGCGGCGCCGTCGTCTTGGGACTGGGCGCGGTCCAGAGCTCACGCAGCGTCGAGGGCACCGTCTTGGCACTGACCAGCGGCGCAATCGGATCCGCCACGGACCTGCTGATGGTCGCCCTGGCGTCGCTGGTCCACCAGACCAGCCCGGCCGTGACGGCGACGACCGCAGCGATCGCGATTGCCGCCACCACATCGGCTCGCGTGCGGCGTTCGGGTTTGACCATCGGGTGGCGGGGACTCTGTCTTCTCGAGATCTTTCGAGCTAGCCGGTGCTGGCCGCGGCCTTGCGCGGACGACGCCGACGCCGACGCCTCGGCGCACCGTCGGTGCTCTCCGCGGTGTCGGACGAGGCCTGGTCGGTCGACGCCACCGGTGCGTGCGCGGTGACCGGCTCGCCGGCGCGGGTGCGCCGACGCGTGCGGTTGCGATTGCGGGCAGGACGATCGGCAGACTTCTCCGCCGGTGGCCGCTTGGCCTGCGTCTTGCGCGGTTCGCCGATGGTGCCCGTGGCGTCGGAGGGGATGTTCAGCTCGTCGTAGAGGTGCGGTGAGCTGGAGTAGGTCTCGGCCGGATCGGGGGTGTTGAGGCCGAGCGCCTTGTCGATCATGGTCCAGCGGGGCAGCTCGTCCCAGTCGACCAGGGTGACCGCGATACCTGTCTTGCCTGCGCGGCCGGTACGGCCGATGCGGTGCACGTAGGACTGCTCGTCCTCGGGGATCTGGTAGTTGATCACGTGCGTGATGTCGTCGATATCGATGCCTCTGGCCGCCACGTCGGTGGCGACCAGCACGTCGATGTCGCCGGTGCGGAACGCCTTGAGCGACTTCTCGCGGGCGCCCTGACCAAGATCGCCGTGCACCGCTCCGACCTTGAAACCGCGCTCGGCGAGTTCGTCGGACACCTTCTGCGCGGTGCGCTTGGTCCTGGTGAAGATCATCGTCGCGCCGCGACCCTCGGCCTGCAGAATGCGGGCGACCATCTCGACCTTGTCCAGCGCGTGGGCGCGGTAGGCGAACTGCTCGGTGGTGTCATGGGTGGCCGCCGAATGCGGGGCCTCGGCCCGGATGTGGGTCGGCTGGTTCATGAACGTGCGCGCCAGCGTGATGATCGGGTCCGGCATTGTCGCCGAGAACAGCATCGCCTGCCGTTCATCGGGGATCTGGCGCAGGATCCGCTCGATATCGGGCAGGAAGCCCAGGTCGAGCATCTCGTCGGCCTCGTCGAGCACCAGCATCGAGAGCCCGCCGAGCTGCAGATGCCCCTGCTGGGCGAGGTCGAGCAACCGGCCCGGGGTGCCGACCACCACGTCGACGCCCTTCTGCAGCGCCTCGATCTGCGGCTCGTAGGGCCTGCCGCCGTAGATGGAGGTGACGACGAGCTTCCGGTCACCGGCGGTGAGGTACTTGGCGGCGATCGAGAGGTCGCTGTGCACCTGCAGGCACAGTTCGCGGGTGGGGACGACGACCAATGCCCGCGGGATGCCCGTCAGCTCCCTGGTGGGGTCGGTGGTGATCCGCTGCAACAGCGGCACGCCGAACGCCAGCGTCTTGCCCATGCCGGTGCGGGCCTGTCCGATCAGGTCGTCACCCGCGAGGGCGAGCGGCATGGTCAGCTCTTGAATAGCAAATGGATGTTCCTTGCCGTCCTCCTTGAGTGCGCGCACGATTTCGTCGCGGACTCCGAGTTCAGCAAATGTTCGATTGAGATGCGTCATACGCGGGAGGCTTGCCTTTCAATTGTCGATTCCTCATGGCGTCCACGCGCGCACGAGTTCGACGAAAGCTTGCCGGGGCCCTGCGCTGAGGTAGGCGGGCCGACTGCGTGCACGCACATTTCTTAGGTAGCGGCCTGGTCTTTCGACCCTCAAGATGCTGCTGCCTGACTCCATGATAGCTGGCCGGGTTCACTCGAGGGTTCGCGCCGCTCGCCGATTACAGTTGGGCCCATGACCGCCCCCAAGTCTTCGGCGCCGTTGACGGCGTCTTCCGAGCGGGTGAGCTCGGGCGTGTCGGCCCACCATCCCGGCGTCAACGAGCTGTTTGCGGTGTTGGCGTATGGCGAGGTGGCGGCGTTCTATCGGCTGACCGACGAAGCCCGGATGGCGCCCAACCTGCGGGGCCGCATCAACATGGCCAGCATGGCCGCGGCGGAGATGCAGCATTACGAGGTGCTGCGCGACGCGCTGGAACGCAGGGGCGTCGACGTGGTGCCTGCGATGACGAAATATGCGTCGGCACTTGAGAATTACCACCGATTGACCATGCCCAGCACGTGGCTCGAGGCGCTCGTCAAGACCTACGTCGCCGACGCCCTGGCCGCCGACTTCTACCTCGAGATCGCCACCGCGTTACCCGCCGAGATCGCGGACGTGGTGCGTGCGGTGTTGTCGGAGACCGGCCATTCGCAGTTCGTCGTCGCCGAAGTGCAGGCCGCCGTGACGGCGAGCGAGAAGCAACGCCACCGGCTGGCCCTGTGGTCGCGCCGGCTGCTCGGCGAGGCGATCACGCAGGCGCAGTACGTCATGGCCGACCATGACGAACTCGTCGACCTCGTCATGTCGAGCGGCGAGGGCCTGACCCAGATGACCGAATTCTTCGATCGGCTCCAGCGCACCCACGCCTCCCGCATGCAGGAGCTGGGCCTGGCTTAGCGGCTACTGCGTGCAGGTCGCGATCATCGAGTTGTTGCTCTGATAGGCGATCAGTGCACCCGACGCGTCGTAGATGCCGCAGTTGAGCTGACCGCCCACGCTGGTGGCGGTGACGGACTTGAGCTCGACACCCGGATCCAGCACGACCGTCCTCGCCCACGGCAGCGCGACGTTGACCTCGGTCTGCAGTGCGCCCTGCTGGTCGGTGTAGATGACGGTGACAAAGTCGATCAGAGGCTTGGTGCCGGTCACCCGGTAGGTGACGGTGCGCGGTGCGGCAGCGACAGGTGGAGGTGGCGGCGGGGCGGCGACCTCGGGCTGTGGCGCCACAGGCGTCTGCGCGGTCGGGCTCACCGTTGTGACGGTCTCCGCGGGCAGTGACGGGACCACCGGCGCGGCCGCCGGGGCCGACGTCGTCACGGGGGCCGAGGTGGCGGTGGGCGCCGACGAGGTGCCGGTGGCCGTTACCGAACCACTGTCGCCGCCGCCGAGGATCACGCCCGTCGTGCCGATCGCGATGAACAAGATCACACCGGCGATCCCCGCGATCCACATCCACCGGCGGTCGATGCTCTCCTCGTCGTACTCCGCGTAGTCGGCGTACTCGTCATCGTCCGGGTACTGCAGAAGGCCCTCGTATTCGAGTTCGCCAAAGTCGTCGACGGTCTGGGTGGAAATGACCTCGGTGGGGGTCAGCGAATACGGGGAATGTGCGGTATAAGGCCTGTTCATAAAGGGTTCCCAGGTTGTCTCGTTTATGTACCGGCCCGATGCTATCGATGCGCAAGTGACGGATGAGGTTTAGCGGGCGCGTGTACGGTCACGGTCCGGACTCGGTTCGGTCGCCGTTCGTGACACAGTTTGTGACGCCCTTCGGAAACGTGGTCGAGGCCCCGTCGAACCGGGCTTCGCTGACCGCGAACTCACCGGCGCGCACCACAGCGACGGCGTCCACTAGCCTTGGCGTCAAAGCTCTTCGAGGTTGTACGTACAGGAAAGGTTCACAGCGTGGAGGTCAAGATCGGTGTCACGGACAGCGCGCGCGAGCTCGTCTTCAACAGCGCGCAGACACCAACCGAGGTGGAGAAGCTGATCACCGATGCGCTGGACAAGAATTCGGGCGTGCTGAGCCTCACCGACGACAAGGGCAGGCGATTCCTGGTCCAGACGTCGAAGATCACCTACGTCGAGATCGGTGCCGCGGACGTCCGCCGCGTCGGCTTCGGAGTGGTCGGGTCCGAGGCCGTCAAGAACGGGTAAGCGGCACGTGTGACAGGCCGCCCCAGGCGAACTGGACGGTGCCTTCGACGGCGTCGTCCTTGCTGATCGGGCGGTCGTTGTTCAGCCAGTACCGCGCCGAGTCGACGCTGATGGCCACCAGGCCGACGGCGATCATTCTGGCGCGGTGAGCCTCCAGCCCGGAATCGCGGCTGATCAGGTCGAATACCGCATCCGTGCAGGCTTCGGTGGCCACCTTGACCTGCGCGGCGACCTGCGGCTCGGTCACGTAGTCGTTCTCGAAGATCAGCCGGTACCCCTGGCTGTCGTGCTCGATGAAGTCGAAGAAGGCCTGAACCGCCGCGCGTAACCGCTGCCGGTTGTCCGTGGTGGTGCGAAGGGCCTGGCGCACACCGGACACCAGGTTCTCGACGTGTCGTTGCAGCACCGCCAGATACAGTTCCAGCTTCGACGAGAAGTGTTGATAGAGAACGGGTTTGCTCACGCCGGCCCGCTCTGCGATCTCGTCCATACCCGCCGCGTGATAGCCGCGGTCGACGAAAACCTCGCTGGCAGCGACGAGCAACTGCCCGCGTCTCTCGTCGCGGGGCAGCCGGTTGCCACGTCGGCCCGGCGTTTCTCCGGCGCCCGGCTGCGCGCTCCGCCTCGTCGTGGCGGAGTTGGCGAGTTCGCTCATCACGTCCTTTATCTGCTCGTTTCGCAACGAGATTACTACCGTTGCGACAGCCGGCACGCAACGCCGTGGTCGACGGCGTTGTCGGTGAAGCCCACCACCGCCAGTGGCGCGCCGGAGGTCTGAGCACTCTAGCCTGTGACATCCTGTGTCAGTGACCTACGACTCGGAGCGTCGCGGGGGAGGCGTACCCGTGCTTCGCGACGAGTGGCGTGAGCCGCTGCGCGCGATGCGCGACCCCTTGGCGGGCGACTCCGGGCGGCCCAGGTCCAACCGCGACGAGCACCGCAACGTCCGGAAGCAGACCAAGATCGGCCGTTTCGTACACACCTACGGTTGGCGGGCGTACGCGTTGCCCCTGTTGGCCGTGTGGACGGTCGTGGCGCTGTATCTGACGTTTGCCGGGTCCACCGAGGCCCCGACCGAGGAACCCGAGGGGCCCGTGCAGGGCCCGCCCACGATCGGGGTGGCCAGCACCGCGATCATCGGCGCCCCGCCGAAAGGGTTGACCCAGTTCGACGCGAATCTGCCGACCGGGATCCTGCCCGACGGCGGCCCGTTCACCGAGGCCGGCGCCAAGACGTGGCATATCGTGCCCGGCGCCTCGTCGCAGGTGGGCGAGGGTACGGCGAAGGTGTTCACCTACACGGTCGAGGTCGAGAACGGCATCGACACCACGACATTCGGTGGCGACGAGGGCTTCGCCCGGATGGTTAGCGAGACGTTGGCGAATCCGAAGAGCTGGACCCACAATCCGCAATTCGCGTTCATACGCGTCGACGGGACCGCACAAGCCGAACCCGATTTCCGGATCTCGCTGAGCTCGCCGATGACGGTGCGGGAGGGGTGCGGTTACGACATCCCGCTCGAGGCGTCCTGCTACAACCCGGCCTACCTCGACGGGCAGCCCCGCGTGTTCATCAACGAGGCGCGCTGGGTGCGCGGCGCGGTCCCGTTCCAGGGCGACATCGGCTCGTATCGCCAGTACGTGATCAATCACGAGGTCGGCCACGCGATCGGCTACCAGCGGCACGAGTCCTGTGCGGGCAACGGCGAGTTGGCGCCGATCATGATGCAGCAGACGTTCTCCACCAACAACAGCGATGCGGCCCGCTTCGACCCGGGCACCGTCAACCCCGACGGCAAGACGTGCCGATTCAACCCTTGGCCGTACCCGATCGCCTGAGCCGACGGCGGGAAGCAGCCGGGCCCCGACGCTGTTGATTGCAGTACTTATGTACAACTGCTGAGATGGTTTAAGACGTTTGGAAGAAGTAAGAACAACGTGAGCAAGCAAGGTGAGCAAGGAGAAGTCACGGTGTCTACACCGTTGCCGCCGCTGGTAGAGCCGGCGGCAGAGTTGACCCACGAGGAGGTCGCGCGCTACAGCCGTCACCTCATCATTCCGGACCTCGGTCTGGACGGGCAGAAGCGGCTCAAGAACGCCAAGGTGCTGGTCATCGGTGCGGGTGGGCTGGGTTCGCCGGCCTTGCTGTACCTGGCGGCCGCCGGGGTGGGCACCATCGGGATCGTCGAGTTCGACGTGGTCGACGAGTCCAATCTGCAGCGCCAGATCATCCACGGACAGTCGGACATCGGCCGGCCTAAGGGCGAGAGCGCACGGGACTCGATCCGTGAGGTCAACCCGCTGGTCGACGTTCGGCTGCATGAGTTCCGGCTGGAACCCGACAACGCCGTCGAGCTCTTCCGGCAGTACGACCTGATCCTGGACGGCACCGACAACTTCGCGACCCGCTACCTGGTCA
>JBIQHU010000221.1:0-5332 GCA_044508395.1 Mycobacterium sp. | reverse complement strand
GCCGGTGGCAACCCCTGCGCGTCGGGCACGACAACTGTGACTTCGGTTTCGGAGTTGTTGACGAAGTCGTTTCGCAGTTGGTCGCCGACCTGATGTGCCGAAAGCGAATTGGGCAGCACGCGATCGTCGGGGAAGCCCCACCGCACACCGAGGAACGGCGCGCCGAGCAGCAGCAGCAGCGCGACGACAGCAAGGCCAATGGGAATGGCGCGGGCCATCACGAATTTCGTTGAGCGATACCAGAACTGCTGCTCGACGGGGCGGTGCACCGGTTCGGGTCGGTTGAACATCCGCCGGGCCAGCCGACGTACGTCCAACGCGTCCAGCCGGTCGCCCAGAAGGACGATCGCCGCGGGCGCCACGACGACGGCGGCGGCCGCGGCGAATGCGACCGTCGCGACACCCGCGTACGCGAACGATTTGAGGAAATGCATTGGGAACAGCACCATCACGGCCATCGACAACGCGACCGTCGTCGCCGAGAACAGCACCGTGCGCCCGGCGGTGGCCATGGTGCGCACCAGCGCGGTGTCCCGGTCGGTGCCGTCGGCAAGCTCGTCACGGAAGCGGCTGATGATGAGCAGCGTGTAGTCGATTGCCAGTGCCAGCCCCATCGCCGTGGTCAGGTTGAGCGCGAAGATCGACACGTCGGTGCTGAACGTGATCAACCGCAGCACCGACAGCGAGCCAAGAATCGCGAGGATGCCGACGCCGACCGGCAGCGCCGCGGCCAGCAGCCCGCCGAACACCCAGACCAGCACCAGGAAGCTGAACGGAATCGCCAGCGACTCCATCAGCAGCAGATCGCGCTGCGACTGCTCCGTGAGCTGAACGTTCACCATCGCGACCCCGCCCGCCCGCACCGTGACGCCGTCGCGGGTTCCGGCGACCTCGTTGGCGAGCGCCTTGGCATAGGACTGCGTGTCGTTCTCATTGCCCCTGATACCGGCGACGATCAGCGCGGACTTACCGTCCTTGCTCACCAGCTCGCCCGACGCGCCCGGCGCCGCGGTCCACGCCGAGGTCACATCCGTGACGTGCGGCGACCGCTTCAGCTCGTCCACGACATCCAGGCCCACCGCGCGGGTGGGCCCGTCGAGCGCCTGGCCCGAGCCGGTGACCGTCACCAGCATCTGCACGTCGCCCTGGCCGAACTTCTGGGTCAGCAGCTCGGTGGCCCTGGAGGATTCGGCAGTCGGATCCTGGAATCCGCTGGACGACAGGCTTTCGGCGACCGGGATGCCGAAGATGCCCGCCGCAACCGCCACCAGCACCGCGAGCGCAAGGATGCGCCGCGGTGCCGAGATGGCCGTATACGCGATACGTTGCAGCAAGTTCCCGACCTCCACCTACACCGCCGAGACGTTCCCACAGCGTTGAGTCGTCGGCAGGGTGAGTTATGTGTATATATACGTTTGCGACGGGCGATTTGTTCACCCCGGGATATGACGAGAGCGTGACAACTATTACGACTTTCTGGCAAACGTGATGTAGTTTCGATCGACACAGCGACGCGGGGGCCCGCTGCCGAGGAGTTGAACGGTGGATGCGACGCCATTCGGGCACTATCAGCTACAGGAGCTGATCGGCCGAGGGGGAATGGGCGAGGTATACCGGGCCTACGACACCAAAACCGACCGGATCGTCGCCGTCAAGGTGCTGCCGCCGAACATGGCGGCCGACGAGACATTCCAGGCGCGGTTCCGGCGCGAGTCGCAGGCTGCCGCAGGGCTCAACGACCCACACGTGGTGCCCATCCACAGCTTCGGTGAGATCGACGGCCGGCTCTACCTCGACATGCGGCTGATCGAGGGACGCAACCTCGGGTCCATTCTCAATGAGACGAAAAAGCCGCTGAGCCCCGAGTTTTCGGTGAAGGTGGCCGAGCAGGTGGCGACGGCGTTGGACGCGGCGCACGCCGCGGGGTTGATTCATCGCGACGTGAAGCCGTCGAACATCCTGATCACCGACCGCGACTTCGTCTACCTGATCGACTTCGGCCTGGCGCGCACCGCAGGCGAAGTCGGGCTGACGACGGCGGGCAGCACGCTGGGGACGATGGCATACATGGCCCCCGAGCGGTTCGAGGGCAAGCCGGTGGACCCGACGTCGGACATCTACGCGTTGACGTGCGTGCTCTACGAATGCCTCACCGGCGCGCGGCCCTATCCGGCGCAGAGCCTCGAACAGCAGATCGCCGGGCACATGACCCAGCCGATTCCGCAGCCGTCGGCGGTCGACCCCAAACTGGCGGCGTTCGACGACGTCATCGCGAAGGGCATGGCCAAGAAGCCCTCGAAGCGGTATCAGACCGCCGCCGAGTTGGCCGCTGCCGCACGACGCGCGCTGAACGCGCCGGTGCGGATGGCCGGCAGCGGGCGGCATTCGGCGCGACGCGCGGCCCCGACCGGTCGACGGGTGTCGGGGCGCATGGTCGCTGCCGCCGTTGCCGTCGCAGTGCTGGTGGTGGCCGGCGGCATCGGCGTCTGGCAGTGGCGGGGCGGGAACGACCGTGCCGAGCCCGAACGGATGGCGGAGAGTACGTCGACGGCGACACCGCATCCGGTGCCCGGCGCGGTCGAATCCATCGCGGCGACGGTGCCCGAGGACATTCGGTCGACGGGCCGGCTGATCATCGGCGTGAATGTGCCTTATGCGCCAAACGAATTCAAAGATGCCAGTGGGGCGATCGTCGGCTTCGACGTCGATCTGATGAACGCCATCGCCCGGACTCTGGGGCTGGTGCCGGACTATCGGGAAACCGCGTTCGAGGCGATCATTCCCTCGGTGCGCGGCGGCGACTTCAACGTCGGGATGTCGTCGTTCACCGATACCAAGGAACGCGAAGAAGCCGTCGACTTCGTCACGTACTTCGAGGCGGGCACGCTGTGGGCGCAGCGGCCTGGCATTGAGGTTGACCCCAACAACGCGTGCGGATTGACCGTCGGCGTCGCATACCCGTCGCTGCAGGAGGCGGAGGAGATTCCGGCCAAGAGCGGGGCATGTGAAGCATCGGGACAGCCGCCGATCAACAAGCGGGTGTTCGTCAGCCAGGACGATCTCACCGCGGCGCTGATCAACGGGGAAGTCGATGCGATGTCGTCGGATTCACCGGTGACGCTGTTCGCGATCAAGACGTCCGGCGGTGCGCTGGAGCCGGCGGGTGAGGTGTTCGACTCCGCCCCCTACGGGTGGCCCGTGGCCAAGGGGTCAGGCCTGGCGGAGTCGCTGTTGAAGGCGCTCGAACACCTGATGCAGACCGGCGAGTACCGGACCATCGCGACGATGTGGGGCGTCGAGAAGGGCATGATCCTCACGCCGACCATCAACGGGGCTACCAAGTGATGCGCGCTGGCTGACGTTCGCCGGCAGTGATGGCATTGTTATCAACAGCGCGCCGTCTTGCTGCGCGGAGTCCGTCCCGTTGGCGGTGATACTGGGGGAGATGGCCACCACGACCAACAGCCGACCCGTCCCGGGTTCGAGGGATATCCGCCCGAAGAGGAATCGTCCTCTTCTGCTGCTTGTGCTTGTCGGATTGGCGATCGGCATCGTCGGCGGCGGCTTCGTCATCGGCAGCAATCTCGGCTCGCCGCCGACGTCGACGGAACACAGTGCGCCCGCGCAACAGACGACCGCGCCTCCGTCGCCCGCGACACCCACGCAGGCCGCACCTGTCGATACCGGCCCGTTCGCCGCCGAATTCGCCTCACTGGCAGCCGAACTCAACGCGGAGGTCGGCATCGTCGTCCGGCCGGTGGGCACCGGTCCGGCACCGGTGACAGCAGGTGCATGGACGACGGGGCCCGCGTGGTCGACGATCAAGGTGCCGCTGGCGATCGCCGGGCTTCGTGAGAGCAATCCGCCCGTGGTCACCGACGCGATGCGCGCGGCCATCACGCAGTCGGATAACGACGCAGCCGAAGCGATTTGGGCAAGTCTCGGCGAGCCGACCGCCGCGGCGAAGAAGGTCGAGGCGGTGTTGGCAGAGACGGGCGACCCGACCGTGGTCGAATCACGTAAGGTCAGGCCGGAATTCACTGCGTTCGGCCAGACGATCTGGTCGCTCAACGACCAGGCGACGTTTCTTTCCGCGGCGACATGCGATCCCCGCAACCAGCCGATTATGGATCTGATGGGACAGATCGCGCCCGATCAGAGTTGGGGGCTCGGCACGATCGCCGGCGCGAAATTCAAAGGCGGCTGGGGCCCGTCGCCGGAAGGCGCCTACCTGGTTCGGCAATTCGGGGTCATCCCCGTCAACGACGGCCTCGCGGTCGTCGCCGTCGCGGTCGAGCCGAGGTCGGGTTCACTGGAGGACGGCTCGCAGGCGTTGACGCGGGTCGCGACCTGGCTTCAGGAGCACACCGCGCTGCTGCCGGCCGGCCACTGCTAGTAGAGGTAGACGACGGCGTCCCTGCCGCCGGTGCAGGTGATGTACGCGTTGCCTGGGCGTGCTTGGCAGTCCATCACGAAATTCGGCCCGTCGCAGGGGATTCCGTCGCCCACCGAGCGGCAGTCGACGGCACCGGGAGCCGACACCTGGCGAAGCTCACGGCTGGCGTTGCCGTAGGTCTGCCAGTACGAGTGCAGCACGCTTTCGGTGAAGAGGCAGGACGTGTCGGCCGAACCCCTGCGCGCATGTGTGCCGGGGTCGTTGCGGCCCGGTAGCGAGTAGTCGCCGGTGCAGCTCTGCGGGTTCGCGCTGGTGTCGTCGCCGACCAGCGGTGGCGGTGGTGGCGAGCCCACGGACAGCGGATTCTGGGTGGGTTTCGGGTCGGCGGTCGGGCTGGGACTCTTGCTGTCCCGGTAGGTGGGCCGCGGATCGGGTGTGTCCGGCGCGGTGGCCACCGGCGGGGGATCGTCGTTGGTGAGCAGTCCGATGACGATCCCGATGCCGCCCAGGACCAGCACCGCGACCACACCGATCGCGGCCGGCATCAACCACTTGCGCGGGGCAGAAGCGGGTGCAGGA
This sequence comes from Mycobacterium sp., assembly GCA_044508395.1. Classification (GTDB taxonomy): domain Bacteria; phylum Actinomycetota; class Actinomycetes; order Mycobacteriales; family Mycobacteriaceae; genus Mycobacterium. The sequence continues at coordinate 357 of JBIQHU010000221.1, read as the reverse complement.
GGCGGGAGCGGGCTGTACGACGGTTGAGGGTAGGGCGGAGCGACGTCGGCCGGCCGCACGACGGTCGGGCCGCTGAACGGGTAGCTGGGAGCGGGCGGCGGCGGATTGGTGGGCCGCGGAGACCGCTCGAGCACGGTGTCGGCTTGCAGTGCGCGCTGCGCCGCTCGCCCCAGCGCCCCGCAGCTGCCGTAGCGATCGTCGGGTTCTTTGGCCATACCGCGGGCGATGACCTCGTCGAAGGCCGGTGACAGGTTCCGGTTCGCGAGGCTGGGCTGCGGCGGCGGTGAGAACAGGTGGGCCGTCATGACACCCTCTGTGTCAACCTCAGGGTTGAAGTTATGCCGCGTCGGCGGTCCT
>JBIQHU010000220.1:0-5360 GCA_044508395.1 Mycobacterium sp. | reverse complement strand
GGGCCACAGGACTCTAAAACAGGCTGGTCTCAATCACGGGGAACATGCCACTCAGAACTCGTCGTTTTCGAGACGAACTCTAATCTGCCAGCCGACACACGCCCCTACCCACTCTGCCGCGACTCTCCGACACGGTGGGAGATCCGTCTAAATGCGTTCCAGGACGACATGACTCGGGTGTGGTCGATGACCTGTAGATGGGTTCAGGCGGGCCCGACGTATCGGATCAACTCAGGGCATTACGTCGGCGGCGCCCGCCGGGATCACGGCTTGAATTGTGCCGCATTCGGCGCCGCCTGATCTGCTCCTCACGCACAGAGTTAGACCTTGTTGCCGTCTGTTGTCGGCGAGCTGCTGCAGAAAATCCTTCGGGATATTCGACGTGAGTGAGTAACCGTCTTGCGGATCGATCTTCTCAGGACACGGTGCCCATTCATCGTTCAAATGACGGCATTTCAGGTCCAAGGCCTCGGCATGGCTGACTGACGAGTAGATACGGTTCTGATTACTGTTACCGGTCACGAAGTAGTACTCCTCGGGAAAGCCCTCTTGCAACCCGTTGTTCTCTAAGCGGACCGAGATCGCCCATCCGCGCGCATTTCGCCACTCCTCAAGAGTGAGTGCGTGCAACGATCCGTCAGGATTAGGAGGATAGGTGTTCCAATGCCCGTCGGCCTGCTGCAGAACGATCATCCCAGGAAGGATCTGCACCAGTCCGCCCTGCTTTTTTGCCGAGTCGCTCGCCACGGCATTCGCAGACGCTGCAATGCTATTCGACTGCTCTGCAAGGGAGTTGGCGCTACAGCTATGGAACAAGGCGACTCCGCTCAGCACTGCCGCTACTCCAGCGATCACATTGCTTACTGCACTAGAGCCGAACTTCGAATCTTTTGCGGACACTCGATGAGACCCCCGAACCGACGCGACCCATAACTCCGAGTCATCGGAGCTTATCGCCTGAGATCTAACGGCGTCCTGCCGCCGGCGTTTTGCGGCTTGACGACCAGCGATTTCGTCAGGTCTATCGGTGAAAAGTCGAGACCGTGAGCATTACGTCGCCCAGTGATGTACGGCAGGTCGGTCTGACCGTTCCAGCGGTAGCGCTGATCAGGACACAGCTGGAAATCAGCCGCGCCCACAACCGTCCCGACCGGTCCGCTCGGGGGGGGAGTAGAGACTGTTGTTTGCAGTGCCGTCGCCAAGATCGAACAACCGCTCGCGCAGCTCCCGCTGCGTTGGCTCCTTGCTCCTTGCCGCTCCCGGCGCTCCTTGGCCCGGCCCAGGTGTTCAAACCTCGGCTCGATCCGACGCAGCTCCTTGGCCCCTTCCCGTGAGATATACGGACGGGTCGTGAGTGCGATGGCGGACAAGCAGCTGGCCGTCATCCACGTGGTAGACCGTCCTCGTACAAGTCGGCGACCTGTTGCCGGCCACGCTGCTCGACCTCGGTTCGCCGGCGTTCCTCACGCAGATGCGCATATTTGCGCGTGATCTGCTCCATCGTCGGTGCAGCATCCAGTGCGGCATTCAATCGGCGGTGACGCTCGATATCGACGGGGTCGACGGTGGCTGGGAAAAAGCCCAACTCGGCGGCTAGTTCTGCACGCAACTGACGCTCCTGCTCACTGAACGGCATAGTGGCTCACTCGTCCTCGACTTGCTCGATGGTGCCGATGAGCAGGGAGTCGCACAACCAGTCATCGAAGTTGAACTCGCCGCCGAGCCACTGCTCCGGAGGCAACCCAGCGGCCTCAGTCTCCACTTCGTCGCGCAGCTCATCGAAGGTGACGACACGCTCCGAATATAGGTATTTGGTGGTTCGCCGCTCGTCCTCGTCGGGATCGATGACCTCGATTGTGCCGGTGTGCACCGACTCGGTGAGGTAGTCGTCGAAGTTGAATGTGTCGTCCCGCCAGGTCTCCGGCGGGAGGTCGGCCACCTCCGCTCTTACCACCGCTCGAAGATCGGCATAGGTGTAGATCTCATCGCACCTGCGGTATCGCACACCGTGATCTGTCATTCGGGGTCAATTCCTTGGAGTCGGCCTTCCCCGTACGGGGAGGCGCTCTTGCCCGGAATCGGCTGACGCCGGGCCGCTTCGTCATCCGGGCCACCGGTGAACGTGGGGTTGGAGCGCCGCAAGCCGGAGCTTGATGCGGCATCTCCTGAAGCTCATGGAGATCAACGGCAGTCGGGCTGTCTACATTCCGGCGAGTCGTGCGGGCATTGCAGCATTGTGGGTGGCGCATCAAGAGCCGTTGATGATGATTCACCCGGTACTTACTTGCGGCGAAGAGTTCGGAATAATTCCTGGTCGGGGGGCAGGTTCTCGCTCGAAGTGCCGATACGACATGGGGTTGAGTCCTTCCGGGCGCTCAACAATTTCACTTCGTCTACAGGCCGACCACCAGCGCTACTGCAGCACAACAAGATTACGGCACCGCGTGCGCGCTACGCGGCAGACCGTTTCGGTTTTGCCAGACTTCGTGACCGCCGAATGCCTTGGCAGGACAATCGTTTCAATGGCCGATTCGGTGCGTGAATGCCGCGTGCCGAACCAACATGTCGTTTGTCGACCCACCCGCGAGTGCAACCGCTGGCGTGAAGTCGAAAGGCGCATCAATTGATATGTCAATGAGCATACTGCCCAACAAGGCGCGCCATCCGTGGCGACACTGGCCTACTTTGGGCGCGCCGAATGCCGTCGATGGCAGCGCGTACGGCTGTCGCCGTCCTCGTAGCTGAGTTCCCAACAGGGCCACGGAAACGCCTGCGTTCCGGTACGTTGCCCTTCGTGCAGGCAACCAGCTGCTTACTGGGGGAAAGGTCAATTATGAGGGCTGCGCGCCGGGGTGGGGTCATCGGACTGCTCGTGTTGCTCACAAGCTCGTTGTTGTTCGCCGGTCCAGCCTCAGCTGACGAACGCTGCACCAACCAGATCGACTACGCGGGCGACCCCAGGTCCAACGCTGAGATCAACAGTATCGGCGCGTCCACAGGCCAGTGCCCCGCGCCCATCACCGCCAGCACGGGCAGCAATGGCAAGTTCACCAGTATCCAACAGTTCGGTGACGCCTACTCAGGTGCAGTGTGCAGCGAGCTGGCCGCAGACCCTCAGCGTCGCACGATCTGGTCCATGGTGTCAGTCTGGATGACACAGACCAATCTGAATTACGGCCAGCTGCAACAGGGCATCGGATACGCGATCGGCACCTACTGCCCCCAATACAACGGTCTCTACCAGTCGTATCGGAGTTACTACCCATGACCGTCAATCTGCGTTGCGTGCCGCTCGCTGTCATCGGCGCTCTTGCGTTCTCATCGTTGGTTGCGGCACCGTCTGCCACCGCTCTGCCCCCAGGCTGCAACTGGAGCACCGATGTAGGCACTCAGGCCTGCATGGGTGGTGGACCCTTCGACGCAGGGAAGGACGGCAACGGCGATACCTACGGGCCATCGGGTGAAGCCGGATTTCTTCAGGACAACAGAATGTCGTTCCCCAGAGGGAGTAACGCCGACATCATTCAATTGGGCCACAACATCTGCAACGGCATTGGCAAAGGAATGTCGGAAGGCAGCATCAAGGCCTCACTCATCCGGGAAGGTCTCGACGAAACAACCGCCGGGGCCGTGGTGATAAGTGCGAAGATGTTCCTGTGCCCCTAACCCGCTCTTGGGCTAGCCCGGACTCCGCCGCCGACGACTGAGCCCTCGGGTATAAACGAGCGATGTCTGACGATGTGCACTTTCCGGGGATGGATGAGCATGCAGCCATCGAATTCTTTATGGCCACCGATGACGGCACAGCAATCGACAGCTGGCACTGGCTCGTCGAGAGCACTCCGACCTCCTTCTACGTCAAGTCGATGAATCCGGCGATGCAAGGAGCCAAGGTCAGCATTCACGGCCCCGATGACCGTTACCCGGACTCAAACCGCTACTTCCGCTTTGACTTGATCAGGACGCCAGAGTTGGAAGTTGACCAGCGGTCGGCGGACATTGCTGCCCGAGCTGGCGGACGTTGGCTCACCGATACCAGCGAGTTGCCCCTGGTATTCGAAGGCCAACAGATCAACAAGGACGCATGCCGCCTCGTGCGCTTCAGCGTGGGACATGACGCCTTCGTAGCCGGAGCGCCCGCCGCAGGCGGCTCGAGATGGCCGAAGGCGAAGGCGAGCATGCGAGGTTTCGTGCCTGTTCCGGCCGAGGGGAGAGTCAGGCATGTCGACGTCTTCCTCAGCTTCAGCGGAGAACCGTACTGGCCGGAGGATAAGGAGAAGCTCCGAGCTGCCCGGGCTGGGATGGGATTCATTCGAAACTCTCTGGACTGGTGCCTGTCAGTGGTCAGCTACAACCGGCCCGCCACAGACGACAGCGATCCCTGCCGAGATCTACGCGGCGAGGTACCGGTTGATCAGTGCTTCCGAGGCCTTGCCGTCGGTGTCGATGAGACGGGTTTCCTGTGGCTCTGCGAGGCGCTGATTCCACGGGATGACGCGTAGATCGCCTGACCCCAGACGGCTTACGACGGCACGGCATACCGAGTGCGCCCCATACCAGCGCACCGACCACGAAACACACCAACAGCGACACGTCTGCCGTCCTCTCGCTGTGAGGCCGGTCTGATGGGCCTCTACAACTTTGGGGGCACTCCGTACGTCGAATACAGGTGCAGTACGTTGCCCAAGAGTTCGCAACACCTGCCAAACCCGAGGGGGACAAATGCCAGCACCGGAGTGCATGGTCGTCGGCTGTGGTTCGTCGGCCTATACCGTCCAGGACCTCACCAAGGACCAACCGAACCAGGGGTGGTCACGTCTGCCTGGCGATGTGCTGCTGTGCAATCTGCATGCCGCGCAACTCAAGGACCCGGAAACCGAGTGGATGCTGGTGCGCGATGAGCGCAAGCTTTACGTCGGGGACAGCCTGCGGGACTTGAACGAGTATGTGCTCGTGGGCGTCGAGTCGATCGTGGGCTACGGCACTGCTCGAGAATTCAGCCACCCCGACGAGGATGGTGAGCACCTACAGTTCCGAGTTCGTCGACGGGGCGACCGCGAAAAGCAGATGACCCTAGTGATCACCTCCGACGAGATCGCGCGGGAGCTGAAGGAGTGGGTGAAGCTGCTGCCACCATTTGATGACGACGCCCCGGGATCTCGCCGACGCTAGGGTCTGGCCTCCGCTGTTTCGTGCCCACATTTTGCCCACAATCTGGTGCCGGTTGCAGGTATCTGTAGGTATCAGCAGACATGAGTTTCTGCAGGTAATCGCCATATTCGAAGCTCTGACCAGGTGGCTGCGCAGAACCACGACTTCTTCTCGGGCTCGGGTTCGTCGTACGTGATCGGCAAGGCCGT
>JBIQHU010000040.1:0-43878 GCA_044508395.1 Mycobacterium sp. | reverse complement strand
GCTTCTTGTTCGCGCTTGATCTCCAGCGCGATGTCGATCAGCTGATCCTCCTGGCCGCCGATCAGCTTGCGCTGGCCGGCGCGGTGCAGCAGCTGATGCGCAGGCACGCCGTAGCGCTCGGACTGGCGGATCGCGTGCTTGAGGAAGCTGGAGTAGACGCCCGAATACCCCATGATCAGCGCGTTGCGGTCGAGCAGGCACTCGGCCGGCATCGCGGGCGCGACCACCTCTTCTGCGGCGTCGGCGATGTCGAAGAAGTCGATACCGGTCTTGACGCCGATCTTGTCGAACACGCCGATCAGCGCTTCGACCGGCGCGTTGCCCGCACCTGCGCCGAAGCGGCGGCACGATCCGTCGATCTGTTTGGCGCCCGCCCGCACCGCCTCGATGGAGTTGGCCACGCCGAGCCCGAGGTTCTCATGGCCATGGAAGCCGACCTGCGCGTCGTCGCCCAGTTCGGCCACCAGCGCGGCGACGCGGTCGCGCACCCCCTCGAGTACCAGTGCGCCCGCGGAGTCCACGACGTACACGCACTGGCAGCCGGCGTCGGCCATGATGCGCGCCTGCTTGGCCAGCGCCTCCGGTGGAATGGTGTGGCTCATCATCAGGAAGCCGACCGTCTCCAACCCGAGTTCTCGGGCGAGCCCGAAGTGCTGGATCGACACGTCGGCCTCGGTGCAGTGGGTGGCGATCCGGCAGATCACGCCGCCGTTGTTCTGCGCCTCCTTGATGTCCTCCTTCGTGCCCACGCCGGGCAGCATGAGGAAGGCGATCTTGGATTCCTTGGCGGTTTCGGCCGCGAGCTTGATCAGTTCCTGCTCGGGCGTCTTGGAGAAGCCGTAGTTGAAGCTCGACCCGCCGAGACCGTCACCGTGGGTGACCTCGATGACCGGCACACCCGCGGCGTCGAGCGCCGCGACGATGGCGTGCACTTCCTCCTTGGTGAACTGGTGCCGTTTGTGGTGACTGCCGTCGCGCAGCGACGTGTCGGTCATCCGGACGTCCCAGATCGGGTTGAAATAAATGCCATCTGTGCCACTCATGCTTGGCCTCCCTTTGATGAGGCGAGGGATACCCCGGCCGTTTCCTTAGCGATCTCCTCGCCGACCTTGGCCGCCGCTGCGGTCATGATGTCCAGATTTCCAGCGTAGGGCGGCAGATAGTCGCCCGCACCCTCCACTTCGATGAAGGTCGTCACGACGTGCTGACCACCGTTGACCACCGACGGTTCGTCGAACTGTGGCTCGTTGAGCAGGCGATAGCCCGGCACGTAGGTCTGCACCTCGGCCACGACGTCCTTGATCGACTGGGTGATCGCGTCGTGGTCGGCATCCTCGGGGATGGCGCAGAAAATGGTGTCGCGCATGATCATCGGTGGTTCGGCGGGGTTGAGGATGATGATCGCCTTACCCCGCTTGGCCCCGCCGATGTTCTGCACACCGGCGCTGGTGGTCTTGGTGAACTCGTCGATGTTGGCGCGGGTGCCCGGCCCGGCCGACGCCGACGACACCGACGCCACGATCTCGGCATACGGCACCTCCACCGCGCGACTCACGGCGTAGACGATCGGGATGGTGGCCTGACCGCCGCAGGTGACCATATTGACGTTCGGCGCGTCGAGATGGGCGCGCAGGTTGGCGGGCGGGATAACGCCGGGCCCGACGGCGGCCGGGGTGAGGTCGATCGCGCGGATACCGGCCTCGGCGTACCGCGGTGCCGCATCACGGTGGACGTAGGCACTGGTGGCCTCGAAGACCATGTCGGGTTTCTCGCTCTGCGCGAGCAGCCAGTCGACCCCTTCGTATGAGGTCTCCAGACCGAGCTTGCGTGCCCGCGCCAGGCCTTCGCTCTTGGGGTCGATTCCGATCATCCACCGAGGCTCCAACCACTCCGAGCGCAGCAGTTTGTAGAGCAGGTCGGTGCTGATGTTTCCCGACCCGACAATCGCAACCGAAGCCTTGAAAGCCACTACTCGCTCCTATTCGAAAGCCCTAACGCAAAGAATCTATTGGCGCCTGGGTGAGCGAATCCCTGGCGTTCCACAGACCGGAAAGGCCGCGGGCAAAACATGAGCTGTTCCGAGTCGTGGAACGAAGGCGCGATTTGTCGGCGCGCGTTGCCAAGGTCAGAGGACGGAATCAAGCGGAAGGATTGTGTTGGCAGCAGGTGTCACGCGCCGCGTCGCCATTGCCGACACGGACGTCGCGTTCGAGGTGGCCGACGGTGAGCGAATTTTGGCCGCCGCGCTACGGGCTGGAGTACGGATTCCGTACGAATGTGGTTGGGGCAGCTGCGGCACCTGCAAGATGACCCTCGTCGAGGGCGAGGTCGAGGCGATGTTCGCCGAGGCTCCCGCGATCAGCCCGCGCGACGCGCGTCGCGCCAGGATCCTCGCGTGCCAGAGCGTCGCGAAATCGGACGTGGTGGTCAAGCCCACTGCCATCACGTCCGGTGCCCGGGAGGGCTCCGTGGCCGAGCGGTGTGCGGCGGTACTGACCGAGCGCGACGAGATCGGCCCCGATATCTTCCGCATGCTTTTCACCCTGGACCGTATTGCGTCGTTCCATGAGGGTCAGCACGGCATCATCGATCTTGGTGGTGGACTGCGGCGGTGCTATTCGATGTCGAATCGTCCAGGCACAGCCGAGGTCGAGTTCATCCTGAAGCGCTATGCCGGCGGCGTCGGCAGCGAAGCGGTGTCCGCATTATCGGCAGGTGACACCGTGGACATCGAAATGCCCTATGGAGACATGTGGATTCGTAATGGAATCGGACCGGTTTGCCTGGTGGCGGGGGGAACCGGGATCGCTCCGATACTCGGTATGCTGCGGCGGCTGGCCGCCGATCATGACGGCAGGCCCGTGCGGGTGGTCTACGGTGCCAACTTTCATGACGACCTGGTGTGCTGGCAGGACTTGGCCGCTCTGATCGAGGAACTCTCAGATGCGGAATTGGTCGGGGCGCTGACAACTGCACACTCTGGTTGGTCAGGCGTCAACGGTCTGGTGACCCACGCCCTGGAACCGATGCTGAGCAGGCTGGCCGACGGTGACTTTTACGTCGCTGGGCCTCCGGTGATGACCAACGCCGTTACCGGACTGCTCAAAGAGGCTGGTATCCAAGTTGATCGGATCCGCTACGACAGTTTCGGCTGAATGCTCAGTCGGCGTCCGCGTCGATCTGCATGACGACTGCCTTGGGTTCAGTGAAGAACTCTCGACTGAAGTTGCCACCCTCGCGACCGATCCCCGAATCACCAACACCACCGAACGGGGCGCGCAGGTCGCGAATGAAAAAGCAGTTCACCCAAACGGTTCCGGCCCTCAACCGTGCAGCCGCCCGGTGCGCCCTGTTGAGATCCTCGGTGAAGACCATCGCGTTGAGCCCGTAGCGGGTGTTGTTGGCGCGGTTGACCACTTCACGCTCGGAGTCGAACGGCAACACCGCAACAACCGGGCCGAAGATCTCTTCGTGCACGAGCCGCGATGAGTCCGTGAGATCGGTGATCACGGTGGGCTTGACCGTCCACCCCTCTCCTCGGCCGCCGGTGCGGAACTTGCCACCCTCGCTCTCGACGAGGTCCAGGTAGCGGCACACCTTCGAGTAGTGCTCCTCGGAGGCCAGCGGCCCGAACTCGGTTCCGTCTACGGCCGGATCTCCGATCACCAATCTCTCGGCGGCATCGATGTAGCGGTCGAGGAAGGTGTCGTAGATCTCGCGGTGCACGAAGAGGCGGCTCCCGGCCAGACACACCTGACCGGCGTTGCGGAAGATGGCCTGGATCGACCACGACACCGCATTGTCGATATCCGCATCCTCGAACACGATGTTGGCGCCCTTGCCTCCCAGCTCCAGGCTGATCGGAATCAGATTGGCAGCAGCCGCTTTGGCGATGGTCCGGCCAGTGCCGGATTCGCCCGTGAACGTGATCCGATCAACGTCCGCATTCTCGGTGAGTGCTTGCCCGGCCGAGCGGGGGCCGTAGCCGTGTACGACGTTGAGAACGCCAGGCGGCAGGCCTGCTTCGACCGCCAGTCGGGCCATGGTTGTGGCCGACGTCGGAGTGTCCTCGGCAGGTTTGAGGACCACGGTGTTGCCCCAGGCCAGTGCCGGCGCGATCTTCCACGTCTCCAGCATCAACGGGAAGTTCCAGGGCGCAATGGCCGAGACCACTCCGGCCGGTTCGAAGCGCGTGTAGCTGTGATGGCCCGAGTCCATCGGCAGCACCTCACCGGTGGACAGGCGTGCATGGTCGGCGAAGAACCGGAGATTCGTAGCAGAGCGCGCTACGTCGTGCCGGGCTTGGATCACCGGCTTGCCCATATCGTGTGAGTCGGCGGAGGCAAGCTCGTCGGTGTGCTCCTCCAGCAGATCGGCAAGGCGGTTCAAAAGGCGGCCCCTCTCGGCGAACCCCATTCGAGGCCAGGGTCCCTCGTCGAAGGCTCGACGCGCAGACTCCACCGCGGCATCGGCTTCCGCCTTGCCGCCAAGTGCGATCCTGGCCCACGGTTTGCGAGTCCAGGGATCGATCGAGTCGAAGGTGTCGCCGGCATCGCTACGTGTTTCGACGCCGTCGATCACATGTCCGAAGAACGGCAAGTCCGTCATGGCCTCTCCGCGTTCGCCCGTTCCTGCAACGTCACGTCGCCGGCCGCCCAGTGGGACTTCGGAACCTCGTATAGGACGACGCGGACATTCTGTTGCGGTGCGTCGATCGCCTCCACCACTGCTGCGGTGAGCTTGCTGATCAACGCCCGCAGCTGGTCGGGGGTGCGACCCTCGGCCACTGTCACCTGAATAAGGGGCATCAATGTCCTCCGTGGATGAAAATCGACCCCAGCGTGGTGAAGTGGAACGCCGTGCGGCTACCCGGGCCGGCCGGAACGGCGTCAGTCATGCCTCCCGTGAGCACGATCTGCCCAGCCTCGATCGCCTTGCCGCGGCGACCGAGGTCGTTGGCGGCCAAGGCAAGTGCCTCAGCGGGATGATTCTGTACTGCCGCGCCGGTTGCCGAGTCGACCACCTTGCCGTCCACCTCCACCAGCACGGCTTCCAGGGCGAGGTCGAGTGCAAATGGTGACCGTGCGATCGAGCCGAGCACGAACGCTCCCGATGAAGCGTTGTCGGCGATGACGTCGGTCAAAGTGAACCGGAAATCTCGGTATCGCGAATCGATGATCTCTGCACCGGCATATACCGCCTCAACAGCCGTCAATGCCTGGACCGCGGTTACCCCTGGACCCGCGAGCCGGCTCTTCATGACGAACACGATCTCGGGCTCGACGCGTGGATGAATCAGCAGATCTTGCGGAACCGGTTCTCCCGCAGGCAATACCATCGCATCGGTCAACCACGCCACAAGGGGCGAGTCGACATTCATCCGTCGTTGTTTCGCCCTGCTGGTCAGTCCCAGCTTCACGCCGACCAATTTCTCACGGCGATCCAGACGGCGCCGCAAGGTCTCGTCTTGGATGGCATACGCGGTGTCGATGTCGAGGTCCGACCAGTCGTCGGTGATGGGTTCCATGTCGAACCGGCCGTCCTCGGCCGCTAACAGCTGGGTCGCCGCTCGGTCGACTGTCCATGCTGTCATGGTCGCTCCGTTGATGCATCGATGACCGCCGTGACCGACCCGAGCCCGGCCATGGTCGCGGTGATGACGTCGCCGGGTTCGAACGGGATCGACGCGGTGATTGATCCGGGCAAAATCACTTGGCCTGCGTGGAGTCCCTCGCCGCGCCCACCCAGCGTATTCGCTAGCCAGGCAAGCGAATTGAGTGGGGAGCCGAGCACCGCGCCACCGGCCCCCGTACCCGCGATCTCGCCGTTGCGGTGAAGCGTGCAGCCACCCAAGCGCAGGTCGATCTCATCGATGCGTCGCGCGGTGCTGCCCAGTACCACGCCGCCACTGGAAGCGTTGTCGGCGATCGTATCGACGATTCCGATCTGCCAGTCGGCGATGCGCGAGTCGATGATCTCGAGCGCAGGTAGCACGAAGTCCACTGCCGCCGCGGCCGCGGCAACCGTCACACCGGGTCCCGTGAGATCACGGCCGAGGACGAGTGCGACCTCTGGTTCGGCGCGCGGTTGCAGAAAGCGGTCAGCGCTGATCGGGACGTGCTCGGTGAAGAACATGTCGTCCATCAAGTGGCCGAAATCAGGTTGGGAAACGTTCATTTGGGCCTGCATGGCCGCGCTCGTCAGGCCGACCTTGCGGCCCAGTACCCGGCGCCCGTCGGCGAGCCACTCGCCGACCTGCACGAGCTGGATCTCGTATGCGTCGTCGGTGGTCAAGCCTGGAAACGACGTTATCAGCGGAGGGATGGGCCGACGGCTGCGGTAGGCGTCGAGAAGGAGAACAGCTGATCGCCCGCACGGGTCGGTTGTGGCGGGGATGACCCCGATTCCAGCATGCTGCACGCCCGAACTCTAGATCCGCCGTCATGAGGGTGAGCAGGGCGTTCCGGGCTGTGGAACGGCTTCTGGAAGCGCTTCATCCGGATCGGAACGCATAGCGCGCGGCGTATTTCGCTGGATCCCACCGCAGCGCCTCACCCGCCTGGACCGCGGTCACCGGACGCCACTGCACGATCCAGACGGCACCGGTGTCGTCGATGACCCATTCGCAATCGACCGGCTGGCCCGCGATGGCCTTGACCGCCCGAACACGCTCGCTGAGGGCGGTGGTTTCAGCGGGGCTCAATGCCGGCGTTCGGGCCTGGATCGGGGTGAGTTCGACGTGCTTCATGCCGCCAGTGTCGTTGTATTGCAAAGCGATTCTCTTGTGACTTGTTACATACCGCAGGATGCGTCCATCGTCGGCGACCTCGATACGGTCAGGCGTGACCACGCCCTGCACCACAGGCTCCCCGAACCCGAAGCTGGCCTCGATGAGCATGCGGTCGTCGCGACCGGAGACCGGGTCGACGGTGAAGGCGACGCCTGAGGCCCGCGCGGGCACCATGCGCATTACTCCCACGGCCATGGAAGCGGTCGGCTCGCTGCGGCCTAATCGTTCGCGATACGCAACCGCCCGTGCGCTGTGCAGGCCGGCCCGGCAGTCGTGCACCGCCGCGACAACCTGTTCGGCTCCGAGGACACCGAGGTAACTGTCGAATACACCGGCGAAGCTCGCCCCGGAGCCGTCCTCGTCAGCTGCGGAACTGCGCACGACGACCGGCTTATCGACATCGCCACACAGCAGCCGATATGCGGCACGGATATCGTTGTCAAGGTCCGCGCCGATACCGTCGCCTTCGCGCTCGCGCGGCATGGAAGTGACGACAAACCCGGCCGGCACCTCGATACCACGCCTAATGAGTTCGCCAAGACGACCCATTTTCGGACCAGCATTGTCGCTGGTCGCCTGCTCGAGCTCGACCACTGTGTTCATGACTGCTCTCGAAGGATCGTGACAGTGCCAGTCAGTCCGTCCACAATGACCTCGTCGCCGTCGCGGATCGTGGATGTCGCCACTCCGCAGGCCGTCACGGTCGGTACGCCGTATTCGCGGCCCACAATTGCCGCGTGGGACAATGCGCCACCGCTGTCACAGACGCACCCCGCGATCCGACTGAAAACCAAAGTCCAACTAGCCGAGGTAGATTCACAGACCAGAATCTCGCCAGCATTCAACTTGTCGAGCTCGCCAGCCTCCCTGAGCACTCTGGCCCGACCGCGGGCGGTGCCGCGTGCGGCGGGAATACCGCGTAATGTGCTCGTGCGTTCCCCGGCAGCCTCGGCGCGGACGGCATCCAAGTAGCCCTGGTCGAGGCCGTAGATCTCGATCAACAGAGGATCGTCGATCTGGTCGGGTACCGCGCCGAGCACCTTGGGCATCTCGGACCTGCGTTGGTGCCAGTGATCGAAGTACTGTCGTCGCGCTTCGACGACTTTGCGTAACCCGTAATAGCCGAGTTGACGTTCGGCCACGGCAACCAATTCCGGCCAGAATAGAAACATCGTGTCGTCGTAGCGGTCGGTCCCTAGGCGTTCGGCCAGCTCAAGGGCGACCCAACGCACCGGAAGGGATGCTCTCAGGTCGATGTAGTAGTTGTGGTCGTCCTGCCACCACGGAAAGTTGGCATGTTGCACCGAGATCAGCCCTGCGTCGAAAACCCGTTGCTCCTGTCGGGTGAGCCGGCCGCGAGCCTCGTCGATCGCAGTCTCTCGTTCCTCCACAGCGGCGTTATGGGCCGCGTCGAAGTCGTGCGGACGCTTTTGCCTTAGGAATTCGGCGACCGTATTCACCACCGGAGTGGGGTCCTCCGTCCAACTCGGCAGAGCAACATCGGCGGTGCCCGCGGTCCGGTAACCGTAAACGTCGAGGAACTCGGCCAGCCGCTGCAACCACCGCCTGCCGCCCGCATCGCGTTCGAGGGTCGCCATCAGATCGGATGTTGGAGTCGCTGCGAAAAGGGTCCCCAAACCGCCGGACCGCGCATCGGCCGTCAATTGCCATAGCGCCCTGTCGGTCTCGCTGATCTTTGTTTCGTAGCCCTGGAGAAACTTGGCGATCGTCGCCGTCTCGATGCCGAGCTCCTGGCAGACGCCCCGAAAGCCGAGATAGTTCGAAATCAACGGGTACATCATTTCGAAATGGATCTCGAACAGCCGGCGGTAGTAGGAGCGCGCGTCGATCAGCATCACGGCCAACTCGTCGTCTGACAGCTCGGACACATCACGGGACTGCAGTGACTGCCAGCCGATCTCTATCTCGGAGCGGCGTTGCTGCCAGATGAGGTCGAACCTGTCGAGGAAACCGGGAAGGTAGGTGCGCACTCGCTTGTCGCGTGCGGCGATCTCCCTACTGCTGCGCACGGGAATAACAGCCGCGTACGTGTGTGTGCCCGCGATTCGCTGGGTCATTCCCCGACCGGTCGGCAGCGGCATCTGCTCCGCCGCCCATTGCGTGCCCCAAGAAAAGCCGTCCTCGTTCCAGATCATCCCAAGCGGCGTCAGCCCGCGTGCCCAGTGAAAGTCCAGAAACCAAAAGCGATCCTTGTCAGCAGCAGTGAAGCTGCGGAACGGCTCGACGATGTAGGGCGAGTGGCCGAACGACGGCGCGAAACCGGGATACCACTCGTCGGTGATGAAGTCCTCAATGCCCAGCATCGGGCTCATTCGCGATCCGCCTCCGGCTCCTCGGCGACGTGCTGTCGCCTAGTTCTCCCAAGGCACGAGCCGGCCCAGTCGGCGCGTCGCCTCCACGACGAGACGGGTGAACTGCTGCTCGCAGCGATCCATCACGTCCGTGCGCCCGACGATCGACAGAGCGGCGCGGGCACGGCCAGTGCCGTCGTAGATGGGCGCAGCCACCGACATGGCGCCGGTGGCCACCTCGTCACGGTTGACGGCTACGCCGGTGCGACGGATCTTTGCCAGCGCGGCCTCCCACTCGGTGGCGTTTCGCACCGAATTCGGGGTGATGGCGGGGAAGGCGGCACGCCTTCGTGCTTCGGCGACGGCCGGATCAAATGCTGCGAGCACCTTGCCCGTGGCCGAGCAATGGGTGGGGAATCTGCGGGCCGGCACGGTGTCGAAGATGTTCAGACCCTCGCGGGACTGTAGCCGCTCCAGATGGACCACATCGGGTCCATCGGCGACCCCGAGGTGAATGGTGTGGCCGGTGCGCTGCCGAAGGTCCTCCATGATCGGCAGCGCGGTCTGTCGCAGCCTGCTGCGGCTGACCGATAGCTGACCGAGTTCGTACAGGTGCAGACCCAGCCGATATCGTCCAGTTTCGGGGTTCTGCTCGACGAAGCCGCGGCTCAATAGGGTGCTGAGCATCCGGTGGGCGCTGCTTTTGGCCACGCCCAGGCTGCGGGCGACCTCGGATACGCCGAGTTCGTCGTCTGCGAGGAAGCAGTCGAGCACGTCGAGCGTGTTGGCGACGGACTTGAGGGCGTCGTTGCGGGGCCGGGCAACCGCATGCAGTCCCGGACGAGCTTCGTCCGCACGGTTCATGTGGGCTCCCTTGACGTGTCTGGCGAGCAAAGTATGAACCACGTCACCGCTCCTCGTCGGGAATTGGACTGTTCAGCCGGGCGCCGTCGGATACGGGTCCATCGTCACGAGCCAGGAACTCGCCGACCAGGTCAGTAAATGGTCCGGGCCGCTCGATCTGGGTCCAGTGTCCGCACCGACCGAAAACATGGAGCTCGGAATCGTCGATGAGTTGATGCAGCCGCAGCGACGTCGCAAGCGGAATCACCTTGTCGTCCCGGCCGTGCACGATCAACGTGGGGTGCGGCACGAAGGCGATGTGATCCTCGGGTGTGCTCATTGCATCGACCCAGCGCTGACGGGGGGCGGGGAACATCGCCGCGAACGACTCCTGGAATCCGGGGCGAACGCTGGCCCGGAAACGCACCTCCGCCAGCTCGTCGGTGACGAGTTCTCGCGAGTAGGCGAAGTAGTCGAGCAGCCGGCGCATCTCCCGCAGCGACGGCTGGTAACCCCAGACGGCATCGAGGCCCTCGGTGATCTCGAACGGCACACCGATGCTGCCCATCAGGACCAGTCGTGCGACCCGGTCGGGATGGGTCGCGGCGAAGCGCAGTGCCACCGCCCCTCCGAAGCTGTTGCCCACCAGCGACACTGTCCCCAGCTGCAGTGAGTCGAGGAATCCGTGGAGCTGGTCCACCCAGGTTTGCAGGTCGTAGGTGATCTCTGGTGGGCGCTCAGTGTGGCCGAAGCCGACCATATCGAGTGCATAGCAGTGAAACCGGCTGGACAGAACCGGAAGTGTCAACCGCCAGTTGGCGTATGCGGTCACCCCTGGCCCGGACCCATGAATGAACACCACTGGCTCCCCGCTACCTGCTTCCAGATAGTTTGTCGAGAATCCGTTCGTCGTAACAGTATTGCCCAGTTCTGGGTTCGCCAGCGTGGTCATGACATCCTCAGCAACGGGCTGCGCACCCCGCCTGTGGCGTTGTCAGATGCGTCGAAGAAGTCCTCGCGGTAGATGTCGCGTGGGAACAAGCGCTTCTTCATTAGCATCTTCAGCGCCGCATCCACCATCGGGGGCGGACCACACAAGTAGCCGACGTAACCGCCGCAGGTTTCGAGGTCCTGATCGACCGCCTCAGTGACCAAGCCATGCCGAATGCCGTCGACGTTCTCCTCGGAGAGCACCGGGCGGTAGCTCAGTTGTCCCTCGGAGCGCCGCTCGAGTTCGGTGAAATAGTCGACGTCGTATAGGTCGGCCTGGGTGCGCGCGCCGTGATAGAGGTGCAGCCGGTGCGGCCCAGAGGTTTCCAGGACGTGGCGCACCATGGATTTCAGCGGGGCCAGACCAGTGCCGCCGCCGATCAGGATGGCGGGTTCGGTCCGATGCTCACGCAGGAAGAACCGGCCGTAGGGGCCGGTAAGCGCGATGGGGTCACCTTCGGCGAGATCGGCGAAAACCCAGCCCTCGGTGGCCAATCCACCAGGGGTGCGGCGAATGTTGAGCTCGATCGTGTTGCTGCACGCAGGAGGGGTGGCGATCGACCAACTGCGGGTGACGGCGTGGCCGGGGATCCGCACCTGGACGTATTGACCAGGGTTGAAGGCGATGTCGTCGTCGAGCGCCAACCGAATCCGGCGAATGTCACGCGCGCAGTCCTCGATGAGTGAGACGGTCGCGGTGAAGTCCCGTACCGGATGGAAGACCACACCGTCCTCTTCGTCGACGTCGGCCTCGATCGTCACATCGCTCGTCGGCCGCGCCGTGCAGATCAGCGCTTTACCTTCTGCTCGTTCAGATTCCAGCAGCGCGAACGCCGAAGCCTCACCATAGTCGACTTCGCCCTCCACGATCTCTACTTTGCAGGTCGCGCAAGTGCCGTGAGTGCACGCGTGTGGCAGGTTCACGCCGTGGCGCAGGCACGCTTCGAGGATCGACTGGTCGGCACGGCAGGGTACCTCTACGCCGAGCGGCTCGACCGTGACCGTGTGGGTGTTTGTCACGTCACAATCGTGATGCGCGATTGGGCCACCTCACCAGGATGTTCCGCTATGCGGACCGGTCGATCACAGCAACGCCAGGTCGACCCACTCCTGGGTAATCAGTCTGCGACCGACAACAGCGCGATCGTTCGCAGCGACGCGACGGTGTGCGACAGGAGGCCCTTCACCACGAGCTTGTGCGTGGAGATCTGACCTAGGACCCGACCGCCGCGTTTGGTGAAAAACCCCACTGGCAGTAGGCCGCCGCCCTTCATCTTCAATTGCGAGACGTCGAGTATCTGATCCACGGTCGCATATACCCGTACTTTGGGCTTGCCGACGGTCCCGTTGAAGATGCAGACCCCGTCCTCGTTGAATCGGAGTGTGGCCTCGGCGTCGGTGTCCGTGCTGATGATTTCCACCGGGCGCCGTTTCATCTTCCGCGCGACTTTCACCAGATTCGGCTTGTTGGCGAAATTCTGTGTCAGCAGCATCTGCAGGATGTTGGCGACGCCGTTGGCATCTCCACCATCCATGCACCGGACGTCGTATACGACTGTGTCAGTTGACATCTCTGATTCCGATCTCACTAAAGGGTTCGCCCACATTGCTGAAAGCATCGCAAGCGTCACGCGGACACCTGGGCGTGGTGTCGCCGGCGATAGGCTCAGACGTTCCAATCTGTGTCGACCTGGCCGAACGTGAGCAGAAATTGGTTGAACGCCTCGGCGTTCTCGATCGCGAGCGCGACACTGCCATCGGTGATCCTCAGCAGGCCGCCCAACAGCATCTTGCCGCCCTCTTGTTCACCCTCGGCGGCCATCCGGAAGTGCTCGGCTTTGGCGCGAAGCCCGAAGTCGAACGGTCCGTCGCCGTGAATCTTCTCAGTGGTCCACTCCGTGAGCTTTGCGCCTTCAAAAGTGAAATACGTTGTGACTTCCGGCTTTTCCAGAAGACCGAAATACATATCGTGGTTGAAGCTCTCGGGGTCCTTGAACCCTTTATAGACGGCTTCGTTGCTGTTGATGGCCGTCATCGCGGCCGCGCACCACTCATCCGACAGGAATTTCATGGGCATGGTGTTTGATCCTCCTGAATTATGACGCCGGAGACTTTCCCCGGCAATGCGGATCTGCCGGTCATGTGACCTTCCGAGCCGCCACTGCGCCGTTGTTGATCGCGCACTACAGTGATGCAGGCTCCTCGACGACCAGCCCAGTGCCCTCCATGAACTCGGCGTAGGTCTCGGCGACACGGTCGGAGACCGCCGAGCCAGACATCGGTTCGGGTGCAGTTTGGAACAGCGGTGCCAGCGCGCTCACGGCGTCACGCGCAGCGGGCTGCCAGCGAGTCAGCCAGTTGGAAAAGACACTGTTCAGCGCTGGGTCGTGTTCGACCGTGTAGTGGACGAGCGCGTGTGTCCAATCCTGGCTGCGCCGGCTGTCAATGGCGAACTCGGTGAACAGCTGTGATAGGAACTGGTCACCGTTCATTTCGGCAAGTGACGCGAACTCCCGGTTGAGTAGTGCGTCGATCATCGGTTTCACCGCGAGGTTCAGCGCCGTGAACGCCTCGCCCCAGTCATAGGTGATCAGCAGCTCTTCGAGCAGCTGGCGCAGTGGTTGCCAGTGCGGTGCGGACTCCCATGGCTCGCGGGCGGTGCGGGTGTCCGCCAAATGATCTCCGTGGTAGTTGGCCAACACTTTTGTCCAGTACGCGATCCGCTGTATTCTGCGCAGCTCGTCGGCGGCCTGGAAGTTCACGCAGTTCGTGATGTAGGCCGCCGGCGCCATCTGCCCTACGTAGAGTCCCGTCATCTGCAGCACGTGCAACGGAAACCGCAGCGGGACAAAGAGATCCTGCAGTGTCGCCACCCATCCTGGACTCAGCTGTGCTGGGGTGTCGGCCGCCTCGTACTGATCGATGAGGGCGTTCACGTAGATTTCCCGCTCATGCTGTGTCGCGACGTAGTCTTTGTACGTGAGTTTGTAGGGGTCGCGGAACTGTTCCCAGTCCTCGACCTGCAGGGGCGAGCCTTCTCGGTTGCGCAGGTACCACTGGTTGATCGGATCGTTGGGATCCAGTTCGAAGGGCGCCGGTTCGCGACGGAAGTGGTAGTGAAACTTTCCGGTCACCACCTCGTAGGGACTGGGTTTGCGCTTGACGTCACCGAACATGCTCCAGGTACGAGGCGCCTTGCGCTTCTTTGTTGCCATGATCAGACCTCCCTATTGTCGAGATGCCACACCACTACGTCGTCACCCATCTGGATGCGGCCCGCAAAGCTGGCCAGGTTGGGCTCGATGTCGGACAGCCGAAAATCGTGCCCGAGTTCGCGTTCGAGGGATTCGCGGGTTAGACGACATTGCCAAGGCGCGGTGATTCGCACATAGCCGCCCTGGTCATCGACTTCGATGTCGCTGTCGGGGTTGTCGGATTCGATGGCGCTGATGACAGCGTCGCAGAAGGCCGCATCGACGCCTCTCAAGATCGGCCCGACACGCTTCACCGTTGAGTGCTGTTCACCTATTTGTGTCATCGTTTCCTCACGATCCCGCGAAGCGGTTGTAGTGTGACTGGCCGTCCTGCGGTATGCCGACTTGGATCTTCGTGCCTTCCACCCGGACTGGGAACGAATACAGTTGGCAGCCACTGGGGTTGATGCCTTTTCCATTGCGCAGATCGAACTGCCAGCTGTGACCGCCGCACGTCAGTTCGCATGTGTCGGCATCCCATTCGCCATCGACCAGTGGAATCTCCTGGTGCGGGCACATGCCTTGAAATGCCATGATCTCGCCGCCGAGGAGGTGGGCGATCATGACTTCCTCGCCAGCGACGTCGAAATCCACGAGCTCGCCCTCCCACAACTCCGCGGCATCGACGACGTCGAACCATCGCACCTCTGTCATGGCGTCTCCGAATAGAAAGCCTCGAGGCAGTCAAGCGGTTCGACTCCGACGGTGGCCGGGGTCGCGTCTGAGGCCAGAACCTGGCCCTTCCAACGGACCCGCATAGGGAGGTTCTGGGCCGGCACCCTCCGGTTTACGGAGTGGTCGGCGATCTTGGCTGCGACCACGTCCATCGTGTCGTCGGTATCGACGAGCGCGAGGTGGACGACGAAGTCGCCGGGAACGTACCCCTGGACGGGTAATGGAGTCATCGTTGGTTCATTCCGTTCTGCGCGCGGGTGGTCAGGTTGCGGCCAATTCGGGCGCTTGGGCCCAGGCGAAGTTGGTGGCGTCGTCGCCGGGGATGGTGATGCCCATGTAGTACAGCGCCCCGGGAAGGTCCGGCGGCTGAATCATGCCCCCGAGGAAGCGGTCGACGATGCCCAGATGCCCTTTGAAGCGTGCAGGATTGAGTGTGAAGATCCATTTGCAGGGCTCTGAGCAGAAGACATAGCGCCGACCCTCATAGTCGTGGATCACCGGCTCGGCGCTGTCGAGGTAACCAGCGGCGGCACCCGCAGGGGTGCACACCGGGATATGGCACATGTTGCACACCATCGGAAGTGTCTCGGGCAAGGTGCGCGGGATGTCTCCGGAACGGACGTTGTCGGTAATCACATCCCAGCACTTGCCGAACGTGTCGTTCCAGCCCGGATACTTCTGTTCCAACCAGTCCCGTTCCTGGGGCGAGACTCCGGCATCCGGGTTCCACCACACGGTGGGCCGCCAAGTCCACACCCCGAGGTGATAGGCGTGATGGAGCCAATTGAGTTCCTTCAGGTAATGGTCATCCCAGTACCACGGCTTCTCAAGCCCGAGATCCCGGAACTGGTCGACGAACTGTTTGTTGATCCACTCGTCCATGAACTCCTTGAACGAGTGCCTTCGATGCTCGAGCGGGGTGTAGTAGTCCATCGACAGTCCGGTCAGCAGAGCGAACAGTTTCCAGGACCGCCAGAACATGTGGTCGATCAGCTTCTGAACAACGTCCTTTTTGCCGCCTTCGATCATCACCTTCATCGTCGGTTCACCCTGCTGGGCATGGCGCGCCTCATCGGTCTGAATCGACGAAATCAGCGCGCTGAACTCCAGGTCCCCTACGCCCATCGCGTCGGCGGCCATACCGAGGAACTGCAGGTTCGTGAACCCCGTTTCGAAGGTGGAGGTGAGCTGGATGGCCATCGAGACCGCGTCGTTCGCGGTGAACATGTCGTCGAAAAGCGATCGCGCCGCGATCGCGCCCCACTCATTGGTGTGAAACGCCCTGTGCGCCCAGTCCGCCCGGGGTTCCTTCTGGAGAAGCGTATAAGGGAAGTAGGTCTGGATCTGACCGTGGCGTGTCTCGTCCAGCATTCCGTAGGTCGCCATGTTGCGCCATGCCGCGGCGCGGCCGAAGCGTGCCATCCGGGCTTCGCCGATGCCGGCGACGTACTCGGGTACGGCAATGGCGCCATAGTGGGCGAGGATCGCCGCCTTCCACCCGGGGTCGAGCTGCTCGTAGAGCTTCGAGCGGTTCACCACCGCGTTCACCGAATAGACGCTGGCGTCCTTACCGGCCTGGATGTGCACGTACTCGGGATACGTGATCTTGTAGGGCTCATCCCAGGTCCACCACAGTTCGGTCGGGACTCCGAAGCTATTGGACATCTCCTCTGGCCAGACCTGCTCCTCGGTGACGTAGGACAGAGTCCAGTTCATGTCACGGGTCAAGTCGTACCAGTCGGAGCGCGCTAGTTTGGGCATCTCAGGTCCTTTTCGGCTACGGAAAGCGCAGTGCGCCACACGGGAATCGCGGCGGTGGTCGTAACGGTCGTGCGGTCGAACTATGCCAACGGGGTGCTAGATACATCACACTCGTTCCGCTGAGAGGAACGACCGCTTTTGACCAGATTGGGGTCGAGGGTCGTCACGTTCCCCAGCGCGGAACGATGACGGGTGCGCACGCTTGCCGCGATCAAGATTGGCTGACTTAGCCGTGCCGGCCCGAAGGAAATTCGATGACTGCGTTCATGATGCCAGTGGGCGAGGCACTTGATCCCTCCCAGCGCCGACGGCTAGCCCCGGGAGCGGAAGTTTCGATCGAATACCGTTGTCTGGTAACGCAAGTCGGTAATTCCGACTGCGTGTCAGACGTCGGGCCGTAACCGCCGTTGGTGAAGCTCGTGTGATCCGAACGAAAGGAATCTAAGACAATGAGCGTTATGCGTCTGGGTTACGTCCATGCTCGGGTAACCGATCTGCCCGAAGCATTGGGGCACTACCACGACACACTGGGCTTGCAGGTGGTCGCCCAGCAGCCGGGCGTGGCGTTCCTGAAGGCCTGGGACGAGTACGACCACCACTCCCTGGTGATCGAAGAAGGGGGCGTCGGCCTGGTCAAGCTGGGCTACAAGGTCGAGCACGCTGACGACATCGAGCTATACGAGAAACGCGCGCAGCAGTTCGGGGTGATCACCGAACGGATGAGCGCAGGAGAAAACCTCGCCGTCAGCGACGGGTTGCGGATCGTTCTGCCGTCCGACCATGTGCTCGAGTTGTATCACCATGCCGAGCAGACCGGCACCGCCACCGGCGTACTCAACCCCGAAGCCTGGCCGCGGCATTTGGTCGGCGTCGGAGTCCCTCGTCTCGACCATGCCCTTTTGACGGTCGAGGACCCTGACACCGTGGAGCGGTTTTTCGCCGAGGTGCTCGGCTTCCGAGTCTCGGAACGACTGAAGACCGACATTTCCGATGATGGCCAACTCATTGCCAGTTGGATGTTCTGCACCAACACACCGCACGACATCGCGTTCATCAAAGGCCCCAACGGCAAGTTGCATCACTTCGCCTATCAGCTCGGCGACTGGAGCGAGATTCTGCGGGCCGGTGACCTGTTCTCGATGGACGACGTGTCGGTCGATGTGGGTCCGACCCGCCACGGAATCACTCGCGGACAAACCATCTACTTCTTCGACCCCTCGGGTAACCGCAACGAGGTCTTCGCAGGCGGTTACCTGACGTACCCCGACTTCCCGACGATCACCTGGACCGCTGAGCAGCTCGGCAAGGCCATCTTCTATATCGGCCGAGAACTCAACGAGCGGTTCACGTCCGTGGTCACGTAGTCATGTCGGCGTGCGTAACTGTCACAACTCTGGCGCTGGATGGCGCGCAGCGCGTCGTGGCCGGCAGCATCGAGCATGCCGCCGCCCTGGGAGTCGCGGTATGCGTGGCGGTGACGGATCGCGCCGGACATCTATTGGCGTTCGCCCGCATGGACGAAGCCCCGTTGTTGTCGCTGTCGATCGCGCAGGACAAGGCATACACCGTCACCGCCTTCGGCGGACTGCCCAGCCACGAGTGGTTCGACATGATCAAGGACGATCCTGCGCTACTACACGGGATCGTCAAGACCGAACGACTTATCGTCTTTGGCGGGGGTATGCCCGTGCACTCCGACGCGGTGATGGTTGGTGCGGTCGGCGTCAGCGGCGGAAGCGCCTCGCAAGATCGCGCGATCGCCGAGGCCGGTGTTGCGAGCCTCGTAAGCGTCGCGTGCCACGACCGGCTTACGACTTAGTGCTGCAGCGCATCCGAATTGCACCGGTGATCCGTGTCGGCTGGATCGAAACGTGGTGGCGCTCATTTGTTCTTGGGCTCGGTACAGGAGGTGACGCCACCGCCGCCGAGCTGCAAAATGGATAGGCTGCGCAATTGATCCTCGGCTCCGAGCCGTATGACGACGTCGGTGAGGGGAACTGCCCGGCAGCTGAGGCAGACACCGTCATCCCGATCTGCTTGGGACAGCACGGTTTCAGCGACGGTCTTCTGATATTCCACCTGACCGGATACCAGGCGCACCTTGCATACACCACAGCCCCCTCGGCGGCAGCCGAAGCGGTAGCTGTACCCTCTCCGGCACAATGCGCCCAGAATTGTCTCGCCCGGCCGCGACTCGACCTCGACACCATGGCCTTCAACCGCCACCGTCGACAAATCAGCCAACCTGGAACGACAATGTTTGTTTGTGGCCGACGCCGAGTTCGCTCAGGGACGCGTCGTCTTGGACCCTCAGTGGGTCTCCATCGATAAACCAGTCGCGTTCCGAGCCGGCTATGAAGTCAGGATCGGTGGCCGCCCAGGGTTCGACGACCGTTTTGACGAACTCTCCGAACCGCATCGCTTTGGGTACACGGAATGTCGCTGCCGACGCGAGAAATTGGTTGTCGCGCCACCACACGTGAACGAGTTGGTCGTCACCGTAGAGTTCGACCCGCGACCTCGACGGGAACTTGTACTCGCCAATAGCCCGCACGCCCACGTCAACCGCCGACCCGGGCGTCTACACCTGCACCGTTGTGCCATCCGACCCAGTTCTTGTGGTCGATGGAGCCCAGGTACTCGCCGCCGTCGCCATCCTCGATGCCGTACCACTCGAGAACCTCTGGCACGCTGGTACCGCCGCAATTGCCCTGGTATATCTGGTGAACCGGAAGCCAGGCCTGCACATACTTCTCGGGTTCGCGCTCGAAGATCCACTGGCAACCATCGGAGCAGAAGTTGAAGTGCTCACCCTCGAATTCCGTGCGACGCTGACAGATCCTGGTAGGGTCGCCCGGCTCGGTAAGGAACATGGGTAACTGACACACTTGGCAGAGCTGCGGCAGTCCGCGGAAGAACGTCCGATTCCCGGATTCGAGGGCTCGGGCCGCCTTCTCCCACTTCGGCCGGAAGTGAGTGTCGAAGGTTCCTGGATACTGTTCCGAATACCAATCCATCTCGTAAGGTTCCGGGATCGTTGTCGTGAAGGCAGCAGCGAACGAGAACTGGTACAGCGTCCAGTAGACCTGGTGGGAGTAGACGTTCTTCTCGGCAATCGCATGCTCGACATGACGGGGTGGCTTGATGCCGTAGTAGGCCAAGTCGGGAAAAAGTCCGTTGAGCATCTGGTTCTCAAAGTAGAGCTCAAACGCCTCGCGCCAGCTGATCACCTTCTTGGGCAGCATGTAGTCCATCATTCCGGCGATCAGCGAGGTGAGCCGGTACCCTCGCCAGAACCACTTGTCGATCCACCCCTGCACGATCGGCACGTTGGCCTCGTCCTGCTCGAGCAGGAACTTGATGGCTTCCAAACCCAATGTCATGTGCCGGCTTTCGTCGCTCTGCGCCGAGAATCCGAATGTCATTGTGGAAAGGTCACCGTTGAAGCTCGCGCCACTCATGAACGGAACGAAGAGCAGATTCGTCAGAAGATACTCAAATGCGAAGCTGATCGCGATCAGGAACTCGAACGGACCCGCTGATATCGCGTCTTCGAAGAAGGACTTGGGCACGGAGAGGTACCACACTCGGTCAAATTGATCGGAGAAGTTGTGCAGCCCTCCGTAGTACTTGTTGTAGTTCGACAGCGTGTGGATCTGCGTCTGGGCATGCCGCAACTCGTCAACCGATTGGCACAGTGCCGCGAATCTGGGCCCAGCTCCATTGAGATGCCGCGCCAGATAGGCGAAGTGTCGGTGAGCGGCGTATTCCAGCGGCGTCACGCCCTGGAGGAACAGCTTCATCGCGTTGATGTAGCGCGCCTCGGAGAGCCCCAGATGGCCCTGAGACTGAGCGAACCCGTCAAGGACGGCATAGAGCCGCTTATCCTTTTCGGCCTGGTACTTGTAGTAGGCATCGACGGTCAGACGAAATGGGTCTTCCCACTTTGACCAATCGTGAATGGTGATTCCCTCGAATGTGGTGTGCGGGAACAGCGCATCCTCGCTGACATACGTCGGCTCCCAGGAAAGGTCGCGCGTCAGCGCCGAGTACCGCGCCTTCATTGACATCTTGGCCATGTCGATTTCCCTTCAGTGGTCCCAGCTGATGACGATCTCGTCGTCGTCGTATTCACCGATGTGGCCGTAGTAGGACACGATCGAGAGCTGGAACTCGTGTGTCTCCCATTCACGTGCCAGCTCGCGCTCGACGGTGGCGCGGCGGATGATCAGCCGACCTGGTGCGGACACCTTGATCAGCCCGGGCAGATGGGCGATCCGGCACCCGGGGTTGTCCTTCTCGATCGCCCGTACCATCCTGCGGACGTCCTCGCCGGATTCCTGGAGGTCTACACCAACCTCCCGGGTGGATGTCTCAGCCATATCGAACCTCCGTGCCTTCGAAGCCCAGGACGCGAAGCGAATCATTGAGTCCCTCAACGGTGCTCGCGACGAACTTCTCGGCACCCGTGTTGACAAGAGCGTCGATCGCCTGCGCGATGTCATTAACTGCCGTAATGATTTGCGGCAAGAACCGCGCGACGGAGGTTCGCAGTATCCCGGTATTCGCAGCGCCGTGTTCAGCGTCGTTGACCCATGCACTGACCAGGGCGTCGAGCCATTTGCGTTGGTCGGCGTACCAGACCCCCAGTTGTTGGATGAGAAGGCTGTATGCTCCGGCGCCGCCCAGCAACGCCGCATCATCGAGATGGGCGGTGATAAGCGGGTAGAGCAGTCGATCGGTGAGATCGAGTGCAACCAGCGACACGGCCCAATCATTGTGGACCAGAAGCTCTTCGATCAGCCTTCGCAGACCCTGTAGCCGAGGCTCATGCAACCAGGCGGGTTTGGTAGCCGCCAGCGTCGCGTCGGTGTTACCGCCGAGGGCTATCCCGATGCGGCTGATGAGCTGGGCGTTGCCGATACGATCGAACGCCGCAAAGGACAGACACTGCTCAATGGTGGTGCCGTAGGCGAACCGGGCGCCGTCGACGCTGATCAGCTGGGCGCCGGCCTCGTAATAGCGAAGCGGCAGAACTACATCGCCGAGCAGATCCCGCCAGGCTGGTGGCATCGCCGTCAGCAAGTCGCGGTCCACCACGTAGGTGAGGCTGCGTCCGAAGGCATCGTGCAGTGCGGCTCGATTGACCACGTACGGGGTGTAGAAGTACTGGCGTGGATCGATGAAAGCGTCGGGATCCGACAATCGCACCGCCGAGAAACCTTCGTCGTAAATCTCGTGACTGGGGTCCCATAACGGACGGTAGTGGAAGTTCGCCGTGGGCTGAATGCCGATAGAGCCCTCTTCGTAGCGCGTGGCTGGCCGATCGCCATAGCGCCGGATCAGCGGCGTGAATGTCTGACGATGCGGCTCGATCACCTGCTGTCGGAGCTCGTACTGCACGGACGCCTCCCGTGGTGTTCCCGGATCTGTTGGTTGACAAAAATGCTCGGATTCTCACCGAGTGTCGGCGGTTGCCGGCGTCACTGCGGCAATGTTCCGGGTGCCGGAACGGCGCTGTTGTGAGCGTCGGCCCGGTCCGCTCGTATGACGAGCAGGATCAGCTCTTCGAGCTGGTCCGCACCGGCGAGTTCGACGCTGGCGAGATGGCGGGCGCCGATCCCGTAAAGGTTGCCGATCGCGACGGCTGTGCCGATATGGGTGACGATTCGCGCCTGCCGGTTTCCGCAGGAGATGGTGAACGACAACGACTCGGACCGTAGATCGTCGGTCAGCGACAGCGGTTCGTGCTCGATCGACGACAGCACGACGTTGGCCTCGCATACCAGTTGTTCGGCTAATGAGCGGCATTCAACGTGCTCATCTGCACCGATCGCGGCGGGCCGTGGGCGACTGGGCCGGATGTCGGGAAGAACGACGTCAGTCGCTAGTTCGAGCACCTCGCTGACGCGAATCATGAAGGGAGTCATCCCGTCTCCTCCAACCTCGGGGGAATGGGCTGCATTCTGTCGTACGCGACGACGCCCCGGCCCTGGAGGTTCCGCCGCGCGGAACGCGCGGCCAGGTCCGCGGTGCGCCGGCAGTGCCCGCCTGTGTTCCTCGTGGCGGAACACCTCTGACGGGATCTTGACGTCACTGAGATAGTCCGGAACGCGATGTGACGGTCGACACACCAAGTCTTTGCGGGCACGTCGCGACCAGACGAGATCTTGACCGACAGAAAGGCAGTGATAGTGCCCCGACCAGCCCGATCCGCCCGGCTCGTCGTCGGAGTCAACGTCATGAGTAGCCCCTGATGGCGACCGCGACAGGGCTTGGTGTCGCGATAAGTGACCAATTGAGGGGCCCGTTGGGGCACGTTGGCGCTTTCGCCAGGTTGTGCTCATTGACCGGTAGGTCGTTGTTTCGCCCACCGCTGGAGTGGCGGGAATTGATTCTGCAGTCCTGGTTCTTGCTGCGTGTGACCATCCTGCCCACGATCATGGCTGCGATACCGCTGACGGTTTTGTTGACGTTCACCTTGAACGTCCTTCTTGCCGAGTTCGGTGCGGCGGACATCTCCGGTGCCGGCGCCGCGTTGGGTGCTGTCACTCAATTGGGTCCGTTGACAACGGTTTTAGTGGTTGCTGGCGCCGGCTCCACCGCCATTTGCGCCGACTTGGGGGCACGCACCATCCGGGAAGAGATCGACGCCCTGGAGGTGATGGGCATCGACCCCATCCGCAGGTTGGTGTTGCCGCGGGTACTTGCCGCGACCATCGTTGCCACGTTGCTCAACAGCCTGGTCGTGATCGTCGGCTTGGTCGGGGGCTTCGCCTTCAGCGTTTATCTACAGGACGTCTCCGCCGGTGCCTACCTTTCCACCCTGACCCTTGTCACCGGCCTGCCCGAGGTGGTCATCGCCACCGTGAAAGCGGTGTCCTTCGGGCTGATCGCCGGTCTCGTCGGCTGCTATCGCGGTCTGACGGTGTCAGGTGGCGCCAAGGGCGTTGGTATCGCCGTCAACGAAACTGTCGTCCTTTGTGTCATCGCCCTGTACGCGGTCAACGTCATCCTGACGACTATCGGCGTGCGATTCGGGACTGGGCACTGACATGTCGACCACCACCGTGATACGAGCCCGATTCCCAAGGACGACAACCAACTTCGGTCGCGTCGCCGGCGGCCCGGCCCGTGCGCTGGACGCTTTCGGGCAGATGGTCTGGTTCACGCTCACCAGCGTCGCTCAGATCCCACTGACGCTTCGCAACTACCGCGCTGAGACCGTCCGGCTGATCGCACAGATCGGCATGGGCACCGGCGCGCTGGCAGTGGTGGGCGGCACCGTGGCGATCGTCGGCTTCGTCACGCTGTCGGGCAGTTCACTGGTCGCCATCCAAGGTTTTTCTTCTCTGGGCAACATCGGCGTGGAGGTATTCACCGGATTCTTCGCCGCCCTGGTCAATGTCCGGATCGCCGCACCGGTCGTCACGGGCATCGCGCTGGCGGCGACGGTCGGAGCCGGCGCCACAGCCGAATTGGGCGCCATGCGCATCAGCGAGGAGATCGATGCCCTGGAGGTGATGGGGGTCAGGTCGGTCGCGTTTCTCGCGTCGACGAGGATCATCGCCGCGATCGTGGTGATCCTGCCGCTGTACGGCCTGGCGATGGTCATGGCGTTTCTGTCTCCACAGTTGGTGACCACCGTGCTCTACGGGCAATCCAGTGGCACCTACAACCACTACTTTCGAACCTTCCTGCGACCTGACGATGTGTTCTGGTCGTTCTTCGTCGCCGCTCTGATTGCGGTGACCGTGATGATCACTCACTGCTATTACGGCTACACCGCCGCGGGAGGCCCGGTCGGTGTCGGCGAAGCTGTCGGTCGGTCGATGCGGTTCTCACTCGTTGCCGTGGTGGTGGTGGCGATGCTGGCCTCGTTGGCGCTATACGGTGTCGACCCGAATTTCAACCTGACGGTGTAGCCGAATGACGATGCCGGTGCTCGGGAATGCGCAACGCACGCCGCCGTACAAGACCGTGGCCGGGTTGGCCGCGGTGTTGTTGGCACTGCTTGGCGTCCTGGTCTTCGTGCAGTTTCGCGGAGGGTTCACCCCGAAGGTGCCGTTGACGCTGATCTCCGACCGCGCGGGACTGCTGATCGGGCCCGGCTCGAAGGTCACCTACAACGGTGTCGAGGTCGGAAAGGTGGCCAGCATCACCGAGATTGCCCGTGACGGCAAGCCGGCGGCGCAGTTCACGTTGGACGTCTCGCCACGGTATGTCGAACTGATTCCGGTCAACGTCGACGCCGCGATCAGGGCGACCACGGTATTCGGCGGCAAGTACGTGGCACTGGCTTCCCCTGAGAACCCTGGGGTTCCGATCACCACCGCTGACGTGATTGACGCGAGATCGGTATCCACGGAAATCAACACCGTCTTCCAGACGCTGACGTCCATCGCGGAGACCATCGATCCCGTCAAGCTGAATCTGACGCTGAGCGGAGCCGCCGACGCGCTGTCGGGCTTGGGTGAGAAGTTCGGCGAATCCCTCGTCAACGGCAACAAAGTCCTCGACAACCTCAATCCGCAGATGGATCAGTTGCACCACGACATCGCAGCGCTGGCAACGGTGACTGATACGGTCGCCGACGCGTCGCCCGACCTGTGGAGCTTCCTGGACAATTTCACCACCACCGCGCGCACGCTCAATCAGCAGCAACACGACCTCGATGCGACGCTTCTGGCCGCGATCGGATTCGGCAACACCGGGGCCGACGTGCTCGACCAGGCCGGCCCCCATCTGTCTCAGACGCTCGATCAGCTGGCACCGACGTCCGCGCTGCTCGATACCTACAGCCCGGAACTGTTCTGCACGATCCGCAACGTCGCCGAGGTGCGCCCTGCGGTGGCGGCGGCCGAGGGCACCGGCAACGGCTACTCGCTGCGGGCCCACACGCAACTCGTCGGTGGGACGAATCCGTACGTCTTCCCGGACAATCTGCCGAGGGTCAATGCCAGAGGCGGCCCGGGCGGAGCGCCCGGCTGTTGGCAGGAAATCACCCGGGACCTGTGGCCGGCGCCGGGCCTGGTGCTCGACACCGGTGCCAGCGTCGCCCCCTACAACCACTTCGAGATCGGTTCCCCGTGGGCCAACGAATACGTGTGGGGCCGCCAAGTGGGGGAGTACACGGTCAACCCATGAAACTCACCGCCACCGCCGTCAAACTCGCCGCGCTCTGCCTGGTGTTGCTGACCTTCACCGCGATCACCGTCGTGGTGTTCGGCCAGATCCGCTTCGACAGGACCGTTGGCTATTCCGCGGAGTTCTCGTCAGCCAGTGGGATACGACAAGGACAGTTCGTCCGGGCCTCGGGAGTCGAGGTGGGCAAGGTCAGAAAGATCCAACTCGTCGATGGCGGCCACCGCATCCGAGTGGACTTCGACGTCGACCGATCCCTGCCGCTGTATCAATCGACCACCGCGCACATCCGCTACGCCAACCTGATCGGCGAGCGATACCTGGAACTCAAACGCGGCGGTGGCGACGGCAGCGACCGACCGTTGCCCCCCGGGGGCACGATTCCACTGGCACACACCCAGCCAGCTCTGGACCTCGACGCGCTGATCGGGGGTTTCCGACCGGTGTTCCGGGGTTTGGATCCCGAGAAGATCAACACGATCGCTTCTGCGATCATCACGGTGTTCCAGGGGCAGGGCGGCACGATCAACGACATTCTTGACCAAACCTCGCGCCTCACTTCGGAATTGGCCGACCGCGACGAGGCGATCGGTGCGGTCGTGAAGAACCTCAGCACCGTGTTGGACAGCATTGTCGACAAGGCTGGGGATGTCGACGCGACGGTCATCAACCTCGAGACGCTGATCACCGGATTGAATGACCAAGCCGATCCTCTCGCCGACAGCGTCGCAAGCCTGAGCAACGCAACCGGGGCGCTGTCGAATCTGCTGAGCGACAATCGTCTCCTGCTGCAGAGCACCGTCAGCTCGGCGCAGGGCGTGCTGCAGCCGTTGGTCGATCAGTCCCCCGAGCTCGACGGCCTGTTGCACAAATTGCCAACGGCGCTGACGTTGTTGGGCCGCAGCGCAGGTACGTACGGCGACTTCATCAACCTCTATTTGTGCGACATCACGTTGACGCTCAACGGTCTTCAGCCCGGTGGTCCCGTCCGCACGGTTCGGTTGACACAGCAACCGACGGGACGGTGCACACCACAATGAGAGCACTGGAACCGTCGAACCGGGTCCGCACCGGGATCATGGCCGTCATCCTCACCGTTCTCGCGATTGGGGTGGGGCAGAGCTTCACCAGTGTGCCGATTCTCAACGCCGAGCCCCGCTACTACGGCGAGTTCACCGACTCCGGCGCGCTACGGGTCGGAGACAAAGTGCGCATCCTGGGCATGGATGTCGGCACCGTGCAGGAAGTCAAAATCGCAACCCCCCGCGTGGTAGTCCGATTTACGCTGGGTGGCAACACTATTGGTACGCAGAGTCGACTGGCGATCCGCACCGACACCATCCTCGGCCGCAAGGTGCTGGAGATCGACCCGCGAGGCGACGAGCGGTTGCGCCCAGGCGGAACACTGCCGGTCGGTCAGACCACTACGCCCTACCAGATTTATGACGCGTTCCTCGATGCCACCAAGGCCGCGGCCGGCTGGGATCTCGACACCGTCAAACAGTCGCTGCAGGTGTTGACCGAGACGGTCGATCAGACGGCGCCGCACCTGAGCTCCACCCTTGAGGGGGTCGAGCGGTTCGCCGACACCATCAGCAAACGCGATGAGCAGGTCCAGCACCTCCTCGGCGAGGTCAGCAAGGTCGCCGGCGTACTGGGTATCCACGGTGATCAGATCAACCGGCTGCTGGTAAACGCCCAAGGTCTCCTCACCGCCATCAACCAGCGGGGCCAGGCCATCGACGCGCTGTTGAGCAACATCACCGCGGTCTCGACACAAGTGCAGGGACTCATCAACGACAACCCGAACCTGAACACCGTGCTCAAACAGGTCAACGCGGTAAGCGATGTGCTGGTCAAGCGCAAGGATGACCTACGCACCACCGTCACCGAACTCGGCAAATTCGTGGCGTCGTTGTCCGAGATCGTGTCTTCGGGCCCCTACGTCAAGGCGGCGATCTTCAACCTGGCCCCCTACCAGGTGCTGCAGCCGTTCGTCGACGCGGCGTTCAAGGAGCGCGGCATCGACCCGGAGAACTTCTGGCGCGGCGCGGGACTGCCGGCCTTCCAGTGGCCCGACCCCAACGGCACCCGATTCCCCAACGGTGCGCCGCCGCCGGCGCCGCCGGTTCTGGAGGGCACTCCCGAACATCCGGGCCCGGCCGTGCCGAAGGGATCGCCCTGTTCTTACACCCCACCCGCGGACGGCCTTCCGCGTCCTGGAAACCCGCTGCCCTGCATGAACCTCGACGTCGGCCCGTTCGGCGGGCCGACCTATCCGATGCCGGTCGACATCCAGGCATCGTCGCCGAACCCGAACGGTCTGCCGCCCACTGCAGGAATTCCAGTGGCCGCAATCCCCGGTGCGCCGCCGCCGAACGTTCCCGGCACGCCCGTGCCGTTGCCGCCGGCGCCACCCGGCGGGAGGGCTGTGCCGCCTGCGCCGTCCGACACTTCTGGAGGTAGCCAGTGAGCACCGTCTTCGAGGTATCACGACTTCGGCTGGGCAAGCTGACGCGCAAGTCGGCCATCATCGCGGTGCTCGCGGTTGTGCTCGTGGCCGCCGTCGGCTACGGAGGCTGGCAGCTGTATCGCAAGATGACGACCAACACCATCGTGGCCTACTTCGAGCAGGCCAACGCTCTGTATCCCGGTGACGACGTCGCGATCATGGGCGTGCCCGTGGGTTCGGTCGACACGGTCGAGCCGGCGGGCGACAAGATGAAGGTGACATTCCACTACGAGAACAAGTACAAAGTGCCCGCGGACGCATCCGCGGTCATCCTGAACCCGACCCTGGTTGCGTCGCGCAACATCCAGCTCGAACCCGCCTACGACGGCGGCCCGGTGCTGACCAACAACACGGTGATCCCGATCGAGCGCACGCAAGTACCGGTGGAGTGGGACGAGCTGCGCGAAAGCATCGGAAAGACGGTGGAGGCCCTTGGCCCGACACCCGAACAGCCCAAAGGGCCATTCGGCGACACCATCGAATCGCTCGCCGACGGGCTGGCAGGCAAGGGTGAAGCGATCAACACCTCGCTGAACAGCTTATCGACGGCGCTGACCGCGCTGAACGACAGTCGCGGCGAGACATTCGCGGTGTTGCGGGGTCTGGCCGCCTTCTTGAACGCCCTCCACATCAACGAACAGCAGCTGATATCGCTGAACGACAATTTGGCACAGCTCACGAACAGTCTGACTCCGACGGATCACGAAGTCGCCGACGCGGTGCAGCAACTCGATGCTCTGCTGCCGGTCCTACGCAAGTTCCTCGATGAGAACGGTCAGGTGCTGACCACCGACCTCAACAACCTCTCCGAGGCGACAACCCCATTGGTGCAGCCCGATCAGCAGCAGGCCCTGGAGACCTTCCTCCACGTGTTCCCGACCTTCGCGGCCAACGCCAACAACGCCTACCATCCCAGCCACGGCGCGCTGACGATCATCCCGGCGGTCACCAACTTCGCGAATCCGCTGCAACTGGTATGCAGCGCGATCCAGGCGGGCAGCCGGCTCGGCTATCAGGATTCCGCCGAGTTGTGCGCGCAATATCTGACGCCGGTCCTCGACGCCATCAAGTTCAACTATCTGCCGTTCGGGCTGATGCCGTTTTCCACCGCCGAGACCCTACCCAAACACGTCGCCTACTCCGAGCCGCGGTTGCAGCCGCCACCGGGATTCAAGGACACCACGGTGCCGGGAATCTTCTCCCCGGACACGCTCTTCTCGCACGGGAACTACGAACCCGGATGGGTGACAGCACCTGGCATGCAGGGGACCGAGGTCCGGCCGCGCACAGCGGGTCTGTTGACGCCACAGTCGCTGACCGAGCTGATGGGGGGCCCGGACGCCGCGCCACCGCAGGCGGGACAGACCATGCCCGGCCCGCCGAATGCCTACGATCAGAACAATCCGCTGCCCCCACCGTGGTATCCGCAGCCCGGTCCGCCACCAGGGCCGGGACCAGACGTGATCCCCGGCCCGGTCGCTGCCACACCTGCGCCAGCAGCATCCCCCCTGCCTGCTGACGCGCCGGCCGCTGGCCCGCCGCTGCCCGCTGAGGCACCGGTAGGGGCGGGCCAGTGAGCGCGGTGGGGGTGCGCCGCGCCCAGACACACCGGGGTCGGCCGACCGTTGCGCGTCGGCTGCGGCGCGTGAGCTGGCGGGGGCTGGTAATCGTTGCGGCCGCAGTCACATTGAGTTCGTGCTCGGGGTGGCGCGGCATCTCCAACGTGCCGATTCCCGGTGGTCCCGGCGGCGGACCGGGTTCCTACACCGTCTATGTGCAGATGCCCGACACGCTGGGACTCACCGCCAACAGCAAGGTGCTTGTCGCCGACGTGTTCGTCGGCCGGGTGCGCGAGATCGCTTTGAAGAACTGGGTCGCCACGCTGACGTTGGACGTGACCAAGGGCGTCGCGCTGCCGCGTAATGCCAAGGCGAAGATCGGCCAAACCAGCCTGCTGGGCAGCCAGCACTTGGAATTGGCTCCGCCGCAGCAGGATCCGTCACCGCAGCCGCTGGGCGACGGCGACACCATCGAGTTGAAGAACTCGTCGGCTTTTCCCACTACCGAACAGACGCTGGCCAGCATCGCCCTTCTGCTGCGAGGCGGGGGAGTGGCGAACCTGGAGGCGATCACCAACGAGGTCTACAACGTGGTCGACGGGCGCGCCGACCAGATCCGTGCGCTGCTGGACAAACTGGACACCTTCACCGCCAAGTTGGAGCAGCAGATCGGCGACATCACCCACGCGATCGACTCGGCCGACCGGCTGCTGGCCATCGCCGCCGAGCACAACGACACCCTCAAGAAGGGGCTCACCGAGTTGCCTCCGCTGGTGAAGTATCTGAGCGATTCGCGCGGCCGGGTCATCGAGGCGGTGCAATCGCTGGGCCGGTTCAGCGATGCGACATCGCAGACCGTCGACTCGGCGGGGCCGGGCCTGCACCGGAATCTGGTGTCCCTGCAGCGGCCGCTGGCACAACTCGTTCGGGCCGCGCCCTATGTTGTGCCGGCACTGAAGTTGGCTCTCACCGCACCGTTTGACCTCGACGCGGTGCCGAAGACGTTCCGGGGCGACTACATCAACACCTCGCTCAACGTCGATCTCACCCTCAGCGCCATCGACAACGGAATCCTCACCGGAACCGGTGTTTCGGGATCTTTGCGCGCGCTCGAGCAGGCCTGGGGCCGGGACCCGGCGACCATGATCCCCGACGTCCGGTTCACCCCGAACCCGAACAACGCGCCCGGTGGCCCGCTGGTTGAAAGGGGTCAGTGAATCATGAGGACCCGATTCGTCCGAAACCAGCTCATTGTCTTCGTCATCTTGACTTTGATCACGCTGGTGGTCCTGGGCGGGTACTACCTGCAGCTGCCGTCTGCGGCCGGCATCGGGCAATACACGCTGGCCGCCGATCTACCGGCATCCGGTGGCCTCTACCGAACAGCCAACGTCACCTACCGGGGCGCCACGATCGGCAAGGTGACCGCCGTCGAGCCGACAAAGACCGGCGTACGGGTGACGTTCAGCATCGACGATCGCTACAAGATCCCCGTCGACGCAAGCGCCAACGTGCATTCGGTCTCCGCGGTCGGCGAGCAGTACCTGGATCTGGTGTCCGACAACGACGCGGGCAAGTACCTCTCGCCGGGACAGACCATCACCACCGGCACGGTGCCCGAAGACATCGGTACGGCGCTGGACGCGGTCGAGCGCGGACTCTCGGCGCTGCCGAAGGAAAAAATCGCCTCGCTGCTCGACGAGACGTCGCAGGCGGTGGGCGGCCTGGGTCCGGCGTTGCACCGTCTTGTCGATTCGACGCAATCGCTTGCCGGCGAGTTCGAGGCCAACACCGCTGACATCAACGACTTCATCGCCAAGTCGGTGCCGCTGCTGAACAGTCAGGCCGCCTCCGGCGACGAGATCAAACAGTGGATCCACAACCTCAACGTCGTATCCACCCAGACAGCACAACAGGATCCACAACTGAAAAGCGCGTTGTCCAACGCGGCCCCGACGCTGGACGCCGGCAACGACCTGCTGGGCGGCGTGCGGGAATCGCTTCCTCAAACATTGGCGAACCTCGAGGTCGTGACCGGTCTGCTACTGCGCTACCGCGGAGGTGTCGAGCAGGTGCTCGTGTTACTGCCACAGGTCGGTTCTGTTGCTCAAACGACGACGCTGGCGTTCCCCGGCGAGGCCCACATCGACCTCGGGCTGGCGATCAATCAGCCGCCGCCGTGTCTGACGGGTTTCGTTCCCGCGTCGCAGTGGCGGTCACCAGCTGATACCAGCATCGTGCCGCTGCCGGCGGGAACGTACTGCAGAATCCCGCAGGACACCACCGCCAATGCAGTGCGCGGTGCCCGCAACATTCCGTGTGTCGATGTTCCCGGCAGACGGGCCGCGTCGCCGCAGGAGTGCCGCAGCGGCGAACCCTACGTGCCGCTGGGCACCAACCCGTGGTACGGCGATCCGAACCAGACCGTCGACTGCCCGGCGCCGGCCGCACGCTGCGACCAACCCGTGAAACCCGGCCAGGTGATCCCCGCGCCATCGATCAACACAGGACTGAATCCACTGTCCGCCGACCAGTTGCCCGGACCACTGCCACCGATCAGTGATCCGCTCTCGCCCCCTGGCGCAGGTTCCGTCGTATGTAACGGGCAGCAGCCCAACCCCTGCGTTTACACCCCTGCCGGACTGCCCCTGCAAACACAATCCGGTGAGGTCACCGGACCTGACGGCGTGCGTTACTCCGTGGACAACTCGATCGAACCAGGAGACGACGGATGGAAGCAGATGCTGGCGCCGGCGGGCTGACCGCCGCCGGTGAGACCGCGTCGCGACTGAGTCGGCGATGGTTGATCGCCATCACGGCGACCCTGATGCTGATGGCCTGCGGCGCCGCAGCGGGAGGCTACCTGGCGCTTCAGACCCACTGGGAAAGCCAAGCGATCGTAGCGGCGCACGCTGCGGCTATGGCGGCGGCCAAGGACTGTGTCACGGCCACTCAGCCTCGCGACGCGGCTGCGGTACCCAGCAGCCAGCAGAAGCTCACCGAGTGCTCCACCGGCAATTTCGGTGCTCAGGCCGCATGGTTCGGTGCGGTCTTGACCCAGGCCTATCAGGCCGTGGACGTACATGTTCAATTGCCAGAAATGCATGCCGCCGTGGAACGCACCAACGACGACGGTTCGATCGTTGCGTTGATTGCCTTCCGCGCCAAGGTTTCCCAACCTGGTGTGGCCGACAGGGAGAACAGCTACCGGGTGAGGGTGACGATGGTCTCCGAGAACGGCCAGTTCAAGATCGCCGAGCTCGACCAGGTGGCAAAGTGACGGTTACCGACACCGAAAGCGACACCCAGGCGGCGTCAGGAAGCGACACAGAACCCGTCCTGGCATCCTGGCCGGCACGTGCCTGCGCACTCGCGGTGGACATCCTGCCCGCTGCGGCGGTGCTCGCGACGACGGCGCTTGTGGCGCTGTCGGTTCCGCTTCACGGCACGTGGTGGTGGCTGTCCATCGCCGCCGGTGCG
Source organism: Mycobacterium sp. (assembly GCA_044508395.1). Classification (GTDB taxonomy): domain Bacteria; phylum Actinomycetota; class Actinomycetes; order Mycobacteriales; family Mycobacteriaceae; genus Mycobacterium. Next base: position 10,558 of record JBIQHU010000040.1, on the reverse strand, counting down.
ATGACGGTCGGGTGGGGAGCTTTCAACCGACTGGTGTTGCCGGCGAGCGGTGGGCAAAGCCTCGGACGGGCGGTCGTCGGCATCACAGTTGTGCGGTGCGACGGCAGGGTCGGCGCGTGGATGCTGCTATTGCGGGACCTCGCGCACCTGCTCGACACCGCCCCGGCATTCGCGGGCTGGCTGTGGCCGCTGTGGAACACACGTCGGCGCACCTTCGCCGACATGCTGTTGCGTACGCAGGTGTGCGTCTGCGAGCCGCCACAGGCAGACCGCCACGCTCGACGGCGGGCTGCGGCGCTGCTGATGACCGCTGCGGCATTGTGCGCCGCCGGGGCCGCCGTCAGCTATACCGTTGTGCACCAACATGATCAGTCAGTCGCTGAGGCCAGCGCGCAGATCACCGAAACCGGGCCAAGCATGGTCGAGCAGATTCTCAGCTACCACCCCGATACGATCGGCGCCGACTTCGAGCGGGCGCGATCACTAGCAACCGATAACTACCGCGCGAGCCTGACCGCCGAGCAAGAGGCAGTGACCAAGTCGGGTCCAGTGCGCAACGAGTACTGGGTGACCAACAGTTCGGTGCTCACCGCGACATCTGATCGGGCCACGATGCTCGTGTTCTTGCAAGGCCAACGCGGCGCACCCCCCGCCCACCGGTACATCACCGCTTCGGTGCGGGTCACGTTCGTCAGGTCGGGCGCATCCGAATGGCGGGTGGACGATGTCGCCGTCGTCACTCAACCGCAGGCCGCCGAGGCCGGACCGTGAGCCCACGACGCAAATACGACGCCGGAAGCCAGACCGACTTCTTTGTTCCGGTTGACCGGGGGCCACGAGGCTGGGGGTTTCCACTGGCTGCAATAGTCGCTGCTGCTGTGGCGGCGGTGGCGATCACATTCTGCAGTCTGGTCTTGCTTTCCCACGAAAAGCATTGGCGGACGACGGTTCGAGATGCTGCGGCACTGGGCTTCGTGCGTTCCTTCATGACCGAATTCACCTCCCCGGACCCGTTTCACGCCAACGATTACGCTGATCGGATCCTGAATCAGGCGACGGGAGAGTTCGCAGAGCAATACCGCGCCAACGAGAATCAGATCCTCGTTTCGGTAGCCAGGTCCGAACAGACGACAGGCAGTGTGCTCGATGCCGGCGTCTCACGACGAAACGACGACGGAAGCATCGACGTGCTGGTGGTCACCAAGTTCACGGCGAAGTCTCCGAGCGGCAAATTGCTCGCGGAGAGGGCGAACCGGTGGGTGGTAACGGCGATACAGGAAGGGGACAGGCAATGGAAGATCAGCAGTCTGATACCGATGATCTGACTGTCGAAAGTCCCGAGGGCGAAGAGGCTGACGATACCGGTGGCACCCAAAGCGCAACGAGCCAACCGCGTTTCGGTAAGTCCTTGGTCGCCGCTGTCTGTGCGGCTTCAATCATCTTCGTGGGTTGCGCGGGATTCGCGGGGACGGCGTTGCACTCCTATCTCGCCGACCGCGCGGAGTTCGCCACCAGAACAGAGGTCGCCCGATCGGCAGCTGGAGCGATCACCGCACTATGGACGTATGCCCCAGACACCATCGACACGTTGGCCGACCGCGCGTCTGGGTTTCTCAGCGGCGACTTCGACGCGCAGTACCGCAAATTCGTCGACGCCGTAGCAGCACCCAACAAACAGGCACAGGTCACCAATAATACCGACGTCGTCGGCGTAGGCGTGGAGTCGTTGAGCGGTGACGAGGCCGTCGCGATCGTCTTCACCAACACGACCGCCACCAGTCCGTTGACCCAAAACATTCCATCGCTGAAGTTCGTGTCCTATCGGCTTGCCATGAGACATCAGGGTTCGCGGTGGCTGGTGACCAACATGTCAACCATCAGCTTCATGGACCTGACGCCGAAGCTCTAGCCGCGGCAATGACGGAGGTGCGTATGAAGGGCAAAGCGGTGCCGATCTGTTGGGCGGTCGTCACGCTCGTCGGCGTGATCGTGATCATTCTGGTGGTGTGGTGGCAACTGTTTCCACGGCTGACTGCCGCGCAGTCGATGGTCGACGATCTGAACCCAGCGTTTACGGTCGAACGGGTGGCGGGTGATCGCGGAGGAATCGAAATGGTATCCGCCGCTACGGACACCGGCGATGCGATGATGCATACCTACGGCGCGGCGGGCGAGTATCCCAAGCTGATCGAGTTAGTCGCGCAGCGGACCGGGCGTTCCACGCAGGACGCACAGGCATTGATGCGCGAGGACTTCCCGGCCATCAACGGCTTCCTCGCATCGCTTCCGCTTCCGGAGGTCAGCGCCGAACTGCCGAAGCTGGTCCATTACCTGGGCACGGTTCTGTTCATGACGCCCGACGAAGTGGACAACATGTTGCAGACCGACTACCCGGCGATCTGGCAGGTCTACGTCAACCTGCCAAAGCTGACCGATGGTTGGGATGCGATCCCGGGGACCGAGAAACTGACACGTTTCGACGGCACTCCCGTGCGAACGATGCCTGAATTGCGAACCTATCTCAGCGAAGAGGTAGTCGCACCCGTCGAGCGCCAGCAAGCCAACTTCCGCCCCCTCGGTGTTCGAGGAGGCGTCGGCTTTCTCGCACCCCTTTTGCTGGCCTTGGGCATCATCGTCATCGTGTTCGGAATCACCATGATCGTCCTGACATGGCGACGGGTACCGGGAAATGCGACCAGATTCGCATGGGTGATCGTCTCGGTAGTCGGCGTTGCGGTAGTCGGTCTGGTGCTGGCGCTGAACCTGTTCCCCCGAATGATCGGTGGCCACCAACTACTCAACGACACCAGATCGGTTTTCGCAAAAGACCGGATCGTGGGTGACCGAGCAGGAATCGAGTTCATCAGTGTCTTCGTCAACGCCCTCGGGCCGGCGGTTCTGACCGACGGCGGCGTGACCGAGGAATACCCCAAGTTGCTCGACCATGTGGCCGACGAGGTCGGGGTTCCGGTGCAGGATGTGCGGGATCTAGTCCACTTGGACTTCCCCCACACCGCCAATCTGCTTGACGGCGTCCCATTCTCGGCCTCCACGGCAGATGCGGCCAGGTTGATGGAATTCCTGGCCGGCCAATCAAACGTGTCGACCGAGCAGATGTACGACACGCTGCGGGCCGACCTTCCCCAGACATACCAACTATTCACCAGTTTGAAGCTCGTCACCGACGGTTGGAAGGAGGTGCCGGGCACCGAGGGCCTGACTCGCTTCGATGGAACGCCGGCACGCACAGTTCCGCTGATCAGAGACTACTTCCGCGACGATGTCATCCCGGGCCTGGAACGCCAGCAACCCAACTATGTGATCGCCGACACGAACTGGCCGCCGCTTGTGGTGTTCGCGCCCTTGCTCACCGCCGTCGGCATTGCGGTCGCCGTCTTCGGCGTCTACATCGGCTACCTGACCAGAAAGCGACTCCGCGTGCAAGGCGAAAACGAACCGAATCCCCATGCGCCGACTCATGGTCCACCGGTCCCAGCCAACGTCGGCTGAGTCGGGATACAGCGCACTGAGTGGGCCACGGTGAGTGCCTGATCGAACACCTCCCGCAGCAGGGCGACACACATGGCCATAGTCTCCCGGGCCGTGGTGGCGTCAGGGTGTATTTCGCGCCGCGAAATGCCGCAGCCGCGCTTCGACGGAAGCGGCACGTTCGTCGTCGCTGACCCGCAGCGACGCGTCGAAGTGGTCGTCGATCTCGCTGGCCTTGATGACCTTCATGGTCGGTGTCGCCGGCTGTTCCGGTGTGCTCGCTCGCCACGTCACGACGCCGCTTCGATACCCCCGCGCGTCGAGCCAGTTCTGGACACCGAAATCGCTGGTGAACAGCAGGATTCGCACTCTCCCGGCCTCGACGAGGGACTGCCCCAGATTGAGGCTCGTCTGACGCGTCTCGATGTCGATCATCTCGCTCCACGCGTTCGTCAGACAGATCCCCACGTAGGGAGCGTCAGGCGGCACCTCATACTCGATGACGGCGGCTTCGTCGTCCTGCAGCTCCCAGGCGATGGGGACGAACCATGCCCCTGCCATCGCGGACGCCGGCTGCATCGGCGGGATCACGAAGTTCTTCGGCAGCGCGCCGAACACCCGCGCCGGAATATCCCTGACCCACATGGTGAACAGCTCGCGAGACGCCGCTAGGTGTGCATCGAAGGCGGCGACCGACTCCTCGACCGAAACCGGACCGGCCGGCGCGTCGGGGTTCACGCACTCGATGCGAATGGTGCCCTTCTCCTGGGCGTCCCAATCTCCGAAGGTCTGATAGCAGCAGAACGAGTCCGCACCCGCCGGGAGTTCAAACCAGTTGGTGTCGCCCATCTTCTCTCGGCTGAAGAAGATCTCGAACGAACCGTCGGGTTCGATGACCAGATCGTCTGCCAGGGCCTTCACCGCCTGTGCTTGGTCGTCCTTGCCCGCGTAGACGCCGAACGTCGTTTGGGCGACGGAGCCGAGCGCGCCGTACACGCGGTAGTCGTGCGCATCGTCGATGCGCGCCGAGAGGTAGAGCGTGTCCGGGTTGGAATGGCCCCAATTCCAGCGTGCGAGGATGCCGTTTGTCTTCTAGTCGGATTAACATTTCGATCTTAACGAAATGCAGTCAATCAGGGTCGACCACGCGACAGGCGAATCGATGACGCGGTGTTGAGCGCGACGGTCGAGTTGTTGGAGGAGATCGGGTACTCGCGGCTGACCATCCCGCTCGTGGCGGCCCGGGCCGGCGCGACACCGGCCGCGGTCTACCGCCGATGGCCGACGAAGGTCGAACTCTTCACAAGGCCGTGTTCCCGACGCCGAGGAGTGCAGCGTTGCCCCTTGCGGGAAGCATCGACGATGCGGTGCGCACGCTGGTGCGGGCGTCGGTGGAATTGTTCGGCGCACCCGCGGTTCACACGGCATGGTCAGGCCTGATGGCCGAGTTGCTCTCGGAACCAGGACTATCGGCTCGACTGCTCGGCCGGCAAAAGGACAGCACCTACCAACTGCTGCAACACTTCCTCGATGACGCAGCTGCTGAAGGACCCGCGGCGAGAGGAGTTGATGCACGCGTGCTGGTCGACATGATCGGCGGCACCGTGCTGATGGCACTTGCCAACGAACGGGTCATCGACGACGCCTGGATCGAACAGACCTCGGCCCTGATCGTCGGCGGGGCGGCGCGATAACCGGCGGAGAGTCCGGCTCAGCCGCCTGGTGTGATCTAGATTTGACACCGTCATCCCCGACGACAAGGCAGGGTGCGCATGGCGCCACAGCAGCCGCGGTTCAGCGTGTCCAGAGTGCTGGACGGGTTCCTGGATTCGCCGATCTCGGGTATCGCGCCATGGATCCTGTTGGCGGTCGTGGGGAGCCCGGGGCGGTACGAAGGCGCCATCGCGATCGCCTTCGGGTTCTCGATCTTCGTGATGTGGGCCGGCTGGCGGCGCGGCGACCGTCTGCACTCGCTGACCGTGTTCGGCGTCGTCTTCTTCGGCGTCCTCCTCGCGGTCAGGATGCTCATCGGAACCGGTGTCGAAGACTGGCTAAGCACCTGGACCGGCGAGATGTCCAACATCGCGCTCACGGTGTTCGCGGTGACCACGCTGGTGGTGCGTCGGCCCTTCACTCTGTCCTACGCGAAGGACATGACCCCCGAGGAGTATTGGGACACGCCGGTATTCCTGCGGACCAACTACGTGATCTCGGCGGTCTGGGCCGCGGCGTTCGCGTTCTGCGCGGTGTTCGGTTTCATCGGCATCACCTTCTTGCACGACTCCGACAACTTCTGGACCGGATGGATACTTCAGCTCGGAGCGACGTTCTTCGCAGTGGCGTTCACCGACGTGTATCCCGATTACGTTGGGGCCAGGGCGGACCGGGAGGCGGGACAGACCACCGAACCGCCACCGTCGCTGCTGCCGGTAGTGGATTGGATTCCGACGTACGTCCTGATCGTCGGCATCATCGGCTGGGTCATCGATGCGATTCCCGATTGGCTGGCGATCATGATGATCGCCGTGGGCGCAATAGGCTCGGGGGTCGTGCGACGCTTCGCCCCAGCGACCGAGTCGTAGCGGTTAACGAACCTCGGTCAGAATCACGCTCGCCGCGTACCTCGCCGGCACGTGCCCGAGGTAACGCCAGCGGACATCCGTCTGACCGAGTTCGAGCAGCGCCCGCATCTCGTGTTCGTAATAACGGTCGTAGTTGAAGATCTCGTCGAACACCAACACCGTTCCGACAGCGAGACGATCGCGCAATTCGGTCAACACGCAGTGGGTCGAACTGTAGAGGTCGCAATCGATGTGCGCGAACGCGACCTGGCCCGGATGGGTGTCGAGAAACTCGGGCAGCGTGTCCTGGAACAAGCCGGCCACCAACTCGACGTTGTCGGGCACCTCCAACGGACGGCCGCTGAACGAGCCGCGCGCCCACGTCTCGTCGTCGGAGACCACCCACTCCTCGGGCAGGCCCTCGAAGCTGTCGAAACCGTACAGGCGTGAATCGGCTGCCCTGGCGCAGTTGGCCAAGGTTGCGGTGGATGCCCCGATGCTGACGCCGAACTCGAGCCAGAGGCCCGGGATCTGGATATGCGTTGTGGCCGTGCGTAGATGGCGTGCCCGGGCGAGATCGCTGGGTTCGTCGTCGAAGGCGTGGGAAGCCCGCAGTGGTTCGACTTCGGCGCGGGCCGCAGCCTCCAGCGAGACGGTGTTCGTCAACATGGTGTTTTCCTTTCGGTGGTTTATCTAGACGTTGCTAGCGGCCAGTCGGCGCGCCAGCGGGATGCAGAGCGCGGCGGCGAGCAATCCGACGAGCATCGTGGTGGCCGCGACCATATGCTGTCCGCCGCACTCGAGGCTGAACGAAGCCAACAGGGGCGAGACAATCCATGCGACGGGTAGCGCCGTGGCCCAGATCCCGTGGTAGACACCGCGCTGCGCCGCCGGTGCGATGCGATGGACGATCCCGACGGCGACGACGAACCAGGCGGTCTCGGCGACCGCGACGCCCAGGCACGCCAGGCTGAACTCCGCCGTCGTCGTCGCATAAGCGGCAGCTGCCATACACAAGGCAGCCCACAGGCCGGCGGCCGCGAGGATGTCGAGCCGGGGGCGTACCGCGATCCGCTTGCTTAACCACGGTGTGACGACCGGGGTCAGCGCGGCGACACCGACGGCATTGGCTACTTGCGCCCAACCGAAGGCGTCCGCGCCCAGGCCCTGTAGTGACATCAGCATCGGCATGTCGGCGAGCACGGCGGTCATCGCCGTCAGCGTCGCGACGCTCGAGAGGTACACGAGGACAAGGCGCTTATCGGCGAATGCCAGGCGGTAGCCCGACATTGCGGTCGACGGTCCAGCATTGCCGGTGCGGCGGGGGAGGAACCATATCGCCATCGCGGCGAACGTCGTGCAGGCGATCGCGTGCACCAGAAACAGAGCAGGTACACCGATGCGAATCGCCAAGAGTCCTCCGAGCGCACCCGTAATGGCACCTCCGGCGTTGACCACCCATCCGTACCGGAACGCGTCGATCCTGGCTCGTTCTCGGTTATCCGGGATCAGCTCAGCGATCGCGGCGCCGATGACCGGGCGCGGCGCGTCGAATACGAGGCCGAAGACGACGGCGCCGCCGACCAGCATCGGCACGCTCTGAGATGTCGCCAATACGCACAGCACCACGGCGGCGACGGCCATGGCAGCCACGAGCGTCAACCTTTCGCTGATGCGGTCCACCAGCGAGCCGCACACCAGCTGGCCGATCACCCAGCCCGCACCGAACGCCGCCAACACGAAGCTGACGACCGTGGGTCCATGCCCGCGTTCGGCGACGAAATAGCTCAGGAACGGATAGGCGAAACCCAACGCACGCACCAGAAAGCTCCCGCCGAGCAGAAGCCAGATCTGTGACGGGTAGCGGCTCTGCATGCGGCGCAGCGGAATGCCGGCGCAGCTGCGCAGCGCCGTCTCGCTCGCCGTAGATGCCATGGCTCAACGGTATGAAGCGTCAGCCGGCGTGGGCATCCACCTATCAGCCGTCACATGGGAGGAACGGGTCCTTCCCCCGATCGGGGGACAACAAGTTCATCCTGCTGGGGGCCGATCGGCGGACTCTGGCGTCGACCAGGCGTTCCTATCGTTTGCCGTAACCCACGAAAACCTTGCGACACAGCCCCATAGAGGAGGGCAGGCAGCATGACGAAGCAGTACATCGACGTCATCTTCACTCCGCCGCCGACACCGAACGGCGGTCTTCACGTCGGCCATATGTCGGGCCCCTATCTGCGAGCGGACCTCAACCGCCGGCTGCTTGACGCAGTCGGTAGTCCCGTCGTTCATGCGTCGCACATCGACAGCTATCAGACGTACGTCGCCAAGAAGGCACGTCAGTCCGGCAAGGACAGCCGCGAGTTCCGCGACGAGATGTCCGAGCTGATCCGTTCGGATTTCCGGCGCTTCGGCGTCCATTTCGATCAGGTCGTCGACAACACCGCCGATGACTACCGGACGTATCTGGCCTCGGGTCTGATCGAGCTGTTCGGCAACGAGCGCGCGATTCGGCAACCAGAATTCGTCGCCGAGGACACGCGGTATGGTGCCGTCGAGTCGTTCGTTTCCGGTACCTGCCCGAACTGCCTGCAGCGCGCCTACATCAACGTGTGCGAGCAATGCGGCAACCCGATGGATCTGGCGCGTGCGTTGAGTCCCGTCGAGGAGTCCACCGGATCCACCGATTTCTCGGAGATCGACGATTCGTCGCTGCCGACGGTGCTGGTGATCGACGACCAAGATGTCTCCTGGCTGCAAGGGTGGCACCTGGAAGTCGACGCTGACAACCCGGCTTTGGTGAAGTTCATCGACGAGTTGGAGCCCAGCCGCGTCACGCTGACATTCCGAAGTGACTACGGCTACGAGGTCGCGCCAGGCCGAGTGGTCAACCCCTGGTTCGACATCTTCTTCGCGCATTGCTACGCGGTGGGACAGCTGCTCGGCTTACCAACCGACATCAGCTTCGCTGAGTTCAGGCGCGAACTGGCGGCAGCTGAAGCCCGGCCATGTGTCACCTACTATTTCGGGTTCGACAACAGCTACTACTACAGCGTCTTGTTCCCGCTTCTTGCGCGGATCCTCAACGTTCCCCGGATGATTCCAACCACCTTGAAAGCCAACAGGTTCCTGCGGATCAACGGCAGCAAGGTGTCCTCGAGCCGTGGAAATGTCGTCTGGGCGCACGATCTCGCGTGGCGCTATTCGACGATGTCGCTGCGGGGCGCGCTGGCGCGGGTTTCCCCGGAGCTCGCCGAACTGGATTTTCGCGAAGACATGTTGACGCAGCCCTCGTCATGGCCGACTCCGTCGGTTTCGGCGCGAGCGATCTTCGACCATCCGGCCACGCTGACAGGGAAGAACTTTCGCTCGACCCTCGAGCGGATCGCCTGTCCCGAGCGGTTCTCCGTAGCCGAACTGCTCAACCGGATCGACAACGCCGTGACGTTCGCCGAATCCGCTCACGCCTACGGCGCCGAGCGCGTCGAGCTGATGGGGATGGTCGCCCATTTGCGCGCTGTTCTCGAAATCTAACTCCCACAGCACTTATCTAATCCTCGAAAGGATCATCATGAACTCCGTATCCAAGGCACCCAAGATTTTGCTGATCGGCATCGGCGACGTCACCATCCGGCTGGCGCACCTTCTCGCTACCGGCGACCAGCCCGTCGACCTCGTCATGGCCGGCCGCTCGATGGAGCGGGCCACCCGCTTCGCCAACCTCACCAAGCTTGCGGCGTCGAACCTCGGGCATTTCCGCGACGTGGATGCGCTGGCTCTAGACCTCGCCGACATCGATCGCACGGCGGCCGAGATCCGCCGCATTCAACCGGATCTCATCTTCATGGGCGCGTCCATCCAGGCTGCGCGGGCGATCATGGATGTCGCGCCGGAGAACTTCAAGAAGCTGGATCAGGCGCAGCTCGGGCCGTGGCTGCCCATGCACCTCGCCCTGAATTACGAACTCATGCAGGCCGTTCGACTGGCCGAGTCGCGCGCCATCGTCGTGAACGCCGCCTACCCCGATGCGGTTGGGCCGGCACTCGCGACGGTCGGACTGGCTCCGCACGTCGGGATCGGCAACATCGCCAACGTCGTTCCCGGCATCACGTGGGCGGCGGCACAGGAGCTTGGTGCACATCCGAGCGAGATCGACATCAACCTGATCTGCCACCACTACTTCAGCCACCACGTGCACCGCTTCGGCGAGGCTCACGGGATCCCGTATGCGCTGGCGGTCTTCAGAAACGGCGAAGAGGTGGCAGTCGACCATGAACTCGTGTTCGCGCGGCTGGCGGCCAACCTGCGGCGCCAGGGCGGCAAGGACGGACAGCAGGTCACCGCGACGTCCGCAGCGCGGACGGTCTGGGCATTGCTTGGCAGCCAGCCACGCCAACTGCATTCGCCCGCGCCCGGCGGCCTGCCCGGAGGCTACCCGCTATACGTATCGCGCGAGCGGATCGAAGTGGTGCTGCCGGAGGGCCTTTCCTTCGACGAGGCGCAGGATGTCAACC
>JBIQHU010000219.1:0-5506 GCA_044508395.1 Mycobacterium sp. | reverse complement strand
TCCTGGACCTTGACGATCTTCTCGCCGTAGACCTCGCCGAGGCTGCCGCCGAAGACCGTCGCATCCTGGCTGAAGATGCAGACCTCGCGGCCATCGATGGTGCCGTATCCCGTGACCACGCCGTCGCCGAACGGGCGCTTGTCGGCCAGGCCGAAGTTCGTGCTGCGGTGGCGGGCCAGGGCGTCGAGTTCGACGAACGAGCCCTCGTCCAGCAGCGCGAGGATGCGTTCCCGGGCGGTCAACTTGCCCTTGGCGTGAGTCTTCTCGACCACCGCCTCGCCGACCGGGTGCAGCGTCTCCTCAAGGCGCCGGCGCAGATCGGCCAGCTTGCCCGCCGTCGTGTGGATGTCGATTTCGTGCTCGCCAGAGGGCTCGACCGACCGATCGCTAACGCTCGTCATGAGGGTCGATGCTAGCTAACGGCCGCGGCAGCGCGGACGGCGCGTCCTTAATATCTCCTTAAGCAGGCTGGAGCGGTGTCACCTAAGGTTTGTCCGATGACGGCAGTCCGCGCTCCACTCGACGAGGCCGCCTTGCGTGCCGACATCCTGGGCGGCCCAGTATGGCGATCGGTAGATGTGGTCGACGAGACCGGATCCACCAACTCCGACCTGATAGCGCGAGCCAACAGCGGCGCCCCCATCGCCGGTGCCGTGCTGATCGCCGAACACCAGACAGCCGGCCGGGGCAGGCAGGGGCGCAGCTGGTCGGCAGCGAAGTATGCGCAGATCACGATGTCGGTGGCCATCGACACCGCCGGGGTGCCCACCGACGCCTGGGGATGGCTCCCGCTGGCCGCCGGCGTGGCCATCGTCGACACCGTGCGTCCGCTCGGCGTCGACGCCGGCCTGAAGTGGCCCAACGACGTGCTGGCGGGTGGCGGCAAGCTGGCCGGAATTCTCGCCGAGGTGGCCGCCGAGCAGCGGGCGGTCGTTGTCGGCATCGGGCTGAACGTCTCGCTGACCGGTGACGAAGTGGGCGTCTCCGGCGTCACCTCACTGACCGATCTCGGGGTGGCCGCACCGGATCGCCAACGGCTGGTGGTTGCGTTGTTGAGCCAGTTGGGTCGTCGCGCCGACGCATGGCAGCGTGCCGGTGGCGCGGACCCCGAACTGGTCGCCGACTACCGCGCCCGCAGCCTGACCCTCGGCAAGCCGGTACGCGCGATGCTGCCCGGCGATCAGGAGATCATGGGGATCGCTCGCGACGTCGACGACCAGGGCCGACTGTCGATCGACAGCGACGGGCGGATGGTGACGGTCGCCGCAGGCGACATCGTCCACTTGCGACCCACGGACGGCTGACACGCCATAGGGTCATCGCCATGGGATACCCGGAGAAAGTGCTGGCCGCAGGCGAGCATGTGGTACTGCATCGCCACCCGCATTGGAAGCGCCTGATCGGACCGATCCTGATCCTGTTGGTGGTCACCGCGATTGCGGCGTTCGGCGCCGGTTACGTCAACACCACCAACTGGGACCAAACGGCGCGCAACGTCGTGATGATCGTCATCGGAGTCGTGTGGCTGGTGATCATCGGGTGGCTGACGGTGTGGCCGTTCCTCAATTGGTGGACAACGCATTTCGTCATCACCGACCGGAGGGTGATGTTTCGCCACGGCCTGCTGACCCGTTCAGGTATCGATATCCCGCTCGCGCGGATCAACAGCGTCGAATTCCGTCACGGTGTGGTCGATCGCGTACTGCGCACCGGCACGCTGATCATCGAGTCAGCGTCGCATGATCCGCTGGAGTTCATGGATATCCCGCAAGTGGAACAGGTCCACTCGCTGCTGTATCACGAAGTCTTCGACACCCTGGGCTCGGAGGAGTCGCCGAGCTGATCGAGTCGCCGCGTCCGCCGAGTCGGCCTGCGCAGCGGCGTCACGTTCCCTTCGGCATCGATGCGGTGCAGAGCCGCGTCGCGGACATCCTCCATCGTCTCGGCGATGCCGCCGTCGGTGAGGGTGGCCTCCAGCGCCTTGTCCGGGTTGCGGCCGAACTCGTCTGGGAACACCCAGCGCCGGAACGCCCAGAAGCGGAAGGCCATCTGCAGCAGGTTGCCGACGATGTACGCGGCGATGAAGTCGGCGATGTTCTCGACCGTCAGGCTGACTTCGGGGACGCGCAGCATCAGCACATAGCTCGAGAACCACAGCGGGGCCATGGAGAGCAGCACGCCGACGCCGCTGAACGCGAAGAACATCAACGCTTCGTGGTGGCGCTCCCGCCCACCGCGGTCGCGGAAGCTCCATTCGCGGTTGAGGATGTAGGAGGCGATCACCGCGACGACACCGGCGATGATCTTCGCCGTCACAGGCTTGGGCTCCAGCACCGTGAGCTTCAGCGTGAAGAAGACCGCTGAGTCGATGACGAAGGTGGTGGCGCCGACGATCGCGAACTTGATCAGCTCGTGGTGCCGTTCGAAGTACGGCCGGATCGGGCGCGGTAGGCGCGCGATCGTGGCATCGGTGAAGGACACAACAGGGCAGTGTACGGAAAATGACCACCTCACGCGTACCCCAGCAGGTCACCGTCGGTAAAGGCGGGGCCATCGCATGACAACATAGGCACGTGCCGCGCAACTCGACTTCGCCCCCTGTGGTGACCATGATCGGCGGCGGACAGCTGGCGAGGATGACCCAGCAGGCCGCGATCGCGCTGGGCCAGACCCTGCGTGTGCTGGCCGTCACACCGCAGGATCCGGCGGCGCAGGTGACCCCGGATGTGGTGATCGGCTCGCACGACGATCTCGACGCGCTGCGGCGCGCGGCGGACGGCGCCGACGTGCTGACGTTCGACCACGAACACGTGCCGACCGAGATGCTGGAGAAGCTGATCGCCGAGGGCGTCAACGTCGCCCCGCCGCCGTCGGCGCTGATCCACGCCCAGGACAAGCTCGTGATGCGCCGACGACTGGAGGAGCTCGGCGCCCCGGTGCCGCGCTTTGCGGAGGTGACGTCCGCGTCTGACGTGGATGACTTCGCGGCGGGCTCGGATCGAGCCCTGGTGGTGAAGGCCGTGCGTGGTGGCTACGACGGACGCGGCGTGACGCTGGCGCGTGACACCGACCACGCCCGCGAGGTCGCCGCTGAGTACCTGGCCGCCGGTGTCGAGGTCCTCATCGAGGAGAAGGTGGCGATGCGCCGCGAACTGGCCGCGCTGGTGGCGCGGTCGCCGTTCGGCCAGGGGGCGGCGTGGCCGGTGGTGGAGACCGTGCAGCGGGACGGCATCTGTGTGGAGGTACTCGCGCCCGCGCCCGATCTGGACGACGACATCGCCGGTGCCGCAGCCGGGCTCGCGTTGCGTCTGGCCGACGAACTCGGTGTGGTCGGGGTCCTGGCGGTCGAACTGTTCGAGACCGTCGACGGCGGCCTGATGGTCAACGAACTCGCGATGCGACCGCACAATTCGGGCCACTGGACGATCGACGGTGCCCGCACGAATCAGTTCGAGCAGCACCTGCGTGCGGTGCTGGACTATCCGCTGGGGGACACCGCGCCTATCGCGCCTGTCATCGCCATGGCGAATGTGCTTGGTGCTCAAGAAATTCCGGAGATGAGCATGGACGAGCGGCTGCATCACCTGTTCGGCAGGATGCCGGAGGCCAAGGTGCATTTGTACGGCAAGGGGGAACGGCCAGGCCGCAAGATCGGTCACGTCAACGTGCTCGGCGCACCGGGCGGCTCGCCGGATGACGCCGAGTACGTCGCGGAGGTTCGGGAACGCGCGGTGCGGGCCGCACACTGGTTGTCGCACGCCGAATGGTCGGACGGATGGAGTTCGCATGACTAATGCGTCAAACCCGCGCGTCGGTGTGATCATGGGTAGCGACAGCGACTGGTCGGTCATGGAGGATGCAGCGCACGCGCTCGCCGAGTTCGATGTCCCGTTCGAGGTCGGGGTCGTGTCGGCGCATCGCACCCCCGACCGCATGCTCGAGTACGCAAAAGGGGCCGCAGCGCGTGGTATCGAGGTGATCATCGCCGGTGCCGGCGGGGCCGCGCATCTGCCCGGCATGGTCGCGTCGGCGACCCCGCTGCCCGTCATCGGCGTGCCGGTGCCGCTGGCCAAGCTCGACGGCCTCGATTCGTTGCTGTCGATCGTGCAGATGCCGGCCGGTGTGCCGGTGGCCACGGTGTCGATCGGCGGTGCGCGCAACGCCGGTCTGCTGGCCGTGCGGATCCTCGGATCGTCGGACGTGGCGCTGCGCAGGCGGGTCGAGAACTTCCAGAGTGGGCTGGCCGACATGGTGCTGGAGAAGGACGCGGCACTGCGTGAACGGTTGCTCGGGCAGTAGATCTGCCGTGGTCGGATCGGTAACGCCGAAGCGTAAAGTTACCGACGAGTAGCAAGGAGTTGGCATGGCCATCGGGAACCCGTCATTCGACGCATTCAAGCTTTCTGACGAGCACAGCGAGTTGCGCGCGGTGATGCGCGACCTGTGCGACAAGGAGATCGCGCCCTACGCCGCGGACGTCGACGAAAAGGCGCGCTACACCGACGAGGCATTGGCGGCGCTGACGGCCTCCGGGATGGCCGCGATCCACATCCCCGAGGAGTACGGCGGCCAAGGCGGGGACTCGGTGGCCGCATGCATCGTCATCGAGGAGGTCGCGCGGGTGTGCGCGTCGTCGTCGTTGATTCCGGTGTGCAACAAGCTGGGCACCATGGGGCTGCTGTTGCGCGGCTCCGAGGAACTCAAGAAGCAGGTGTTGCCGAGCATCGCCGCGGGCGAAGCGGTGGCGTCGTATGCCCTGTCCGAGCGTGAGGCGGGCAGCGATGCGGCGGGAATGCGTACCCGCGCCCGCCGTGACGGCGACGACTGGGTGCTCAACGGTGCCAAGTGCTGGATTTCCAACGGTGGGCACTCCACCTGGTACACCGTCATGGCGGTGACCGATCCGGACAAGGGCGCCAACGGCATCTCGGCGTTCGTCGTGCACAAGGACGATCCGGGGTTCATCGTCGGCGCCAAGGAACGCAAGATGGGCATCAAGGGCTCGCCGACCACCGAGTTGTACTTCGAGGATTGCCGTATCCCGGGCGATCGGATCATCGGTGACGAGGGCACCGGCTTCAAGACCGCGCTGGCCACGCTGGACCACACCCGCCCGACCATCGGTGCGCAGGCGGTCGGTATCGCCCAGGGCGCGCTGGAGGCGGCGATCGCATACACCAAGGAGCGCAAGCAGTTCCGGCAACGCATCGCCGACTTCCAGGCCGTGCAGTTCATGCTCGCCGACATGGCGATGAAGATCGAGGCGGCGCGGCTCATGGTGTACACCGCGGCGGCCCGCGCCGAGCGTGGCGAACCCGATCTCGGCTTCATCTCCTCGGCGTCGAAGTGCTACGCCTCCGACGTGGCGATGGAGGTCACCACCAACGCCGTGCAGCTGTTCGGCGGCTACGGCTACACCGTGGACTTCCCCGTCGAGCGGTTCATGCGCGATGCCAAGATCACCCAGATCTACGAGGGCACCAACCAGATTCAGCGCGTGGTGATG
>JBIQHU010000218.1:1699-5577 GCA_044508395.1 Mycobacterium sp. | reverse complement strand
ACCATCGTTTTCGCCCGCGAGCAGATGTCGGTTCTGGACGAGCTTCTCGGATATGACTGCGACAAGCTGCATGTCGCCGACGCCCGGAAAGCGGCGACTGAATTGCGGATGAAGTACGAGCTGTATGTCGATCGCCTCGGCGCGCCCCAGTTTGCCGGATTTGCATAGGAACGGAGGTTTTGACGTGCTCACCCAATCCACGTCCGGCGTCGCCGTCCTCTTCGATCTGGACGGCACGCTGGTGGACTCACAGGATGCGGAGACGCATGCGCTACACCGCCTGGCGACGCAGTTGGGCGGTGAGATCTCCACCGCTGAGGTCGCACACCAGGCCGCAGGCCGGCGTATGCAAGAGGCCATCGACATGCTGTGTGCGTACATCGACGTGATCCCGCCGGTGAATGCACTGCCGCGAGCGCGTCTGCTCGCCGAGGAACTGCTCGAAGGGCGCCTGTGCTGCGTTCCCGGTGTGGACGAGGCACTGGAACGGATCGAGTATCCGAAGTTCGTGGTGTCCAACTCACCCGTCGATATGATCGGCGACCGGCTGTCGCGCACCGGCCTACTACAGCACTTCCCCGGACCGCACTTCTCGGCGTACGAGTTCCAGACCTGGAAACCGGCCCCCGACCTGTATCTGGCGGCGATCGGCGGTCTCGGGCTGGACCCGGACGCGGTCATTGCCGTCGAGGACAGCATGGTGGGTGTGCAGGCGGCCGTCGCGGCCGGACTCCGCGTCTACTGGTATCAATCCGATTTCGCCGGCGAGGGGTGTTGGACTGATTCCGTGCGAGTCTTCGGCGAGATGTCTGCGCTTCCAGGGATGCTCGCGCGGGATCTGAGCTCAGTGGGGGAGGTCGTGTACGGCTAGGACCGGCGGTAGCGAGGTCTAATCCGTCACTGCGGGTGGTCGGCCAGATACATCTCGACCGGGATCGGTGTCGTCGACATGTAGCCGATCGGGAGCAGGACATCGCCGGCGGTCGTGCGGTAGTAGACGTCCCATCGGTGGTACCCGTCGAACGCGGCGGGATCCGATGCCAACACCTCGGCGTAATCATTGACCGCGCGCACGTAGAGGTCCGAATTGTTGTATCGGAAGATGGCGTTATCGCGGTTGCCGGCAAAGTTGTTCGCCGCGAGGTAGCGTCCCGCCGCCATGATGCTGTCGCGCAGCGAGTGGATGTCTCCGCCGTCGCCATAGGCCTCGAATGTGGACGGCAGGAACTGCATTGGGCCTTGTGCACCTGCCGTGCTGGTGCCTTCGATGCTGCCGAAGCGAGTCTCGATGAGATGAATCGCGGCCAGGTAATTCCAGGGAACGCCCGTCGCGGCCTCCGCTTCGCGATAATTGGCCAGCAACGCGTCCGCCGGAGCCGGAGCCACGATCCGCCACGCCGGGACCGTGTCCTTCACTTCGGTCAGCGGATACAGCTGACGCCGGGCGTCGACGTTGAGGTCGTAGGTCGCGATGAGCCACGCCGGAATTCGGGGCCGGATGATGGGGTCCCACTCGGGGCTGCGCCCAATGGCACGGTAGGCCGCCTGCTGACGTCGGGCAGCGGAGGTGAGTGCGGGTTCCGGGGTCGACGGGGTGCGCAGCGCCTCCTCGTCGGCGATTAGGTCGTCGGCCAGCTGGGCCGGATCGGAGGCGAGAGCGGGCTGCGCGCCCGACGGAACCGCCGGAGGGGCGGGCGAGGCCGGCTGGTCCATCGTCTGGGCGGGGACGGTGCTCGGCGCCGCCGTCGACGCGGGTGGTGGATCCGGGGGTGCGCCTTGTGAACAGCCCGCAAGCAGGACGGCACCGGCGGCCAGGATCAGTACCCCTCTGCCGCAGCGTCGCGCAATCACCGTCCGAGTGTGTCGTATCGCATGCCCGCCACGCGACAAACCTCCGATAATTCGAGCTTCCCGGGCGTCTACTGGGGACCGTGAATCGACATGCAGCGGCGATAACGCACATCGTGGCGTTCAGGTACAAGCCGAGCACCACGGAACAGCAACGAGCCGAAGTCTTGAGTCGGTTCTTGGCTCTCGAACACGAATGCCAGCGCGCGGGGGAGAGCTACATCGTGTCGTTGATCGGCGGGGACTGCACGCAAAGCCTGGAGGGACTGACAGCGGGCTTTGAGCAGGCCTTCGTTGTCACGTTCAAGAGCCGCGACGATTTCGAGTACTACCTGGGTGCGCCGTTCGTGTCGGATTTCGATCCCGCTCACGACGACTTCAAGAAATTCGCGGTACCACTGCTTTCGGTCGACGAGGATGGAAACACGAACGGAGCCATGGTTTTTGACATCGGTGTCTGACATGGGCGGTTGACACTGACGTCTTGAGTGGCAGACTCGGCAACGATGACCGACATCGGTCGCTTACACCAAGAGCTCGTCGCCCGCGTTCTCGGAGACAAGGCGACGGCGCCCCTGCCGATGCGTCGAGCAGCGTTCGACGATGCCGGCCTCGACGAGCCGATACGCACCTTGGTCGCCAAGGTGGCCCAGGACGCCGACCAGGTGAGCGACGACGATATCGCCTCCGCGCGGGCCGCGGGTCTGAGCGAGGACCAGATCTTCGAGATCGTCGTGTGCGCGGCGATCGGCCAGGCCGACCGCCGGTACTGCAGCGCTCTTGCCGCCCTGGCTGACGCGACAGGACGTCCGACATGAGGCTCGAAATCCTCGACCGGGGCCATCCCCGGCGGACGAAGGCCCTGCTCGCGATGATCCGGCTCGTCACACGTCAGCCTGTGGTGGACGCCGTCAAACTGGCGCTCTACCGACCCGACTTCTACGGGGCGGGCGATCTCACCCACGAGGCGATGCGCGGGCAGTCGGACTGGTCGGTCGGCGATCGTGAGCTGATGGCGACGGTCGTGTCGAAGGCCATTGCGAGCCCGTTCTGCGTCGCCGCGCACACGGCTACGTCATCCCTCTGGTACGGCGATGCTGCGAAAGTCATTGCCACCCTTGCTGACTTGGAGACCGCACCGGTCGAGGAGCCGCTCCGGGCAACGCTTCGGATGCTTGCCGAGCTCAGCGCAGGGAACACGATCGATGCCGACGACATCCGGACCGCACTGGCGGCCGGCGCCACGCCGGCGCAGATCGAAGACGCGCTTGCCGTGGGCCTGGCCTTCGGCATCACCGCGAGGCTGGCGAACGCGTTCGATTTCGACACCGCCAGCCCGGAGGCAATGCACGCCGGCGCGCAGCACCTGCTGCGGCGCGGCTATCGGTGAGGGGCGCTAGAACCAGACTCTTCGGCCGCCGACCGGACCGTGCGGGTCGGGCGTCTGCATCATTTGCCCCATACGCGGTAGCTCAAGATGCATCTCTTGCCCGATGAGCGGTACCTTGCCGCGGCCATAACGTCGTCATCACGAAGAAACCACGACGCCAGGCTCGCAGCCCTTTGAGTTTTCGTTGAGGTTTCTGCCCGATTCTCTACTCAACCCGAGAAGACAACGAAAAGGCCATCCCCGTGAACAACCTCGACACCATCAAGAGAATCGCAGCCACCAGCGCATTCGTTGGGGGCCTAGGCTTGGCGGCGATCGGCCTCGGCGTCGGCCTGGCCAACGCCGACACGTCCAGCACGTCCTCGGCGTCCGACTCGTCGGCGAGCTCGACCTCGGCCGGTGGGTCGGCACCTTCCGACAGTGGGCAGGCGACCGGCACGGCTCCGTCGGCCAGCAACTCGACGACCACGGCGAAGGATTCTTCGGATCCGTCGACTACCGCCACGGGGGGTGGCCCCACCGTCACGGTCGGTGACGGCCGGCAGACCACTGATGAGACTGCACGAACCAACGACACCTCGAACTCCGCCACGGGGGGTGGCCCCACCGTCACGGTCGGTGACGGCCGGCAGACCACTGA
>JBIQHU010000218.1:0-1599 GCA_044508395.1 Mycobacterium sp. | reverse complement strand
GACACCTCGAACTCCGCCACGGGGGGTGGCCCCACCGTCACGGTCGGTGACGGCCCGCAGACCACTAATGAGACTGCACGAACCAATGACGAATCGGATACGACCCACGTACCATCGGGCGCGTCGATTCTTGCCCCCACCGTCTTCCCGGCATCCGACTTCGACGGAAGCTCTTACGAATCCAACTCCTTGCTCACCCCCGAGGAGAAGGAATTGATACGCACGGGTCCCGTTTATAGCGAAAATCCGCCCCTCACTCCGGAGGAGCAGCAGTACCTTCGGGAGCGGGGCCGAACGAACATCGCGCGCTGGCTCGTCGGCGACAGGCAGTTGAAAGCCGACTACGAAGCAGGCCGCATCACTGAGAAGGAAATGGCCGACAAATCCGAGAGCCTCCGGATTCAGGTCATGACTGAAGACCTACTGATTGGCGAACTTTGGCGCAAGCCGTCAGCGTGGTGGATGAATACTCCGATTCCTACGGTGCCGCGCTGACCCACCACGCGATACCCGCGCTGCACCGCTTGCGGCGCGGGTATCGACGTGCGGCGCCGTCGCTGCGGCCTGGCTAGAACCAGACTTTTCTGCCGCCTACCGGGCGCCCGACTGCGCCGAGGATCCACAACACGACGCCGATGACGACGAGGATTCCGCCGATGGTGTAGAGGATCGAGAGGCTGGTGAAATAGCCGATTATCAACAAGATGATGCCGAGGATGATCATGGGAAACTCCGTCTCGTGAGTACATCGATGGACCCGACGCCTGGTTGACTATCCAGTTCCCGAAAACTCAAACCATCCGGGCCCCGGTGGCCGGCCCTCTTCGAGCCGATTACCGGGCGTAGCGTCTGTCAGATGACACACTGACGTCGGCGGCATCCGACGGCAGCCGAGGAGGACTGCATGGCTTGGGATTTCAGCACCGAACCGGAGTTTCAGGAGAAGCTCGACTGGGTCAAGGAGTTCTGCGAGGAGAAGGTCGAGCCGCTTGACCACATCTTTCCCCACGCGGTGCGCGTGCCCGACCCCGCGGTGAAAGCCTATGTCCGCGAACTGCAGCAGGAGGTCAAGGACCAGGGTTTGTGGGCGATCTTCCTGGATCCCGAACTCGGCGGGCCCGGCTTCGGGCAGCTCAAGCTCGGTTTGCTGAACGAGGTCATCGGGCGTTATGCGGGTGCGCCGCACATGTTCGGGGCGTCGGCCCCCGACACCGGCAACATGGAGATGCTGGCCGCCTACGGCACCGAGGAACAGAAGGAACGCTGGCTCAAGCCGTTGCTCAATCAGGACATCTTCTCGGCGTACTCGATGACCGAACCCCAGGGCGGCAGCGACCCGAGCCTGTTCAAGACCACGGCCGTGCAGTACGGCGACGAGTGGGTCATCAACGGAGAGAAGTGGTTCACCTCTGCGGGCCGCGTCGCCGACATCCTGTTCGTGATGTGCACCAACGGAATGTTCATCGTTCCGCGCGATACGCCGGGCGTCGAGATCATGCCGGAACCCCGCAACCACAACCACATCATCTATCGCGATGTGCGGGTGCCGCTGGACCATCTTCTGGGCCCACCGAACGGAGCAAAAGTCCTGGCGCAGCG
>JBIQHU010000039.1:0-44573 GCA_044508395.1 Mycobacterium sp. | reverse complement strand
GCGCTGGCCGATGGGGTAAAGACGCTGGCGGACAGCAATATTGAGATGCTATCCGGTATGAGCCAAATCGCCACCCAGCTTCAGAACTCGTCTCGCGCGTCCGCGGGTTCGGATGCCGCGTCCGGCTTCTACCTGCCCGCAGACGCCTTTGCGAACCGCCAATTCGCCGACGTCGCAAAGCAGTTCCTGTCACCCGATGGGAAAACGGCGCGATTCGCAGTGGAGACCAGCAACGATCCCTACAGCGTCGAAGCGATGGACCTTGCCCGCCAGATGACCCAAGTCGCCGATGGAGCCAGGCCGAACACCTCGCTGGCGAACGCCACGATCTCTGTCGCCGGCTTCCCCGCGGTCAATTCTGATATCCAGCGTCTGCTCTCGTCCGACTTCATCCAACTTGCCATCGCCACCCTGGTCATCGTTGGACTCATCCTGGTGGTGCTACTGCGCGCGCTCGTGGCACCGCTGTATCTCCTTGGCACCGTGGTGCTGAACTACCTCGCCTCACTCGGCATCGGAGTCATCGTTTTCCAATGGATACTCGGTCATGAAATCGCCTGGCCTGTACCGCTATTAGCCTTCATCATTCTGGTGGCAGTCGGTGCCGACTACAACATGTTACTGGTATCGCGACTGCGGGAGGAGAGCGGCAGCAATCTGCGTATCGGCGTTCTACGGACGGTCGCCACCACAGGCTCGGTCATCACCTCCGCCGGCCTGATCTTCGCCGCGAGCATGTTCGGCTTGATGATCGGCTCGGTCGCGATCATGATCGAGACCGGCCTCATCATTGGCTGCGGACTGCTGTTGGATACTTTCCTGGTCCGGACGCTGACCGTACCCGCCATCGCTACTTTGCTGCGCGAACGGAGCTGGTGGCCACAACGTCTCGCCACTAGACCAAGGACTGCGGCACCGTCGCGATACCGCCCGACAGTCGACGTCGGCGCGTGAGCATGCAGCTTGCCCTCACATCACGTTTGAGCCGTTGACCGCCCACGGCGCTTGGACTCACTGGGTGGGCGCCCATTCCACCGAATATGGGCTCGAGTGAATGCGGCCGTCTCCGAATAGCCAAGTCGGCGTGCAGTTTCCTCGACAGTGAGTCCCGAACTCAACAGCTCGGCGGCCAGCGCTGCGCGAACCTCGTCTGCGAGTGCGCGGTAGCTGGTTCCCTCTCCCGCCAAGTGACGGTGCAACGTGCGATCGGTGATGCAGAGTTCCCTCGCGATGGTCGCCATGGATGGGATCTGGGTCGAATCTTGGATCATCCGCATCCGCACCCAGGCTGATATGCCACGACGGGTTCGTCGACGGTTCAATAACTCCTCGCACTGGCGGATACAGATCGCCGCAGTCTGGGGATCTGGCGCGGGCATCGGTTGGCTCACCAGATCAGCGGGGACAATCAGGGCGTTGCGCACCGCGTTCTCCACAGTGACCGTCACGTTGTCGATCTCCACCAGACTTGCCGGCAGCTGCAGATCCGCCACCTCCAGTCGCATCGCGATCGGCGCGTCAACGCCACGCATGAGCGGCGGCAAGATCTGCAGGAACATTGCAAAATCGCGTTCGAGCAGAAACCTCCGCACATCGGGAGGAACCTGGGCGTTATCAAGACCGATGACCGCTTCGGTGTTGTTGAGTTCTGGTGCGGCCAGACTCAGGTAGACGGTACTGAGTGCGGCGTACCGGCAGGCGACGTCTATCGCGTCCCCAACGGTTGGACTCGAAATCAGTGCATAACCCAGAATGCCCATGTCGGCGAAGGTGTAGCGCGCACCGGTTTCCGTACCCAGTCCCGGTTGATCGCCGAGTCGGCCGATCAGGTTGCGAATCATCGTCAGTTCCTGACTCGCATGCATCTCGCTGGTCGGGTCCCTCAACCCCTGCGACGTGAGTCCTGTTCCAGACAAACAGATTTCAGGATTGAGGCCGTGGTGTACCGCGGTCTCCAAGATGTGTCGACCCGGCGCCGAGGAGCGCGCCACGTCCCACACCGGGGCCATCGGACTAGGCATGTGTCTGAAAATATCAAATGTCTGTCTGATTCTGTCATTATCGAGCCATTGCGACCGGCCTAACGTCATGTTATGTCGACGGATCTTCTACGGCCCCCACCACGCGCGGTGCTTTCTGCAACTCGCAGCTCCGTCACTGATCTGTGGCGTCCGGTTGCGACAGGGGCTTACCGCGATCTACGGCGCCCACGCACTGCATCGGCGCCGAAGTCGGTGCCACGAACCACATTCGATCCGACGCTCGCCGAGAACATCGCCGACCCCTATCCCGAGCTGCTGCGCATTCGTGAGCATCCGGTGGTCGTCAACGAGCGGCTCGGCGTCTGGATGATGGGGCGCTACGAGGACGTGCACAAGGCCGTTCGCAACAATGAGGTGTTCTCGTCGAGGGACGGCATCATGCTGCGGTCGTTTGTCACCAGTGCTGTACTCACCACAGACCCACCCGATCACACCCGCCTGCGGCATCTGACCGCGCCCATGTTCAGCAAGCGTTCGGTACAGACTCTGGCCACAGATATTCGCGCGTTGTCCGATGAGGCGATCAGGCCACTGCGAGACGGCGACGTCATTGACATGGTCGCGGCGCTGACGATCCCCATGCCCATCAACGTCATTGCCACAATCTTGGGTATTCCCCATCCTCAGTGGCCGGCCTTTCGCACCGTATCCAACAAGTTCGCGAGACTATTCGGACCGCGGTCGGTGCACGAGGTCATGCGATACGTCGGTTCGCTACTTCAGTCCTACGTGCAGATGCGCAGCTTCATAGACGTCGAGATGGGCCGGCGGTCCAGCACGTCGGCAGACGATCTCTTGGGTTGGTTGCAGGCAGCCAAAGAATCCGGCGAGCTCAGCGATCAGGAAGCTTTCTTCTACGCGCTCATCCTTCTGGTCGCCGGCAACGAGACCACTACAAACCTGTTGGGCATGCTGCTCGTCAGGCTCGCCGAGGACCGCGAGTTCTTCCTGACGTTGAAAGCCGACCGCAGCCTGCTTCGCCCGGCGGTCGAGGAGACCGCGCGTTGGGGCTCGCCGGTGCAGTGGGTCACCAGAACCGCTACCGCGCCCTATCGGATCGGCGACACGGTAATCCCTAAGGGCGCAAAGGCGTTGCTCTTCTATGCCTCGGCGAACCGAGACCCGGCGAAGTTCAGCGACCCCGATCGGTTCGACCCTCATCGCGACACGACCGGGCACCTGGCATTCGGCCATGGACTTCACTTTTGTCTGGGCGCTCATCTCGCACGACTCGAAGTGATCACAGCGGTGGACCATCTGCTGGACGAACTCGACGGCCTGGAGCTTGCTGGACCCGTGCGCTGGGGTACCAATCCTTCACTGCGAGGACCTGTTTCGATTCCCTTACGCGTCCGGCGAGGAAGCGCTTCCTGAGCGACTGCATGCCGCCCCAATGTCGCTGTCTCCCAGTTCCATCGGAATATGACGATTCTATGTATCGAGGCCGCTGAGCGCCGCTTCGACGTAGTCGTGGACCGGTGGGTCCGCAGGCCTGCTCGTCCTAGGGATTGATGGTGTTTTCACCGACCTGGCGTCCCCACACATATTCGGTAAGCAATGGCTGCCCGAGTTCGAGGTGGTTGTAGGGAGCCAGTGATGCGCCGGTGTCGGCTACCAGGTAAGGGGCGGGCCAGAAATCCTTGGTGACTGTCTGCCAACATCCAGGGGCGCCGCCCGGGCCGCCTCGCGCATTGGAACGGGGCAGGTTATCCGGATAGACGTACGGATTCGGCGCACCGGTGAGCCCGATACGGAAGTCGATCGAGTAGCCGTTGCCGCCTGCGGATTCAACAGTCTGCGGCAGGATCGCAGCATAATTTCTTATGCTGCACAGGAATTCGGGACTGTAGGTGTTCAAGGTGCCGGTGGTCGTCACCAGGTCAGCCAGACCTCGCACCAGGTAGGGACTTCCCCGCCCCACGATGTCAGCGCCAGCGTTGCCGAAGCCCGCGGCAGCCAGCAGCGCCGCATCGAGATCGGCTCGCTGCTCATTGACGGTGCCTGCCGTGGTCGCTGCATTGTTGAGGAATTTCCAGAAATCGGGTGAGGATTGGGCATAGACGTCGGCGAGGTCGGTAAGGCGTTTGATGTCTTCGCGGATCTGCGGCATTTCAGGGTTGATGTCGTCGAGGACAGCATTGCCCGCGATGATTGATCGGCCGAAGTCGAGGCCGTGCCCGTCCAGTGCCTCGGCGGTGGCCGCAAGAGTCAGGTTGAGTTTGACGGGATCGACTTTCTGCGCGATCGACATCAAGGTTTCGAACAGGGTGTTGAATTCGGTCGTCACGTGCGAGACGTCGATCACCTGCGAGCTCGACACGCGCGCAGATGCCGGTCTCGACGGGCTACGGAAGGCTACATACTTGTTGCCGAATACCGTGCTGGCCTTGATCTCGGCGGTCACGTTGGCCGGGATCAGCTCGATGTACTTTGGAGCGACGTCCAGGGACAGTTTCGCCTTGGTGGTGTCATCTTGCTGGATCGCGCGCACCGCGGCGACCCGGCCGATTTCGACGCCGTTGTAGGTCACTTTTGCCCCGGGCTCCATGACCAGCCCAGCGCGATCCGACACCAGGGTCAAGTGCATGGCCGGAGTGAACTCACCGTGAAATTGCAGGTAGACCGTCGATACCACTACTACGACCAGGGCCAGCGCCACGGTCCCGGCCGTTCGTAACGGTGGATGGTGCCGCCAGTGATTCAGCGTGCGACCAACAGCGGCGCGATTCGACGAACGACTCACGCGGACAGGGGTTTTCATATGACGGGCTCACTGGATCGTGGTCGACTGAACCTCATAAGTGTACCTATAGTAGCACAACGCTACATAGCGTTTTGAAACTGTTAGTAGCGTTTTCTCAGCGCGGCTGGCGGATGGCGATGACGCAGGGTCACCAGGAAGTTTCAGCCAGGCCCAGTGCGAGCCGCCCGGTCCCAGCGACGACAAGCCGCAGGCGAACCGCCGGCGCACCTACCAATTCGCCGTCACGCCTCGGTTCGGGTGCGTGAGTGTGCGGCCAGAAAGTCGTCGACGATGCGGACGCACTGGTCACGGCTGATGGTGCAGAGTCCGGTCATGCGTGCGAAGACCAGCGGACCGACGAGCTGGCACTCAGCCAATTCGAGGTCGAATTCGTCAAGTTCTTCGCGAGCCTGGTCGCTCGACAGGATTTCGTCGAACGGTTTGCGGTATTGCTCGACGACCCTAGAACGCAGGCTGCCAGCCGGGCTGTCCTCATCTGCGGTGCCGTCAGCAGCAGGATCGGTGGGCCCAAGGGCGACCCAAGCCAGCGTGGTGACCTGGATCGGGGCATCGGCAAAGAGTGCGGCCTGCCGGCTGAGGATTTCAATCAGCCTCTGCCGCAGCGACCCCTCGTCGGGTGTCGGTGTAGTGACGTGCGGCAGCAGGCGCTCGAATGTGGCCGCCAGCAACTGTGATGAGCTTGCGAAATGCCGATAGAGGGTGGTGCGAGCCACCTTGGAGGCTTTGGTCACCGCGTCGATCGTGACGGCTTCGATTCCCCCGGTGGTGAGGAGTGCCGCCGCCGCGTCGAGCAGTCGGTTACGCGACCTGATCCGGCGGGGGTCGATGTCATCATCGTCGTCTGCGTATGCCGCCGGTTGAGTGCTCACTGCGTTGTCCCTTCGGAAAATGGGACCTGCGGGCGGCGTTTCCAGCAGGCGTCAAGGTATGGTACCAAGAGTAGCGTAGCGAAACTGTTCGTAGGTTTGTCCGCGGTTACGGAGAACACCCTGGTCGGTAGGCATGGCCGTCGTGTCTACGCGGGAGGGTCTTGGTGCGTCCAGAAGCTGCCAAACGAAGGCTCGTTGCAGTTGCGGTGCGGGCCCGACGATATCGCGAATCAGTGCGAAACAAGGGGATGACGATGGGTGACACAGCACATCCGGGGCCATATCTACTGCCTCCGCATACCTCGACGTGTACCGGGTGCGGGCCCGCGAATTCGCATGGATTGCAGCTGGTTGTCTATCGCGACGGTGACGAGGTCTACAGCGATGTGACGTTCGATGAGCGCCATATCGGCGCCCCAGGACTGGCGCACGGCGGCGCAGTAGCGACAGCCTGTGACGACGTACTGGGCTTCACGTTGTGGGTGGCCGGCACGCCCGCGGTGACACGCAGTCTGACAGTGGAGTATCTGCGACCTGTCCCGTTGCACGAACCGCACAGGATTACTGCCCAGATCACCGGCCGCCAAGGACGTGCTCTTCACGTCAGCGGAACGGGAGTCAGTCACGATGGCATCACCCGGTTCACCGCCAGCGCAGTCTTCGTGACGGTGGGTGTCGATCATTTCGCTGCGCACGGCGACGTGAGCGGATTCGAGGACCTGTTTGATCGGCTAGCCGGCGCGCTTCACCAACCAATTGGTGATCACAGCGTCTGAGCGTGGCGTTGGCAGCATGGCTTCGAAGTTGAGGCAGCATCGCCCCGATAGGGCGGCCGACCTTGGCGGTGTCGACACGTACCGCCGTAACAGTGCAGTAGATGCCGCGATGATGCTGGCAGTTAGCGGCGGTTACGAGGCTGTGCACGTTCGCGCGGTGGCCGCGCAGGTCGGAATCGGCGTCAGCACGCTGTACCGGTACTTCCCCTCCAAGATCCACCTCTTGGTGTCGGCGTTGACCCGCGAGTTCCAAGAGTTTGGAAACAGCCGCGATTGGACCGTCACCGCGTCGACACCGCGCGAACGCCTTCGCTTGCTCGTCGACTGCCTGCACACCGAATGGCAACCAAGACCCGCGCTTGACCGAGGCGGTGACGCGCGCCTTCGTCCTCGCCGACCACACCGCCGCCGCAGCCACCGATGAAGCGATCGACGTCATTGAAGGTCTGCTGGCAAGGACTTTGAGCGGCGGCGAGCCCACGGTCAGAGACCAGCGACTAGCGGGGCTGATCGCTGATGTGTGGCTTGCCAATTTGGCGGCGTTCAGCAGTGGGCGAATATCGGGTGAAGTCGCTCGGGATCGAATCGATAGGGCCATCGACCGCTTTGTGGACGCCACTCATGGCGATCCCGAAGTGGGCTGAGAACCTGTTCTTGATAACAGTAGAGAAAGTTCTCACAGCCTCGATCCGATAGGCATTTTTCGGTCCGTGGTGGCGGACGGGAGCGCCAGCGGACGGGAGCCGCCGCGGCGTGGATCTTTCGCCCAAATCGCGTCGGTGCTGTGTCGGGCACATTCGTAGACTTGCATCGTGGTGACGGACGCGGCACGTGCACGGGCGATCGCCGAGGAGCGACTGGCCGATCTGCCGCATCGGTGGGCCCATGTCTGCGGAGTCGCGGCGACGGCGGAGCGATTGGTCGTCGGCTTGGGCGCCATGGATGCCGACGCGGTGGTGGCTGCCGCGTGGCTTCACGATGTTGGCTATGCGCCGTCAGTTCGATCGACTGGTTTCCACCCCGTCGACGGCGCAGTGTTCGTCCGCGACGAGGGCTTTCCCGCAGTGGTGGTCTCGCTGGTGGCCTATCACACGGGCGCGGTGTTCGAGGCGCGGGAGCGCGGCCTCTTAGACGCGCTGGCCGAGTTCACGGCACCTCCGTCGTTGTTACTAGACGTGCTGACGTGCGCGGACTTGACCACTGGCCCGCAGGGCTCGCCTGTGCGAGCTGAAGATCGAGTCACGGAGATCCTGTCGCGTTACCCCGATGGGGATCCTGTGCATCGTGCGATCGAGCGGGCGGCGCCGAGCCTGTTGGCGGCGGCAGCACGAGTTAGTGCCTCCGCCGGCTAGAGACGACCTTGCCGGGCTACCCGAGGTATGGGCTGTCGCGGCGTTGAAGGTAGTGCTGAATGCGCAGCCGCATCGAGGGGTGGACGTCCAAAGATGCAAGTTCGCCTGGTGACGTCCAGGCGATGTCGGTGCTTTCCGAGTCGACTCGCAACTGTCCACCGAGCAGCCGGGTGGTGAAGCACAGCGAGAACTGTTGACGGACTTCACCGTCGGCGTAGGCCATAACGTGGCGAGGATTGGTGTAGACGCCGATGAGTCCGCTGATCTCGACGTCGAGACCGGTTTCCTCTTTCACTTCACGAACCGCCGCGTCGACGATGGATTCGCCCAATTCCATTGCGCCACCCGGCAATGCCCAAAGGTTATTGTCGCGGCGGCGAATTAGCACGATGCGATCATGTGAATCGGTGACGACGGCGGTAGTGGAGGGCACCACACTGTTTGCGGCTGGCGCGTGGGGATCGTTGTAGTAGTCGGTCCGGGCCATACGGTTCTCCAATCGGCAGGTCAGGCGTGCGTGGGTAATGGTTGGGCGGTGTTCCACACCCGTTCGAAAGAGAGTTGGTGATCGCGCCACAGCTCGGGCGCGTCGTCACGTCGAATAAAGAGGACGGGATTGTCGCTGGCGGGAGCACCGTATAGGTGCGGGTTGGCAATCAGGGTGTTGTCCGCGCGGAACATCGACGTGTACAGCGGTGTGGCGTGTGTGCGCACCTCCAAGCCTGGGGCGTCGGCGAGTGAAGCCAATCGTGCGAGTGTGATCTGGCAGCGAGCTGCTAGAACTGAGCCAATCGTCTCCTCTTCCCCGCGTTGGCTTACCGCAGCGCAATCGGGATCACCCACGATGAAGCGAATGGCGACTCCGCGTTCGGCCGCGACTGCGAGCGTTGAGCAGAACCTGGGAATGCCGTCGAAGAGGAAGGTGCCCCCGTAGACCAGGATGTCGATCTGCTCGGCGGCGCCGCCGAACAGTTGGGTCCACACGGCGACAGGGACGTCCGCGCGGCTTCGGTACACACTGACCGCGACCGTGCCGGTACCAGGTGGGCGCAGGGTGGGAAAGATGTCTGGCCACAGCGTCTGCGGATCACAGCCCAGTGCGTCGGCGGTGGCGCGCGCGTTGACCGCCTGGGGCAGTGATTCACCCCTGACCCAGCGGCCCACCGTCTTGACGTCGACACCGGCGGCTGTTGCGAGTCTGGCTTCGCTGAAACCCTTTTCACTCATTCGCGTCGTCAGTGCGTGGTTAGGAACAGGTAGCTTCTCGATCTGCTCATGCTAGGAGCGCGGTGCCAGCGTTAGCGACGCCCAAAGCACAAAAGTTGGCGCGCGATTGTCGTCCGAGTGTCCGCGTTGTCCAGGCGTCTGTCCGCTTTGTCTAACTGATGCCCTGGGAATGTCCGAGTTGTCCGCCTGAACTGGTGGTCGCGGCCGAGCGGTCGCGAGAAAACAGCAGGAAGGACAGTTGGAATGAAACTACGTATTAACACCGGCGGTGTGTCATTTGTGTGCACGCGGGCACCCGAACAGCGGATCGCGTTTGACACCGGCCAGCCGAAGCTGGATCGCGAGACGGGTCTGCCGCTGTGGCAGGTCCAGGTGATGGCGCTGGACTCCACGGGCGGCGACGTCATCACCGTGACGGTTGCCGGCGACCCGAATGTGACGGTCGGGCAGCCGATCCACATCGAGGGCTTGGTTGCCCTGCCGTGGAGCCAGGACAGTCGCAGCGGAGTCGCGTTCCGCGCTGAAGCGATCCGCGCTTCAGGTGCACCACTGGCGGGAGTCGTTGCCGCACCTCGGAATGCGTCACCGAGCGGCGTACCCGGCGGCACGAGCAAGCCGGCCGCCTGACCCTTTCGTCGAGTGGGCGCAGCACCGCAACACCAAGAGACGGTGGTGCTGCGCCCGCTCGGCCGAAGCCTCTCCTTACCCCGATCCCGCAAGCCTGCCGGAAGGTCTGCCATGCCTGGCCACCCACGAGCTCACCGCTCCAACCGCTCTCTTCCGAACCACTCGGACTCCGATGACATTGCCCTCCGTGCAGCCACGGCGCTTGGCAAAGCGACTGCTGCGCTGGTATGGGCGTCGGTGTTGTTTCCGATGATCAGCATTCCGGCCATCACAAGCGTCTGGATGGCCGTCACTTGCGGTCCCTTGGTCGGCCTCTTGGCGGCGATCTGGTCGGCTCTCGCATTGTTCAGCTGGTTTCTGTTATCCCCCCAAACGTTCCGTCAGTGGGTGACGGTACGTCTGCGGGTCCAGTGGCGCACATGGGGTATCTATCGAGGCCGATGGGCCACGGTCTGCACGCTGTGTGGCCTGACCGCCGGTCTCGACGGTCACGTCATGGTGCCGATTCTGCGTTCGGTGACGATCGGTGTCACGAGCGACGTTCTCGAGGTACGCATCCTCACGGGCCAGTCGTTGGCCGACTGGCAATCCCGAGGTGACGCGTTAGCCGAAGCGCTGAGCGCCCAGCGGGTGACCATTCGCTCGACCCGACCGGGCTCGATCCGCATCACCGCCCATCACGGCGATCCGCTGACGACACCCATCCAACTTCCTCGTCCGGCCAGGGGCACCACACCGGACCTGTCCCGCCTGTGGGTGGGGCTCACCGAGGCCGGTGAGCGTTGGCGCCTACCGCTACTGGGACAGCACATCTTGGTCGCAGGCGCGACCGGCTCGGGCAAGGGCTCGGTGCTTTGGTCAATCATTGCCGCCGTCGGCCCCGCCGTGCGGGCGGGCTGCGCACGCCTCGTCGTCGTAGATCCCAAGGGAGGGATGGAGTTCGGGCGCGGACAAGTGTTGTTCACCTCGCTCGCCCATGACAACGGTGAACAGACACTCGCTGCGCTGCGGGCGGTTGTCGCGGTGATGCAGAAACGTGCGCAACGGCTGCGGGGGAAGACTCGGCTTCACACTCCGAGTGTCTCCGCACCACTGATTGTATTGATTATCGACGAAATCGCCTCGCTGACTGCCTATCTCGGGGACCGCAGAACACGCGCCGAGGTTGAGCAGCTGCTGGGGCTGCTGCTGTCCCAGGGCCGCGCAGTCGGTATCTCGGTGGTCGCCGCGGTACAGGACCCGTCTAAAGATGTTTTGCCCATCCGGCAGCTCTTCTCCATCCGGGTCGGGCTGCGCATGAGTGAAGCCACCCAGACCGCGATGGTGCTCGGAGCCGCCGCCCGAGAAGCCGGCGCCTTGTGTGATGGAATCTCCACCGGTACTCCCGGTGTCGGTTACGTCTGCACTGACGGCAACGCTGAACCGTTGCGAGTTCGGGCCTTCCACGTCACCGATTCCGCCATTGATGATCTCGTCGCTCGCTTTGCCCCCACAAGAGCGCATCCTCGGACCGCCGAGACTGAAGGTCGCCAGTCGTGACCACTGCTGCGCTGGGCATTGCGGTTTCGACACTGCCAGGCCTTCCGGCCGGTACCGACACCATCGGCGTGGTGGCGCAGATGGTGCGTCGCGCCGCCTCCCGCGACTTCGAGACCTGGTGGAATAAAGCGGAGAATGCTGGGTTCTGTGCGAATCCGATCCGTCTGACAGGAACCGACAGCTTCGGTCGCGAGCTTCGGGTGTGGACCCGATGCAACAACCGACGCGCTGTCGCCTGCCCGTCCTGCTCTGATCTCTATGCCCGCGATACCTGGCAACTCGTACACGCCGGCGTGCACGGTGGCCATCACGATCTGCCGCCCACAGTCGCCGAACACCCTCAGGTGTTCGTCACGCTGACCGCGCCCAGTTTCGGGGCCGTGCACACCACACGCGATGACGGCCAGCGAGGCCAGGCTCGGCGGTGCCACGACCGGGGCCGGAATGCCCACCAACGTTGCCAGCACGGGAGACCCCTGTGGTGCAGCTCCATCCACCACGAGGGCGATGCTCATGTCGGTCAGCCGCTCTGCGAGGACTGTTACGACTACATGGGGCATGTCCTGTTCGCCTGGCATGCCCCTGAACTGTGGCGGCGCTTCACCATCGCCCTGCGCCGGCTGTTGCGTAGACGCTTACGCGCGCTCGGCGAATCCCCCACCGCTGCCCGAATCAATTTCGTGAAGGTGACCGAGATGCAACGTCGGGCGATCCCGCACTTCCACGCCGTAATCCGCCTCGACGAGCCGCCACAGCCGGGCCAAGCCCCAACACCACCCAAGTCCTCAATCACAGCCACCGACCTGGCCCTCCTAATCCATCAGGCCGCAAGCGGCGTCGCACTCACTGTCGCCGCCCCAGCACACGGCGCTGAAATCAGTAGCCGTGTAATACAGTTCGGCACTCAGACGGATGCGCGGCCATTGCGGTCGGACAGTAGTGACTGCGGCGGGGCAACACCTCGCCAGTCGCGTCGGTCGGTCCCGGCCTACCTGGCCAAGTACGTGACCAAATCCGTCGCCGACTTCGGCGTTGGGGTCCGACGGATGTCACCGCTCGCCGTTCCCGATTTAGACGTCCCCACACATATCCGGGCGATTCTGACCACAATTCTCGATCTAGCCGATCATGGCGCCTACTCGGAGATAGACCGCTGGCTGCACACTCTCGGCTTTCGTGGGCATATCACCACCAAATCCCGGCTGTTCTCCACCACGATGAGTGCGCTGCGCGAGCATCGAGCTGAGTGGACTCGGGAGCAACGCCACCGCTCAGACCTCGCGACCGACGAACATGATCGGGCGCTTCACGGTGCCGAAGAAGAAGTGGAATGGACATTCGATCGAGCCGGGCTGGGCAATCTCGGTGAACGCACTTTGGTCGTGTCTGCGGCGCACCGAATGATCGAACATCGCCACATCGTCCGTGCGAATCGCTGGACGCACGATCAATCCTCGCCACCAGACTGGTCGACATGACTACGCCCGTATTCGATCGCGAGAAGACCGGTCCCGGGACCCTGCGAATAGCTGAAATTGCCTCGCCCGCAGCACAACCCGTATGTGTTACTTCACCCCCACAAGCCGTACGCCGGCATTCCGAATTACTTCCACACGGAGAGGAAAACGGATGCATACTGAATTCAGTGCTGAGCTGATCACCGTGCAGGCCGCGGCGGATCGTCTCGCAGTCAGTCGATGGATGGTGTACCGGCTGATCTGGGACGGACGTGTCAGATCGGTACAGATCGGTAGGTGCCGGCGGATCGTGCGGCAGTCTTTCGACGACTACCTATCCGGCTTGATTGAAGGAGCCGCGTGATGGCTGCAGGTGGGAAAGCACGTCGCAACGCGAACGGCCAGGGCGGCGTGTACCGACGAGGTGATGGGCGCTGGGAGGCGAAAGTCTTCGTCGACACGCCGGACGGACGACGGAAGCGCATCAGCGTCTACGGCGATAGTGAGCGTGCCGCCTTGGACGAACTCGGCAAGGTTCTCGATCAACAGCGACGCGGCATACCCACTGCAACAACGACGTTGACGGTCGCTGAGTACATGACCTACTGGCTAGAGCACATTGCGGAGCCTAGCGTTCGGCGCACGACGTATGCGACCTATGAGGGCGACGTGCGCCTGCACATCATCCCGGGAATTGGCAATCGGAAGCTGAAGTCACTGCAGGCCTCGCATATTCGCGCATGGCTGACCGGATTGCAGACCCGATGCCAATGCTGCGCCCAAGGGAAGGACGCAGCGCGAGGGCGCAAGTCGCAGGCACGGTGCTGCGCTCTCGTGCCTGCCAAGTGCTGCAACGACGCGTTGTCTGCCAGCTCGATTCGCCACATTCTGCGCGTTTTGCGGGCTGCTCTGCAGGATGCGGTCGACGAAGAGATGTTAAGCCGCAACGTCGCCCGACTCGTTCAGTTGCGCGTGACCGATGACCGGAAGGTGCGCTCTTTCACGCGGGCTGAGGCGATGCGCTTTCTCAAGACCGCTGAGACGACGCGACTTTATGCACTGTGGGCAGTCGCGCTGTCGATGGGACTCCGTCGTGGTGAGGCGCTCGGGCTGCAATGGTCCGACGTCGATCTAGACGCTGAGCGGATTACAATCAGGCGAGCGTTGCACCGCGTGGACGGCCAGCTGAAGCTTGAGAACGTCAAAACTGAAGGATCCGTCGCAGTTCTGCCAGTACCTCGGACGCTTGTGCCGATTCTGACTAACCACCGCCGGCGCCAGCTGGAGGAGCGCCTGGCCGCCGGATCAACGTGGCGCGACACGGGACTGGTTTTCACGACCCCTAAGGGCGGCGCGTTGGAGCCGCGCAACGTCAACCGAATGTTCCACAGCCTGTGCGCGAAGGCGGAGGTGCCGCAACTTCGCGTCCACGACCTCCGACACTCGTGCGCCACCCTGCTCTTCACAATGGGAGTTCAGCCGGCGACGGTTCAGAAGATTCTGCGCCACAGCTCAATCACGGTGACGACGGGAACCTATGTCGAGGTCATCGAAGCCGTTCAACGGGATGCTTTGGACTCGATGGGCTCACTGTTCGCCTCCAACAGCCTCGGCGACGAAACCGGGTAGCGTTCGCCTGATGGAATTCAGCGGATACGTTCAGCTTCGAGTCCGTACAAGTCGACCGCAACGACGCGCGATCGAGTGCCGCAAGCCGACGATGACGTTGCCGTTGTCGAAATATCAAAGGTCTCTGGTTACGACGGCAACGGCTGAGACGGAAAAAAGCCGAATCGGCCTTCCCCCGCAACGCCTGTGAAAAATACGTCGGTTGACTCCTTCCGGAGTCCAGATGGTGGATCCATGTTCTCCATGATGATGACCTGCCCACCAACCGACTGCTGAATGTCGTCGTAGAACCGCGCAGCAATGCCGATGTCGAGAACCTCACGATCGACGGCTTCGCCAGGCTTCGGTGGGCGATAGGTCACCAATGGTGAATCCAGAACGACAAATCCAGGGTGTGGAAGATCATTTTCAAAGCAATACTGAGCAAGGCCAATGGTGAAGGCGGAGTGGAGGATTGCGCGAACGCCTTTACCGTGAGCAGAGCGTAATTGATCGCCCGCTATCAGATCCTGCTCATCCCGGTCATAACGGACCTCATCACCATCAGGGACCTGCCACGCGGAAAGCCTCTCACCGATCGCTTTAGAGAAGCGCCGCACAGTACTCCCTCCAGCAAGCCAAAACTGCCGCCCTCGACCCCCCTGGTGAGCGTGACGTCTTCACCAGTCGGCGTCCGAATTCCCAATAGGACTGTGCTGTAGCCCGCGCGCTGCGGAATCTCCCGAAGAGTGGAACCACGAAGCATGAAGTCAATGGCGTCGACAATGAACGACTTCCCTGTGTCAGAGGGACCATGGATGACAGTCGTTCGTGGCCCGAAATCAACCGTCGCTGGAGCCTTGCCGGGCCCCACGAAAGTCAGATGCGTCAGGCTAATGCGGTTTGCCATTGTTCCCGTCCGTATCGGGCCAGTGAAATTCTTCGGACCAGGAATCGAATATCGCCTTTGTCTGCCGTCGCAGATTCGCTTCGTCCAGATCGGGAAAACTTCCCAACACCCATCCGACACGATCGCGCAAGCGATGTGAGTACGACGAGCCCAAGACTCCCACGAAGTGCAGGGCGCCGTCGCCGGCAAGAAACCGCACCCCGTTCATTCCAACCGCAATCTCGGCGAGATGCAGCCTCAGCAGAAGACCAATTCCTGCCTCGATAGATTCACGCTTGGCCGCAATCTCGCCTGCACGGATCGGCAGAGCCGGATGCAGACTTTCAGGGCCACCGACGTCCCTGCTGTGGAGCACGAAGTGATCAAGCAGGACAAGCTGATTCAGGTCGAGTTCAGCTGGGAAGGCCTGGGTCAAGATCATCAACACGCGGATGCCGACCTCCAAAGGGCCGTTCAGCGGCGATTCATTGATGCTTTGCGGCCTCCGACGGTCGCCCGCTGGACCGTTCGGTGCCCGATTGTCGTAGTCATTCATTGCGCGACATCCATTGAATCCGATCGACGTTCGCCAGCTGGTGGCACATGCCCTGTCGATCATCGATCTCGACCACCGAAATCAGACGATGCCGACTCAGATCCAGCTGTCCAACTAGCGAAAGCACACTCGTCAAACGTCTCAGGCCCGTGGCGTGGTGGTCCTCGACTACATCGATAACACCCGAATGAATGTCATCCTGCAATCGCTCAAAAGTCCCCGGCGGCACTGAATCCCGCGCGTACACTCGTAGCGCCTCCGCCTTGTAGAAGTTCTCGCGGTGGCGGCGAAAGCGTTCGCCCACTCTGGGATTTGATGCCACTGATTCGGGTTGGAGGCTTTCCTCGGGGTGTGCTTCGGCGTAAACATCAACCAGTTGTTGTACGTATCTCCGTTCGTGTGTCGCCAAGTCACCGGGAGCTGGCACATGAGCGGGTCGCGGCTGAAGCGCTGTGGCGAATCGGTCGCTGTACCAACAAGTTGTCTTATGCAGTTCAAGCACATCAGTCAGCTCGACGGATCGGAACATCGAGAAATCCGTGACCGACGCCAGTTCCTGAACCGAAGAGACGAGGTCCGACTCAAGGCCCCTCGCGAGGGTGCTGTCGTCGTCGGCCAAGTGGTCGAGGAACTTTTTCCTCAACTTCTGCGGGCTGCTGAGCATCCGACCGCAGTTTGTACTGCAACCGCGGGGAGCCAAGATCTGGTAGCTGTCCGGCAGAACGCACTCTCCGACAACAGTTGCCACGAAGATCTTCAGAATCTCGGGAAGTATGTCTCCTAGGGCGAGAGGTTCTGCATAGTGCTTGCACTGGAAACAGTCCCAAGCACCTTCTAGGCCGTTTGCAGTCTTGAACGCCGCAATGTCCGCGCCCCTGTCACCGGCTCCACCGAACCGCTTGACCTGAACGTAGCCGGATCTCAGGGCATGCACCCATTCAAGGATGAATAGTTCCCATTGGACGTCGTCGTACAGGGAAATGCGTGCCATGGGCGATATTGGTGGCCCGGACAGCGCGACACCAGTCTCTCCATGTAGGGGTTCTGGTATGTCGCGAAGACCACTAGAGGGACCCCCAGGAGCCTGGCTATCTCCGCTCTGAGCTGCGTTCAACCGACTCTTGCCTCCCGGCGGTCAGGATACGACAAGTCGTAGGATCGCCAGCCGAGACACGACATGCCCCGGCCGGGAGGCTCACGGTTCGCGAGCAGGCATCATGCTGCAGCGTGACGGAAATTCGACGATCGGAGCGGGGACGCTGACCGCCGCTGGTTGGTTGGGACCAATGGCATGGCCATCACCCCGCCACACCGCAGGGGCCGTCACGCCGCAGGGGCGGACTGTGTTGACCGACAGCGCCGTGGCGGCCATCCGGGAGCTGATGAGAAGGGGGCGATGCGCTCCTGCTCACGGCTGAGATGAACCGAACTGTCGTCAGAACTGTCGTCAAACGACCTTCTGAGCACTCAATCGAGTGCTGTTTTGCCTGGTGGAGCTAAGGGGATTCGAACCCCTGACCCCCACACTGCCAGTGTGGTGCGCTACCAACTGCGCCATAGCCCCGTGAAGTCGTGCCCATCGAAGTTACACCACCTGCAGTATGGCTTCAAAATCGCAGATCAGGGCACTTCGCCGGCGGCTTCGGGTCCGAGCGGACGTGCCGGCGTGTGACCGGCGGGCGGTAGCCCCCGCGTCTCCGGGGCGAAGATCCAACCGATTGCCGCCACGAAGAGGACCGCGCCGCTGACCGCAAAGGCCCAGCCGAAGGATGCGTGCTGGGCGATCAGGCCGACGATCAGCGACCCTCCGATCGACCCCACATCGACCATCATCTGTAATACGGCCACCGGGGTTCCGCCGCGCGCCTGATTGCCGACGATGTCGGCCACGGCCGCCTGCTGCGGGGAGACGAAGATGCCCGTCGCCGCGCCGGATATGTAGGCGGTCGCGAGGAAAATCACCAGCGATGACGACACCCCGAGCAGGCTCGTCGACACGGCGGCGGCCATCAGTCCGGCGATGAGCAACTTGCGCCTGCCGATCCGGTCGGACAGGTAGCCGCTGGGGATGACCACCGAGACGTTGCCGATAGCGAATGTCGCCAGCGCCAGACCGGCGACGCCGGTGGAGCGACCGAGGACGTCGACGACGAAGAGCGGCACCAGAGCGATCCGCAGTCCGAACGCGGCCCAGCCGGTCGCGAAATTGGATAACAACGCGGCGCGGTAGGCGCGGTGCCGCAATACATCTCGCAGCGTGACGGCAGGCTCAGCTGCCTCGTCCGACACGGGCCCGTCGCTGCCCCGCAGGCTGAAGAACACCACACCGGCAGCTACAAGTAGTGCGACCCCGTAGATCGCAAACGGTGCCGAGAGACCGAGCCCGGCCGTGAGGCTGCCGAGCACCGGGCCGCCCACCGAGCCGATGAGAAATCCCGACGAGAACAGCCCCGCCACGCGGCCGCGTGCGTCCTGCGGCGAGATCCGGATCATCAACGCCAGCGACGACACCGAGAACATGGCCGAGCCGAGCCCACCCAGCGACCGGAACAGCAGCAGCTGCCAATAGGTCTGCGCGAATGCGCACACGGTGGTGGACACCGCGACGATCAACAAGCCGTTGATGTAGACGCGGCGCTCCCCCAGCCGCTGCACCAACCAACCCGCCGGCGGCGCGGAGACCAGCCGCATCAAGGCAAAGGCGGTGATGACGAAGGTCGCCGCGCTGATGCTGACGCCGAAGTGGCGGGCATACTGCGGCAACACCGGCGAGACCACTCCGTAGCCGAGCGCCACCACCACGTTTGCCGCGACCAGCAGCCAGACTTCCCGCGGCAGCTTCGGCTTGTCGGCCACTGTCGAACAGTCGCCCTCCACGTCGAAGCTCACGCGATGACCTTATTCACCACCTCCTTGGCCGCTTCCTGCACCTCGGCAAGATGCTCGGGCCCGCGGAACGACTCGGCGTAGATCTTGTAGACGTCCTCGGTGCCCGACGGGCGCGCGGCAAACCACGCATTCTCTGTCGTCACCTTCAGTCCACCCAATGGCGCGCCGTTGCCCGGGGCCGTGGTCAGCTTGGCGGTGATCGCCTCCCCCGCCAGTTCGGTGGCCGTCACCTGTTCGGCCGACAGCTTGGCCAGCCGGGCCTTCTGCTCACGGTTGGCGGGGGCATCGATACGGGCATACGTTGGCGCACCGTATTTTTCGGCAAGCTCCTTATACCGCTGCGACGGCGTGGAACCCGTCTTCGCGAGGATCTCCGACGCCAACAGCGCGAGGATGATGCCGTCCTTGTCGGTGGTCCACACCGAGCCGTCGCGCCGCAGAAACGATGCGCCTGCGCTTTCCTCACCGCCGAAACCGATGGTGCCGCCGAGCAATCCGTCGACGAACCACTTGAAGCCCACCGGCACCTCGACGAGCTTGCGGCCCAACCCGGCGACCACCCGGTCGATGATCGACGAACTGACCGCGGTCTTGCCGACCGCGGTGGACGCCGGCCAGTCGGGCCGGTTGCTGTACAGGTAGTCGATCGCCACGGCCAGGTAGTGGTTGGGGTTGAGCAGCCCACCGTCGGGCGTCACGATGCCGTGCCGGTCGGAGTCGGCGTCGTTGCCGGTGGCGATCTGATAGCTCTCGCGGTTGGAGATCAGCGACGCCATCGCGTTGGGCGAGCTGCAGTCCATCCTGATCTTGCCGTCGGTGTCCAGCGTCATGAACCGCCATGTCGCGTCGACGAGCGGGTTGACCACGGTGAGTTTCAGGTTGTACCGCTCGGCGATGGCGCCCCAGTAGTCGACGCTCGCGCCGCCGAGCGGGTCGGCTCCGATGCGGATTCCCTCGGCGCTGATCGCGTGCACATCGACGACGTTGGGTAGATCCGCGATGTACGCGTCGAGGTAGTCGTGACGCTGCGCCGTCTTGAGCGCACTCGCCAGCGGTACGCGTTTCACGTCCTTGAGACCGTCGCGCAGGATCTCGTTGGCGCGCTTGGCGATTGCCCCGGTGGCGTCGGTGTCGGCGGGACCGCCGTTGGGTGGGTTGTACTTGAAGCCGCCGTCGCGGGGCGGGTTGTGC
This sequence comes from Mycobacterium sp., assembly GCA_044508395.1. Taxonomy (GTDB): domain Bacteria; phylum Actinomycetota; class Actinomycetes; order Mycobacteriales; family Mycobacteriaceae; genus Mycobacterium. The sequence continues at coordinate 24,787 of JBIQHU010000039.1, read as the reverse complement.
GACGGCGTGACCACGATCCCGTCGGCCAGATCGCCGTCGCGGCCGTCGTTGAAGGTCAGGATGGCGTGGCTGACGGCCGGGGTCGGAGTGTACCGATCGGCCGAATCGATCATCGCCACGACGTCGTTGCCGGCGAGCACCTCCAGCGCCGAGGCCCACGCGGGCTCGGAGAGCGCATGCGTGTCGCGTCCGATGAACAGTGGTCCGGACGTACCCTGCGCCTGCCGGTACTCGACGATGGCCTGCGTCGTCGCGACGATGTGCGCCTCGTTGAATGCCCCGTCGAGACTGGACCCCCGGTGGCCCGAGGTGCCGAACACGACTTGTTGATCGACATTGTCGGGGTCGGGTTCGATGGTGTAGTACGCCGTGACGACCTGCGCCACATCGATGAGGTCTTCGGGTTGCGCCAATTGACCGGCGCGGGGATTGGCCATTCTTCGATTCTGCTCCGGTTCGGCTGGGCGCTGCGAGGCGACGCCGAGAATTCACGCCAACGACGGCTGGTCGGTCAGCTCGACGCTCCAGATTCCGGCCTCGTACGAAAGCACTTGATATGACGCCGTGGGAACAGACACGGCAGGCAGGCTCGGATCGATGTGCGCCAGGAGCGGGCGGATCACCGCATCGTGGGTCACCACGACTACCGCCTTGCGCCGCGACTCCGCCCGCGCGCCCCACTCGTCCAGCGCCGGCCAAACGCGTGCCATCACGGTCTCGGTCCGCTCGACCCCGGGGGCCGCATCGACGCTGCCCCACTCGGCGACGACCTCTGACTTCACCGCACCGGTCCACTTCCCGTAGTCGCGATCGTTAAACCGATCATCGACCTGGTGGGAAACGCCAGCATTGGCAGCGATCGCGGCTGCGGTGCGCACTGCGCGCCGAAGTGGACTCGACACCACGACGTCAGCGTCGACATTCGCCAGCGCGGCCGCGACGGCGCTGGCCTGACGTTCACCGACGTCGTTCAGGTCAGGATCGGCAAGACCCCGCAGCCTGCCGTCGGCGTTGAGGGATGTCTCACCATGACGGACGAGATAGATGTGTTGGGCCACTGTCTGTCTCCGCTATTTCGACCGATTACTCGGGTACCAAGAGCACCGCGCGGCTGTGTTTGCGCGTCAACTGGTGTGCCACGGACTGTCCGGCGAAAGAGTCGATGAACGAATGCACGCCGCCCCGGGGCGCACCAAGCACGATCATCAGGGCGTCGACGTCCTCGGCCATGTCGGCAAGCACATCGGGTGGGCGGCCATGCATGGCGTGATACGTCCAGTTCGCGCCGAGTTCATCGAGCAACGCTCGCGCTCCAACGGCATGAGCTTCGAGACTGGCGTGGAACTGCTCTTCGTAGTCCCACGCATCCGGATCCACGGGCAGGTCGTCAACGTCGGCGATATGCACGACGTGCAAGTGGGCATCCAGGCGACGAGCAAGACCGACCGCAAACTGCAATGCGGCGGCACTCGCGGGCTGGCGGTCCCACCCGACGACCAATTCGGTTGTGGCCGGCGGCGAGGAATCGTCGTCGTCAGTGTTGTCAAATTCGGTGTTGTCCACTTCGGGCCACCTCCATCCGAGGAATCGTCCAGTTCAGAACGCCCATATCAGTGCGAATCCGCCCGCGCAGCCTGCGACCGACAGGACCAAGGACACGACGGCGTTCACCAACGCCAGCATCCGCCGACCCTGTTGGACCAGTCGCACGGTTTCAAAACTCGCGGTGCTGAACGTCGTGTACCCGCCACAGAATCCGGTGCCGAGCACTGTCTGCCAGATGCTGGACTGTCCGTGGAAGATCACAGCCCCGGCAAGAGCGCCGAGGAGCAGCGATCCCGTGATGTTGATGACGACGGTGGCCAACGGAAACGGTGACCGCCACCGCTCCTTTGTCCATGAGTCGAGCAGGAACCGCGTCACCGCACCGGACGCTCCAGCGAGGAAGGCGAGGATGGCGATCATGCGCGCGTCCTCCTGCGGTGCACACTTGCCATCACCACGATGCCGAGCCAGGCGGTGATCACGCCACCGACGACGCTGAGCACGCCGTAACTGATCGCGGTCCCGAAGTGGTCGTGCCGGCCGAGCAGCACGATCTCCAATGCGAAAGTGCTGTAGGTGGTGAACGCGCCGCAGAATCCGGTGCCCGCACACAGGCGTGCGCGTCGGCGCCATCCGGAGTCATCGCCGAACCGAGTGAGTCCCTCCAACAACCCGCCTAAGACGAAGGCGCCGCTCAGGTTGATCAGAAAGGTCGCCCACGGCCACGATGCGCCGTCGTGCGGAATGAGCTTCTCGATGTAGTACCGCAGCGCCGTTCCGGCGATACCGCCTGCGAAGATCCACGCCATCGCCGAGGGGCGTAGATGCAGCGGTCGGATGGGAATCGCCGGAGCGTCGGGATCGATAGGCAGCTCGGCGTGCGAATCGTCCATGGGGCGCGCCGGATCCTCCTGACCATCAGCGCGCTCGACATTCGGCTGATCCGCCGTCATGTGAAGCCCCTCGGTGCGGTGACGACAGGAACTATCCGCATAGCGGTTCGAGCGTCCCTGGCTCGGGCAAGATCCATCACCAGCGGTGACTGTACCGCTCGAGCAGCGTGCAAGCGGGATTCAGACCAAAGGTAAGCCTAGCCTCACCTCAGATTCCGGTGTACCGTCCCACGCCGTGAAGCCGACTACTCCCGAAGCGGTGAGCACCGCCCTCACCGAAATCCTCCGCGAAGACATGAACGTCGATATCGCCCGGGTGACCCGAGAGTCCAGACTCATCGACGACGTCGGACTCGATTCCGTCGCCTTCGCGGTCGGCATGGTGGCCATCGAGGACAAATTCGGCGTGGCACTTTCCGAAGAGGACCTGCTGAGCTGCGAGACCGTCGGTGACCTCGAAGCGGCCATCCTCGCCAAGGTGCTTGCCGCTCAGGCGAACTCATGACCGACCTGGCCGACGCGCTGTCGGCTGCGATGCGGGGTGCCCCGACCAAGCTGTCAGTGCTCGATACCGAGAACGACAAGTGGATTCATCACCCCTGGCAAGAGGTCCACGCGCGATCCGAGAACATCGCCGAACGCATCGTCGACGACGGGTCGACGGCCGTCGGGCTGGTCGGCGACCCGACCGTGGAGTTCATCGCTGCGGTTCCCGGCGCGTTCTTCGCAGGCGCGGCACTGTCGATCCTGCCGGGCCCGATCCGGCGTGCCGATCCTCAGGAATGGGCCAAGAGCACCGTGGACCGATTCCGCGGCATCGGAGTGACGACCGCCTTCAGCCACGGCGCCGAGTTGGAGTTGCTGCGCGCACACGCCGAGGGCCTCGTCGTCCACGACCTCACCGAGGTCGCGCACACACACCGTTCCGCCACCTTCCACGGCCCGCGCACCGCAGATGCCGCGATCTTGCAGGGCACGGCGGGATCGACGGGAACGCCACGCACGGCGCAGATTTCGCCCGCGGCCGCGATCGCCAACCTCCGCGGACTCCAGACGCGAATCAACATCAACGAGAACAGCCGCATGCATAGCTGGCTGCCGCTCTATCACGATATGGGGCTGACATTCCTGCTCGTATCCACGCTGTCGCAGGCAGAGCTGTGGCAGGCGCCCACCAAGGCGTTCGCGGGCAACCCGTTCAACTGGCTCACATGGCTGAACGAGAGCAAGGCCACCATGACCGCGGCGCCGAACATGGCGTTCAACATCATCGGCAAGTACGCCAGCGGCCTGTCCGGTCTGAACCTGAGCAATCTCGGGTTCACTCTCAACGGCGGTGAGCCCATCGACTGCGAGGGGTACGCACGCTTCTCCACCGAGTTGGCCCGGTTCGGATTCAACCCGAACTCGCTTGCCCCGTCTTATGGACTCGCCGAATCCACCTGTGCGGTAACCATTCCCGTACCGTTCACCGGACTTCGGCTCGACGAGGTCACCGTCACCACCGACGAGGGCGAGGCCACCCGACAGTTCGCGGTGCTCGGCCACCCCATACCGGGCATGGAGGTCCGGGTGAACACCGATGAGCCCCGCTCCACCGAGGTGACAGGACGTGACGTCGGCGAGGTCGAAGTCCGTGGCACGTCACTGATGACGGGTTACGTCGGCGAAGCTCCGATCGATCCCCAGGAATGGTTGCCCACAGGAGATCTCGGTTACCTCATCGACGACGGCCTCGTCATCTGCGGCCGCGCCAAGGAACTCATCACGGTCGCGGGCCGCAACATATTCCCCACCGAGGTGGAGCGCGTGGCCGGCAAGATCGAGGGTGTTCGCGACGGTTGCGTCGTCGCGACGGGCACGGGTGAGGCCACGGCACGCCCCAAGCTCGTCATCACGGCGGAATTCAAGGGCGAGGACGAATCCGCGGCGCGCAGTGCCGTCGTGGCACGCGTCGCGTCGGAATGCGGCGTGGTGCCCGCAGATGTCGTGTTCGTGAAACCCGGTGCGCTGCCACGTACGTCCTCCGGCAAGCTGCGCCGGCTGGAGGTCAAGCGCAATCTGGAGGGAGCCAGCCGATGACTCCCGCGAGCAGACGCGAAACCCCCCAAAATTGCGCAAAATTGGGGGGTTTCGCGACTGCTCGCGGTTCAAGCGGGCGTGTCGAACGGTGAACGCGGCAGCGCATACAACGCCATGCGCCGGTTCGACATGTCGTGCTCACCGAGGAACTCGGCTCCCGCATGTTCGCAGACCCCGCGCGCTCCGACGTTGCGGTGGTCCGGGTCGAACATGATGCGACGGCATCGCGGTTCGAGCTCGAAGATGCTGGCGACCAAGCGGGGCAACATGATCGGCGCGATCCCCCGGTTGACGAACCGCAGCTCGGCGATCGCCGCGTGCAAACCGATGTCGTAGGGATCGGCGTCATAGCACGGGGCGATCGAGTCCTTCGCCGCTCGGTAGAGCTCGAGGTACGCGAACGGCTGGCCGCGGAAGCTGGCGATGAACGGTCGCGAGTACTCGCCGTCGAGTTGAGCCTGCAGGTAACGCTGCCACCGCTGCGGCGGCCAGGCGTACTCCCACGCCTCCACCAGGTGCGGGCGATTCATCCACTCCGAGACCATCTCGGCGTCGGCTGCGGCGTCGACGAGCTGCACGTCGTAGGGCTCGGCCAGCGTGGGCGTGGGCGGCGCACCCACGGCGCGGACCTCGTCGGATATCGACGTCAGCTCGCGTGGCAGGACGGGTGATGGCGCCTGGTCAATATCGGTCATCGACCGCCGAGCCTACCCGAGTAACTGAGGCGAGGCTTACCTACCTCCGGCCGGGCGGACGGAGAACTACTGATCGACGAACAACTCGTCGATCGCCTTGTGTTCCAGCTCTATCCACCTGTCCACGTGCTCACGGGCCCGAGCGACTTCGTCCCCGTCGAGGTGCTTGGCCTCCGCTGGTGTGATACGGCAGATGTCCATCGGCCCGCCGACGCTCGGCGAGGATGCGTCGAGCGCGTCGAGGACGCGCAGGGCGGCCACCACCCCATAGTCGACACTGCGCTTCGTCATCTGAAAATGCGCGGGCAGGGCGTAGGCCTGCTGCGCCATCGGCGAACCACTGCCGACGGCCTGAAAGCCGCCCTCTTCGTGGTGTCCGATCAAACCGTTGGGATCGATGTCGACGATGAACGGTTTCCCGTCGGAATAGCCCGCAGCCAAGAGATATGTCGAGGGGGTCGCGCCGGGCTTGCCACCGGGCACGTCCGAAATGAAGTTGGCGTAATGCCGCTTGAGCACCGGCAGGACTCGGTCCTGAAGCGCATGCCCGACGTCCGGTGCTTCGACGACGGCGTCCGCCTCGGCGTCGAAGATCTGCTCGAGGTCGAAGAGCACGGCTCGGGAGCCGCTCCCACCCCAAGCGCCGCGCTTGCCGAGCGGATGCAGCTTCTGTGCCGGATAGCTCACACCGCGGACGGGATCGGTGATCTGGGAGTCTGACGCCATCACCAATCCGTCGGCACAGCGCAGTGCGAGAACGACCGTCACATCTCGGGTGGTACCCACATTGCGATCGCCCCACCCCGTGCCATCGTGGAGGCATGGACGTCGACCGCATCGCGGAACTCCAACGCTGGCAGGACTCGGGCGCGGTGTGGGAGGTTGTCTCCCGTCACAGCGGCACCGTGACGGTCGCTCTGTTGCGGTGCGACGGAGGCGAAGAGATGGACCGGTTCACGTCCGACGATCCACGCCTGCTGGAGTTCATCGGCGATCGGCAACGCAGCGACGACAACTGACAAAGCCGCCCCGCCCGGAGGCGAGGCGACTTTGCAGGTGAGCGTCAGAACGGTGCGGCGCGGAACTCTCCATTCCAGTGCACGCCCCAGACGTTCAACTCGCTGTTCCACTCCACCGGCAGCCAGGGTGCCCAGTACGGCGGAGGTGGAGCCGGTGGCGCCCAGACCGGCACGACGTAGTTGCGATGTCCGGGTGGCGGAAGCCCACCGTGCCCAGGCGGCAGCGGGTTACCCGGTCCACCGAAGTTCGCGCCGGGGCCGGGAACCGGCCACGGCGGCGGGCTCGGCCATTTCGGATCGGCGTTCGCGACACCCGATCCGATCCCCAGTGCGGCGCCAGCTAATGCGCCCGCACATATCGCAGTGATCACGCGCTTCTTGGCATTCATTTAAGGTCGACTCCTTCAATCGCATCCCACCGAATGTGGGCATGCTCGACCCCCGACTGTCCTGGACTACCCGCGGCCCAGTTCGGGCTAAACGCCTGCTCGACGCACCAGATCGACGAATGCCGCCGCCGCGGCGTCGACACCCTCGTGATCGTCGGTGGCCACCAGATCGAGCAGCAACCCCCGCGCGACAGCCAGGCCCAGGCGCATCATCGCGGGGTCGACCGCTCGCGCCGCATCGTCGTCAAGCCAGGAGTGCACGGCAGCGGGCACCATCCGGGCGAAGGGCTGCTCGCCCTGAACACCGCGCGCATAACACTCGAAGAACAACCGCTCGAACGGCCGCAGCTCGGGCCGGCGCAGGTCCGCCCACATGGCGGCGATCGCGTCCGCCGGGTCGTCCGGCAGCTCGCGCATTGCCGTCATCTGACGCCGTTCGACCTCGTCGACGATGGCCAACAGGATTTCGTCGCGCGAACCGAAATGGTGCAGCAGCATGCGATGGCTGGTGCCGACCGCGGCCGCGACGTCGCGCAGCGAGCGGTCGCCGATGCCGCCTGCCGCGAACTCCTCCACCAACGCGTCGAGCAGCGCCTGGCGCCGCTCGAGATCAAGAGGCCGGGCCATCGAGGTGGTACAGCTGCTCGCTTCGCGCCTTGAGGCCGGCGGCCTCCATGTCGAGGTAGCGCCGCGTCATTCGCCGCATTGCGAGGCCGACCAGGGCGCCGACCGGTCCGCGCTGGTCGATCTGCTGACGCACCCGGGTCCTGCCGTCGGAGATCGTGGTGACCTCATGGGTGGCCACCGTGAGACCGCCGGGCGAGCGCTGCACCCAGGTCCACGACTCACCGGGTGTCACCGCGGTGACCTCCCACACCAGCTTCGGCATGCGCGGCTGTTTGATCTCGAAGCGCTTGCCCACTGCGATGCCCGCGCCGTCGAGGGCGACCAGGCTGGTCACCGAGGCCGTCCACTGCGGCCAGTGCTCGACGTCACTGAAGACGTCCCAGACAACGGTGGCTGGTGCGTCGATGTCGACGCCCGCGTCGGTAATCATGTACCAGACGGTACATGAACTGGATGCGACATGGAAGCCGCAAATAGCGTGCACGAACCGCTCGCCCCCCATACCGTCGAGCACACATTCAGTACTCGTGAAGGACACTTCCTTGGTGGCGCAGCCTTAGACATGGAGACTCCGTTCGACGACGCCGTGTTCGAGCGGCTCAATCGCCGTGACGTCGCGCTCGACCTTGCCGAGGCCGTCGAGGAGGAAGTCGTCGACACTGTCGGCGCCGTCGATCTCTCGTCCGCCGAGCCGGCGCTGCTGCTGCAGAAGATGGAGAACAAGCTCGTCCGGCATCACCTGGCGAAACCCGGCGTGCTGAGCGACGAACAGCTGCGCAGGCTGCGGTACGTCCTCAATTTCGCCCGGCTCGCCGACTTCGAACCGGGGGCCGCTGGACCCGGTGGAAGCCGCGGACGCGGCGACGTCTCGGTGGTCGCCGAACTCGCCCAGTGGCGGAGCAGGGTGGCCGATGCGCTCTACGTGCCGCTGCGCGAGGAGCGCGACGCCGCAACGGCATTGGCGGGAGCGCGGGAGGTTCTTGCGGATCTGACCGAGGACCAAGACGAGCAGCGTCGACTACTCATCGAGCGGCATGGAAACGACTTCTCCCCCGCCGAACTGGACGCCGAGGTCGGCTACAAGAAACTCGTCACCGTGCTGGGCGGCGGAGGCGGTGCGGGATTCGTCTACATCGGCGGCATGCAGCGATTGCTCGACGTCGGCCAGGTACCGGACTACATGATCGGCTCGTCGTTCGGATCGATCATCGGCAGCGTGATGGCCCGCACCCTTCCAATACCGGTCGACGAGTACGTCGCGTGGGCGAGGACGGTGACGTACGGCGCCATCCTCGGACCCGAACGACTTCGCCGCAGGCACGGGCTGGCCGGCCTGTTCTCGCTGCGCTTCGACGAGTTCGCCCACGCGCTGTTCAACCGCGAAGACGGTGAACGGATGCGGATGTCGGACTTGGCGATTCCGCTCGACATCGTGGTGGCCGGTGTGCGTAAACAGCCGTACGCCGCACTGCCGTCGCGGTTCCGCCGTCCGGAACTGGCCGCGCTGCAGATGCGGTCACTACCCTTCCGTCCGATCGGCATCGGGGCGCAGGTCGCGCGCCGGCTGTGGCAGGTGTCGGCGTTCATCGACGTGCGGGTGGTCAAGCCGATCGTCGTCGGCGACGACGACGACCTGACCCGCGACATCGACGTCGTCGATGCAGCGTCCTTTTCGTCGGCGATTCCCGGTGTGCTGCACCATGAAACGAGCGACCGCCGGGTGGTCCCGATCCTTGACACCCTGTGTAAGGAGAAGGAGGTCGCGGCGCTGGTCGACGGCGGCGCAGCGAGCAACGTACCGATCGAGCTGGCGTGGAAGCGCGTCCGCGACGGCAGGCTGGGCACCCGCAACGCCTGTTATCTCGCGTTCGATTGTTTTCACCCGCAATGGGATCCACGTCATCTGTGGCTCATTCCGATCGCGCAGGCGGTCCAGCTGCAGATGGTGCGCAACGCTCCCTACGCCGACCACCTCGTCCGCTTCTCGCCCACGCTGTCACCCGCCAACCTCGCACCGTCGGCCGCGTCAATCGACCGCGCGTGTGCGTGGGGACGTAAGAGCGTCGATAAGGCCATCCCCGTCACCACCGCGCTGCTACAGCCGACGTGGTGGGAAGGTGACCGGCCAGCCGTCCCCGAAACCGAGCCCGCCGCCAGGCGCAAGTCGGTGGCGTCGCCGATGAGTGCGGTGATGGCGGCCCTTCGGGTACCTCAGAATCGATTGGCGCGGTGGCGAAACGAACGATTGACGTGACCGTGGTGTGCGGACGCCGAAGCGTCGGGCGTTATATGTTGAGCGGGCTTTCGCCAATAACTCGTCGGGCGCGCAAGTCCTCGATCTCGTCGTCCGACAGACCGAGATCACGCAGAATCTCGTTGTTGTGCTGGCCGAGTGTCGGCGACCCGAACCTGTGGTGGCGGCCCGGTCCTGGCGTAATCGTGAAGGGCCAACCGGGATAGCGATGCCGTCCCGTCACCGGATGCTCGAGCTCTTCGTAATATCGACGCTCGTCGAGCTGCGCGACGTCGTACATCCGGTCGGCAGTCATCACCTGCTCGACAGGCACACGCCGCGCACTCAGATCATCGACGAGCTCCGCCGCGGTCAGTGTTCGTGTCCACCCACCGACAAGGTCGTCGAATTCGTCGTGTGAGGCCTCCCGCGCGTCCGGAGAACCGAAGCGCGCGTCGGCGATCAGATCGGGCCGCCCCATGGCGTCGGCGAGCTGCGCCCAGTCCCTGTCGTCGCGCACCGACAACGCCACCCAGACATCGTCGACAGCGGTCGGGTAGACGCCCTGCACCAGACCGCGGCACCGATTGCCGTTGCGCGGCTGAACAATCCCGTTCATTGTGTACTCGATGACCGGTTCGGCGGCCACACCCGCCGTTACCTCGATCTGAGCGACCTCGATGAGCTGACCCTCTCCGGTGCGGCGACGTTGCTCGAGCGCGGCGAGCAGGGCGATGCCTGCGTGCACCCCAACGATCGGGTCCGCCGGTCCCTGCAGATTGCATGGCGGACCGTCGGCGTACCCGGTGACCGCCGACATTCCCGCGGCCTGTTCGAAGTTCAGCGCCCACCCGACATAGTCGCGCCAGGGTCCCTCGAGCCCGTACCCCGGCATCCGCACAAAGATGGCATCGGGTTTGATTTCGACCAGGGACTCGTAGTCCAAGCCGAAGTGCTCGATCACCCGCGGCGAGAAGTTCTCGACGACGACGTCGGCGTCTCGGACGAGTCTGCGCACGAGGTCGCGACCCGCGCTGGAAGTGAGATCCAGTGTGATATCGCGCTTGTTGAGGTTGGTGGCCTGCCACATCCCGCTGCGCTCGTACCACCGGTCGCCCTCGTGTGCCCATGCGCCCGAGTAACGGAATCCATCGGGTCGTTGGATCGATTCCACCTTGACGATATCGGCGCCGAAAGCACCGAGGTAGCACGTCAGGTATGCACCCGCCCAGAACGTGGTCAGGTCCAGAACCTTGATGTCCGCCAGCGGCATTGCGGGTTTCACGTGCGTTTCGAGGCGCGGTCGGTGTGGCGTGATCGCGTTCCCCCTGACATCGGCGACGGCGCCGAGCGAAGGCGCGGGGCGCGGCAGTGGCAGTGGAGACTTCGACAACCGGAACGGTGCGCCGGGCCTGCGGAACCGCCAGTCGTCGCCACCTCCGTCGACGAAGAATCCGCGCTCGAGGTACTGCCCGCACTCCAACACCGTCGCTCCGTCGTTGACGGGCGCCGCAGGAATCCGCATGGCCTGGCTCAGTTCCACGATTTCGGCGACCGTTCGTTCCAAGAGCCAGGGCTCGGCCTTGGCGAAGAATTCGTCGCGTTGGGGCCCGCCGAGCATGATCTCGATCTGCTGCTCGCCATACTCGGGCAAACCCAGCATCGCGCACGCATCCAGCCAGTGCTGCCCCGTCAGGCAGTTGATCCCGAGCCAGCCGTCTGCGGCCCTCACGATGCCCATCATCGGGGCCGATCGGGTATTGGCCGGCATTCCGAGGTTCCGCATCTTTTCGGCGAGCAACATCGGGTACGGGAGCGTCGACAACAGCGATTCGAGTACCGAGACATCGACTTCGACGATGCCGGTTGCGTCGGCGGACCTGCTCCGCAAAGCGGTGAGCGCCGCAAGCGCTGCGTATCCCCCCGCGACGTACTCGGAGATCCGCGCACCGGCCTGCACCGGCGGCCGGTCCGGATCCCTGCGGTTGACCCAACCGGACGCAGCCTGCACGGTCAGCGGTGTGGCCTCCCGGTTGCGTAGCGGCCCGTTCTGGCCGAAGTCGGAGATGCGGACGACGACGAGGTTCGGGTTGAGGGCGGTCAGCGCTTCCCCGCCGAGGCCGGCTCGATCTAGCGTTCCCGGCCGCATACCGTCTACCAAGAGGTCGGCCTGCGCGATCAGCTCTCCCGCAGTATGCACGTCCGTCATGAGATCGACTGTTGCGCCGCGCTTTCCAGCATTCAGATACTCGAACAGGCCCGACCTGTTCGGGTCGGGTGACCCGCCCGGAAACGGACCCCAGAGCCGCATGGGATCACCGGAGGGGGGTTCGATCTTCGTGACATCCGCGCCGAGATCGACCAGAAGCTTCGTGCAGTACGGACCCGCGATATCCGCGGCGACCTCCACGACGCGCAGGCCCTCCAACGCCGTCATCACGCCGGAATTCCGATGGCCTTCTGTTCCATGTAGCTGTACAGCCCAGGAAGTCCGCCACCTTCGCGGCCCAGTCCGCTCTGCTTGAAACCGCCGAACGGCGCATCGCCGGGGATGCAGCCGTTCACGGCGATCTGTCCCGTACGGACGCGGCGCGCGACGTCAACGGCGCGCTCCACGTCGCCGCTCCACACCGCGCCCGAGAGCCCGTATTGCGAGTTGTTGGCGATCGCGACCGCGTCGTCGTCGCCCCGGTGGCGCAGAACGACCAACACCGGACCGAACACTTCTTCCTGGGCGATGGCCGAGTTTGGGGACACATCGCTGAGGATCGTCGGCTCGAAGTAGAAACCCTTGTCCAAGCCGGGAGGGCGTCGACCGCCCGCGACCAGCGTCGCGCCCTCATCGACCGCGGCCGCGACATGCGCCTCTACGCGTTGGAGTTGTCCAGCAGTGATGAGGGGACCCATCTGCACGTCGGGATCCATTGGGTCGCCGACCTTTACGCTGCGCGCCAACTCGGCGAGCCTTTCGACCACGTCGTCGTGCATGCGGTCCGGCAGCAGCAGGCGGCTTTGCAGAATGCACGCCTGGCCGGCATGCAGCGAGCAGCCGTCGAAGAGAAGACGCTCCAACAGTTCGTCGGTAACCTCGAGGTCGTCGAGAAAGATTCCCGCCGACTTTCCCCCGCACTCGAGCAGGACTCGCTTCATGGTGCCCGCCGCGGCGGCCATCACCTCACGCCCGACGACGGAACTGCCGGTGAAGCTGACCATGTCGATCCGCGGATCGGTAGTGAGCATCTTGCTCGCCTCGAGTCCACTCGGCGTGACGACGTTGATCACCCCGGGCGGAATATCGGTGTGCTCGTCGATGATTCGTGCGAGGGCGAGGCCGGCAAGAGGTGTCAGCGGTGATGGTTTGAGCACGACAGTGTTGCCGGCGGCCAACGCGCGACTCACCTTCATCACGTTGAGACTGTGCGGGAAGTTCCAGGGGGTCAGAATCGACACGACGCCCTGAGGCTCGTGACGAAGCAGTGTCGTTCCCGCGGCTCCGAACGGGTTGATCGGCTCATCATCGAGTTGGAGGGCGAGTTCGGCGGTATTCATCGCCATGAATGCGGGGCCGTCTATCTGGATCAGGCGCTCGTTGGCGGTACATCCCCACTCGGCCTGCGACAGCGCGAAGAATTCGTCGGCGCACTCCAGAAGCGCTGTACCCAACTGATTGAGGTATTGCGCTCGCTCCTCGGTCGAAACATGGGCCCACGGCCCGGAATCGAACGCCCGCCGCGCGGCCGCGATCGCCGCGTCGACATCGGCGGCGCCGGCGTCAGGAGCCTGGGCGATCGTCGCTTCCGTCGACGGCGAAATGTCGTCATACCGGCCATCCGCGGGCTCGACCCACTGACCGTCGATGTAGAGCGCATAAGTGTCGAGGAGTGGACGCGCGTCGGCCATATCGTTTCCTCACTGCGTCAGTGGTCAACACTTGGTGTACACCTGTCGGACCCGCCCGTCAATCGCCGTCGTCCAACTGGATTGAGATTCAACAGATCATCGGGCATTGACACTGGCTGCGCCATCAAGTAGACAAATTGCAGATCGGACAGATTATGTAGATATGTCTGATAGTGAGGGAGGCCGTCGTGCGTACCGAAGTCCCTCTGCACTCTCCCGACTTCTTCACCGGTGACCCGTACCCCGCCTACAAGGAGCTGCGCGCCCACCAGCCCGTCTCCTGGAATGACGTCACCAAGTTCTGGGCGCTGCTGAAATACGAAGACATCAGGTATGTGTCCACCAACCCGGACAAGTTCTCCTCGACCAAGGGCATCACCATCCCCGATCCCGTGTACCCCAACCCGGTGCAGGAGGGCAATCTCATCTTCACCGACCCGCCGCGGCACCGGCAGTTGCGCAAGCTGATCAACACCGGATTCACCCGGCGTCAGGTGGCGCTTCTCGAACCCAAGGTGCGCCAGATCGTCCACGGCGTGCTCGAGGACATCCGGGGCGAATCCACCGTCGAGTTCGCCGAGGCCCTCGCTGCTCCCCTACCGACCCGGATGATCGCCGAACTGCTCGGTGCCCCACCCGAGGACTGGGAGCAGTTTCGCCGTTGGTCGGATGCGTGCACCGGCAACGCCGACCCGGAGATCGAGCTCGATTCGATGGTCGCCATCGGTGAGTTGTTCGAGTATTTCCAGCAGCTGATCGCCGCCAGGCGGATCGAACCGAGGAACGACATGCTGTCCGTACTGAGCACCGCCGAGGTCGACGGAGCGCGGCTGACCGACGAAGACCTGCTGAACTTCGCGTTCCTGTTGCTCGTGGCCGGCAATGAAACGACCCGCAACCTGATCGCGCTCGGCACACTGGCGCTCATCGAGCACCCGGACATCTGTGCCCAGCTTGTCGAGAATCCTTCGCTGATCCCTGGTGCCGTGGAGGAGATGCTGCGCTGGTGCAGCCCGGTGACCCACATGGCCCGGACCGCGACCATGGACATCGAGATCCGTGGGCAGCGCATACGCGAGGGTGACACCGTCGTCATGCTCTACGGGTCAGCCAACCGTGACGAGGAGATCTTCGGTCCGGACGCCGAAGAATTCCGGATCGACCGGCATCCCAATCCCCACATCGCCTTTGGGTGTGGCGAGCACTCGTGCGTCGGGGCCCAGTTGGCCCGCCTTGAAGCCTGCGTGTTCTTCGACGTCCTGCTCGGTACCTACCCGAAGCTCAAGCTCGTCGGCGACGTCGATCGCATGCGCGCGACCATGGTCCCCGGCGTCAAGCGGATGCCCGTACGGCTCGGAACGGAAAGCTGACGATGTATCTGGATTTCACACCGGACCAGAAGCAGTTGCGGGCCGAGATTCGCGCCTCGCTGCAGGCGGTGATGACACCCGAGCGGGTGGCGGCAGTGGCCGGCCGCATGGAGGGTGGTGAAGCAGTCAAAGAGTGCGTGCGGGCGCTCGGCGCCGCGAACCTGCTCGGCGTCGGCTGGCCCAAAGAATATGGTGGACGCGGCTTCACCGCGCTCGAGCAGTTCATCTTCTTCGAAGAGGCCCAACGGGTGAACGCGCCCATCCCGCTCGTCACACTCAACACCGTCGGCCCCACCCTCGCATCCTGCGGGACGGAAACACAGAAGCAGAGGTTCCTGCCCGCGATCCTGGATGGCACCGTGGAGTTCGCGATCGGCTATTCCGAACCGTCCGCCGGCAGCGATCTCGCATCCCTGCGCACCACCGCGGTACGCGACGGCGACAGCTACGTCATCAACGGTCAGAAGATGTTCACCAGCGGTGCGGCATACGCCGAATACATCTGGCTGGCGGCTCGCACCGACCCGAATGTCAAGAAGCACAAGGGCATCTCGATCTTCATCGTTCCGACATCATCACCCGGATTCTCGTGGAAACCGCTGCACACCATGCCCGGGGTGTCCACCTTCTACACGTTCTATGACGACGTCCGGGTGCCCGCCGACGCGATCGTCGCCGGCGAGAACGAGGGCTGGCGGCTGATCACCACGCAGCTGAACTTCGAACGCGCAGCATTGGGCAACATGGGTGCGCTCGAGCCGTTGTTCGAAAAGACACTGCACTGGGCTCAGACCACCGAAGCCGACGGCGGCCGTGTCATCGACAAGCCGTGGGTGCGACTGGCGTTGGCCCGCGTCGAGGCCCAGGTCGCGGCCTACAAGATCATGAATCTACAAGTCAACGCCGCGATGACCAAGGGTGCACTCGGTATGGGTGAGGCGTCGGCGGTCAAGGTCTTCGGCACCGAACTGACGCAAGAAGTGGCGCGTGAACTGCTCGAGGTGCTCGACGGCAACGGAACCCGCAAAGGCGACGACGCCCCGTTGCGCGGTGCGCTCGAGTCGGCCTACCGGATCGCAGTGATCAACACCTTCGGCGGCGGCGCCAACGAGCTGCAACGCGACATCATCGCCATGGCAGGACTCTTCATGCCGCGCGCCCCGCGCGACGTTCGCGCCTCGGCAACACAGAATGGGGATGCCAAATGACAGAGAAGTCCGAGTTTCGACAGAAGCTGGACGCGCTCATCGGCCAGCCAACTGGAGGCTCCGGAAAGCCCACACTCGCACCGGATCCGGTGAACCAGCCGATGATCCGGCATTGGGCGCATGCGCTCGATGACATGAACCCCGTCTACCTCGATCCCGAGTTCGCGGAGAAGTCGAGGTTCGGCGGCATCGTGTCGCCGCCGGTCATGCTTCAGACGTGGACCATGCCCGCCCCGAAGATCGAGGGCATCGCCGAGCGTGGCGGGGTCCCGATGGAACTGGGCCGCAACCCCGCTTCCTTCATCGAGGAGGCGGGGTTCACCGCCATCGTCGCGACCAACTCGGAATTCGAGATCGAACGCTACCCCCGTCTCGGCGACGTCATCTCGGTGACGCAGGTCTTCGAGGACATCTCCGACGAAAAGAAGACCTCCTTGGGGACTGGTCATTTCATCACTTGGTTGTCCACCTACACCGACCAGAACGGTGAAGTGCTCGGGCGCCAGCGATTCCGGGTCTTCCGCTTTAAAGCCGCCGACCAGGCTGGGTGCAACTGATGGCCACTCGACTGGCGCCGACCATCAGCCCTGACAGCGAGTTCTTCTGGAACGGGGTCCGCGAACACAAGCTGCTGATTCAACGGTGCAAAGGCTGCCAGCAGCTCCGGCAACCCGCGCGGCCGATGTGCCCTTCGTGCAATTCACTTGAATGGGACACCATCGAGTCCACCGGCCGAGGCACGGTGTACAGCTACGTAATGCCACAGCATCCACCGATGCCGCTGATGGAGTATCCGTACATCGTCGTGCTGGTCGAACTCGACGAAGGCGTGCGACTGGTCTCGAACTTGTGCGAGATCGCGCCCGAGGACGTCGAAGTCGGCATGCCCGTCGAGGTGTTCTATCAGGCATTCGACACCATCGAGGGAAACGAGCTCGTCCTGCACCAGTTCCGCCCCGCGCGGTAGACGGGTCGCAATCACATGGACTTCACATTCACCGAAGATCAAGAGACCATCGCGAAGATCGCGCGTCAGCTCTTCGAACACCGAGCCACCCCCGAGCGTCTGACCGACCTGGAAGCCGGCGATGTTCGTTACGACGCAACACTGTGGACCGAACTCGCGAAGGCCGATCTGCTCGGAATCGCATTGCCCGAGAACGTCGGTGGTAGCGGGCACGGCTTCGTCGAGTTGGCCCTGCTGCTGTCACAGGTCGGCGCCGCGGTGGCACCGGTGCCCCTGTACGCCACCCTGCTGCTCGGCGCCGACACCATCGCCCGATATGGCAGTGACAGCCAACACCGGCGGTACCTGCCCGGCGTCATCGCCGGCGACCACTTACTGACCGCCGGGCTGGCCGAACCGGGGCGCACCGAGCCGGCCACACCCGCGACGACCGCGCATCGCGACGGCGACCGCTGGCGGCTGGATGGAGCCAAAGAACTGGTGCCCGCCGCGCAGCTCGCGCACACGATTCTGGTCCCTGCCACGGTCGACGGTGCCGGTATCGGTGTCTTCCTGCTCGACGCGAACGCCGCCGGCGTCGAGATCCGGACCGCCGAGACCACCCACGGTGAGCCGCACGCCGACATATTCCTCGACGGTACAACCGTTTTGGACGACGACCGGCTCGGCGACGACGGACGCGAGATCGTCGAGTCGATGCACACTCGCGCACTGGTCGGGTTGTGCGCGATTCAGCTCGGCGTGACCGAACGGGCGCTGCGCATGGCGGCTGCCTACACGACCCAGCGGGAGCAGTTCGGGCGGCCGATCGGCAGCTTCCAAGCCGTGCAGCAGCGCATGGCCGATGCCTTCATCGACGTCGAGGCCATCCGCTGGACGACGTGGCAGGCCGCCTGGCTGCTCGGCCAGGGCCGGCAGGCGATGCGCGAGGCGAGCACCGCGAAATTCTGGGCCGCCGAGGCAGGCGCACGCGTCGTCGCGACCGCCCAACAAGTCCACGGCGGAATCGGTATCGACACCACCTATCCGCTCTTCCGCTACTTCCTGTGGGCCAAACACAACGAACTCACCCTCGGTTCCGCCACCCAGCAGCTGGCACGCCTCGGCGACACATACTGACTAAGGAGACTCACATGACCACGGTGAATGCTCGGGATGCGCGCACCACCCTGAACTGGCGCGGCATCAACGTCGGTGACGAGGTCACGCCACTCGAGGTCCCCGTCACCGCGACGGTGATCGTTGCGGGCGCGATCGCATCACGGGATTTCATGCCGGTGCACCATGATCCCGAGTTCGCGAAGCGACAGGGGTCGCCGAACATGTTCATGAACATCCTCACCACCAACGGGTTGTGCACCAAGTTCCTCACCGACTGGGCCGGACCCGAGGCGATGGTCAAGAAGCTGTCGATCCGGTTGGGCGTGCCCTCCTTCCCCAACGACCCGCTTCGCTTCACGGGCGCCGTGACCGACGTATCGCCGGGCGCCGAAGGTGAGGGCCTCGTCGAGGTCGCGTTCAAGGGTTCGAACAGCCTCGGCGACCACGTGTCCGGAACCGCGATGATCAGCCTGCTCGACAACCGGGTCGGCGCATGAGCTCACTCGGCGGAAGGACCGCGATCGTCGGCATCGGCCAGACCGAGTTCTCGAAGGAGTCCGGTCGCAGCGAACTCCAACTCGCCTGCGAGGCAGTGAAAGCCGCCATCGATGACGCCGGCCTGCAGCCCAGCGACGTCGACGGCATGGTCACCTTCACGATGGACTCCAGTGACGAGATCGACATCGCCCGAAACCTCGGCATCGGTGATCTGACCTTCTTCAGCCGCGTGCACCACGGTGGCGGCGCCGCAGCAGGCACCGTCGTGCAGGCGGCGATGGCGGTCGCGACGGGTACGGCGAACGCGGTGGTGTGTTATCGCGCCTTCAACGAACGCTCGGGGTTCCGGTTCGGCGGTGCGACCGCACGAGCAACCGGTGAAACACCGTTGTTCATGGCCAATTACGCGCCGTTCGGCCTATTGACCCCCGCCGCGTGGGTGGCGCTGCACGCCCAGCGCTACATGTCCACCTACGGAGTCACCAACGAGGATTTCGGGCGGATCTCCGTCGTCGACCGCGCCCATGCCGCGCGCAATCCCGACGCATGGTTCTACCAGCGACCGATCACACTCGAGGATCATCAGAATTCGCGGTGGGTCATCGAACCCGTTCTGCGGCTTCTCGATTGCTGCCAGGAGAGCGACGGCGGTGTCGCGTTGGTGGTCACGACTGTCGAGCGAGCCCGCGACCTTCCGCGCCCGCCCGCGGTGATCACCGCGGCGGTGCAGGGCGCCGCCGCGGAGGGCGAGATGATGACCAGTTATTACCGCGATGACATCACCGGTCTGCCCGAAATGGGTGTGGTCGCCGAAAAGCTCTGGCGCGACTCCGGTCTCAAACCGGCGGACATCCAGACGGCCTTCCTCTACGACCACTTCACCCCGTTCGTCTTCGCCCAGCTGGAGGAATTGGGGTTCTGTGGTCGCGGCGAGGCAAAAGACTTCGCCACCGTCGAGCGGCTGTCGCTCGGCGGCGAACTGCCGATCAACACCAACGGCGGCCTGCTGGGCGAGGCCTATATCCACGGGATGAACGGGATCACCGAAGGTGTGCGCCAGGTGCGCGGCACGTCGTACAACCAGGTCGATAATGTGGAGCATGTGCTGGTCACCTCGGGAACCGGGGTCCCCACCAGCGCATTGATCCTCGCTCCCGACAGCTGATTCGAGTGCCGTGACCACTGAAACGACCGGAACGACTGCAACCGATACGCGTGAACTCATTCTCGAGTCCGCATTCGATTGCTTCCGCAGGCACGGTCTGGACAAGACGACGGTCGTCGACATCGCGAAGGCGGCCGACGTCTCCCGGAGCACGGTGTACGAGTACTTCCGCGACAAGGCCGCCATCGTCGAAGCGTGCGCCGAGGGCGCTTCACAGAAGTTCTACCGCGAAATGGCCAAGTCGATGCGGACGGGCGAGACGCTCGAAGACCAAATGGTCCTCGCGGCCGTTTTCGTGACGAATGCCCGCCGGGTGATCGAACCCGAGAATTACTTCGACGCAGACGAAGTCAGCCTGCTGCTCACCAAGAACGCCGCGGTACTACTGCGCGAATGCACAGATTTTCTGGCGCCCTACATCGCCGCGGCGAAACTGACGGGCGAGGTACGCAAAGACCTCGATGTGACCGCTGCGGGCGAATGGTATTCGCGCATGCTGTTCTCACTCTTCAGCACTCCGTCAGCGACCTTGAACCTCGATGACGCGGAGGTGGTCGCCGACTTCGTGCGCTCACACTCGGTCCGAGGCTTCATTTCAGACCGCCCCGTCCGTACGAGGTAGCGCGTTCACGGGTCGATCTCACCCGCAACGCAGCGCTCGATGGCCGCGCGCGTCGCCGGTGGGAGGACGATCAAGCCCTCGAGTTCTTGGCGGGCCCGATCGTAAGCGCGGGCACGTTCGCTCGGTGTCGCAGCCTCGTTGGACGCCACGCGTAGTAGCCGCTGAGCGCGGTCGATCCGCTGCTTGTCGGGTTCAGGGAAATCGTCTCGACGTCGTCGGATCGCCTCGGCTTCGGCTGCATTGAACGCGGCGACGTAGTCCTCGACAGCAGCCAGATAATTGTTGGCTGACTCCCTATCGTTCAGCAGATCCTCGGCTCGCACCGGTCGCAGGATGTCCGCGCGGATCTTCGCCTTGTGGAACCGTTCGGTGAGGGGCGCCCGCAGGTCGGTCATCAGCGGGAAGTCCAGCAGTTTGGCCGGATCGAGCTCATAGCTCAGCCATCGCGATTCGATTCGTGAATGTTCCTCGATCGCGCGGGTGATGGTCCGCCACAGCGCGGCGGGATCGACGCTCGCCGACGGGGCAGGTCCGAGGTCAGGATTGGCGTGGCCATCGATCTCATCCTGCGGTGCACTTCGATTCTTGGCCGATGAGAAAGCCCTGATCGCGGCGGTCACGCCGACTGCGACCGGGACGATCACGATCAGCAACTCGAGCAAGCGGATGAACAGCCCCACCTCGCCAGGATGCCAGTTAAGCGGCGACCACCCACGATCCCCGCCGCAGTACGCCGGTCACGGCGAGATCAGCGTCGAGCACGACGAGATCCGCATCGGCCCCCGGGACGAGCCCCTTAGCCCGCAGACCGAGCGCACGGGCCGGGTTGATCGAGGCCTGCCGTACGGCGGCGAGCAGTGCCTCGTCGCGCGGAAGTCCACTGTTCTGCACGGCGAACCGGAACTGGTGGTCCATGGTCGCGGTGCTCCCCGCGATCGTCTGCGTGCCCGCCACGCGCGCCACCCCTCCCACCACGTCGACGGCAAGCGGACCCAAGGAATACGTCCCGTCGGCCATTCCGGCCGCGGAGATCGCGTCGGTGATCAATGACACCCGGTCCGGCCCCGCGCTGCGCGACACGTGGCGGTAGATCGCCGGATCGACGTGCACCCCGTCGGTGATCAGTTCGACCGTGACGCGAGGGTCTTCCAGCAGCGCGATGACCGGGCCGGGCTCCCGGGTGTTGATGGGCCGCATCGCGTTGAACAGGTGGGTGCCGACCGTCGCGCCCGCGGTGATCGCCGCGCGCGTCTGCTCGTACGTCGCCTCGGTGTGCCCTACGGCGGCGACGACATCCGCGTCGACGATCCGTTCGATCGCCCCGACTGCGCCGTCACGCTCCGGCGCGATGGTGATCATGCGCACCGCCCCGGCGGCGACCTGGAGCACGCGGTCGATTTCGGCGGGGTCGGGGTCACGCATCAGGGCGGGTTGATGCGCACCGCACCGCACCGTAGACAGCCACGGACCTTCGAGGTGGATGCCGTCGATCAGACCTTCGGAGACATCGCGGGCCAATTCGGTGACCTGATGCAGTAGATCGTCGGGCGCCGCGGTGACCAGCGACGCGATCAGCGTGGTGGTGCCGCGCCTGCGGTGGAAGTCGACCGCCGTCGCGGTATCCGAGCGGACCGCGGCGGAGAAGTTCGTCCCTGCCCCACCGTGCACATGGGTGTCGACGAAGCCCGGTACCACCGTCACTGCGCCGAGATCCCGATCCGGTGGCCGGGCTGGTGCGCCGCCACCGACCGCATCGACAAGGCTGTTCGATATCTCAATCCATCCGGGCCGCAACAGCTCTCGTCCGGTCAGTACGGTTTCGGCGGTCAGCAGCACTCAGATGCCCTGCCAGTCCGGTTTGGCGCGGTAGGTCTCGCGGTAGTAGTCGACGAGCTGAAGCCGTCGCGCCGCTGCTTCGTCGACCAGAACGGTGACGTGCGGATGAAGCTGCAGCACGGTCGCGGGCCACAACGCCGAGATCGCCCCCTCGACCAGTTGATGTACCGCCGCGGCCTTGCCGCGCCCCATCGCCACCAGGATCAGGTGCCGGGCCTCCATGATGGTCGCCAGCCCCTGCGTCAGACAGTGGGTCGGCACCGCGTCGGTGTCGCCTCCGAAGAAGCGCGAATTGTCCGTCCGCGTCTGCCTGGTCAGTGTCTTGATCCTGGTGCGTGAGCCCAGCGAGGATCCGGCTTCGTTGAACGCGACGTGCCCGTCGGTGCCGATGCCGAGGATTTGTAGGTCGACGCCTCCCGCATCGCTGATCGCGGTCTCGTACGCCGCGCAGGCGGCCGGGATGTCGGCGGCCAGCCCGTCGGGGCCCTGCACGGCGCCGGGGGCGAAGTCGACCTTGGAGACGAACACCTCGTCGATGACGTTGCGATACCGCTGAGGATGGTCGGCGGGCAGGCCCACATACTCGTCGAGGGTGAAGGCGCGGGCTCGGTCGAACGAGATCTGCCCGGCGGCGTACCGCCGAGCGAGTTCGTCGTAGATCGCCAGCGGCGACGAACCCGTGGCCAGCCCGAGGACCGCATCCGGTTTGCGATCGAGCAGCGCGGCGATCGCGTCGGCGCCGACAACGCCAATCTCGTTGGCGTCCTGCAGGATGATGACTTCCATCTACTTGTTACTTGATTGCCATGAAAAGGTTTGCCCCGGAAAGGATCTGCGCACCCTCCAGCACAGCTTCGGACGGCACGACGTTTCCCGCCTCGCGTTCGTCCATCACCACCACGGGAACGATCGGGCTCAGCCCCTTGGCCACCACCGAGGCGACGTCATACGTGATGACGACCTGGCCGACGGTGACGTCATCGCCCTGGCTCAGGTGCGCCGTGAAGCCATCGCCCTTCAATTGGACGGTATCGAGACCGAGGTGAACGAGAACGCCGACGTTGTCGGGCGTCATGACGACGTAGGCGTGTGGCATCAGCTTCAGCAGCCTTCCACTCACTGGAGCGACCGCGTCGACCACCTGATGCGGAGGGTCGACCGCGGCGCCGTAACCCACCATCCCTGCCGAGAAAACCGGATCGGGGACATCCGCGAGCGGCACCGCACGCCCACCGACCGGCGCCAACACCTGCGTCGTACTCACGTCGAGACTCCGTTCTGCTCGTGCGCACCAACAATACGAGCGTGCCGGAAAGAGAGCCTGGACTTCGGCTATTCCTCTAAGCTTGCAACGCTCGGTCGGCTATGGCGAGGAGGTCACCGTACATGAGTGACGCAGCGAAACCCGCTGACACACAGGCAAAGTCGGGACTGACATTCCCCGGCTTCGCGCAGCTGCAGCGGTTGGGCAAAAGCCTCATGCTGCCGATCGCGGTACTGCCCGCGGCGGGCATCCTCCTCCGGCTCGGCCAGCCCGACCTGCTAGGCAGGATCGAGACGCCCGTCATCGGCGACTTCTTCAAGGCGATGAGCGCGGCGGGCGATGCGCTCTTCAGCAACCTGCCGCTGCTGTTCGCCGTCGGTGTGGCGATCGGTTTCGCCAGAAAGGCCGATGGCTCCACCGCGCTGTCGGCCGTCGTCGGGTATCTGGTGATGGAGGCGGTCTTCAAGACCATGTCGCCGATCGTCCTGGCCGGCGAATTGGACAAGGCGGGCGAACAGGCGCAGATCAACTACAGCGTGTTCGCCGGCATCGTGATCGGGCTGGTGACGGCCTGGCTGTTCGACCGGTACCACACCATCCAGTTGCCGTCGTACCTCGGCTTCTTCGGGGGCAGGCGGTTCGTCCCGATCGTGGTGTCGCTGGCCAGTCTTTTCATCGCCTTCGCGATGAGCTACTTCTATCCGATCTTCGACGCGGGGCTGACCAGCCTGGGCGAGTTCATCGGTGCGAGCGGGGCATTCGGCGCTTTCGTCTACGGGTTCGCCAACCGCATGCTCATCCCGTTCGGCCTGCACCACATCCCGAACTCGTACATCTGGTTCCTCTACGGCGACTATCAGCCGCCGGGCGGCGAAGCCGTGACCGGCGAGCTGACGCGATTCGCGGCGGGTGATCCGACGGCGGGCATTCTCACCTCGGGCTTCTACCCCATCCTGATGTTCGGGCTGCCCGCCGCCGCGCTCGCGATGATCCACGTGGCGAACAAGAAGCAGCGCAAGATCGCGGTCGGCATCCTGGCAGCCGCCGCGTTGACCGCGTTCCTGACCGGTGTGACGGAGCCGCTCGAATTCGCGTTCATGTTCGTGGCGTTCCCCCTCTACGTCATCCACGCGGTGCTCACCGGGCTGTCGCTGGCCGTCGCGTACCTGCTCGACATCCATCTGGGCTTCTCGTTCTCGGCCGGGCTGATCGACCTGCTTCTGTACGGGACCGCGCCGGCCGCAAAGAACATTCCGCTGCTGATCGGCATGGGCGTGGTCTTCTTCGTCGTCTACTACCTGCTGTTCAGGTTCGCGATCAAGAAATGGAACCTGCGGACCCCCGGACGCGAGCCCGAGAGCGAGTTCGAGGCC
>JBIQHU010000038.1:0-44655 GCA_044508395.1 Mycobacterium sp. | reverse complement strand
GCCGACGCGACGGGCCGTCAACGTCGATGTGGCACGGTTCGTCGTGAGGTCGAGTCGCCACGTAGCCAGGGTTGCCGCGCACAGCCGAGGACGGCGGCAGGTGCTTGTCGATGCGGCCGCCGACGGAGTGGGGGCGCTGGCGTCGGATGTGTTGGCGCATGGGAAACTCGACCTGGTCGGGCTGCATTGCCGACTCGAGGATGGCGACGTCGTCGGCGCGTTGGCGCTGAGCCGGGCGATCGGCGAAATGTCCTGGATTCGGCGGCGGTACGACGTCCTGATCACTCAGATCAGTCTCGCGAACCTCGACGTCGGTCAACGGTGCGAGCGGTGGATTCTGCGGCGGGTCTCGGACGCAATCTCCGAAGTGATGGAGGAGGCCTGCGCCCGGCATCGGTTTCCCCGGCCGGCGTTGACTCTGGCGCCGTCGCGTGGCGCGCTGCTGCTGGGGCACTAGCGACCAGGCTGAAGCGCTCGCTGTCCTGTGGGGCAGCGGGCGTTGCGGTGTGCGCGCCGTCGTCATCCGCCCGACACTGGGCACAAGTCAGTGGCGCTGGCGCCCGTAAACTCAGGCCCGGCCTGCGATGGGCAGGGCCCCCATAGCCCAATTGGCAGAGGCAGCGGACTTAAAATCCGCCCAGTGTCGGTTCGAGTCCGACTGGGGGCACCGGAAAACGCCTGGTAGAAGCGCTATAGGGGCGAATGGATCGGCTGCGGACTTCGCTCCTCGCGGTGTCGTCCCGGCGCGCGGCGAACTCGGACGCCGGGAGCGACTAGGCCCGCGTTGCCCCCGCGGCTTTTGTCCGCCAGCCGAGGTAGGCGAATAGCAGCGTGAGCGCGGCATAAACCACAACTTCGCCCCACACGAACCCGACACTCCAAGTCCTGCCGAAGAATCGCAGAGAATTCATGTCGGCGAACAAGGCGTAACCGAGATGGGTGATGGTGAACCCGGCGAACAGGCCAGCGAGGAATCTGTACATCGTGCCCTCCTCATGTTTCCGTGGATCCGAGCGTCGCCCCCTGCGCCGATTCGGACTAGGGTCGAAGGTCATTCCCGACCCCTCGCAAGCGTGTGGTCGGCAACGCGAATTTCGGCCCTGAAGGCCGTGCCAGGTGTGAACCCCGGAAAGCTCATCGCGCCGGACTCGATAGGCGTGAGTTGGTGCAACGGGTTGAGCCGTAGCTCAACGATCCGGTCGGCGAGCCACTGGGCGCGTTCAGGATTTGAAAGCGGTCCGGAACCGATCCCGGTACGCCTTGGGCGGGACGCCGAGGCGTCCTACGAACGCCCGTCGGAGCGTCTCGGTGCTCCCGAACCCCGCGAGACGCGCCGTGTCGGTCACGGTGCGGCCAGCGTCGAGCGCGGCGCGCGCGATGTCGACTCGGACCATCTCGACGTACTCCGCGGGTGTCGTCCCGAGCTCGGACCGGAACAGCCGAGTCAGCTGACGCGTGCTCAGGGCCGCTCGCGCCGCAAGGCTTCGTACGCTGTGGTTCGCGCCGGGATCGGCGGCGATCGCGTCGGTGACGGCGCGCAGGGCTGACTGCGGCGGCGGGTCGGCCTCGATCAGCGCCGAGAACTGCGACTGACCACCCGCGCGTTTGAGGTAGACGACCAACCAGCGAGCGACGTCACGAACGAGGTCGGGGCCGTGGTCTTGTTCGACTAGAGCGAGGGCCAAGTCGATGCCCGATGAGATTCCGGCCGAGGTGAAGACGTCACCGTCGCGCACGAAGATCGCGTCCGGCTCAACCGTGACGTCGGGGAAGGTCCGCGCCAGTGAGCGCACGTTGTGCCAGTGCGTGGTTGCGCGACGCCCGCGGAGCAGGCCGGCCTGCGCCAGGATGAACGACCCGGTACAGATGGACGCCAGTCGCCGGGTGCGACCCGCCAGCGATTGGACTGCTTCGACCAGGGCAGGGTCGATGGGCCGCGCAGGGATTTCGTCGCTGCCGGCGACCAGCACGGTATCGGCGGATTCGATGGACGCGATGCTGTCGGTGACTCCGAGACGGATGCCGACCGAGGTCGTCACGTCGCACCCATCTACGGACGCAACTTTGATCTGGTAATCGCCGCCGAATCGGTTCGCTTCGGCGAAGACCTCACCCGCTCCGGCGACATCCAACAGCGTCACGTCGTCGAAGACGATGATCACCACTACCCGCGAGCGATCCCTCGCTGTCACAGCGCCATTGTGTCGCATTCTGTGGGGCGAACGGCTCAATAGCCGTGCGCGATCGGGCCTCCAACTGCGTTGACTCAATCGAAAGAGCCCAACTGAGGAGGTTGAACATGAGTATCGAGTCGATCCACACGATCGCAGGCATCACTATTCCCGACAGCAATCTGGTCCGTGAGGCCACCGAGTACATCCGTGAGGCCGAGGACGATCTGTTGTTCGACCATTCGCGGCGCGTGTTTCTGTTCGGCGCGCTTCGGGGTCTTCGGCTGGGACTGCAGCCTAACCTCGAACTGCTCTACGTGGCCGCGATGTTTCACGACCTCGGTCTCACGGAGCGCTACCGCAACTCCGATCTGCGCTTCGAAGTCGACGGCGCCAACGCAGCACGAGATTTCCTGCTGCAGCATGGTGTCGACGCCGCCGACACCCGAAAGGTGTGGCTGGGCATCGCATTGCACACGACTCCGGGCGTACCGCAGTTCCTCGAGCCGGAGATCGCCTTGGTTACTGCTGGTGTCGAAACCGATGTGATCGGCCTTGGCCGAGAGGAGGTCTCGCCGGAGGCCATTGCCGCTGTGACTGCCGCGCACCCCCGTCCGGACTTCAAGAACCGAATCCTGGCGGCGTTCAACGACGGCATGAAACACCGACCCGACAGCACTTTCGGAACGATGAACGACGACGTGCTCGCACACTTCGACTCCACGTTCGAGCGGCAGGACTTCGTCGACCTCATCTTGAACAACAGCTGGCCCGAGTAGCGGCGAGGAGAGGGCGATGGACATTCATGAAGCTCTGTACACCACCAGGATGATGCGCCGGATCAGGGGCTCGGGAAACTACCTGGCCGACCGCAGGCATTCAGCGAGACTCAGGAAGGGGAGATCAACATGTCGATGACAGATGGTGCGGTATTGACCGTGATGCAGCCCGGAGGGGGCGACGTTGTCACCATCCCCGGTTTCGGGGCCGTCGTTAAACTCACCGGCAAGACCACTGGCGGCCTCGTGGCGATCGTTGAGCATCCGTTCCCCGTCGGCGCGATTACGGCGGCGCATCGCCACACGCGCGAGGACGAGCACTCGTACGTACTCGCCGGCGAGATCGGATTCCGGTCCGATGACGACGAGGTGGTGCTCGGGCCGGGCGGCTATATCACCAAGCCGCGCGGTCAGATGCACGCCATGTGGAACGCGGGAGGCGAACCGGGTCGGATCATCGAGGTCATCACGCCCGGAAATGGTTTCGAGAACTATTTCCGTGAGCTGGGGGAGTTGCTCCTGTCTCGAAGGCCGGGGCCAACACAAGACGGACCCCTGCACGAGTCTGTCGAATTCGCTGATCTCGCAGATAAATACGGACTCACATACGGCACGCCGGATTGGCTGGACGATGTTGTGCGGCGATACGGGTTGAACTCCGCCACGCATTAGAACGCTCGTGGGACGATGGCCCGAAGTGCTATGAACCCCCGCCCAGACTGCAAGGCGTGGGCCCCACCGTGACCCGGAACCGCCGCTATGAAACAGCGTTCCGTCCTGCGCCTTACCAGCCGTCAGGTGGCATGAATCACAGTGGGGTCGAGTGCACTTGGATTGCCTAGCGACTCAGCGACCGCTATCGTCTCACGATTCTGGCGACTGCATCCGCGACGTCGGCGGGACGATCCTCGGGCACGGAGTGCTTCGCCAGGAGAAGCGTCGCCTCCGCCAGGCCGGTCGCGCGTTGAACGGAGAGACCCTGTTGCTTCCACGGCAGCATGGTGTCCCTTGCGCCCCAGACGATCTGAACGGGGTACGGCCCGTCGTGGACAGCGCGCGCGTAGGCATCTCGCTTGGCGGGGGTGAGTTCGAATCCACGCATGATCTTGAGGAATGCCGCGCCACCGTCATCGCCGAAGAGCAGAGGGATCCAGGCCTTGAGTTCAGCGGTAGGCACTTGGCGAGTCACTCCGACCCACCGCATGATCGTGGTGAACGCGAAGGGAAGACGCAGCGACGCGAGCCAGGCTTCGCCGATTCCTCTATGCGCGAAGGGTTCCATCGGCCAAGGCCGGTGGAAGTCCTCCCACGTTGGTCAGTCATATTTGACCTGACCGATCAAGGCGAAGACTTTATTCCCGCACGCCCGAAGCCGATTGCGTGTGCGTGGGCGCGGCGACTACATTGCCGGGCATGCGGGGGGGCTATTTCTGTTGCATCAAGCGTCGTCGTGCTGGCTGGGATGCTGGCTGGGGCAGCGTCGGGTACGGCACACGCCCATCCGGGTCACGAAGCTGAGCCGGTGAACACGATCAACGGTCAGGCGTTGCCCGGTGTCCTTGCACCGCTGCAAGAGGTCTCGACCATGCTGGACACCATCGACGCCAACGGCCAGCGAGTGGTAGTGATTCAACGCGTCCGCAAGGCGGGGACGCGCGCCCCGATCCATGTCCACGAGTACGGCGGGGTCACCTGCGTGCTCAGCGGCACAATGACCCCCTACGTCGAAGGTCAGCAGCCGACTCCTTATCCGGCCGGAACTTGCTACTACATGGCGCCGAACACTCTCATGGCCGCCGTCAACCTCGGCGCGGAGGATGTCCGTCTCACCGACACCTTCACCCTTCCGGCCGACGCGCCGACCATCACGGTCGTCGAACCGGGATGGACGGACCCGAATCCCGACGACGGCGAGTGACCCGCAATCCGGGGTGCACGCCCAACCGTCGCTGATCGACCGTCGAGATTCGCCATCCGCCGAGCATCGTGGGTGTGCGTTCTGAGACGTCGAGCGCCCATCGCATCGAGAGCGCGTGCATCGTCGTCCGTCGGGCGACATAAATAAGTCTATTTACTCTATTGGCACGCACAGCCTCATAAGCGGCCCAAAAGCCCTTTAAATCATAATTCTAGTTATGTTACTGTGCGATCCGTCACTGTTGGCACACTCCGCAACGGCGCGTAGCAAAGGAGCCGCGATGACCGGCATCGCCACCAAACGTCCGCACGGCCCGATCGATCTCTCCGCCGAACGACTGTGGTCGGGCCCCTCCGAGGAACGCGACCGCCTCTTCGCCGAACTGCGTCGCGACCGCCCGGTGAGCTGGCAGCGCCCCATCCGAAGTCCGATGATGGACGCGCTGGGTCAGCCCGGGCCGCCCGGCTACTGGGCGATCACCCGTCGCGACGACATCGTGACCGTCAGCCGCCATGCCGACGTGTTCTCCTCGGCCACCGGCGGCGTGATGTTCGAGGACTTTCCCGACGAGGTGCTCGAGGCGGCGAGCTCGATCCTGTCCATGGACGAGCCCCGCCACGGCAAGGTCCGCCGTGTCATCAGCTCGGTGTTCACCCCTCGCCGTACCGCCATGATTAGCGACCAGATCTACGACCAGGCCCGCCAGATCGTCGACGATCTGGCCGCCGAGCCCAGCGGGCGGGCGGAGTTCGTGCGTGCGGTGAGCGCCCGCCTGCCGATGTGGACGATCTCGGAGATGATCGGCATCCCCAAGGAGCAACACCAGGAAGTGGCCGAGGCCGCTGCACCCCTGACTGCCTGGGACGACGAAAGCACCGCGGCCACAGACGCTCTCACCACGATGTTCACCGGGATCATCACCCTGCACGCCCGCTGTCAGGAGCTCATCGAGGCCCGCCGCGACACCCCGCGGGACGATCTGATCTCGGCGCTGGTGCAGGCCGAGGTCGACGGTGACCGGCTGACCGACGACGAGATCCGCGCGTTCTTCGTGCTGTTGTGCGTCGCAGGCAACGACACCACCAAGCAAACCACCAGTCATGCCCTGCTGGCGCTGAGCCGCCATCCCGACCAACGCGCCTATCTGCTCGACGATTTCGATGCGCGTATCGATGTGGCCATCGAGGAGTTCGTCCGCTGGGCCTCCCCGGTGTTGACATTCCGCCGCACCGCTCTGCAACCATTCGAACTGTCCGGCACCACGATCGAGCCCGGCGAGCATGTGGTCCTGTTCTATAACTCGGGCAACCGCGACGAGCAGTGCTTCGACGACCCGTACCGATTCGATGTCAGCCGCAAACCCAACCCGCACATCGGATTCGGCGGCGGCGGCCCGCACTACTGCCTGGGCAGCCACGTCGCCAAACTGCAACTCAAGGCGATCTTTAGTGAACTCTTCCGACGACTGCCCGACATCGAGACGGTTGGCGAACCTGATTACCTGACAAGCACTTTCATCAATGGAATCAAGAGGCTGAACGTGCGCTTCACCCCGGAGAGGGCAGCATGAGCAACAGCGTGCGATAATTCCGTCGGTGTTGCGATCCGCCGGACAACCCAGGGAGAACCGTGGCGACCGTCAATCGACTCGACTACTTCCAGGGCGCCCTTGATCTACTGGCGAAAGACGGGTTCGGCGCGCTGCGGCAGAACACGTTGTGCCGGTCGCTGGGGATGACCACCGGCTCGTTCTACAACTGGTTCCGCGACTGGAACGACTTCGTCGATCAGTTCTTGGCGTATTGGGAATCGGAGCTGACCGAGCGAATCGCCGCCGAGGCCAGCAAGACCGCCGATCCGGCGGCGCGGCTGGACCGGCTGCGCGAACTCGCGCGCGCCATTCCCCATGACGCCGAGGTCGCCCTGCGAGCCTGGGGTAACACCGATGTCCGAGCGGCACGGGTGCGTGACGAGGTCGACGCGATCCGTCGCAAGCTGATATACGACGCGGTGCACGGCCTTATCTCCGACGCCACTCTCGCGGGACGCTTGGCGGGCCTGGGCCTTTCGATCGTCATCGGGCATCAGCATCTCGATATCGCCGAGATGGACTGGTCCCTCGGCCAATTCATCGCGCTCGTGCGACTACACGCGGACGTCCGATGAACCGTCCGCCCACGACGCCATGACGGCCGACAGCGCGCCGTCCCGACGCGAACTGCAGCGCGCGGCGTCGATCGCGCGCATCGTCACCGCCGGCGAGGAACTGCTGGCAGAGGCCGACCGGTTTTCCGACATCTCCGTGGAACAGGTCATCTCACGCGCCCGTGTGTCCCGCTCGACGTTCTACAGCTACTTCGATGACATGGGTCATCTGTTGCGGGCGGTCGGCGAGAGTGTGGTGGGCGAGATCGTCGAGTCGGCACGTAAGTGGATGGACCTCGACACCGGTGTCACGCAGGACGAACTGGCGCAGATCTTCACGGATTTGGTGCAGACCTACCGGCGTCGCGCGACGCTGCTCGCCGCGCTGGCCGACGCGTCGGCATACGACCCGGGTGTTCGCAAGGAGTTCCACCGACTCTTGACGATTGGGCACGTCGAACTCGCCAAACACATTCGCCGCGCTCAAGCTGCCGGCGGCGCACGGGCGTCGATCGATCCCGAACCTACTGCCGCCTGGCTGGTCTGGATGGTGGAACGCGGTCTCTACCAACAGATTCGCCCGGCTGACTCCGATGATGTGCCACGCCACGTGTCTGCGTTGGCTGCCATCGTGTGGCACGCACTCTACGCACCGGACGCTGGGTCGCCGCGCAGGAGCGAGAGCAGGTAGGAACCGCCGATCAGGCCATTGCGCGGCGGCAGCGCGCCGTATTGCCGCATCATCTCGGTGATCTCGTACTGCGCGAGATACTGTGACAGCAGGCCGTCGCGGAACCCGAGGAAGATATCGCAGCCGTAGGTCGAGAACCGCCCGTCACCGAACCGGGCGGGCGCGCTGCCGCTCTGCCGGAACAAGTACAGCGCTCTGCCGTCGGCCGACGCGGTGAAGAACTGCACCTCCTCGAACTGTACGTCTGGCATGACCTTCCAGATCATGTCCACGTAGGCCGGCATGCCGGCGATACCATCGATCACCGTCGGCCAGAAAACGGTGTCTTCCCAACGGATCTCGGGGTGCAGCAGCTCCAGCACTCGGTCGGTGTCGTGCGAATTCCACGCTCGATCCCAGCGGTTGCCGAAGTCGCGCAGAAACTCCTCGCTCAGCGGTGCGTCAGCCACCATCTCAACTCCTCTAGATCTCCGGACCCACTCGTCGCGCTGTCAAGGTGGTCACCGCACACAGCTCGGTGGGCGCGCTGTGTCCCGTCACCTCGACCACGGCGAAGTTCTTCCCGACGTGATGTGCTCGTGCCGTCACACTCACCGGCGCCCCTGGGATCCCCGAGCGCAGGAATGCGGTGTGGATGCGGGCCGTCGTCAGCGTGGGGCTGCGCCGGGCGATCAGCGTCGTGGCAGCCCGATCGGACAGACACGCCCACAGCCCACCGTGCAGGACGCCGAAGTCGTTGACCCAGCCCGTCGTGTCCGGCATCGTCACCTGCACACTGTCGTCAGTCGCCGAGTATTGCAGTCCGAGAACGTCATCCAGGGAGCCCGTCTGCACATCGATCGCGCGCCAGGCAACGTCGGTGCCCTCGACGTGCCCATTGGGTGCCATGGTGATGGTGCGCGCCGTGCCGACCGCCTGCACCTTTCCCGCGGCGTCGGTGATCACGCATTCGGCGA
Organism: Mycobacterium sp.; assembly: GCA_044508395.1. GTDB lineage: Bacteria > Actinomycetota > Actinomycetes > Mycobacteriales > Mycobacteriaceae > Mycobacterium. Next base: position 35,995 of record JBIQHU010000038.1, on the reverse strand, counting down.
ATGCGGCGTGGCGTTCGTGTCTGACGAGCCGAGCCTCGCCGGTGAGCGCACCGCGTGCCGGCAGTTCGCCGACGATGTCCAACGTCATCTCGGTGGTCAGCGTCCACCACCCCGCGGCCTGAGCATGAACGACGGCTCCCCGAGGATGTGGTCGGCCAGCACCATCATCGCACCGGCCGGGATGCGGTTGTGTTCGTCGAGCACCCATGGCGCAGGCTCGAAGTCACACCCGCCGGGTCGGCAGTTGCGGGCGCCGAATCGCGCTTCCACCGAACCGGGGTCGGCCACCGCACACGGCACTGCATGCGTGGCGAGGGTGCTCATCGCACCGATCGTTCGGTGGCGCGGCTGGCGCCGGATTTCAGCCGCTTCAGTCCCTCGTCGAGCCGGCGGGTGAAAAGGCCGCGCTGGAGTAGGTCATGAGTGACCCGTAGTTCGTAGGCCGTCGCGCCGATGTGGTCCATGTTCTGGGCGCGCAGCGCGACCTCTTTGAGGATGGTGGTCAGTTCGGCGCCGGACTCCGCGATCTGGTTGGCCAAAGTCAGTGCGGTGTCCCGTAATCGGCCGACGGGGACCACCTCATCGACCAGGCCCACCCGCGCCGCTTCGTGGGCGCTGACTGGATCGCCGGTGAAGAACATGCGGCGGGCGCGCTGGGTGTTCATCTTGGCCAGCATTCCGTGGTAAAAGCCGTTCATCGCGTACTTGACCTGGGTGGAGCCGAAGACGGCGTTCTCCGAGGCGATGGTGATATCGCACATGTTGGCCACGTCCATGCCGTAGCCGGGGGCCACGCCTGCCACCGCAGCGACCGTCGGCTTGCGGTAGTCGTAGAGGTCGGTCATCAGTCGTAAGGCCAAGTCGGTGAAACGATTTCGATCGTCACCCTCGGTGCCCTGCAAGACATCCAACGCCCAGCCGGCGCAGAAGTAATCCTCATTGCCGATGATCAGCACCGCGGCGACCTCGTCGTCGTAAGCCCAGTCCGCCAGCGCGGCAATCAGCGCCTCGTGCAGTTCCCACCCGAGCGCGTTGCGCTTCTCCGGGTGATTGAGCTGCAGGATGCCCACTCCGTCCTCGATGCTGGTGAGCAGGTAGTCGTGGCTGTCCATGTGATCCTCACGCGAGCGGGTTCGGAGCGCTGACAGCGCTCATCCGAAGAAAACTGTACATGTTGTTCGAGTTTTTAGGCAAAAAGTCGAACACCATGTACGGTCACTGCCATGACCCGCCCGGTCTACAACGACGAGCACGAGCAGTTCCGGTCCACCGTCGCGCGCTTCATCACGTCGGAGGTGGCTCCCCACTACGCGCGGTGGGAGCACGACAAGAGGGTGGACCGGGCGATGTTCGCCGCCGCTGGCGCGCACGGCATGTTGCTGTTCGCCACCCCGGAGCGGTTCGGCGGTGCCGGCGTCGACGACTTCCGTTTCAACGCGATCCTCAACGAGGAGTTCGCCCGGTCGGGCTACACCTCGGCCGGCATGGGCCTGGTGCTGCAGAACGACGTCGTCGCCGCCTATCTGACCGACATGACCTCCGGGGAGCAGAAGGAGCGCTGGCTTCCCGGACTGACCAGCGGTGAACTCATCGGGGCCATCGCCATGACCGAACCGGGCGCAGGCAGCGACCTGTCGGGCATAAGCACCCGTGCGGTCCGCGACGGTGACCATTACGTCATCGACGGCTCCAAGACATTCATCTCGAATGGACAGAACTGCGATCTCGTCGTGGTGGCGGCCCGCACCAGCGAGGACCGGCACCGGGGTCTGTCTCTCTTCGTCGTCGAGGCCGGCACCCCCGGATTCGAGAAGGGGCGCAACCTCGACAAGCTCGGTCTGCACGGACAGGACACCAGCGAGCTGAGCTTCAGCGGCGTCCGCGTCCCAGCCGCCAATCTGCTCGGTAGCGAAGGCGACGGCTTCTACCAACTGATGCGCAACCTGCCGCGGGAACGACTGTCCCTGGCTGTCACCGCCGTGGCCGCCGCCGAGGGGGTGCTGGCCACCACCCTGGAATACGTCAAGCAACGCACCGCCTTCGGCAGGCCCATCGGCGCCTTCCAGCACAACCGATTCCTGCTGGCCGAACTGTTCACCGAAGTCGAGATCGCGCGGGTTTTCGTCGACCACTGCGTGGAACTGCACGCGCGCAATGAGCTCAGCGCCACCAGCGCCGCCAAGGCAAAGTGGTGGACCACCGAACTGCAGGTCCGCGTGGCCGACCGCTGCGTGCAGCTGCACGGCGGCTACGGCTACATGCGCGAGTACTCCGTGTGCCGGGCGTTCGCCGACGCCCGTATTCAGACCATCTACGGCGGCACCACCGAGATCATGAAGGAAATCATCGGCAAAGACCTTGGGCTGTAACCCTTCTCACCGACACCCTTCTCACCGAACCCTTCTCACCGACACCCTTTTCCGCCGAACCCGAAGGAATGACCATGTATACCGAGATCCTCACCGACATCACCGACGGCGTCGGCACCATCACCTTCAATCGTCCCGACCGTCGCAACGCGTTGAGTCTGGAGGTGCTGGGCAACCTCAGCGACTGCCTCGACGACTGGCGCACCAACGACGACGTCGCCTCCGTCGTGATCACCGGTGGTGACAACGTCTTCTGCGCGGGACTGGATCTCAAACTTCAGTCCGGGTTCACCGATGAGCTGCGCGGCACCTACTACGATGCATGCCTGCGCGCCTACGGCACGCTGCTGGACTACCCGAAGCCGACCATCGCCGCAGTCGCCGGGCCCGCACTCGGCGGCGGATGCGATATCGCGGTTTTCTCCGACATCCGCATCGGCTCCGACGACGTCATCATGGGGTACCCGCAGATCAAAATGGGCTTGACCCCGTACTTCTCCCCACTGTGGAAGATCGTCGGGCTCAGCCAGGCCAAGCTGCTCACCTTCTCCGGCGACCGCATCGATGCCGCTGAGGCGTTCCGCATCGGTCTACTGGACCGGCTCGTCCCGGCCGGGCAAGCCGTCACCGCCGCGACCGAACTCGCGAAATCGATCGCCGAGACCACCACCGCGTCGGCCATGATCAACAAAGAGATGGCATTGCGCTCTCCCGCTATGGACCCGATCGCCGCGCTCACCTACGAAACGCTGGCCTACCGCGAGGTCATCTGGCATCCCGATGTCATCGAGCGCATCGGCAACGCCTACCGCAACCTACGCAAGTAAGCGCGGCACCGAGCACAATGCGCAGAAGTTGCGACATTGCGCGTTGCGTGGCGTGCGCGCAGGACCCACTGGCGATGGCCTCGTAGTCGAGGCGGCGTCCTATGCTGATGCGTGTCGACCCGGATACTTCGGACGCTCGCCTGGCTGTTCGTGTTGATCGCATTCGCCGCGGGCGGGCTTCAGTTCGCCGCGTTCGTAGCGAGTGAGCGCGGCCTGCGCCACCTGATACTCGCCATCTTCGCGCTGTCGGTCGGCGTGAGTGTGGCGATCGCGTTACTGCGGCCTCGCAAATGATTTTGCGCCTGTATGCCGCGAGCGGCGTCGCAAAATTCCGCTACGGGATGCATCCTCCTTCTATCGTTAGCCCATGTCATCAGATAGTGCTGAGCTGGCCATCGTATTGGCCATCGTGGCGGTCGTCGGCGGATTGATCGCGGCTGAGATCGGACGGAGGGGAACGCGATACGCCGCGAACCTGCAGGCGCAGCAGGCGTTCAGGGAAGCTCAGGTGTCAATCCTGACCGAGTTCATCGAGACGGTGCTGAATACGGCGCGAGCCGTGCAGTCCTACGCTTTCGGCGCCTCCGCCCAACAGCGCAGCCGGCGCGATCACGGCGACGAGTGGGCGGATATCCAGCCCCTTCTCGGGCCTGCGCTGACAGCAGTCCAGCGGGCCAGGGCATTGTCGAAATCACTGATATGGCAGGACATCACCGACGCCTATGACATGTGTGACGACTTCTTTTTCAAGATCATCCGTGGGACAGAGGGCGAGGAGGAGTATCAGTCGTGGGCCGATGTCCTCTACGACGAGACCGATCCCGTCACGGTGGTGATCGCCTTGGCTGGAGACCGACGACGTGAGGTGCTGGACGCCTACCGCGCCTGATGGCGGACGCCGAGCCGCTGAGTACCGAATCAAATTGTCAACGGCGACAATAACGCTCTTGCGAATTTCTCATCGTCAGTAATGGCGGGAGGGCACTCAACGAAGTTTGGCTGTTCTCTGAGTATTCATTCGCTCGGAGCGCGGCTGGCGTAGCTCCGTGTCAGCATGAGCACATGGGGGCATTTCGAACTATTGGGGTATTGGGCGCCGCAGCGGCCGCAACTGCGTTGTTGCAGAGCGCCTCTGCGCCCGCCGCGCATGCAGCACCGTGTCCTGACGCCGAGGTGGTATTCGCTCGCGGCACCACCGAGTTACCTGGCGTCGGCCCGACGGGGGAGGCGTTCGTCAGATCGTTGCAGTCTCAAGTCGGCCCGAAGTCGCTTGGGGTGTATGCGGTGAATTACCCTGCCACCACTGACTTTCGGACCGCCGTCGACGGGATCAACGATGCCCGCGCCCATATCCTCGCCACGGCTGCCGCCTGCCCTGAAACCAAGATGGTGCTCGGGGGCTTCTCCCAAGGGGCAGCAGTCGTGGGCTTTGTCACCGCCAATGTCGTGCCCGACGGGGTATCGGACATGGCGGTGCCCGCGCCGATGCCGCTCGAGGTCGCCGACCACGTCGCCGCGGTCGCGTTGTTCGGCAAGCCGTCGGCGCGCTTCATGCGGGCGATCAATGACCCGCAGATCGTGATCGGGCCGCGCTACATAGACAAAACCGTCGACCTCTGCGTCGAGGACGACTTGGTTTGCGATCCCGATGGCAGGAGCTTCGGTGTGCACAGTCGCTACCCCGAGGTCGGGATGCCGAGTGAAGGAGCGACGTTGGTTGCCCACAAGCTTCTGGCGAATTGGGCGGAAGAGGCCGCCACCGAAACGCCGGAGTCGACTGCGCCGGCTCCGCCCCCGGCACCCGCACTGTTGTCCACTGTAGGTCAGGCGCATGCGGGTGGTTCGACGCTCCGGGCGCCTGGACCGCTGCCGGATCCTGCTCCGGCGACACCTGTGCCACCGGGCCCGGCGCCCTTCGCGCCCTGAGGACCACTGCCTCCGGCGGACTGTCGCGGCGCAGCAGCGACGGCGGTCAGTAGTCGGGCGTCGACACTTCGAGCAGTGATTGCTCAGGCTCGGCCGGCTGGTCTCCGCGGACGTCCGGCGGGTGGGAGACGGGTTGGCTCTGGACATTGCATTCCGCGCCGCTGACTCCGGCGGGGCACCCGCTTGCGGGTGAGTTCGGCACAAGGTACGGAACACATTGCCCGGTGTAGAGGTCCCCGTCCTCGCCCGGCGCGCATTGGGCAAGCGACGCGGGCTGACCGGGGTGAGCAAGAATGACCGCCGCAATCAGCGGTGCCGCCACGAACGCACCTGCGATGGCCAGTCGTCGCGCGGTTTGAAGAAGGGTCTGCATCGTGCTCCCCGCTTTCAATTGTTGGTCGATTGGCTCTGCGGCGACCCTACCGCGATGGCCACGTGGCCCGCGGTATCTGTGGTCGCAGGGAATGAGCCCCTCGGCCGGCGCGTTGAAGGGTTCCGTGACAGAGCAACCGAAGCTGAGCCCTACCGACTGGGTCCGTGAGCAGACCGAACGCATCCTGGAACAGGGCACGACTGACGGTGTCCAGATACTCGACCGTCCGATCGTTCTATTCACCACGACTGGAGCCAAGACCGGTGCGAAGCGCTATGTGCCACTGATGCGGGTCGAGGAGAATGGCAGATACGCCATGGTGGCGTCAAAAGGCGGCGCTCCGGAGCACCCTTTCTGGTACTTCAACGTCAAGGCGAACCCCGAGGTAACGGTCCAAGATGGTGACGAGGTCGCCACCATGACCGCGCGGGAGATCCACGGCGCGGAACGCGAACACTGGTGGAAGCTGGCCGTGGAGGCGTACCCGCCCTACGCGGAGTATCAGACGAAGACGTCACGGCAGATCCCGGTTTTCGTCGTCGAGTAGCAGAACGCCGGTCCGAGGCGCGGCGCGCCGAATGGCGTGCGGCGACGAGACTCCCGCGCGGCCGCCCAGCGGTCTAGCCTGATCGTGCTAAACGAGGCGCAAGTGCCTGGTATTAGCGGGGCACGAGGAGGGCACGGGTGGTCAAACCTGACACCGTCTACCGCGCGATGCTGACACGACATAACCGCGACCGCGCCGTGCTGGCCGTGGTCTTCCTTCTGCTCTTCGTCTTCTCTTACAGCGAAGACCTCGTGTTCGCGGTGTTAGATGCGACCGGCAACGACCACGTGCTCGGATGGATCGTCGGGCTGGTCGGACTCGACGCGGCCGTGCTCGCGGTGGTGGGTCTGCTCAAGCGTGAGATAGCGCAAGCCGACGGTGGCGTCCAACGGCTATGGCGCCCATGGTGGATCGCGTTCGCCACGGTGGTCGTCCTCGACGTGCTGCTGATTGTCCTTCCAGAGGAGCACCCGCTGTGGCTCGACATCTCGTTCTCGGTCGTGATGGCCTGCCTCATGGGTGTGCTGATGGCGTTGTCGCTCAACGCGTCCCCGATGGTGTTGTTCAGCAAGGAGCGACGCGCGGCGGCGCCGGCTGATTGGGCGCGCGTTCGGGCGGTGGTTCCGCTTGTCATCGGAACCTTCGTCCTTTACCTCGCCTCCACCGCCTTCGACGATTTCTTCGACCTCGACACCGTGCGCATCCTCGATCCGGGGATTGCTGCCGAAGTCGCTGCCATGCCGCTGGAGGAACAGCTCGGCGCCAACGCGACCCTCTGCGAGGGGGCGGTGAGCCCGGCGTTCTTCCAGCAGGTCGTCAAAGTCATTCCGCTGCTGCTGCTCACGCTTGGAGTGGAGTTCAACTACTTCCGACGCACGCTGGCCGAGCCCGTCCAACGGGCTGCTGCTGCCGCCACCGTGACTGTGATGTCGATCGGGCTGGCGCTGGCAATCTCGACACTGCCGTGGGGCGGCAGCGGTTGTGGCGAAGTGCTGGGTTATTGGCATGAATACCTGACGTTCGTGATCGCGGTGCAGGGCGTCGCCACGGGGCTGGCGACGCTCGTGTGGGTGCTTGTGGTGAGCGATCCAGACCGACGCAACACCTCGGGGGCCGACAGTGTCTGAAGCCGTCTCAACTCCGCGGGCAGATCGCGCGGTCTTCGGCGTCGTCTTCCTCATGGTGTTCGCGTTCTCCTACAGCGAGCAGGTCGTCTCACAGCTGTTTCCGTCCACCGGCTCCCGCCAAGAGATGGCATGGCGGATCGCGGTGATCGTCGTCGACGCGGCCGTGCTCACACTCGTCGGCTTGATGAAGCGTGCGATCACGCGGGCGGACGGTGATGCGCCGCGGCTGTGGGGTTGGTGGTGGACGGGCGTCGCCATCCTGATCGGTATCGATGGGTTCCGACTCATATCGCTGGAGTCGATCGGCGTGGACGTGGTGACCGCGACTGTCTACGCCGCCGCAATGGGTTTCACCATCGCCGCATCGCTCAACGCCGACCCGCTCACCCTGATCAACAGCGAGAGACGGCTGAGGTTACCCGTCGACTGGTCCCGGGTGCGGGCAATCGTCCCGCTGGTCATCGGAACCTGGCTTTGTTACCTGGCGGCGACGGCCTACGTCGACCTGTTCGACATCGACACGATACGGACGCTGGGACCGGCGCTCGAAGCCGAAATAGCGAATCTATCCGAGTCAGAACAGATGTCGGTTCTCTCACAACTCTGTCAGGGTGCGATCAGCCCAGTGTTCTTCCAGCTGGTGGCGGAAGTGATACCCGTCCTGTTGCTGGCGCTCGGCGTCGAGTTCAACTACTTCCGCCGGACGCTGACCGACGCCGGCCAGCGTGCGGCGACCGCAGCCACGGTGACGGTGCTGGCGGCCGCGTTGGTCGCGACGCTTTCGACCCTTCCGTGGGACGGCCAGGGATGCGGCGACGTGCTGTCCCGCTGGCATGAGTACATCGCGTTTCTGCTGACAGTCCAGGGCATCTTCACAGGGCTGGCGACGCTCGTCTGGCTGCTGGTCGCCAGCACACCGGATGGCCCCGCGGGGGCGGATGATGCGGCCGAAGCGGTCGGGTCGGTCGAGGAGTGAGGAAGCAAGTGCGGGGGCCTCGTCGGGTTAGGTCCCCGCACCTGCTGACAGCAGATTGGCGGGCGGCTCTTGGAAATTTCTTGGAGCGCCAGTCAGCCGACGATCACCGCGGCTTGGTGGTTGTCGGCGCGGACGGCGGTGGCGTCACATCGGGCGGCTGGACCGCCTCGCCCAGTGTGTAGACGTTGTCCGGAGTGATGATCTCGGTGATCGCTTTGGCCAGCAGGGTGCTCGGTTCCTGGCCCTGATATTCGATGTCGGTGTTGGTGAAAATGACTAGTGTCGTCTGCTTTTCCGGGAGGTAGACGCCGACGGTCTGGTAACCGGGCAGGCTGCCGTTGTGTCCGATCCAGCCGCCGAGGTCGAAGATTCCCACCCCGTATCCGTCGCCGGGCGGCGTGCCCGGCGGAGTGACGGTCTGCAGCCGCTGCGTCTGCATCTCCGGTGTCAAAAGCTTGCCGGTCGCCAGTGCAGGCACCCAGATGTGCATGTCCTCGAGGGTGGAGATCATCGCACCTGCTGCCCAGCCCCAGGACGGGTTCCAGTCGGTGGCCGTCGTCACCGCATTATCGGCGTCCTGCGTGGTGTAACCCTGCGCGTGCGGCTTCGGGAACGCGTTGGTCGTGGGAAAGCTGGTGTGGCTCATGCCCAATGGCTCGGTGATGTGCTCGTGGATGTAATCCGGCAGCGATTGACCGCTGACCTTCTCCACGACGAGGCCGAGCAGAACGGTGTTGGTGTTGCAGTACAGAAATCCCTCGCCGGGCGGGAACTCCATCGGCTCGGCGAATGCATAGTCGAGCAGTTGTTGCGGTGTGAAGTTCTGGAACGGATCGGCGAAGAACGCCTGCTGGAAGGCGCTCGTCGCGGAGTAGTTCGGTAGACCGCTCTGCATGCGCGCGAGCTGCCTCAGTGTGATCGTGTCGCCCTCGGGGACGCCGTCGACGAATTTCGAGATGGGATCGTCGAGCCCGAGCTTGCCTTGATCCGCCAGCTGCAGCACGCCCGTCACGGTGAACGTCTTTGTCTGACTACCGATCCGGTGGTAGAAGTCGGTCTGCATCGGTTCACCGCCGGCTTGGTCGGCGACGCCGAACGTCTGCACGAAATTCCCATCGGGACCCCAGATGCCCACGATCGCACCGGGGATCGACGTCTCATCCATCGTTTTGTTGATCGCATCGTTGAGCCGCTGCACGACTCCGGCGTCCAACCCGTCGTCCGCTCGCGCGCTCGTCGACGTGCTCTGCGACGTCGAATCCTGTCCGCATCCGGCGACCAACACGAGTACCGCCGCCACCGCGAGAAGCCCGCACCGTCTCAACGCTCTTGCCGCCATCGCTCATCCCGTCGTCGAAGTCCGAGCATCACCATAGGGCGCAACGAAGGTCCGCGGCGTGCCAACGATGCGCGTCGCGATCTGGGAGACTGAGCACTTGTCGCTGCGGTCCACCCCCGAAGGAGGATGCCGGTCGTGCACATTCGCACCACCGACGGCCACGCACCTTCCCGCTTTATAAGCGCATGCCCGATTCCGGTGCCGTGAACGACCCGGCACCGGACCCGGAATCGGACTCGCCCGGCGAATCCGCACACGGATTGGCCCTCATCTGCGTGACCGCCGTCGTGGCGGGCGTCGCGATCGGCTTCATCGGCGGCGCCTTCCGCTGGTGCCTGGAGACCGCGGACCGGCTGCGCGTCGAACTCGTCGACTGGGCGCACGCATTGCCCGGACCGGGGTGGCTGGTGCCCATCGCCGTCGCGGCGCTGGGCGCGACGCTTGCAGCCCTGATCGTGCGGTGGGTGCCGCTGGCTGCCGGTAGCGGAATACAGCACGTGGAGGCCGTCTACCGGGGGAACGCCCAACCTCCGCTGCTCCCAGTCCTGCCCGCGAAGTTCATCGGCGGTGTGTTGTCGATCGGGTCCGGGCTCGTACTCGGTCGCGAGGGCCCGACCGTTCACATGGGCGCAGCGATCGGCACCGAAGCAGCCAAGCGCGTCAGACTCAGCGAGGCCGACGTCAGAATGATGCAGACCGCCGTAGGTGGGGCCGGCCTTGCGGTCGCATTCAACGCGCCGATCGGGGGCACACTCTTCTCCCTCGAAGAGGTGACGAAATCGTTCCGCCTGCAGACGGTGCTGGCCACCCTGTTCGCCGCGGCTGCTGCCGTCGGCTGTATGCGCGTTCTCCTCGGAAACGAGCCGGACTTTCACGTCGACGTGATCGGGGCGCCTGCTCTCCACTGGCTGCCCTTGTTCGTGGTTTTCGGTCTGCTCACCGGATGTCTGGGTGCGGCATACAACTGGCTGTTGTTGTGGTTCCTCGACCATGTCGGGGGGATCCGGCGGATTCCTGCGGTCGCGAAAGCGGCCATGATCGGCGCCATAATCGGCCTGGCGATGTTCGTCTACCCGCACGCGGTCGGAGGCGGCGACGCGTTGACGCAGATGATCCTCGCCGGGCAGGACTTCGTTCTTCCGGTCGTCCTCGGAGTTCTCGCGGTGCGCTTCGTCGCAGGCCCGCTGTCGTATTCCGCCGCTGTGCCGGGTGGCCTGTTCGCGCCGCTACTCGCGGTCGGCGCGCTCTGGGGTCTGCTGTTCGTCGGGGTTTTCGACGCCGTGTGGCCCGGTGGCGCGACCTCCCTGGCCATCCCCATGGCGCTCGTCGGCATGGCGGCGTTCTTCGGGGCGACGGTGCGGGCGCCCGTGACGGGCATCGTCATCGTCATCGAGATGACGGCCACCACCTCGGCCGCCATCCCGATGCTCGCCGCCACCGCTGCCGCGGTGCTCGTCGCGAAGCTGACCGGGTCACCGCCCATCTACGATTCGCTGCGCGAGCGCATGTCGCCCGATCTGCGGCGCTGATCCTGGCTATATTCGGTGGCCGTGGCCGATTTCGTTCAGCGCACGATAGATCTCGCCCGAAACAATGTCGTCGCCGGTGGCCGCCCCTTCGCTACGGTCATCGTGCGGGACGGCGAAATCCTCGCCGAGAGCCCGAATCTGGTCGCACAGACCCACGACCCGACTGCCCACGCCGAGATCCTGGCCATCCGTGAGGCATGCCAGCGGGTCGGTACCGAGCACCTGGTCGGGGCCACCATCTACGTGTTGGCGCACCCGTGCCCCATGTGCCTCGGTGCGCTGTACTACTGCTCGCCGGACGAGGTCGTCTTCCTGACCACCCGTGAGGCATACGAGCCGCACTACGTGGACGACCGCATGTACTTCGAACTCGACACCTTCTACCTGGAGTTCGCAAAGCCGTGGGAGCAGCGTCGCCTTCCCATGCGCTACCAGCCGCGCGAGGACGCCGTCGATGTGTATCGGCTGTGGCAGGACCGCAATGGCGGCGAGCGCCGGGTGGCAGGGGCGCCGCGCGGAGAAGACTCCGACGACCCTGAAGACTAGGCGGCAACCGGCCTGCTCAACGCGGCTTCGGGTAGGCGAATGCGGTACCCGTGCGGCTCGTCCTATATCCTGATGCACTGATCAGGGTAAGCAGTGTCGCCCCATGGTAAGGGTGTGGTCAACTCGCTAGCCTGTTGCGCGGGTTCAGACTGCAGCCTTGCGACATTAGCCATGACCGCGATGCCGGTCGCTTAACAAGAGGTGAGGCTTGGACGAGCAGCTTTGTAGTGAGAAGTGGGTCGACCGTGTCGCGATCGTTTCCGCGTCGGGAGAACTCGACATGCTCACGGCACCCCAGCTGAGGGACGCCGTTCAGTCCGCGCTGAGCCAGAACCCCGCCGGCTTGATCGTCGACCTCACCGATGTCGAATTCCTGGGGTCGGCTGGTATGCAGGTGCTGATGGAGGCGCATAACCAGACGGGCGGGACGCAGACCCGGTTCGCGGTGGTCGCCGAAGGATCGGCGACCAGTCGGCCGCTGAAGATCACTGGGATCGCGGATCTCATCGACCTGTTCTCGTCGCTGGATGAGGCTGTGGAGAACCTCACTGCATGAGCCGTGGCCCTTAGGGGTATTCAACCGGCACCATGACCGACCAGCCTTTCTCCATCGACGTGGATGCTGACTTCGCCCGTATCGACGCGGCGGATGCGCATTCCGTCGCCCGGTTACGGCACGAACTCTCGCAGTGGCTCCGTATGCATGTCACGCTCGACCCAGACAAGCTCAACGACATCCTGCTTGCGGTGAACGAAGCGTTGACCAACGCCGCCGAATTCGCCTACCCGGGAAAGCGGGGGACGATGGGGCTCAACGTTCGTTGCGACGAGGCCGACCGTTCCCTCGTCGTCGATGTGTTCGACCATGGGACCTGGCGTCATGTGGATTCCGCCGCCCAGCCGAACACCCGGGGCCGCGGCATCCCGTTGATGCGGGCCCTGGCGGACGACACCACCATTTCCCCATCGCCGAACGGCACTCATGTGCAGATGCGTTTCGGGGATTGCGCCCTGGCGCGCAGCAATGCCTTCGCGTCCGTGTGAGACAGCCGGAATCGTCGCGCCAGGCGCGACCGGCTACCTAGCGAACAGCGAACCCGCACGTCGCTCATCACCGGCATGGATACCTGCCGCCTCCTCGGCGCGGATTTCGTCGTCGAAGCGATCCCGCGAAGTTTGCTGGCGTGTCTTCCTGTGATTTACGGCTCAATTTCGCGTCCCAACCTAAGAGACCGTTACCGAGGCGAACTAATGGAGCTGCTGACAATGCGTTGCCACAGAGCCGTCGACGCAGTTCAGCGCCCTGAAATCGGTCGCCAGACGTAGGTCACGACTGCATAACGAATTGTTTTCTAAGTGGTGTCTGAGAGGTTCCCGTGCGTTGTCATAGACGCATGTTCGCGACGTGTCGGAGCGCTGATTTTCGTCGCTACACTCGGTACAGATTGTGTCCCCGAGGACGCATGCAGACGTGGAATCTAGAGCCGGTGAACGCCAAACCGGCGGAGGTACCGGTGAAATGGCTAACTTTTTGATGCCCAAGAAGACTCCTGTGGCAGGAGTGAGTGACGGGGCGTATCCGGACGCCAACGTTGCCCCTGTCGGTGCCGCCGAAGTCGGGCGCGGTCCGATCGGAGACATCGCCACGGCCGACGACGGCACGATCGTGGTCACCAACCATGGGGACGACACTGTGTCGCTGCTGTACCCGGGCACGCTCGCCGTGGCCGGCGTTGTGGCGGTTCCCGGCGAGCCGTTCGCCGTCGTCGTCGCGGACAGTCGTGCCTATGTCAGCACCACGTCGGCGAATTCCGACGCGATCGCGGTGGTCGACACCGTCACGCAGACGGTGGTCGCCACCTACTCCCTCGCTTTCAGCGTGACGGCGCTGGCCGCCAGTCCGGACGGGAAGCGTGTCTTCGCGGCGCGGACCGGGGACGGCTCTGCAGACGTCGTCGTGATCGATACGACGGCCGAGCGCGTCAGCACCATCGACATCGCCACCGGCGCGGGTATCGGGATCGACGCCGTAAAGATGGATGCCGCCGGTAAGCGGTTGTACGTGGGCACCACCGACATGGATGGCAGCGCGCTCGTCGTGGTCGACGTCGACACGGCCGTCGACAAGGGCAAGGTCGTGCGCACGATCGCACTCGGCTCGCCCATCCGCGACATCGCGATCGCCGACGGCGTCGCGTATGTACTGGTTTCGGACCGCGCACGCGGCGGTGCCGTCGAGGTCGTCGACCTCTCGACCGGCGCCAACACCGGCACTGTCGAGCTCGGTGTCGGCGCTCCGACCCAGATGGCGGTCAGCGCCGACAAGACGCGTGCCTACATCGTCGATTACGACAACGTCACGGTGCTGTGCACTCTCACGCTGGAAATCGTCAACAAGATCAAGGTCGACGCTCGGCCGTCTTGTGTCGCAGTCGATTCCGAGGCTGGTCGGCTGTACGTGGCCGACTGTGCTGGTGGGGTGACGGCGCTGTCCGTCGCGTCGGCCATGCCGCTGCTGTACTCGCAGTTCGTCGAGACCGATCCGATCTACGCGGCCCTGGTCGACGAGCGCGAGCCGGTCACCATCTGAGCCACCTAGGCTCGCCCCCTGGCCCGCGGGCAGACGCAAAAGGGTCTGTTCTGCGGCGTGTCGCGTGACTTTTGCGTCTGCTCGCGCGACAAAGTCAGCGCCACTGATAGCGGATCTTGGGTCGGCCGGCCTTGCCGTACTCCGTGTGACGAACGAGGGTCCCGTCGTCGGCGAGCCGTTCGAGGTATCGCCACGCCGTCACCCTTGACACGCCCACCTGCTTGGCGACTTCATCGGCCGTGATGCCGTCGGCGGAATCCCGCACCGCACGGGCGATTTCGTCGTTGGTACCCGGAGCGGCGCCCTTGGGTGCCGTGGCTCGGTCGATCACCCGCAGTTCGGCGAGCGCACGGTCGACCTCGGCCTGGCTGGCGGCGTCGATTCCGGCGGGCAGGGCCTCCCGGTAGCGACGGTAGCGATCCAGCCGGTCGCGGAACGCCGCGAACGTGAACGGCTTCAACAGGTATGCCAGCGCTCCGTGTCCGACCGCTGCACGCACCATTTCGAGGTCGCGCTCGGAGGTGATCGCGATGATGTCAGGGATCGGTCGCAATCCCGACAGTCCGGACGCCAGCGCGATTCCGCTGGCGTCGGGAAGTCCGATGTCCAACAGCACCAGGTGGATCGGCGAGTCGGTGGTGCTGGCGTCCGCGGCGATGTGCATGGCGTCCCGGGCAGTGTGGGCGATGCCTGCCACCGAGAAGCCTTCCAGCCGACCGAGATACGTCCGGTGGGCCTCCGCGATCAGCGGCTCGTCCTCGACGATGAGCACGTTGATCATGAGACGGTCACCGTCACGACCGACCCGTAGGTGATGTCGGTGCTCAGCGTGCCGTTGTGGCGCTTGACGACCTGGCTGACCAATGCCAGGCCGAGACCATGGTGGTCCGAGTTGTCTTTCGTGGAATATCCACGCTGCATGGCCTTTTCGAAGGTATCGGCGTCCATGCCCGGTCCGCTGTCGGCGACGCGCAATGTGAGCGTGCCGTCGACCATCTGCACGGTGACCTCGACCCAGGGATCGTCGCGGTCGCATGCGTCCATGGCGTTGTCGATGAGATTGCCCACCACCGTGACCATCTCCTGGCCGGTCAGCGGCACCTCGTCGGAGTTCGACGGTAGGTGGGTGTCCTCGGTGATGGTCAGCTCGATGCCGCGTTCGTCGGCCTGAGCAGTCTTGCCGAGGAGAAGTGCAACCAGCGCAGGTTCACCGACCGCACTGGACAGCCTGTCGACGAGCTGCTGGGACAGCGCGAGCTCCTCGGTGGCGAATCGCACCGCATCGTGGGGCCGGCCCATCTCGACCATCGTGACGATGGTGTGCAGCTTGTTGGCGGCTTCGTGTGCCTGCGCCCGCAGGCTGTCGGTGAGCACCTTCAGCGATCCGAGTTCGCCCAGCGCGCCCTGCAATTCGGTGCGGTC
Source organism: Mycobacterium sp. (assembly GCA_044508395.1). Classification (GTDB taxonomy): domain Bacteria; phylum Actinomycetota; class Actinomycetes; order Mycobacteriales; family Mycobacteriaceae; genus Mycobacterium. Next base: position 20,424 of record JBIQHU010000038.1, on the reverse strand, counting down.
GCGGATCGTGACGACCTCCGAGGGGTACGCGTCGGCGACACGGGACCGGTTCACCACCAGCACACGGTCGGCGGTGACGTGCACCTCGTCGCGCGCACCCGGGTCGTAGGTGCGCAGAAACCCGGGCAGGTCTTCGCGGTCGACCGGCCCCGGCGGCAGGGCAAGCAACCGACGCGCCTCGTCGTTGACCAGAGCCACGCCGTTGCGGTCCAACACGATCAGCCCCTCGGACACCGAATGCAGAATCGCGTCGTGATGCTCGTACATGACCCGCAGCTCGTCAGGGCGCAGTCCGTGCGTCTGCCGTAACAGGCGTCGGCGGATCAACCAGACGCCCGTCAGCGAAACAGCAAGTGCCGCAGCGCTTACCGCGGCGATGGTCGGCCACTGTGAGCGCCACCGGTCGGCCAGGCTGGTCTGCAGAATGCCCGCAGACACCAGGCCGATGATCGTGTCCGATTCATTGCGTACCGGTGCCACTGCGCGAATCGACGGGCCCAACGTACCCGTGTTGACCTCGGTGAACGTTTCGCCGCGTAGGGCGGGCTCGATGGTGCCGATGTACTTGCCGCCGATCTGCGTCGGGTCGGTGTGGGTGAACCTGGTCCGGTCGGGCGCCATGATGGTGATGAAGGCGATGTCGGCGTGCCTGCGGACGGCTTCGGTGACCGGCTGCAGAATTTGGGTGGCCCTGCCGGATTCGATCGCTTGCGCGGTCGACGGCGAGTCGGCCAGGGCGGTGGCTATGCCGACGACCTGCTGGCGTGCCGCCTCGTCGCCGTCGCGACGGGCGTCGAACAGTGCCAGCGCGCTGCCTGCCAGCACCACCACCGCGACGACGATGATCTGCAGAGCGATCGCCTGACCGGCCAGCGACCGGGGCCATACGCGGGTCAAGCGCGCAATTCCTCTGCGGCAATGGCGAAGATGTCGTCGCCCGCGCCGATGGCGACGAAGTGGCCGGCTGCCTCGACGGGATGCCAGATCGCACCCGGCATCGCATCGGCGACGGCCTTGTTGATGGGGTCCGGTACCAGCTTGTCGTCAAGCCCTTGCCACAGGTGGACCGGTCGCTCGATCTTGGCGATGTCGAAAGCCCATTGCCGGTAGAGGAGTTCGGCGTCGCGCACAAGTCCGTCCGAGCCGTGGGCGAAGCACTCGGCCACGGTCTCGCCGAAGGCGGTCCCGATGTCGGGTCGTTGGAGGATCTGCCGGTCGTAGGCGTTGACTGTGTTGCTGACCTGCTTGACGAAGGACGTGGGGAAGCGTTTGGCGGTGACACCGAGGGCGGCGTACATGAGCCGAAAGCCGGGCTGGAAACGCAGGGCGAGCGCTGCTCCCAAGGCGTCGATCCTCGAAAGATGTTGCGCCGCAGAGTTGTCGCCGAATGCACCGTAGCTACCCGGCGCGATGCTGCTGACGTGGCGCAGCCGGTCGGGATCGATGTAGGCCGCCGCGGCGAGCGCCCACGGGCCGCCCTCCGACCAGCCGGTCACACCGAATTCGCGGAAGCCCAGTGCGTCGGCGATCGCGACCAGGTCGTCGGCCCAGCCCGAATAGGTGCGCGCCTTCTGGGGGCTGGACTGTCCCATGCCGGGCCGGTCGACGCCGATCAGCCGGATCCGGTTCCTGGTTGCCGGCGCTGCGAGCAGACGTACCTCGAGCCGGCTGCTGGGACCGCCGTGGTTGTGGATGACGAGTGGGCCGTCAGGGTCGCCGACCTGCAGATATGACAGTCGACGGCCATCGGCGGTCGCGATGTGGGCAACCCCGGCGTCGGCGGCCATGTGCGTGAACATACCGAACTAAATGAACTAAAGCGTGACCTGGCTCACGTCCTCCTCGACGCTACCTACAGCTCATTCGCCGACTCGGAGGTAGTTATGACCGTCCTCGACCGCACGCAACCGGCCGCGGATCCACCCCGCAAACGGGACCGCACTCATTGGCTCTACATCGCGGTCATCGTCGCGGTATTCGCCGGCGTCGCGGTCGGCATCCTGGCTCCTGACGTCGGCAAGAGCGTCGGCGTTCTCGGCACGATGTTCGTCGACCTGATCAAGATGATGATCGCGCCGGTGATCTTCTGCACGATCGTGCTGGGCATCGGATCGGTACGCAAGGCCGCGACCGTCGGCAAGGTCGGCGGGTTGGCGTTCGTGTACTTCCTCGTTATGTCCACCTTTGCGCTGGCGATCGGCCTGGTGGTCGGCAACATCCTGCATCCCGGCACCGGTATGAAGCTCACCGAGAGCGCCGCGGGCAAGGGTGCCGAGCTGGCCGAAACCGCCCACGAGGCAGGCGGTCTCATGGATTTCGTGCGTGGCATCATTCCGGACACGCTGTTCGCGTCGCTGACCGCGGGCAGCGTGCTGCAGGCGTTGTTCGTCGCACTGCTCGTCGGTTTTGCGTTGCAGGCCATGGGCAGCACGGGCGAGCCGATCCTGCGGGGTATCGAGTACCTGCAGAAGCTCGTGTTCAAGATTCTCGTGATGATCCTGTGGCTGGCCCCGATCGGCGCGTTCGGTGCGATCGCCAACGTCGTCGGGCAGACCGGGTGGACCGCGGTGGCGCAGCTGCTCGGCCTGATGCTGGGGTTCTACGTGACCTGCCTGGTGTTCGTCTTCGGCGTGCTGGGCACGATCCTGCGTGTGGTCTCGGGGGTGTCGATCTTCAAGCTGGTGCGTTATCTGGCGCGGGAATACCTGCTGATCGTGTCGACCTCGTCGTCGGAGTCCGCGCTGCCGCGGTTGATCGCCAAGATGGAGCACCTGGGCGTCGAGCGGAGCACGGTTGGCGTGGTCGTACCGACCGGCTACTCGTTCAACCTGGACGGCACCGCGATCTACCTGACCATGGCGTCGCTGTTCATCGCCGGTGCGCTCGGCGATCCGCTGTCGGTGCCGGAGCAGATCGGCCTGCTGGTGTTCATGATCGTCGCGTCCAAGGGCGCCGCCGGGGTGACCGGTGCCGGGCTCGCCACGCTCGCCGGCGGCCTGCAGAGCCACCGCCCCGACCTGCTCGACGGCGTCGGTCTGATCGTCGGCATCGACCGGTTCATGTCCGAGGCCCGCGCGGTGACCAACTTCTCCGGTAACGCCGTCGCGACCATCCTCGTCGGCTCCTGGACGAAGACCATCGACCGCGACCGGGTGAACGCCGTGCTGCGTGGTGACGATCCGTTCGACGAGCTGACGATGGTCGACGACGATCACGCCACCCGCGAGCAGCGCGAGCCCGTCCCGGCCTAGTCGGTGTCGGGAAAAGTTTTTCGAAATTGCGTTGAACCCCTTTGCGGGGTGACCCGTCGTACCGCGTGAAGGCCACCGGGGCCAACACGAAATACGAAGGGAGCGCGATAATGCGCGCAACGCTCTTGACCCTGACGGGACTCGCCGCCGCGGCGTGCGGACTGATCACGCTGCCAGCCGCCATTGCGTCGGCCCAGGAGTCCGCACAACTGACCATCTCAACGCTTGAAGCACAGGGCTTCGACGTGAAGGTCAACCGGATCGGCAGCGCACCGCTGAACCAGTGCGTCGTCACCGATATCGGAAACGTCAGGAACCGAACCGAATTGGTGCGCCGCGGCGATGACCTGATCGAGGTGGTCGCCCAACGCAACATCACCGTCACCGCCGATTGCTCGCGGCGCTGACCCTCCTGAAAAGAAGCCCGGCCGGAGCGATCCGGCCGGGCTTCTTCAATGCTTCCGAATTCAGTTGCGGCGTGAGCAGTCCAGCGACACCGAGATGGGCTGGCTGGTGACCTGCGGGAAAAGCGCACCGCCGTCGCTGCCTCCTCCGAGCAGCGGCACCAGCTGACCGAACTGCTGCGGATTGCGGACACTGGTGACCACGCACTCCGACAGCGGGGCAGTGCCGATCTTGTCGATCATGACGGTGTAGCCGTCCTTCTGGAGCTCCTGAATCGTTTCCTCCGCAGATTTGTCCTCGTCGGCCGACGCAGGGCCGGCCGACGCCGTGAGTGCGCAGACAGCGAGAGCGCCGGCCGCGACGATCCATGTGGTCCGCATCGGCCAATTGTCGCCCATCAGCGCTCGGCGCGCTGGTAAGCGGTCACAACTGCCGCACCGCCCAGCCCGATGTTGTGCTGTAGGGCGGCGTTGACGTTGTCCACCTGCCGCTTGTCGGCGGTCCCGCGCAGCTGCCACGTCAGTTCGGCGCACTGCGCCAGTCCGGTGGCACCCAGCGGGTGGCCCTTGGAGATCAGCCCGCCCGAAGGGTTGACCACCCAGCGACCGCCATAGGTGGTGTCGTTGTTGTCGATGAGCTTGGGCGCCTCGCCCTCACCGCAGAGTCCCAGCGCCTCATACAACAGCAGTTCGTTGGCCGAGAAGCAGTCGTGCAGCTCGATCACCTGGAAATCGGACGGCCCCAGCCCGGACTGGTCGTATACCTTGCGCGCGGCTTGCACATTCATGTCGTAGCCGATGATGTTCTTGGCGCTGCCGTCGAACGTCGACTCGAAATCGGTGGTCATCGCCTGGCCCACGATCTCGACGGCCTGCCCGGCCAATCCGTGCTTGTCGACGAACGCCTCGCTGGCCACAATCGCCGCACCCGAGCCGTCCGACGTCGGCGAGCACTGCAGCTTGGTCACCGGGTCGGAGATCATCTTCGCCGCCAGGATGTCGTCGAGGGTGTACTCCTCCTGGAACTGCGCGTACGGATTGTTGACCGAGTGCTTGTGGTTCTTGTAGCCGATCTTCGCGAAATGCTCTGCGGTGCTGCCATATTGGCGCATGTGTTCGCGGCCGGCGGCGGCGAACATCCACGGCGCGACCGGGAACGCGAACTCCTCCATCTCGGCCAGCGCCTTGATGTGGCGGGCCAGCGGTGACTCGCGATCTTCGGCGCCGCCCTTCAGCGAACCGGGTTGCATCTTCTCGAAGCCGAGCGCGATCGTGCAGTCGGCCAGCCCACCGCGAATCGTCTGCGCGGCAAGGAACAACGCCGTCGAACCTGTTGAGCAGTTGTTGTTCACGTTGACGATCGGGATGCCCGTCATGCCCAGTTCGTAAAGGGCCCGGTTGCCCGACGTCGAATCGCCCGAGCAGTAGCCGACGAAGCCCTGCTCCACCTCGGAGAAGTCGATGCCGGCATCCTCGAGTGCCTTGGTGCCCGACTCGCGGGCCATGTCGGGATAGTCCCAGCCCTCGCGGCGGCCTGGCTTCTCGAATTTCGTCATTCCGACGCCGACGACGAACACCTTGTTTGATTTGGCGGTTGACATGCCCAAGTCCCTTCGCTGTGTCTGCGAAATGACAGAAACACATGGCGAGGAACATGGCAAGAAACTGTCTAGCCCGGCTATCGGCCGGGATGAAGCCGCGGGGGCGTTATCCGAAGAGCGTCCGGTACTCAGGGCAGTAGTTGTGGACCGCGGAGACGACGAACGTCGCGACCTGATCGGTGGTCAGATCCGTTTCGCCCTTGATCTCCAAGCCGAGGTCGACGGGGTCGGCGCCGCCGTCGAAGGCGGTGCAGACGTCGTGGGCGGCGTAAATCGCGCTCTGTGGGCTGTCGTAACTGATGTTCTCGGCGCTGAGGTCCGCGAGGAAGTTGTCGTCAGCCGAACTCATGGCGCTGGCGGTGCCTGCGGCGGCGAATGCGGCCAGTCCGAGTGCACCCGCGACGATGGCGGTGCCGGCGAACTTGGTGACTCCGTTGCGAGCGAACATGTGGACTCCTGATGTCGATTCCGTCCGGTGGGTTTCCGGGTCGACATCAGAGTCGGATAGCGGCCTTGATGGATCCTTGTCAGATTCTTGGCGTTTCGGTGGTGGTTTCGGCGTGCTCAGTCTCGCTGAGCGTGACCCAGCACGCCGAAATCGCTGGTTAGGCGAACTTCAGCCACCAGTCGTGCAGGCCGGCGAGATCGGGTCCCTGCGCATCGCCGATCAACAGGTTCTCGTTGAAGGTCCATGTCACGTCCTGGCGGCCGTTGAAGACGCCGCAGGCGATCCGGCCCTCGACCTTGTCCGGTGTTTCCGTGTAGTGCCACGTCGTCGGCGAATCGGCGTTGCTGTTGGGGCACGGCACCAGTTCCGAGTTCGCCGCGACGGAATCGTCGAAGGCCCGGTCGAGGGCCGCCTGGTCGGCGAACAGCGAATACCGGGCGTTCTCCGGGCCACCCTCGGGTGATGCCGGACCGCAGTCGACGGTCGCAAGGGCGCCCGTGGCCGGCGGGCTCGCCGGCTTGCACACGCCGGCATCGTAGCCGCGCGGCAGCACCGACATGAGCTTCGATTCGAACGAGTCCGGGTTCTGCGTCGGGGTCGTCGTCCTTGGCGTCCGCCTGGTGGTTCGTTCGCTGGTCATCGTCGTCGTGCTGGCGTCCGACGTCCCCATGCCCGAGGTCGACTCGTCGTCCCCGCCGACCATCCACCAGATGCCGAGGCCGCCGAGCACCAACGCGAACACCGCGGCGACGGCCGCCAGCGGAATCCACGGGATCTTTGACCCACCCGACGACGGCGGCTGATGCGGCGGACCGGGCGGTGCCGGCGTCGCCGACCACATGGGCCCGCTTGGCGGGCCGCTCGGAACCCCACTTTGAGGTCCGCTCGGCCCGATTGGCCCGCTTGGCGGGGGTCCGGTGTGGAACGCCGCGGGTCGAGGACCCGACGGCGGCGGGGGTGGCTGTGCGACGGGGTAGGACCCCGGTGTCGGTGGTGACCCCGGCGGCGGCGTGTGGGAGATCGGATAGGGCGGCGGGGTGGGCAGCGGTGTCGGGGGCACGGGCTTGGTCGCCGCCTCGCTGCGCTGCAGGATGGTCGCCGCCTGATCCTGTTCCCGATGGGTCAGCGCGGCGGTTGCGGCCGCCGCCAGGTCGCCCGCGCTGGCGTAGCGATCCTCCGGCTTCTTCGCCATGCCACGCGCGATCACCTCGTCGAATCTGCCGGGAATCCCGGGCCGTTCGACGCTCGGCTTGGGGATCGGGTGCATCAGGTGGGCGGTGATGATGACGCTGACGCTGTCGCCGGGATACGGCTGCCCGCCGGTGAGGCATTCATGCAGCACGCACGCCAACGCGTAGATGTCGGCGCGGTAGGTCACCTCATCGCGGGTGAACCGCTCGGGGGCCATATAGGCATAGGTGCCGACCGCGGTGCCGAGCTCGGTGAGCTTCTCGTCGGTGGCGGCGTTGGCGATGCCGAAATCGACCAGGTACGCGAAGTCGTCGCGGGTGATGATGATGTTTTCGGGCTTGACGTCGCGGTGCATCACTCCGCTTTCGTGCGCCGCATCGAGCGCCGAAGCGATCTGGCGCACGATCGCCACGGCCCGCGCCGGCGTCAACGGGCCATATGCCTTGAGCATCTTGCGAAGGTCCTGGCCTTCGATCATGCGCATGTCGACGTACAGCAGCCCGTCGATCTCGCCGTAGTCGTGAATCGGGACGACGTGGGGTTCTTGCAGCCGTCCGGCCGAATGCGCTTCGCGCTGCAGCCGCTTACGGAAGACCGGATCATTGGACGCCGACTCCGGCAACAGCTTCAGTGCGACGATGCGGTCCTTGACCGTGTCCTCGGCCTCGTAGACCTCGCCCATGCCGCCCTTGCCCAGCAGCCGGCGCAGTCGGTACGGGCCGATCTGCGTACCAACGCGTGACTCCTTTTCGGGGTCGCTCACCGGGGCTCTCCTCAGGGGTGTCTTGCCGGGCAAACACACCCTAATGCCGCACTAGGTCGAGCGCGGCTCGATCTCGAACGTGAACTCGTGATCGCAGATGCGGATGGTGTCGCCGTCGCCCAGCGTCGCGGTGCCCCGAATTCGCTCTCCGCGCACGTCAATGCCGTTGGCCGAACGCAGATCGGTGATCACGAAGCTGGTTCCGGTGTCGATGATCACCGCGTGATGACGGCTGACATTGCTGTCGTCGAGCACGATGTCGTTGTCGGAGAGCCGCCCGATCCTGGTGGCCGTCGCGGTCAACGGGTAGGCGTGCCCGGCCGACGAACGCAGCGTCGCCAGCGCCGCCGTCGAATTGACCGAGGTCCGCATGCCGATGTCGCTGATCTGGTGTACCGCCGTGGTCTTCGCGGCGCCTTTCACGTCAAGCGACTCCTGCCGAAGGATCTTCTCGTGCAGCGCCCGCACGGTCGGCCCAGGGTCGATGCCGAGGTCTTCGGCCAGCGTCGACTTGAGCCGCTGGTAGGCGTCCAGGGCCTCGGACTGGCGTTCGGCCGCGTAGTACGCGGTGATCAGCTGTGCCCACAACGGTTCGCGGTATGGATACTCCACCGTCAGGCTCTCAAGCTCGCCGATCACGGCATACGCACGCCCACAAGCGATTTCGGCTTCAGCGCGCGCCGTGTGCGCAACCACCTTGTCTTCGGTGAGCGCAGTGGCGAACACATTGACGAACTGGAAGGTACGCAGGTCGTCGAGGACGGGGCCGCGCCACTCGGCCAGCGCGTTGGTCAGGTGGCGGCTGGCCTCCTCGAAGCGACCCGCCGCGGCGGCGTGCACCCCGGCCGCCTTCTCGGCCACGAACCGGCCGATATCGCAGTCGGCGTCGGGCAGGTTGAGCCGGTATCCGGGCGGGGCATTGACCAACATCGTTTTCGGATCCGCGCCCGCTGCGCTGATCAGCTTGCGCAGGTTCGAGATGTAGGAGTGCAGGCTGGCCCTTGCCTCCGGTGGCGGGCCCTCCTCCCACGCCGCGGTGATCAGGGCATCGATGGACACCGGCCGGTTGCGGTTCATCACCAGCATCGCCAGCACGGCGCGCAGCTTGGGGGTGCCCAGCGTGATCGGCGCGCCGTCGGCCGTCATCTGCAGGGGCCCCAGCACGCCGAACCCGATCTTGATCGAAGCCATCGCGCCAATTGTCACCCGAACGGGGCGAGAAGTGGTGTAGACCGGAATAGAACGTGTTCTAGTTTTAGGAGGCGGTATGGCCCTGAAGGTCGTGCAGTGGGCGACGGGTGGTGTCGGAGTCGCCGCCATCAAAGGTGTGCTCGAGCACCCCGACCTCGAAATCGTCGGCTGTTGGGTGCACTCGGCAGACAAGTCGGGCAAGGACGTCGGCGAGATCATCGGAGGTGAGCCGATCGGCGTCACCGCGACCAACAACGTCGACGAAATCCTCGCGCTCGACGCCGACGCGGTCATCTATTCGCCGCTGCTGCCCAACCCCGACGAGGTCGCCGCCTTGCTGCGCTCCGGAAAGAACGTGGTGACCCCGGTCGGGTGGGTCTATCCCAGCGAGCGACAGTCGGCCGCCCTTCGCGATGCCGCGCTCGAGGGCAACGTGACGCTGCACGGCACCGGCATGGCGCCCGGCGGCATCAGCGAGAAGTTTCCGCTGCTGTTCTCGGCGTTCTCGACCGGTGTGACATTCGTTCGTGCCGAGGAGTTCTCCGACCTGCGCACGTATGAAGCGCCCGACGTCGTGCGCCATGTGATGGGCTTCGGCGAGGTTCCCGACAAGGCCCTCAGCGGACCGATGCAGAAGCTGCTCGACGGTGGCTTCATCCAGGCCGTGAAGATGATCGTCGACAAGGTCGGCTTCAACGCCGATCCGAAAGTGCGCTCGTCGCAGGAGATCGCGGTCGCGACAGCTCCGATCGAGTCACCGATCGGCGTGATCGAGCCGGGCCAGGTCGCAGGACGCAAGTTCCACTGGGAGGCGCTCGTCGGCGACCAGGTCGTCGTACGCGTCACCGTGAACTGGCTGATGGGCGAGGAAAAGCTGGATCCGGCATGGACATTCGGTCCTGAAGGGCAACGCTACGAGATGGAGATCCAGGGAAACCCCGACATCTCGATCACGGTCAAAGGCTTCCAGTCTGCTGTCGGGGGAGAGGGGCCGGAGTATGGCATCGTCGGCACCGCGGCGCACTGCGTGAACTCGGTTCCCGCGGTCTGTGCCGCAGCACCTGGAATTGCCACGTATCTGGACCTGCCATTGATCAGCGGTAAGGCCGCGCCAGCCCTGAGCTAGCCGTGGCGGCGGGCCGGACCGGTTTTGCCGATTGCGTCCTATGACCGAGATTGAACACAGGGTCGTTTCGCCGATCAACAGCCATGAGCGCAATCTCGATCATAGGGCTGCAAACGGGACATGGTGGCCCCGTCCGCACTCAACTAATCCCGCGGCAGGATGCCGCCGTCAAGGGTGATGACCTTGTTGGTGAGATAACCGTTGCGCAGCATGGCGATTGCCATGTCGGCGACCTCGTCGGGCCGGCCGATGCGCCCGACGGGGATCGGGACCGGGGGAGTGCCCGTCTCCAGGTCCGCCGGAAACATCTTCGTCTCTCCCACCAGGGCGGGCGCCAGGCTGTTGACCGTGACTCCGTCGGCCGCGACGCGCGGTGCCAAGTGATGCATGAGACCGTGCAGTCCCGCCTTGCTCGCCGCGTAGTGGGCGCCGACCACCCCGCCGGTCAGGGCGGCGACCGATGAGATGAACAGGATCCGCCCGTACTTGCGCTCGATCATCGCGGGTAACACCTGTTGCGCCAACAGCCACGGGGCCGTCAGGTTGACCGCCAGCGTCGCGTTCCAGGACGCCAGATCGATGTTCCGCCAACCCTTTATGTCGGCGGCGCCCGCGTTGGCCACGAGCACGTCGACGGGACCCAGTTCGGCGTTGGCGTACGCGACCAGGTCTGTGGCCGCCGAGGGATCGGACAGGTCGGCCGCCGCGACGGTCACCTGGCGGCCCAGTTCGCGGGCGTAGCCCGCGGCCATCTCGGCGTCGTCGGCGTGGCGGCCGTACGACAGGCACAGATCGGCGCCGTCGTCGGCGAGCCGGCGGGCGATCGCCTTCCCGATACCGCCGGACGCGCCGGTCAGCAGCGCGACGCGGCCGATCAGCGCACCGGTCACGGCTGGACCAGAATGCGGATCGGGTTGCCCTCCTGCCGCTCGAGCCGTTCGATGCCGACCCTGATGTCATCGAGTGCGACGACGTCGCTGATCGACCGCGAGATGTCCAGACGCCCAGTGGAAACCAGCGTGGCCAGGGTGGCGATGTCGACGTTCTGGTAGCCGAGGTGGCCCAGCACCTGTTTCTGCGTCAGGCCGAACATGCTGGTGGGTCCGACTGTCGGAGATTCGGCGCTCATTCCGACTGCGACCAACCGACCGCCGACCGTCAGGCTGTCGAGGGCCTGTTCGAACGTCGACTTCAGGCCGACTGCGTCGAACGCCACGTCGAGCTTGCGCCCGCCCGTCACGGCGGCGATCTTTTCAGCCAGCCGGTCGTCGCGGGCGTCGAAGGCGTGGTCGGCGCCCAGTGCGAGCGCGCGTTCGAGCACTTCGGGTTTGATGTCGACGGCGATCACCGGCACGGCGCCGACCAGCCGCGCGAGTTGCACGATATGGGTGCCGACACCGCCGACGCCCCATACGCCGACCGATTCCCCGATGCCGACCTTGCCGGTGCGCACCACCGCACCGAACGGCGTCGACACCGCATCGGCGAGGATCGCCGCCTGCTCCAGCGGAACGTTGTCGGGGACCCGGGTCAGGCCGAACGCCTGCGCGACGGTGTACTCCGCCCACCCGCCGTCGTAGGCGAACGCCATCAACTGGATGGCCAGGCAGTTCGTCACGTCGCCGCGGCGGCAGTTAGCACATGCCATGCACGGGCGGCCCGCCGCGACGACTACCCGGTCGCCCTCTTTCCAGCCAGTGACGTCGGGTCCCAGCTTGGCGATCGTCCCGGACGTCTCATGGCCCTGTGTCACCACGGGCAGCATTGCCGGGAAGGTGCCGTTGATCAGGCTGAGATCGGAGTGACAGATGCCGCAGAACGCGACTTTGACCAATACCTCGCCGGGTCCGGGCTCCGGTATCGGAACATCTTCTACCGCAATGGTCTTCGAGTCTGCGTAGAAGCGCTGCGCCCGCATTGTGTCGACCATGTCACTCCTAGGGGATGCGGTAGAAGGGATTCGGTAGCAGGTAGGTCTGTTGTGCGAAGCCACCGGCAAGGTCGGATGGCTGATCGCCGATGTTGGCGATGATCGTGTAGCCCTGCGCTTCGATCGCTGCCCGCTGCGGCGCCTTGAAGTCGGCAGCGGAAACATATTGGGCGCCAGTCGGTTCCATGATAAGGCGCTCGTATCCGCTGTAACCGCTGTCGAGCAGATTGCGTTCGGTGGCGGCGCGCTGGGACTCGTCACGGCCGGTGATGAAGAAGACCGTGGCGCCGCCCTCTTTCGCGGTGGTGAAGATGTCCATCGTTGGCGGGATCACCGTCGACCGCCCGCTCAGATCCCACGCCAGCCACCCGCAGGGTCCCTCGGGCAGCTGGTCGCACGGCCCGTCGCCGAAACGGCCGAAGTCGTTGGCCTTGATGGCTTCCCAGTTCGACAACGCGGTTTCGTCGATGTCGAACACCACGGCCGGGCGGGGGACACGCGGAGCCTGGTCGGTGATCCACGCGACCGCGGGCGCGGCGGCCTGCTGCAGGTTCGTCAGGTAGGCGCCGCTGTCGTAATACGCGGCGGCGGCGCTCTTGACGTCGCCGACGTTGGCCGGCTGAACAGGCGATGGGATCATCGGGGCCGGCGGTGCAGGTGGCTGGGCCTGCGCGGCCGGGCAGCCCGCGACGACGATCACCGCTGCGGCTCCGACGGCGGCGATGAATCCCGTGCCGGACATCATGGCTCGACACTAACGGTTGCGCAGGCCCGCGGACTCGTCGGCACCGCCGCGTTTGGCACACTCGCAGCCGTGACGACGAAACGGGCACTGGTGCTCGCCGGTGGTGGGCTGGCGGGCATCGCGTGGGAGACGGGCATTCTGCGCGGCATCGCCGACGAATCACCCGCGACGGCTGAAGCGCTGTTGAACAGCGAGGTAATGGTGGGAACGTCGGCGGGGTCCACGGTCGCCGCACAGCTGGTCAGCGGACTCGGTCTCGATGAGTTGTTCGAGCGGCAGACCGCGCCGACGTCGACCGAGCTCGACCCGAGGATCGGTGTCGACGAGATCACCGAGTTGTTCGTCGCCGCCATGTTGCAGCCCGGCGCGACGACCGCGGAGAAGCTGCAGAGGATCGGTGCGATCGCGCTGTCGGCGGAGACTGTCAGCGAGGCTGTGCGGCGCGACGTGATCGCCAACCGCCTGCCGAACCACGAGTGGCCGGAGCGGGACGTGCGCATCTCCGCGATCGACACCGAGACAGGCGAACTCGTCGCATTCGACGCGTCGTCGGGAGTCACGCTCGTCGACGCGGTGGCCGCCAGCTGCGCCGTTCCCGGTGCGTGGCCGCCGGTGACGATCGGCGACCGGCGCTACATGGATGGCGGCGTCGGCAGCACTGTCAACATGGCCCTGGCGGCTGACTGCGACGCCGCCGTCGTCCTTGTGCCGCAAGGCAAGTCGTCGCCGTCACCGTTCGGCGACGGAACCGCTGCCGAAGTCGAGGCGTTCGCCGGTGCGACGTATGCGGTGTTCGCCGACGCCGAGGCGCTGGCGGCCTTCGGCCCCAACCCGCTGGATCCCGCATGTCGGGTGCCGTCCGCCATGGCGGGCCGTCAGCAGGGCAGGCGGGTGGCCGCCGAGATAGCCGACTTCCTGAGCCGCTGAATCACGTTTCCGCGGAGGCGGTTTCGGGCTTCTCCAACCCGTCGAGCACCGTGGCGGCGAGTTCGCGGCCGATGTTGATGACCTCGCTTGCGCGGTGGAATTCGAGACTGCGGCACGCGGTCCGGGGCACCTCGATCAACACGTCGGGCGGATACGCCGCCAAGGTGTGACGGGCCAGCGCGGCCTGCGCGATATCGATCGTGCGGTTCATCACCTCGAAGCTGCCCAGCCGTGGCACCGGCACGTCCGTCGCGGCTTCCTTCGACACGTCGATGAGCTTGTCTTCGCCCTCGTCGGCCTGGCCCGCGTCGAAGAGCGCAGTCGTGCTGCGCCACATACGTCCCAGCCATTCCGCGGTGGGCCTGGGCTCGGAGTCTGCAGGCTCGTCGCCGCCCGCCTCGCTGCCGGCCAGACTCACCGCGATCGTGAGATCGGCGTTGGCGGCGGAGATCGGCGCCATGGGCAGTGGGTCCAGGATGCCGCCGTCGGCCAGCAGCCGGCCGTCGAGCACGTACGGCACGATCACTCCCGGGATCGCGATCGATGCCCGGATCGCGGCGTCGACGGGCCCGCGCTGCAGCCAGACCGACTTCCCCGAGAGCAGGTCGGTGCTGACCGCCGTATAGGGGATCGGCAGCTCCTCGATCGTGACTTCGCCGAGGATGTCGCGCACCGCATCCAAGATCTTCTCGGCGCGCAGCACGCCGGCGGCCGTGATCTTCGGATCGAGGAGGCGGAGTATCGAGCGCTGGGTCAGCGATCTCGCCCAGTCGGCGAAATCGTCGAGCTTGCCCGCCGCATGGAGGCCGCCGACCAGCGCACCCATCGACGATCCCGCGATGCCGACGATCTCGTAGCCGCGGTCCTCCAGTTCGTTGATGACCCCGATGTGGGCGTACCCGCGAGCCCCTCCGCTGCCGAGGGCAAGGGCGACTCGCTTGCCAGCCATAGCGCCATTCTGCGCCTAGCCACAGAGCGCGTCGGCGGCGGCCTGAGCCGCCACGATCACCGCGGCTTGCCGAGGCGGAGGCAGCTGCGACCACGGGGTGCCGAACGTGCCGGGGCCCGGTGCGTCGGAGGTCTGCACGCTCTTCAAATAGGGCTCGAGCTGAGATTTCGCGTCACCGCCCTGCTGTTGCATCCAGTCGCGCGCGGTCTTACATGCCTTGAAGTACTCGTCCTCGGTGGAGTCCGCGGGAGCTCCGACGGCTGTCGTGACGCCGTCCGGGGATATGGCGACCTCTCCGGGGGCCGCGGTAGGGGTGTCCGACGTCGTCGTTGTCGTCTCGGCCGGAGGCGGCGTGGCGGGCTCGCTGTCGGTTCCCGACGAGCACCCGGTGCCCACGGCCATGGCAACGATCACGAACGCCGCCGCATCGACGGCGTGCCGAGAATGCCTGCCCATGGCAGCCAATCTATGCAATGGCTTGCAGGCGGACGGCCGCGCCGTCTACTTCGACTCACCGTGAATCTAGATACAGGTCTCAGAAACCACTCCCTGAACAGCGGCTTCCATCCGGCCCGGTACGGGCGACGGCGTCGTCGGACATCGGCCACCCGTCTTCGTGCCAGACTTGCGGCCGTGACGACCGGATACCTGCGCATCTGCCGCATGGACTGTTGCGCCTGACGCACCCCTCCTTGTCCGTCTGTCATTCCCTGGAGTTCGCATGGTTTCCGCCATCTCGTTGCCGACCCGACTGCGTCCACCCGATCTACTGCATGCCACCGACCGCTACGCCGACGACGTGCTCTCCGGCCGCTATGACGGCGTGCTGCCCACACGTGGGCTACCGACAACCGACCGCTGGTTCACGCGGCTGCACGGCGACGACGAACTCGACGTCTGGCTCATCAGCTGGGTCCCGGACCACTCAACCGAGCTGCACGACCACGGTGGCTCGCTGGGCGCACTGACCGTGGTGTCCGGCTCGCTGGAGGAAACCCGTTGGGACGGCCGGGAGTTCAGGCGCCGACGCCTCGCGGCCGGGGACCAGGCGGCGTTCCCACTCGGCTGGGTGCACGACGTGGTATGGGCGCCCGAGCGGGACACCTCGGCACCGATCACCCCGACTCTGAGCGTGCACGCATACTCGCCACCGTTGACTGCGATGTCCTACTACGAGGTCACGCCTCGGAACACACTGCGCCGCAAGCGCACCGAACTCACCGACGAGCCGGAGGGTTGACGTCGATGGCCCCAGTTTCGGTGGTCAGCCGCATCGACCGCGTCCTGGCCGACGCCCGCGCCCGGCTGAGCAGACTGACCGCACAGGAAGTGCCTGCGGCGTTGGCCCGCGGCGCGATCCTGGTGGACATCCGACCGCAGGCCCAGCGCGAACGTGAAGGGGAGGTCCCGACGGCCCTGGTGATCGAACGCAACGTTCTCGAGTGGCGTTGCGATCCGACCAGCGATGCCCGGCTTCCGCAGGCCGTGGACGACCATGTCGAATGGGTGGTGCTGTGCTCGGAGGGCTACACCTCCAGCCTGGCCGCGGCGTCCCTGCTCGACCTGGGGCTGCACCGCGCCACCGACGTCATCGGCGGCTATCACGCGCTCAAGGCCGAAGGCGTTCTGGTCTAGGCGTTTTCGTCGTTGCTCAGTCGCGGACGCAGCTTCTCCGTCTTCTCCGGCGTCCAGCCCGGCGGCTGCAGGATGTCCGCCCAGGCATTGGCGACGTCCTTGACGTACACGTGGCCGTGGCCGTCGGGCACATCAACCGCGACCGCCATGTCCGCAGAAACCTGCAGGAAGGTGACGATCGGGATCCACTGCATGCGCCCGGAGACGTCATAGCCGCGTGGTTCCTTGAGCCAATCGGGTTCGGCGAACAGCAGATCCGGGTTCCACCAGGCGATCGGGTCGGACGCATGCTGCAGGTACACCACCCGCGGATGGCCCCACGGATCGTCGGGCCTGTTGAGGTTCTCCGACCTCGCGGCGAAGCGGACATTCTCACCCTTGTCGAAAATGGGCAGCCACTCCGGCGAGCCCGCGTCGCGGTCGCGGGTCAGCTGGGTCCAGATCGTGTTGTTGAAGGTCGGGCCGGAGAACAGCGCGCCGTCGGTGCGGGCGATGAGGTTGTTGAGGGCGAGGAACGGCGCTTCGCCACCGAACGACCCCAGGCTCTCGCCGAACACCACCAGGCGAGGCCGCTCCGCCTCGGGCATCTCGCGGATCAGCCCGTCGACGGCCTCGAACAGCGCCTGCCCGGCCTGGCGCGCGTTCTCCTTGTCGACGAGGAATGAGAGCCAACTCGGCAGGAACGAGTACTGCATGGACACGATCGCGGTGTCGCCGTTGTACATGTACTCCAGCGCCGACGCCTCGGCCTCGTTGATCCAGCCGGTGCCGGTCGTGGTGGCGACGGCGACCACCGCACGGTCGAGACCGCCCTTACGCTGCAATTCCTGCGCCGCCAGGGCCGCCGTCGCTTTGATGCCGTCGGCGGAATGCAGTCCGGCATAGGCGCGGATCGGCTCGATCGCGGGTCGGTCGTTGAACGCGGTGAGTTCGTCGACCGTGGGTCCTGCCGAGACGAACACGCGCCCCTGATGGCCGAGCGATTCCCACGACATCGCGGAGCCGGGACCGCCTGACCGCAGGGGGGAGGTCGGCGCCGCGAACTCGGGATCGGTCTCGTCATTGGCTGCGGAGAACGTGCTGTTCAGGGCGCTCATTCCGAAACGCACCACGATGCCATTGAGCAGCGCGATGGTCAGGGCCAGCAGTAAAGCAACAACAACCACCGCCGAAATACGTGGCGGTGCAACGCGGTTGAGCTGGCGCACCAGGAAGCGCACCAGGCGTCCGATCAGCTGACCGATCTCGACGAAGAGGAACAGCACAACCACTGACAGGACTGCGGTCAGCGGATAGTCCCAGAACACCAGCCGCGGTACGGCGTTGAGGTCGCGCACCTCGTCCTGCCAGCGGTGGAAGTAGAAGATCATCAGGATCTGGCCGATGACGCCGACGACGACGAGGGTGAGCCAGGCCCACCGCGGTGCCCGCGGGCTGGTGTCCTTCGACAGCATGAAGCGCACCAGCCACACCCCGAACACCCCGAGGCCGTAACCGGTCGCGCCTGCCGCGCCGCTGACGATGCCCTGGAACAGCGGCCCGCGCGGTAGCAGCGACGGGGTCAACGACAACCAGATGAAGACCAGACCGAGTGCGGTCCCGAAGAACGTGTAATGGCGGACCCACCAATCCGGCTTGGGCGGTGGCAACTCCTCCTGCGGCGGTGCGTCCTCGACGGCCTCAGCGGTGTCTGTCACCCACGCAGATTAACGGTGGTGGAAGTTCGGTGGGCGCTTCTCGGTGAACGCGTTCATGCCCTCGGTCTGGTCGTCGGTGGCGAACGCGGAATGGAAGAGCCTGCGCTCGTAGAGGAGTCCCTCGGCCAGCGTCGATTCGAACGCCCGGTTGACGGCTTCCTTGGCCATCCGTGCCGCGGAGAGCGACATCCCGGCGATGGTCTTGGCGACCTTGTTCGCCTCGTCCATTAGCGCGTCCGCGGGCACCACGCGGGAGACCAGGCCGGCGCGCTCGGCTTCTTCGGCGTCCATGTTGCGTCCGGTGAGGATCAGGTCCATCGCCTTGGCCTTGCCGATGGCGCGGGTCAACCGTTGCGAGCCGCCCATACCGGGGAGCACGCCGAGTTTGATCTCCGGCTGACCGAACTTCGCGGTGTCGGCGGCGATGAGCAGATCGCACATCATCGCCAGTTCGCATCCGCCGCCGAGCGCGTAACCGTTGACCGCGGCGATGGTCGGGGTGCGGGTGGCCGCGAATTTCCCCCACGCCGCGAAGAAGTCGGAGGAAAAGACGTCGGCGAACGACAGCTGGGCCATCTCTTTGATGTCCGCACCCGCCGCGAATGCCTTCTCACCGCTGCCGGTGATGATGATCGCGCCGATGCCGGGGTCGTTGTCGAAATCGGCTGCGGCCGCTACGACTTCGTTCATCACCTCGCTGTTGAGGGCGTTGAGCGCCTTTGGTCGGTTCAGCGTGATGGTGCCGACGCGGTCGTCACGCGTGACGAGGATGGTTTCGTAGCTCGTCATCAGAACTCCAATTCGCGGTCGGCCGGCGCGAAGTAGGCCTCGACGTCGGCGGTGGTGACGGCCGCCAGCGAGTCGGGCGACCATTTCGGGTTACGGTCCTTGTCGACGACCTGAGCGCGGATGCCCTCGACGAAGTCGTGGCTATGCGACGCTCCGCACGACGTCCGATACTCCTGGCGCAGAACGTCTTCCAGGGTCGCGAGCTTCGCGGCTCGTCTGACCGCCTCCAGCGTGACGGACAGCGCGACCGGCGACCGGGTGGCGATGAGGTCGGCGGCATCGCTAGCCGGGCCCTCGCCGTGGTCGCGCAGCGCCGCGAGGATGTCGGCGACCGTGTCTTTCGCGAAGCAGTGGTCGATCCAGTCCCGCTGGGCCAGCAGCTGACTCGGCGGGGGTTCGGTGGCATGCGCTGCCACGGCGGCGTCGACGCCGTCGGCGATGACGGTGCGCTTGAAGTCCTCGAGCGCGTCATGGGGCACGTAGTGGTCTGCGAAGCCCATCGCGATCGCGTCGCCGGCGCCGAACGGTGCGCCCGTCAGTGCGGCGTGCAGGCCGAGCAGGCCCGGCGTACGCGACAGGTACAGGGTGCCGCCGACGTCGGGGATGAAACCGATGCCGACCTCGGGCATCGCCATCTTCGTCGTATCGGTGACGATGCGGACGTTGCCGTGCACGCCGATGCCGACGCCGCCACCCATCACGATGCCGTCCATCAGGACCACATAGGGCTTGTCGAAGCGGCCGATCTGGGCGTTGAGCCGATATTCGTCGTACCAGAACTGTCGCGCCTCTTTGCCCTGGTTGGGGCCACGGCAGCTGTGATAGAGCGCGACGATGTCGCCACCTGCGCAAAGTCCGCGTTCACCGGCGCCGTCGACCAGGACGGCATGAATGCCGTCATCGGCAGCCCATTCGGTCAGTACGGGCGATATCGCGTTGACCATCGGATGCGTCAGCGAATTGATGGCCTTGGGCCGATTGAGGGTGATCAGGCCGACGCCCTGCTGTGCGTTTACTAGGACATCCTCGTTTTCGTCCACGGAATGCAATCTAGATCGTCAACCCGCTTTGAGCTCCGCCGGGTAGGGTTTCCTGTGAAGACCCTGGGAGGTTCTTTCGGGAACCCATCAGCGTCGCCAGTCGTTGAGCGGTTGTTCGTCAACGAGTCGAACCAAAGCATCAGAGAGGAACCGACGGTGCGGGAGTCCAGCAACCCGGTATTTCGATCCCTGCCCAAAGGGCAGGGTGGTTACGCGCAATTCGGTACCGGTGCCGCCGGCTACGGCGCGCAGGCGGTACAGGCCGATCCTTACATCACCCAGTACCCCGAGCAGCGGCAGGCGGGCGTCGCGCGGCCGCTGACCATCGATGATGTCGTCACCAAGACCGGCGTCACGCTGGCCGTGGTGACTGTGGTCGGTGTCTTGTCGTACTTCTTGGTGTCGCAGAACCTCGCGCTGATGATGCCGTTCGTGCTCGTCGGCGCGCTCGGTGGACTGGCGATGGTGTTGATCGCGACGTTCGGACGCAAGCAGGACAACCCGGCGATCGTGCTGAGCTACGCCGCGTTGGAGGGGCTCTTCCTGGGCGCGGCGTCGTTCCTGTTCGCCAACCTCGTCTCGTCCGGTGGCCCCGGGATGATCGCGCAGGCGATCTTCGGAACCGTCGGTGTGTTCGTCGGCATGCTCGTCGTCTACAAGACGGGAGCCATCCGGGTGACGCCGAAGTTCACCCGGATGATGGTCGCCGCGCTGTTCGGTGTGGTGGCGATCGCCCT
>JBIQHU010000001.1:83572-182020 GCA_044508395.1 Mycobacterium sp. | reverse complement strand
TAGAGCTACGGACTTTTAATCCGCAGGTCCTAGGTTCGAGTCCTAGTGGGGGCACCAAGACGCCTGTATGACGTCACGCCGGGCATACTTCCGGCGCCCGCGCGGGCAGCCCCAACAAGTCGAAATAGCTCTGCCCGAGCGCGATGTCCCGGAAAGCCTTGTCGTCGAGGTACTTGTTGATCTGACTCGTGACGTCGAGCTCCTCGGCATAGACCGCGAAATCCTTTGTTCTCGACGCGACGAAGTCCGTGCCGGGAATGATCCTGGCCGAGTACTGATCGAAAAGCGGCACGTACTGATTCCTGATTGCCTCGTTGGCGAAGTACGAGTCCTGCAGGACTCGCCAACTGATGTCCAAGTAGAGGTTCGGGTGCTCGTCCATCAGGCGTCGGAGGGTCTCGACGTGCAACGCCGGGTCGATCTTCTTCTGCTCGTTGGACAGGCCCATGTGCGGCCAGACGATCTTGTTCTCGGGGTAGAGGGTGAGTGCGGCCTCCATCAGATAGAGGTACTTCAGCGGCTCCGCGTCGTTCCCCAGATCGGAGTGGATGGTGATCGGCATGCCACGCCGACGGAGTTCATCCATGAATGGCCGCCACGAAATGATGGCGCCGAGGTCCGCCGGTTGCGCCTGGTTACCAAATAGCGCCTGTTTGATCAGGTTGACTTCGCCCATCCACTTGAACTTGCCCGGATATGCCTCGTCGAGCTGACGCATCTGGTCGAGAATGCCTGCGGCATTGGCCAGATCGGGAAACGTCATCGAAAGGGTGAGCTGGACCCCTTCGACACGGGTCTGCGCGACCTCCTCAGCATTCTCGACGTCGTTCTTCATGCTGGGCACGACCGGTGCGCCGACGCAGTGGAGGTAGTACGTGCACGCCGAGCCCTCCGGGAGCACCTGCCCGATGCCGTAGATGTTGACGAAGCGAACGCCGGTTTCACGCCAGTAGTCAGCCACCTCCGCCAGCGGTATGCCCGACCCACCAAACGGCCGGAGGTGGAAATGGCTGTCGACCACCGAGGTGTACGGCTGGGTCCTGCGATCGAAGCACGCGTCTGCGAGCGCAGGTGCTGCCCAAGCACAGGCGGCGACGGTGGCTGTCGTTGCCGACAGGGCCAGCCACTTGCGCATTCCACCTCCGCAGGAAAAGGTTTCAAGATCGTGCCACAAGCGGGCGGTCCACAGGCACGGTTCATGAGACGAGCAGTCGAGCGGCCGCAGACCAAGTAATCTCGCGTTGTGCTCTACCAGCCGGCCCGACAGCCGTTCTGGCGACGCCATCCCGTCGCCACCGGCACAGCCGCGCTCGTGGCGTTCTGGTGGCTCGCGAACGGCTGGTACGAGGCCGTCGCCATCTCGGCGATCGCCGCACTGATCCTGTTCGTCAACCACCGCAGGAAGGCACTCGCGGTCCGCAATGCGGGCCTGCGTGCTCGCGCGGACTACGAGTATCGACTGAGCCTGGCCGGTGATCAACGGGGCGTATTCGGCCGCTATCCGCCGCTTCAGGCAGGCTGGTTTCCCGATCCGCAAAACCGTTGGCAACTAAGGTATTTCGACGGCATAATGTGGACGGGACACGTCGTCCGTCGCTAGCTATCAGACCTTGGGGCTGTAGTAATGCGGGTCGTCGCGGTACTCGACGGGCGGCAGGTTACGCGCCGGCGTTTCCACCAGCGGCGAGTCTGCGGGCAGCCGTCCGGTCGCTCGATCCCATGCCGAGCGCTTGCGCGGGTGCATCATCATCCGCTTCGGCAGGAACTTGGTGATCCAGTACACGGTCTTGCCGAACAGTCGGTGCAACCGCTCCTGGCGGGGCGACCACGAGTAGCCCATGAGCTCACGCACCGGCGGGTCGAACAAGCCCACCGTCGCGAAGTTGAAGAACTTCTGCATCGCTGCGATCTGAAGCCGCCACAGCCAATCCGGCACCCACTCCAGCGACGGATGCTTGGGCATCGAGGACAGATCGAGCACCTCGCGCGCGGCCCAGTTGTTCTCTAACACGTTGTTGCACATGTGGTCCCAGTACTCCTGGAACTCTTCCCAAGACTTCGGCACCGGCCGCATGCTCATGCCGTACATCCGGTACCACGTGATGTGCTCGTCGAAGAGCTGGCGCCGCTGCGCCTCGGTCAGGCCGCCGCCGAGCCACTCCGCGGCCAGCAGCGTCGACTTGAAGAACGTGGCATGCGCCCAGTAGAAGACGTCCGGATTCAGCGCGCTGTAGCGCCGCCCCTGATCGTCGACGCCCTTGATCCCGATGTGGTAGTCACGCACCTGTGCCCCGGTCTTGGGCGCGCGGTCGCCGTCGAACACGACGCCCCCGATCGGATAGACGGACCGGAACAGCCGCGGCATCCGCTCGATGAAGAAGATCGAGTGCTGCTGCACCGCGGCGCCCAGCTGCGGATGCATGTTCTGCATCGAGCCGGCCCACGGACCTTGGAGCATCCCGGTCCATCGGCCGAAGTACTTCCAGGTCAACGAGTCGGGCCCGAGGGGCTCGGGCAGGGTGTCATATCCACCCGACGAAACCGGGCACCCAGCTGCCACCGGTGCGGCTTCCCTGGTCACCGGGCATACCGCAGACGTATCTTGAGTCACTGACGAAGCTTCCGATCCAGTCAGAATGGCAATTCTGACTACAGTCGTTGTCAGAATTGAGTCTAGGAGGGATGTGCCCGCGGGTCAACGACGGGGCCGATGGTCCGGTGTTCCACTGCCCGACCGTCAGGCTTTACGCCGCGACGAACTGATCGCCGCCGGCGTCGCACACCTTGGCGGCGCGCAGGGCCCCGCGCTGACGGTGCGCGGGGTGTGTCGTTCGGCGGGACTGACCGAGCGCTACTTCTATGAGAGCTTCACCGACCGCGACGAGTTCGTCCGCGCGGTCTACGACGACGTCTGCGCGCGCGCCATGTCCGCGCTGACCACCGCGAAGACCCCCCGCGACGCAGTGGAGCAGTTCGTCGAGCTGATGGTCGACGATCCAGCGCGCGGGCGGGTGCTGCTGCTGGCGCCCGGGAAGGAACCGGTGCTGACCCGCTCGGGTGCCGAATGGATGCCCAGCTTCATAGATCTGTTGCAGCGCAAGCTGACTCGTATCGGTGACCCCATCAAGGCGACCATGGTGGCCACCGGACTGATCGGTGCGCTGACGGCCTTGTTCACCGCCTACCTGGACGGCAGACTCGCGGCCACCCGCGCACAGTTCATCGACTACTGCGTGGAAATGCTGATGAGCCGGGTGTCGAGCTACTGAGCCCTACTCGTCGGGCGTGGAAACCTCTTCGAGGGCCTGCTCTTCCTCTTCCGCAGCCTGCTTCTCGGCCTCGGACTTGGCAGCGCTGCCGAGCGGACTCGCCACCGACGAACCGGGGTTTTTGGCCGTGGCATATGCGCCGCTGCAGTTCAGCACGACGTTCACCTGACCGGCGTCATCGACACCGTCGCGCAGGAACGATGCGTCGTATGCGTTGGTGACGATGCAGTCACCCTCGTCGAGCTTGTCGCCGAAGCGTGACGCGACCACTGCCGTGCCCCCGCCATCCTCGATCGCGGTCTGGGCATCGGAATACGTCTGGCCCACGACATCCGGGGCGGCTGCCGCGGTGCCGGCTCCGAACAACAGAGCCGCTGCCGCGGAGGCGACCACGGGGCCCGCCCCAAGAACGATGAGCTTCTTCACGTGCGCCAGACCTCCACTGTCCGTGTACCCCAACGGTTGATGGCCGTAGCTTATGACCTCGTGGCCTGCGCCGCCACCGCTCGCGAACGACTGGTTGGCGGTAGCCACGAACGCCAAATCGCGTTGCCGCCGCCTCGTCGCTTCCCTGTCGGCCTTGGCCTTTGCCGCACGGCCCGCACGGCTCGCCGCGGAATCGCCCGACGAATCCGCCCGGCGACTGCGCCGTTGCAGGTCCACGGCATCGCGCACCGCATTCACGCCCCCCGCTACCAGCCACAATCCGCCCGGCCCTTCGCACCGGCAGCCACCCTGACTACGTGTGTCCCTCCTCCTTAGTGGGTATCCGGGGTCCGAGTCGCCAGGATTTGCCCATCGGCTTCGCATCCACAACCGATGGGCCTTGTGTTGCAGATGTGCATCATCGCCGTGGTGGCTTGAATGTCACCGCGGTACACAGATATATTGACTGCAACCAACAGGTACAGATAATTTTTGGGAGAGCTATGTCGACGGATCTGACCGACCTGCAGCTGCTCCGCGAGCTCGAGCCAGTTGTCGAGAAGAACATCAACCGACACCTGACGATGCGCAAGGACTGGAACCCGCACGACTACATTCCATGGTCCGACGGCAAGAACTATTACGCGCTCGGCGGTAAGGACTGGGACCCCGAGGAGTCCAAGCTCTCCGAAGTTGCTCAGGTCGCGATGCTGACCAACCTGTTGACCGAGGACAACCTGCCGTCCTACCACCGCGAAATCGCGATGAACTTCAGCATGGACGGGCCGTGGGGCTTTTGGGTTAACCGGTGGACCGCCGAGGAGAACCGCCACGGCATCGCGCTGCGCGACTACCTCGTCGTCACCCGCGCGGTCGACCCCGTCGAACTCGAGCAGCTGCGCATGGAGCAGGTCACCCGCGGCTTCTCCCCCGGCCAGAATCAGCAGATCGAGGCCGACCTGTTCGCCGATTCGCTGTTCGACTCCGTCATCTATGTGACGTTCCAGGAGTTGGCCACCCGCGTCTCGCACCGCAACACGGGCAGGGCGTGCGAGGAGACCATCGCCGACCAGCTGCTGCAACGCATCTCGGCCGACGAGAACCTGCACATGATCTTCTATCGCGACGTGTCGGCCGCTGGGTTCGAGATCGCGCCCGACCAGGCGATGCGTTCACTGCACAAGGTGCTGACCAACTTCCGGATGCCGGGCTACACGATCCCCGACTTCCGGCGTAAGGCGGTCACCATCGCCTCCGGCGGTGTCTACGACCCGCGCATCCACCTCGATGACGTCGTGATGCCGGTGCTGAAGAAGTGGCGCATCTTCGAACGCGAGGACTTCACCGGCGAGACCGCCCGTCTGCGCGACGAACTGGCCGCGCACGTCGAGGAGCTCGAGGAGACCTGCGTGAAGTTCGAGATCGCCAAGCAGCGCAGGCTGGAGCGCATCGCGAAGGTCGCCGAGAAGAGGGCCGCCAAGAATCTTCTGGTGGGGTCATCAGCGTCCTGACCGACGCTCGCCCGGCGGCGCTGCAGATCGGCCCCATCGCACTACGAAGTCCGGTCGTGCTCGCGCCGATGGCGGGTGTCACGAACGTCGCCTTCCGCACCCTGTGCCGGGAATTGGAGCTGGCCAGGGCCGGGACGGTCAGCGGGCTGTACGTGTGCGAGATGGTGACGGCGCGCGCGCTGGTCGAACGTCATCCGGCGACCATGCACATGGTCACGTTCGCCGATGACGAGACTCCCCGGTCGCTTCAGCTCTACTCCGTCGACCCGCAGAACACCTACGCCGCGGCGCGGATGATCGCCCACGAGGGCCTGGCCGATCACATCGACATGAACTTCGGCTGCCCGGTCCCCAAGGTCACCCGTCGTGGTGGCGGTGCGGCGCTGCCGTTCAAGCGCAAGCTGTTCGGGCAGATCGTGGCGGCCGCGGTGCGGGCGACTGAGGGCACCGACATCCCGGTGACGGTGAAGTTCCGGATCGGGATCGATGATGCTCACCACACTCACCTCGACGCGGGCCGAATCGCCGCCGAGGAAGGCGCTGCCGCCGTTGCTCTACACGCCCGCACCGCCGCGCAGCGGTACTCCGGCCGCGCGGACTGGGAACAGATCGCTGCGCTGAAACAGCACGTCACCACGGTTCCTGTGCTGGGTAACGGTGACATTTTCGAGGCCGGCGACGCGCTGGCCATGATGGAGGCCACCGGTAGCGACGGCGTGGTCGTCGGGCGCGGCTGCCTGGGCCGCCCGTGGCTGTTCGCCGAACTGTCGGCGGCCTTCACCGGCACCCCCGTGGCCACCCCGCCGACACTGGGCGAGGTCGCCGCGATCATCCTGCGGCATGGCGAACTCCTCGCCGCCCACTTCGGCGAGGACAAGGGCATGCGCGACATTCGCAAGCACGTCGCCTGGTACCTGCACGGCTTTCCTGCCGGCGCAGACCTGCGACGGGCATTGGCACTGGTCAAGACCCTCGCGGAGCTGCGATCCCTCCTCGAGGAACTCGACCCTGACGTCCCGTTTCCCCCTGCCGCGACGGGGCCGCGCGGACGGCAGGGATCACCGGCGGCGGTGTCCCTGCCCGAGGGCTGGCTAACCGATCCCGACGACTGCACGGTCCCGGTGGGCGCCGAGGTCATGAACTCCGGCGGTTAGCTCGTGGCAGGGACGTGTCGGGGTCGTCTCAAACCTGAGATGACTCTGACATCACATCTCTCAGAATGTCTCAGTACGATATGGGTCTCGTTCGTAATGGGTTCCAGCGTCGGAGCCCGGCAGTCTGCTGTGACCTGTCAGGAAGCGCACCTACTTCAGGTGCGCACCGTCGCGCCCGACGGTTGAAGAATCGGAGACCGGGAGAAGCATGAGTGACGCCGATAACGCCACTCCTGGCCGCGATGGCCAGGGCGGCTCTTCGGCACCGGACGGCCCGCAGGACGCCTATCAGGACGCCTATCAATGGGATACCCCAGGCAGCTGGCCGACGCCAGGCGCCGCGCCGTGGGAGCGCGCAGGCGTGACTGGACCAAATCACGACGCTGATCACGAGGGGGCCGCAGCCCCGACGGGCAACCACACCGACGGGATCACGGTCGCCGACCTGATCGCCAAACTCAACGGCGATGCCGCGGTCCCGGCCGAACTGAAGCGGCACCGGGCCGACGACAGCACGCCGCCGCCCACCGAGGTCATCGACGCCGTATCGGCGTCGGCGCGGCATGAGCGGCCCGCCGATGTCGCGGACGCCGACGACCCGGACACCGAGATCATCCCCGCGATTGCGGCAGGCACCACCGACCTGCCGGATCTGGCGTTGCTCCACCGGCAGGGCCGGGTGCCGCCGTCCCACGTCGGCACGGGTCGACGTCGGCCCGATCGACGTCCCCCGCGCCGAGCCCGCCACCGGACGGTGATCGTCGGCCGGGCGGCGACCGCCTTGCTCGCGGTGCTGGCGCTTGCCCTGACCGGCGGGGCGTGGCAATGGCAGTCGGCGAAGAACAACATGCTCAACCGGATCTCCGCACTCGATCCGGATTCCCGCGACATCGTCGACCCGAACGCACAGTTCGGCGACGAGAACTTCTTGATCGTCGGCGTGGACAGCCGGATGGGCGACAACGTCGAAATGGGCGCGGGGACAACCGAGGAGGCGGCCGGCGCCAGGTCCGACACGGTGATGCTGGTGAACATTCCCGCCAACCGGGAACGCGTTGTGGCGGTGTCCTTTCCGCGTGATCTCGCCATAGAGCCGATGAAGTGCGAGCCGTGGGATCCCGAGACCGGCCAGTACGGCCCGATCACCGATCCGGAATCGCCGATGTACGGCGCCGACGAGGTGTACACCGAGTACAAGCTGAATTCGGCCTACGCCGTCGGCGGACCGAAGTGCCTGGTGAAGGTCGTCCAGAAGCTGTCGGGGCTCTACGTAAACCGTTTCATGGCAGTCGATTTCGCCGGCTTCTCAAAGATGGTCGACGCGCTCGGCGGCGTCGAGGTGTGCAGCACCACGCCGCTGGAGGATTACGAGCTGGGCACCGTGCTGCCCAATGCGGGCCGCCAGATCGTCGACGGTCACACCGCACTGCAGTATGTGCGCGCCCGCCAGGTGACGACGGAGACCAACGGCGACTACGGCCGCATCAAGCGCCAGCAGCTGTTCCTGTCCTCGCTGCTGCGTTCGATGATCTCCAAGGAAGTGTTCTTCTCGCTGAATAAGCTCAACAACGTCGTCAACATGTTCATCAACGACAGCTACGTCGACAACATGGACACCAAGGACCTCGTCACCCTGGGCCAGTCAGTGCAGGGCATCGCCGCGGGTCGCATCACCTTCCTCACGGTGCCGACCACGGGATACATGGACGAGTACGGCAACGAACATCTGCGTGAGGACGACACCCGGGCCATCTTCGACGCGATCATCAACGACGATCCGCTGCCCGAGGAGCGAAACGCCGACAACACTCCGGTGCCCGGCACCCCCGAGAGCCCGGCGCCCAGCCAGGATGCCGCTCCCGCAACCGAACTCGTCGACACGATCACGACCAACCCACATGACATCACCGTGCAGGTGTCGAATTCGACCGGCGAGGACGGGCTGGGCGCCACCGCCGCCGACGAACTCCAAACGCACGGGTTCAACGTCATCACGCCTGACGACTACCCCGGCCCACTGGACACGACCACGGTGTTCTTCTCGGCGGGCAACGAACAGGCCGCCGCGACCGTCGCATCGGCGTTCCCGACCGCCAACATCGAGCGGTCCACCAACCTCGGCGACGTCGTACAGGTGGTCCTCGGCACCGACTTCTACTCGGTGACCTCGCCGCCCTCGACCGGATCTCCCGTTCAGGTGCATGTGGCGCGCGGCACCAGCAGCACACCGACGGACCTGCCCGAGGATCTCACAGTCACCAACGCAGCGGACACCACCTGCGAGTAACCCCGCCGCCGTGGCGTCGGCGGGCTTTGGGCATACGCCATTCACCTGGCGTTCACCCTGCACATCGTGACGTTCCGGCTGCCCAACCGTAGGGTGGATGTATGCGAACCGCGTACCACGAGCAGCTGGATCAGCTGACTGAACAGCTCGGCGATATGTGCGGGCTGGCCGGCGCGGCGATGGAGCGTGCCACCCAAGCCCTGCTGCAGGCCGACCTGGTCCTGGCGGAGCAGGTGATCAGCGACCACGAGCAGATCGTCGCGATGAGCGCGCGCGCCGAGGAGGCCGCGTTCGTGTTGCTCGCCCTGCAGGCGCCCGTCGCGGGAGACCTCCGCTCGATCGTCACGGCGATTCAGATCGTGGCCGATGTCGACCGGATGGGCGCCCTGGCCCTGCACGTCGCCAAGATCGCCCGACGCCGCCACCCCCAGCACGCGCTGCCCGAAGAGGTGAACGGCTATTTCTCCGAAATGGGCCGAGTCGCAGTCGAATTGGGCAACAGTGCGCAGGAGGTACTGGTCACCCGCGATCCGGACAAGGCGGCCCGGATCAGCGAGGAAGACGATGCTATGGACGACCTGCATCGCCACCTGTTCAGTGTGCTGATGGACCGTGAGTGGAAGCACGGCGTAACCGCTGCCGTCGACGTGACGCTGCTGAGCCGGTTCTACGAGCGCTTCGCCGACCACGCCGTCGAGATCGCGCGGCGGGTCATCTTCCAGGCCACCGGCAGCCTGCCGGAACCGGAAGAAGACAAGCTGTCATCGCGCTGACGCCCAACCTCCTCCCGCGAGGGCTAGCCTCCTCGCGCGAGGGCTAGCCTCCTCGCGAGCAGACACTAAAACCCCCTAAAACCAGCGATTTTGGGGGGTTTCGCGTCTGCTCGCCGATACCGAATCAGCCGAAACGAATCAGCCGAAACGACCGGAGATGTAGTCCTCAGTCGCCTTCTGGCTCGGGTTGGAGAAGATCTTCTCCGTGTCGTCGATCTCGATGAGCCTGCCGGGCTTACCCGTCGCCTCGAGGTTGAAAAACGCCGTCTGGTCGCTGACGCGGGCAGCCTGCTGCATGTTGTGCGTGACGATCACAATCGTGAAGTCCTGCTTGAGTTCCGCGATGAGATCCTCGATGGCCAGCGTCGAGATGGGGTCTAGCGCCGAGCACGGCTCGTCCATCAGAAGCACATCGGGCTGGACCGCGATGGCACGGGCGATGCAGAGCCGCTGCTGCTGGCCGCCGGACAGTCCGCCACCGGGCTTGTCCAACCGGTCCTTGACCTCGTTCCAGAGGTTCGCGCCCTTGAGCGAACGCTCGGCGACCTCGTCGAGCACCTTCTTGTTCCGCACACCCTGCAGCTTCAGGCCGGCCACCACATTGTCACGAATCGACATGGTGGGGAACGGATTCGGGCGCTGGAACACCATGCCGATGGTCTTGCGGACACCCACCGGGTCGACGCCGGGGGCGTAGATGTCCTCGCCGTCGAGCAGCACCGAGCCCTCGACGCGCGCGCCGGGGATGACCTCGTGCATGCGGTTCAGGGTGCGCAGCACGGTCGACTTGCCGCAGCCGGACGGGCCGATGAACGCGGTCACGCTGCGCGGCTGAACCGACAGTGCGACATCGGCCACGGCGTGAAACGAGCCGTAGTAGACGTTGAGGTCCTTGAGGTCTAGACGCTTGGCCATGCGAGGCTCCTAAACTCGGTTCCTGGTGAGGAATCGGTTGACGAGGGCGGCGCCGAGGTAGAGCGCAGCAACGATCAGGATCAGCGATAAGGCCGCTCCCCAGACACGCAGGACGCCAGCCTCTTCGGGGTTGATCAGCTCGGTATAGATCAGCAGTGGCAGTGATGCCATGTTGCCGTCGAAGGCGTCGAAATTGATCGACCGGCTGTAGCCGACGAGAACAAGAACAGGAGCGGTCTCGCCCATAACCCTGGCCAGCGCCAACAATATGCCGCTGATCATGCCGGGCAGTGCGGTAGGCACCACAACCCGGACGATCGTCTTCCACTTCGGAATTCCCAATGCGTATGAGGCCTCACGCAATTCGTCGGGAACGAGTTTCAACATCTCTTCGGTGTTGCGAACGACGACTGGGAGCATCAACAGCACCAATGCGAGCGATACCGCGAATGCGCTCTGCGGCATCCCGAAGGTACTAATCCAGAGCGCGAAGATGAACAGCGCGGCGACGATGGACGGAACACCGGCGAGGATGTCGACCATGAATGTCGTCACCTTGGCGAATCGCCCACGACCGTACTCAACGAGGTATACCGCCGCCATGATGCCCAACGGCACGGACAACACCGCCGCGATGGCCGCTTGGATGAGTGTTCCGTAAATCGCGTGGTAAACACCGCCCGCGAACTCCTCGGGGAGAACACCCGCCAGCGAATTCGTCCACCACGTCGAAGAGATGACGGCCCTGATTCCCTTGACCACCACGGTGTACAGGAGCCACACCAGCGGGAGTACCGCTATCACGAACGACGCGGTGAACAGCACCGTCGCAGTGTTGTTCTTGATCTTGCGAGCCCTGCTGACCGGGTGGAAGGTCTGAGCCTTGACAGGTATGTCCAGCGTTGACGTCATCCTCCACTAACCCTTCCGCCCGCCGCCAGTCGCGCGAGCGCGTTGACCACGAATGTCAGCGCGAACAGCACAAAACCGGCCGCGATATAGGCGCCCGTCGGCAATGGCGCACTGAATTCTGCTGCTGCCGAAGCGATCTTGGACGCGAACGTGTAGCCACCGTCGAAGAGCGACCAGTGGCCCGCCTGCGCGGCGGTGCGCAGGATGATCAGAATTGCGATCGTCTCGCCGAGCGCTCGGCCGAGTCCGAGCATGGATGCCGCGATCATCCCGCTGCGCCCGTACGGGAACACCGTCATCCGAATGACTTCCCACTTGGTAGCGCCAAGGGCCTGCGCGGCTTCGACATGGCCGCGCGGCGTGAGCGCGAAAACCTCACGGGTCACCGATGTGATGATCGGCAAGATCATCACGGCCAGCACGATGCCTGCGGTGAATATGGTTCCGCCACCGGCCAATGACACGTTGCCCTTCGAGAACAGAAAGAACCAGCCAAGGTTCTCGTTAAGGAAGGTTGCGACCGGGGTGAGCCACGGAGCGAGGACGAAAATGCCCCATAGACCAAACACGATGGAGGGCACCGCTGCCAGCAAGTCCACTAGCATCGCGAACGGTCGCGCGAGCCGCTTCGGTGCATAGTTGGTGAGGAATGCCGCAATTCCGATCGCGATCGGCACGGCGACGACCAGTGCGAAGAGCGAGCTCAGCACCGTCACCTGAAACAGGTCGCGAATCCCGAACCGCAGATTATCGGCGTCATTGGTAACGAACTCCGTGCTGGTGATGAAGTTCGCCTGGTTGGCTTGCAGCGAAGGCACCGCTTTGATCAACAAGAAGAGCGCCATCAACCCGATCGCACCGATGATGGTCGCGCCCGCGGCGATCGCGATGGCCTTGAAGACTCTGTCGCCCCAGCGCCCCCCGCCCCGCTGCAGCGCCGACGCCTTCGGGGGTTTACTTGGCATTTCGGGAGTATCCCCGATCTGCCGTGGGCTCGTCGGGGTTGCCGACGAGCCCACAGCGGTCGAGTCCGGTGTGATGGCCATTAATGGGCGACTAGGACTTCGCGTTGATCGCGTCGACAGCCTCGGTCAGCCGCGCCTTGAACGCCTCAGGAACCGGAATGTATCCGTTGTCCTCAAGACCAGTCTGACCATTACCGAGAGCCGAGTGCAAGAACGCCTTGACCGCAGTGGCGACCTCCGCATCGGGGTACTGCGAGCACACGATCTCGTAAGCGGCGAGCATGATCGGGTACGAACCCGCCTCCGTCGGCATGTAGAAGGACGCCGTGTCGAGCACGAGATCGTTGCCGTCACCCTTGAACTTCACGCCATCGATGGCCTTGCCCGCGGACTCCACGCTCAGCGCCACCGGCTCGGGGCCGGCGGACGTGATGATGCTGGCAATCGAAAGGTTCTGAGCCTTAGCGAAAGACCACTCGTTGTAGGTGATCGCGCCGGGGGTGGACTTCACTGCCGCCGAGGTGCCCTCGTTGCCCTTGGCGCCTTCGCCCACGCCACCGGCGAACGACTTCCCCGCGCCCTTGCCCCACGCCCCATCCGAGGCGGCGTCCAGATACTTCTGGAAGTTGTCGGTGGTACCCGACTCGTCGCTGCGGAAGATGACGTTGATCGGCTCCGCCGGCAGAGTGGCACCGGTGTTCAGGCCCTTGATCTCGGGCGCATCCCAGGTCTTGATCGTGCCGTTGAAGATCTTGGCAAGGGTAGGTCCGTCGAGAACGAGGTTGTCGACACCCTCGACGTTGTACGTGACCGCGATGGGCCCGAAGACGGCGGGCAGATTCCACGCGTCACTGCCACCGCACCGCTCCTTGGCCTTTTCGACCTCACCCTTCTCGGCGTTGAGCGGCGAGTCCGAACCACCGAAGTCGGTCTGCCCGCCGAGGAATTCGGATACACCGGCCCCCGAGCCACTCGATGTGTAGTCGAGGGTGAAGCCAGGGCAGTCCTTCTCGTACGCGTTGATGAAGCGTGTCATCGCGTTGGCCTGCGCGGACGAGCCGCTGGCCTTCAGCGATTTCTTGCCACCACAATCACCAGCCGGTGTCGAGCCGCCGTCCGACCCCGATCCCGAAGAGGTGTTGTCGTCGCTGCCGCACGCGGACAACAGCAAGGCGCCAGCGGCCAGCAGGCTCAGGGCGGCACCAGTTCGTTTGGCCTTCACGAAGCTCCTTTGATGAAACAGGTAGACGCTGGCACGGGCCGACTGGCCCCCGCCGTGACACGTGTCGCGTCAAGCAGACCGGTTGCTGCTTGGCTGAGAACCTAAGCGCACCTCGTTAACCACTTCCCTACGGATAGTGAACGGAAGATGAACCGGCAAGGGGATCGAGGCGACATTTCCACTGGACGAGTTGACATCGCTTCTTTAGCTCAGTGAAGATTGAGTCAATGTCCACTGACACAAATTCCGGCTTAGCTCGACGTGCGGCGGTTTTCGCCGCACTCTCCGATCCCGCTCGACTGACGATCGTCGACTACCTGCTGAATTCGGATGCGTCCCCGTCAGAACTGCGCGCCCTCCTATCGGTGCCATCAAACCTCCTCGCGCATCACCTCGCCGTGCTGAAGAAGGCCGGCCTCATCAGACAGACGCGGTCAGAAGCCGACGGGCGTCGCACGTACGTGAGGCTCAACCATTCAGCCCTCGAAGGCCTAGTCCCGTCGGCCGAACACCGTGCTCACCGCGTTGTGTTTGTGTGCACCCACAACTCAGCCCGTAGCCAACTCGCGGCAGCCATCTGGAACCGGCGCAGCCCAATACCCGCCACGTCGGCCGGAACGAAACCCGCGCCACAAGTCCATCGTGGCGCAGTGGCCGCCGCGCGACGCCTCAACTTGTCGATGCGCGCAGCAAAACCGCGCTATCTGGGCGATGTTCTGGCCGCCAACGACCTCGTGATTGCGGTATGCGACAACGCGCACGAGGAGCTTCCCGCCGCGTTACCACGCATCCACTGGTCCGTCGCCGACCCAACCCGCACCGCAGTCGCGGCCGCGTTCGATGAGGCGATCGGCGAACTCACCGCTCGTATAGACAATTTCGTCCCCTGCGTTCAACCCGAATAATCGAGGAGAAACCATGACCGACAACACCACTGAGCCACATCCGGATTTTCGTAACGATCTCTCCATCGACCAGCGCTTGGCGATGAAGACCGCTGCCAGCCAACTCCGGAGGGAGTTCGATGGTGTGTTTGGAGTCGAGACCATCGAGAGGTTCTTACACTCCTCCTACGATCAGTTCGCCGGTCGGGCAACGGTGCCTCGTTTCCTGCCACTGCTCGCAGAACGGTTCGCGCGGCAACGCCTGCGCGCGCTCGCCAGGGTGGAGGGCAAGTCGAGCGACGGGAAGCCGACGGTACTGTTCCTCTGCACTCACAACGCCGGCCGGTCACAGATGGCCATGGGATTCTTCACCCATCTCGCCGGTGACGCGGCCGTAGCGTGGTCCGGAGGCTCAGAGCCCGGCGAGTTGGTCAACCCGGCAGCGGTCGAAGCCATGGCCGAGCGGGGAATCAACATCTCAGGTGAGTACCCCAAGCCCTGGACGGACGAGATCGTGCAGGCCGCGGACGTCATCGTGACGATGGGCTGCGGCGATGCCTGCCCGATCTTCCCCGGCCGCCGATACGAGGAATGGGTCCTCGATGATCCGCACGGGCAGGACGTCGCCGCCGTCCGCCCGATCCGCGATGAGATCGAACGTCGTGTGCGAGGGCTGCTGGCCGAACTCGAGGTACCGGTAAGTGCGCAGTAGCGCCAACCCCCGGATGACCACCGTGGTGGGTCGGAGTCAAGCGCGAGGTCGGATCTAGGCGTTCGTCGATTGGCTGCGAGACGGCTATACCGACGACGCACCTGTGTCATTGAGCCAGTCGCGTTGACTCAGGCGTCGAGAGTGAGCTGACGGGCGTGGAAGTCGAAATGCTTTCCGGGGTATCGATAGACATCTTCCAGGGTCATGTAGTCCGCGAAGAACGGGTCCCATCCTGTTGGGAAATGCATGCCGCGATGTAACGCTTCGTCAGCTTCCTTGGCTAGCTTTCGATCGATCGACGCAATGACGCGATCGAGCTTCGCGCCCATTCGGCTGCGGTTGTAGTAGAGCGCAGCTGCACATGAACCGTAATAGTTGATCGGGTGGAACGGCTTCGTTGCAGCGTTGAGCACCCGAGCGTGCACGCGGCCGACCGCTTCGGGCAGTCGGCTGACGACGTGCACAAGAAACAGCAATCGCTGAACGAGCATGTAGCCAAACACCATGTGAAATAGGAGCTGCTCGTTGTTCCAACGTGTCCCCTGCGTCGGCTTACTCCAAGTGCCATTGCGTTCAGCCTCGGCGAGCATGCGATGAAACTCGGCGCGCGCCCGCTCCAGGTCAACTGTGATCCCCGCGCGGTCGGGTGTGCATTCGTTGCCCACACACTGAATCGTCCGGCAGAGAGCGACAGGCCGCAATCATGCGCCGTGTGCACCGTGAATCAACGCGTGGATATCGCCTGAGCGATTCGATCGAGCGCCTCGTGGTTGACCCGATAGAAGGCCCACTTACCTCGCTGCTCACGACTCGCCAGCCCCGCGTCGACAAGGACCTTCATGTGGTGGGACACGGTTGGCTGCGAGAGCGCGAGCGGCTCAACGAGGTCGCAGACGCACGCCTCGCCGGCCGCGCTGATCAACGAGAGCAACCGGACGCGGGCGGGATCAGCAAGCGCCTTGAAGACACCTGCCAAGCGCTCGGCGGCCGAAAGCTCGATGATGCCGCCGGTCAGCGGCGAACAGCAAGCAGCAAGATCCTCGGCCGGGACAGCCATAGTTGTGTTGGCCATGCTGAAAGTGTCTCACACATATTGACATACTTCGATGTATCGATCAGTATCAATTCATCGAAGCATGTCGATGGGAGGAGAAAATTGTGCCCAAGTTTCCAGTTGTGGTGATCGGCGCGGGTCCACAGGGCATGGCAGCAGCAGCGCACCTGCTCGAACGGGACCTACTACCTATCGTTCTCGAAGCGGGGGACGGCCCGGCGGCCGCGGTCGCGGAGTGGTCGCACATCAGGACGTTTTCGCCATGGCCGGAGTTGATCGATTCCGCTGCCGCCCGGCTCCTGAAGTCGATGGGTTGGACTGAACCGCTGACTGGCTACCCGACCGGCCAGGAGTGGCTCGACGCCTACCTCACTCCGCTCGCGGAGGCCTTGGGCGAGCAGATCCGGTACTCCACACAAGTTGTCGGCATCTCGCGCCGCGGTCACGATCGTGTGGTCACCGCCGGCCGCGAGGATGCGCCCTTTGTCGTCCATGCCACCGATCACCTCGGCCAGGAATCCCGGCTGACAGCACGAGCGGTGATCGATGCGTCGGGGACCTGGTTTCAGCCGAATCCCGCTGGTGCAGATGGACTTCCGGCGATCGGGGAACGTCAAGCAACAGAGGCGGGCGCGGTGTCATACCTGCCGCCAACCCGCGCTGAAGCCGATGACCTCGCGGGTAATCACACCGTGATCGTAGGAAGTGGACACTCGGCCATGACTGCGGTCATCGACCTGGCGAAGGTCGCACGGCGGGACGGGTCGACCCGGGTGACTTGGGTGTTGCGCCGTGACGTCGTCGGCGACACGTTCGGTGGCGGAGAGTCCGACGCGTTGGTGCAGCGTGGCGCGCTGGGCAATAGAGCCCGTGACGCCATCGATGCCGGGCTGGTGTCAATGGTGACCGGATTCCGGACTGCCCGAGTCGAATTGGCCGGAAGACAGGCGATCTTGGTGGCCGAGGACGGCCGCGCCCTGCCAGCGGCCGATCAAGTCGTAGTGCTGACAGGATTTCGGCCAGACCTCTCGTTTCTGTCGGAGATGCGCCTGGAACTTGATCCTGTCCTGCAAGCTCCGGTGAAACTGGCCCCCGAGATCGATCCCAATGTGCATTCATGCGGAAGCATGCCACCTCACGGCGCGGCTGAGTTGGCTCATCCCGCCGAACCGGGTCTATACCTGGTTGGCATGAAGTCCTACGGGCGGGCACCCACATTCTTGGCGCTGACGGGCTACGAACAGGTGCGGAGCGTTGCCGCGGCGTTGGCCGGCGATCACGATGCTGCCAAGCGCGTCGAATTGGTACTGCCTGAAACTGGAGTGTGTACCGGTATCGGTGTCGCCGACGATGGCACTGACGAGGCACTCGATGGCTGCGGTGGTAGCGAGAGTCCCGCATGTGAGTCGTTGTCTCTCAACCCGATCGGTGGATGAGCACGCCCACCGACGTGTATCGTCGCGCAGTCGACGGCGTCGGACTGCGCGCTGTGCTCGTCACCTTGTGCGTTAGCCAGATCACCAGCTGGGGGGTGCTGTACTACGCCTTCACGGTCATGTCTTCTGCCATTTCTCGTGACACTGGCTGGTCTGCACCGGCGGTGACTGCCGCGTTCTCGTCGGCGTTGGTCACCGCGGCGGTGCTGGGACTCGCCGTCGGACGATGGCTTGACCGCAACGGACCGCGCGCGGTGATGACAGTCGGCGCGGTGCTCGGCGTGCTTGCGCTGCTCGGTGTCGCGACTGCACCGAATTTCGGATGGTTTCTGGCCGCGTGGATCGTCGCAGGTGTGGCCATGAGTGGGGTCCTTTATGCTCCCGCGTTCGCCGCACTGACCCGATGGTTCGGTTCCCGCGCCGTCGGCGCGCTCACCGTCTTGACGCTGGTAGCCGGGCTGGCCAGCACTGTGTTCGCCCCCCTGACGGCCGTCCTCTTGGGACACTTGGGCTGGCGCAGTACATATCTCGTGTTAGTCGGGGTTCTGGGGGCGGTCACCATCCCCGCGCACCTGTTCGGCCTTCGGCGTCCGTGGCCGTCCGTCCCCACCCACGATGTCGAGCCGCCAAGTGCGACCGCCCAAAGCCGACCATTCGTGGCCTTGACGGCGGCCTTCGCGCTGTCGGCATTGGCGTCTTACGCCGTCATTGTCAACCTTGTTCCGCTGATGGTCCAACGCGGAATCAGCACGGAGGCGGCCGCCGCGGCCCTCGGCCTGGGTGGGGTCGGACAAGTGCTGGGCAGGCTCGGATATCAAACACTCGCGCGCAGGGTCAGTGTGGTCCCTCGAACCGTCATCATCATGGCCGGCATTGCGGTCACTACCGCGCTGCTTGGCATCTTCAGCTCACTCGCCGCGTTGGTCGCGGTCGCCGTCGCGGCGGGATTGGTCCGCGGAATTATGACGCTCCTTCAAGCTACCGCCGTCACGGAGCGTTGGGGCACAGCCCATTACGGCCGTCTGAGCGGAATCCTATCCGCACCCGTCATGATTAGTACG
Source organism: Mycobacterium sp. (assembly GCA_044508395.1). Taxonomy (GTDB): domain Bacteria; phylum Actinomycetota; class Actinomycetes; order Mycobacteriales; family Mycobacteriaceae; genus Mycobacterium. The sequence goes on along the minus strand of JBIQHU010000001.1, from coordinate 163,439 downwards.
GCGCTTGGGCCCTTCATCGGCGCCACACTCGCCAGCCTGCTCGACGGCTATGCGGCGATGTTTCTCGTACTCGGTGTGGTTGCCGCATGTGCGGCCATCACCGCTGCCGGGACCTCGACTGCCAGCACATCGAAGCGTGCGTCGGGTCCTCAGTCGTGACTCGACGTCATACGGTTGAACAGGTCGGCGACGCGGGCCCCGATGTCATCACGGACGAGGCGCATCCGTTCGATGCCGTCGATGCCCCGGCGGAAAGGCTCGTCGGTATCCCAGTTTTCGATCTCGGCTGAAATGCCAGCATCCACGCAAGCTTCCCTTCCGAGAATCACGACGAGGTCGACGGCTCTGACGATGGCGGGGTCGATTGGCTTCGGTTTCTCGGCGCGGATATCGACGCCGATCTCGCCAAGTGCTTGTACCGAAAGCGAATTCAGGTCGCTACCGGGATTCGTGCCGAGTAGACATCGACTAGGTCACCAGCCGTCTGCCTCATGAGACCGGCTGCCATTTGCGACTTCCCGGCATTCTTGACGCACACGAAGAGCACCGACGGCGTAATACTTTTCGGCATTACGGCGTACTGCCCCCAGGCGCTCCCGCCGCATCCGCGCCGGTTCTGGCGTTCATACGACGCCGCAGCGCCAGCGACACGTAGACCAGCGCAACCAAGACAGGAACTTCGATCAACGGCCCAACAACCCCGGCCAGCGCCTGACCGGAGGTGGCCCCGTAGGTCGCAATGGCGACTGCGATCGCCAATTCGAAATTGTTCCCTGCCGCGGTGAACGCCAGAGTCGTCGTGCGTTCGTATCCGAGATGCAGCGCCGAGCCCAGCAGATAACCGCCGCCCCACATGATGGCGAAGTAGGCCAGTAGGGGCAGAGCGATCCGGGCCACATCCAGTGGTCGATTCGTGATCTGATCACCTTGCAGCGCAAAGAGAATGACGATGGTGAAGAGCAGCCCATAGAGGGCCCACGGTGCCACCTTGGGCAGGAATGTGGACTCGTACCAATGCCGCCCGTTGACCTTCTCCCCGAATCGTCGTGACAGGTACCCGGCCAGCAGCGGGATGCCCAAAAAGATCAGGACGGACTTGGCGATCTGCCAGGGCGACGTCGAAATGGTGGCCTGTTCCAGCCCCAGCCATCCTGGCAGCACCGACAGATAGAACCATCCCAACACCGCGAACATCAGTACCTGGAACATCGAGTTGAGTGCGACGAGGACGGCGGCCGCCTCGCGGTCCCCACAAGCGAGGTCATTCCAGATGATGACCATTGCGATACAACGAGCCAGACCGACGATGATCAGACCGGTGCGGTATTCGGGCAGGTCCGGCAGCAGCAGCCACGCAAGCGCGAACATCAATGCCGGCCCCAAGACCCAATTGAGAAGCAGTGAGCTGATCAGCAGCTTGCGGTCACCTGTAACGGTGTCGAGCCTGTCGTAGCGGACTTTCGCCAGCACCGGGTACATCATGATCAGCAGGCCAAGCGCTATAGGCAGTGAAATCCCGTCTATCTGCACCTTGTCCAGCGCCGTGTTGAGCCCGGGGATCCACCGGCCGAGCAGCAGACCGGCGGCCATCGCGATGCCGATCCAGATAGGCAGAAACCGGTCCAGGGTCGACAACTTCGCCACGACGGGCGGCGCCTCGGGGGCGTTCTGTCGCACGCTGTCGGTCATGCCCGCACCCCTGCGCTCCCCGCATCGGCACTGACGGTCAGGAATGACGACAGCGATGCGAGTACCTCCGGTACCACCGCGTAGTACACCCAGGACGCTCGTCGCTCCGATGTCAGTATTCCGGCGTCGCGCAACACCTTGAGGTGATGCGAGATAGTCGGTTGCGACACCTCTAGCCCGGGCGAAATGTCGCACACGCATGCCTCGCCCCCGGCATGGCTGGCCACCGAGCTCAAGAGGCGAAGCCGCACCGGATCGGATAAGGCCTTGAACTTCGCCGCCATCTCCGTCGCTGCGGCTGTCGTCAACGGCTCCTGCACCAATGGCTCAAACGGGCAGGAGGTCTCCGCAGATCCGACCTGATTAGACACACATCGATATTGACGTATATCTAATCAGTGCGCAAGCGACGGCCTCAGCCGGTAGGCAGGCTGCCATCAGCAGCAGCTGGTGTCGACCTTGGCGCCGTTTCCGTCGGCATGCTCTGCGGCGGTCCCGCATGAACACTCGGCTTCCGAGCCGCCAGCCTGCGGAGCGCTCCCGAACGTGTCGGAATCAGCGAGCACGGTGTAGACCTCCCAGCGCTCCCCGCCCGGTCCCGACACCCAAACCTTGTCCTGCGTCGCGAAGCAACACGTCGTGCCGATTTCTTCGTCGGTGAACAGCCCTTCGCCGGACAGGCGAGCGATCTCCTGATGCACCTGGTCACTGGTCTCGACCTCGACGCCCAGGTGGTTGAGCGTGCCGCCGTGGCCCGGGTTTTCGATGAGAACCAGCTTGAGCTGCGGCTCGGTCAGCGCAAAGTTCGCGTAACCCGGTTTGCGCTTGGCGGGCTGTGCATTGAACAGCTTCGAGTAGAACGTCACGGCCTCATCGAGGTCATCGACATTGAGTGCGAGTTGGGCGCGAGACATGGCCGCTCCTTTGATACGACATATATCGAACTTCTGACACCGCCAGAATGCCCACCTTTTTGATATATGTCAACACCACTGGCAAGATGGAACGCATGCCCAAGAGCTTGCCCGTCATCGACATCTCCGCTCCAGTGTGTTGCGCGCCCGTCGCGGCTGGACCGGTGGACGACAATGCGGCGCTCGAAGTGGCCCTTCGCCTCAAGGCACTCGCCGACCCGGCGCGCGTGAAGCTCATGTCATTGCTTCTGAGCGCCCCAGCCGGTGAACTGAACAGCAGCGAACTCGCAGCGGCGGTGGCGTTGACCGAGTCGACGGTGAGCCACCACCTGACGCAACTGCGCAAGGCGGGACTGGTCGAGTCGGATCGTCAGGGCATGAACGTCTATCACCGTGCGCGCCGTGACTCGCTCGTCGCGCTGTGCGCTGTTCTCGACCCGAACTGCTGCAGTTAGTCGCTCATCCACTTTCGAGAAAGCTGCGTCCTTTTCGGGCTACCGTCGTCAGTCAGGTGGGGCGCCCGCGCGGGCGTCGGAAGGACGGCAGACATGACCGCCGACGTGACGAAGACAAGTCCTGCCGCAGTGCTGCAGCCGACCGAAGAAATGTGGCGCGAGATGTTGCCGCAGCTGCGGAAGTTCGTGCGGCGACGCATCAGCGACCCCGACCGAGCCGACGATCTGGTCGCCGAGATCCTCCTGCGCATCCACCAAAACGTGGCCTCACTCGACGACCGAGAGCTGCTGCCGAATTGGGTTTTTCGCATTGCGCGAAACGCTGTCATCGACGAATACCGCCGAGCCGGCCGCAGCCGGGAACAGCTGGCACCGACCCTGCCGGACCAGCTGACCGAGCCATCGGTAGATGAAGATGAGCCGACGGCGGTCCGTGAGCTCTCTGCGTGCCTGCGGCCATTACTCAAGGGCCTGTCGGCCGACCAGCGCGATGCGTTGGAGATGGTGGACCTGGCTGGGATGACCCAAGCCGATGCCGCGCAACAGGCGGGAGTTTCACTGTCCGGAATGAAGTCCCGCGTGCAGCGCGGCCGCCGGCGACTCGCCGAGCTTTTGGGCCAGTGCTGCGCACTCATTCTCGACGGCCGCGGCGTGCCAATGGATTACGAGCCGCGGCCGGGCTGCGGGTGCAAGTAGGTTTGACCGCAGCCCGGCTGACAGCTACGCGCAGCAAGTGCTTTCGGTGGTGTCCTGGGTGGCGCAGTTCTTCGCGCACACAGAGTTCGATTCGCCGTCCGGATTGGCTGGGTTGTCGTCGCTGATGCTGTAGACCTCCCACCACCCGAGTGGCACGTCGGGGGCGGTGACGAACACCTTGTCCTGTGTGGCGTGGCAGCACACATCCTGCTCTGCGACAGTGGTGTTCAAGCCGGCGGCCTCGAACCGCTTCGTCGCCGCAGCGACATCATCAGCGCTAGCGACCTCGACTCCGAGGTGGTTCAGATAGTCGGTAGCGCCTGGCTTTTCGATGAGGACCAGCTTCAACGGGGGATTCTCGATCGCGAAGTTGGCATAACCGTCGCGCACTTTATGCGCCGGCACACCGAACATCTTCTCGTAGAACGCGGTCGCCGCGGAAACGTCGTTGACGTTGAGCGCGAGTTGGATTCGATTGGTGGACATGGTGACTCCTTCCAGGGTCAGTGGCTGACACCTGTTATGACGTCCGCTCCGAAATTCGGACGCAACTGGCCCGGAACGAAGCTAGTTCACAGCTTGGCGGGCATAGGCCGCATCCACCGATGCGACGTCGAAACCCAGCCTCTGATACGTCTTCACCGCCGCTGAGTTATCTGCCTCGACGTAAAGCATCACCGCGCGCCGCGAACTTGCCTCCAGCGCCTGGGCGAGGTGGTGCAGTCCGACGAGGGTGAGGGTGGCGCCGAGGCGCCGGCCCTGCGCGGCCGGATCGACGCCGACGATGTACACCTCGCCGAGATCCGTGCTGTGGATTTTGGTCCAGTGAAAGCCCAATAGTTTCCCGGTCTCGTCGTCGTAGGCCAGGAAGATGCCTTCTGGGTCGAACCACGGCTCGCCGAGGCGCTCCTGGATATCGGCGTCGGTCCAGCCGCCCTGCTCGGGATGCCAGGCAAATGCGGCGTTGTTGACGCGCAGCAGTTCGGCGGCATCCGCCGGTCCGGAGTACGTGGTGATGCGAACACCCTCAGGCACCGTAACCGCGGGCAGATCGTCGAGCGGGCGTCGCATCTGCAGCAGCTCGCGCACGACGACGAGGTCCAGCGCCGCGGCGGTGGCGCGGGCGGCCTCGAGGTTGCCGTGCGCCCAGATGCGGGCGCCGTCGCCGCCTTCCGCTAGGCCCTGGTGCGCCATCGCCGAACCGATACCCCGGCGCCGCGCCGACGGATGCACGACGAGCTCGGCCATCGCCGGAGCCTGCTCATCCGCGGGCGCGAGGTTCAGATAGCCGAGGACGTCCCGGTTAGCACCGTCGCCGTCGCGGGCGAGGAGGTGCCGGGTGCGGTCGCGGGTCAGCTCCCGCAGCACCTGGTCGCCGACGGGGGCAACACCGTCGTGCGCCTCGGCCGCGGCGACGAGAGCGCGGATGCGGCCCTGATCGTCGTCGGACAGACCGGATCGCCAGGCGATGACCGGCTGCGTCACTGACTGCGCAGCGGATCGGCAAGCGGTTCGGGCACCGGGTCGTAACCGTCGGTGTCCCCAAGTCCTGGGTCCTCGGCCGCGTCGGGATCCGGGGCCGGTGCGCGCCCACGCGCGGGCCGAACCGCCTTGTAACCGACGTTGCGCACGGTGCCGATCAGCGACTCGTACTCCGTGCCGAGCTTGGCCCGCAGGCGCCGCACATGCACGTCGACCGTCCGGGTGCCGCCGAAGAAGTCGTAGCCCCACACCTCCTGGAGCAGCTGCGCGCGGGTGAACACCCGGCCCGCATGCTGCGCGAGGTACTTCAGCAGCTCGAATTCCTTGTAGGTGAGATCCAGCGGCCGGCCCCGAAGACGCGCGGTGTACGTCCCCTCGTCGATCACCAATTCGCCCAGGCTGATCTTGCCGACGTTCTCCTGGTTGGCCACCCCGCCGCGGCGACCGACAAGCAGCCGCAACCGCGCATCGATCTCGGCGGGGCCGGTGCTCGGGAGCAGAATCTCGTCGAGCCCCCATTCGACGTTGACAGCCACCAGGCCGCCCTCATTGACGACGGCCACCACGGGCACCGACGTACCGGTCGTGCCGAGCAGACGGCACAGGCCGCGGGCGGCGGCCAGATCCGAGCGCGCATCAACGATCGCCACATCCGCATTGCCGGCTTCCAAGAGTGACGAAACCTCGGTCGGCGCCGTCCGCACATTGTGGGCGAGCAGCGACAACGACGGCAGGACGGATTCAGGGTGGGGATCGACGGTCAGTAGCAGTAGATCCAACTGGCCCTCCAGCAGCCATGGGGACCTCGCCTGGACATCAATGTCGGTCGGTGACTTCCCAGATTCATGCCTGTCATATGGCCGTTACCCGGCCGATGGTGATCTAACGATAGCGCGACACCTCCAGGTCAGCTGGACCAACGGGGTCGAACGGGCATCGGTGGGCAAGAATGTGGCGGTGCGAAAGCTGCTGATCGGTGTGCTGGCCACCGCGACCGCCGTGGTCGTCGGCGCCGTCGGGGCCGACTTCGGTGCCGCAATCTATGCCGAATACCGCCTGGCCAGAAGCGTGCGAACGGCCGCCGACCTGGCCTGGGACCCGTCGGTGGCGATCCTCGGTTTCCCCTTCATCCCCCAGGCGGTCAACCGCCATTACGACGAAGTTGAGATCCGGGCAGCCGGCGTCGACCATCCCGTGGTCGGAAAGGCCTCGCTGGAGGCCACCCTGCATTCGATCGATCTCGGCGACTCGTCGTGGCTGGTCAGCCCGGAGGCCGAGTGGGCCGTGGGCAAGGCGGAGAGCCGCATCATCATCGACTCCACGCACATGGGACGGTTCATGGGCATCCCCGACCTGCTGGTCGAGGCGCCGACTCGCGAGAGCAACGACGCCACCGGCGGCACCACCGAATCGGGGATCTCGAGCAATCGCGGGGTCGTGTTCACGGGAACGCCCACGAAGGCCGGGTATGACGAGAAGGTGAGCATCGCGGTGGACCTGTCGATCGTCGGGCCGGACCAGACCACCCTGGTTCTCACGGCCACCGACGTGCTCACCGGCGCGGGCACCGCCGACCAGCCGGTTCCCGACGACAAGAAGGCCGCCGTGCTGGCCGCCTTCTCGACCAGCCTGCCCGGTCAGAAGCTGCCCTTCGGACTCGCGCCCACCGCCCAGGGGGCGCGCGGTTCGGACGTGATCATCGAAGGCATCGCCGAGGGAGTAACGGTAGCCCTGGACGAGTTCAACCTGTCGTGAGTAGTTCATGGGTGTTGGCGATCACCGTGCTCGTCGGGGCGCTCGGGTTGGCGTTCGTGATCGGCAGGCTGGTCACACTGCGCGCCGGCCTGCTCAAGGCGAGCGAAAAGGCCGCTGACGTCGACACCAGTGACCTGGGACTGTCGCAGACAGGGCCGACGGTGCTGCATTTCAGCGCGGAGTGGTGCGGACCGTGCGCAGCGGTGCGCAGGGTCGTCGATCAGGTGTGCGCCGAACTGCCCGGGGTCGCGCACGTCGAGATCGACATGGACGCCAATCCGGAAGCGGCCCGGCGGCTTTCGGTGCTGTCGCTGCCCACCACGATCATCTTCGATGCCCAAGGTCGCCCCCGGTTTCGCACCCACGGTGTCCCGACGGCTGCTGACCTGCGGTCGGCGCTGGAACCGCTGTTGGCTTGATCACCATGTCATTGGGTAAGCTGTCCCCCGTGTTCGCCCGCCTCGAGCCGATGCTCACCAAGCGCCGCGCAGTCGATCTGTGCCGCGTCGCGGGTTGTTGCTGTTGTTGTTGTAGCTGCTGAGTAGCTGCGCCTTTCTTCGCGTCGCACTCGGGAGTGGCCCCATGTGGTCCGCCCTCCCCTCCAGCCAGTCCATCCCCGCAACAGGAGCACATTTATGTCGACCACCACGACCAGCACCCCACCCGACCAGGTGGACGTGCGGGGTCCACGCTTCGCGGCCTGGGTGACCACCGCCGTGATCATCGCGGTGCTGCTGGTCTCCGCCGGCAGCCTCGTTGGCGCGGCAGTGATCCTCGGCGTGCAGGCGGTGGTTTTCGCGATCGGCGCCTGGAGCGGACCGCGGCAGCATCCGTACGGCCTGATCTTCAAGGCCGTGGTGGCGCCGCGCCTCGGACCCGTCACCGAGAAGGAGCCCGCGACTCCGCTGAAGTTCGCGCAGCTCGTCGGCTTCGTGTTCGCCCTCGTCGGCGTCATCGGCTTCGCCACGGGCATCCCGCTGCTGGGCCTGATCGCCACCGGCTTCGCCCTCGTGGCGGCCTTTCTCAATGCGGCCTTCGGCATCTGCCTCGGCTGCCAGATCTATCCGCTCGTCGCCCGGTTCCGCCGGGTGCCTTCCACCGCCTGACACTTCAAATAGCAAGCAACCGAAAGGATTTCCTACATGGCACGCTCCGACGTCCTGGTCACCACTGACTGGGCCGAGAGCAATCTCGACGCGCCGAACACCGTCTTCGTCGAGGTCGACGAGGACACCACCGCCTACGAGGGCGGCCACATCGCGGGCGCTGTGCGCCTCGACTGGAAGACCGAGCTGCAGGACCAGGTCAAGCGCGACTTCGTCGACCAGCAGCAGTTCTCGAAGCTGTTGTCCGAGAAGGGCATCAGCAACGACGACACGGTGATCCTCTACGGCGGCAACAACAACTGGTTTGCCGCCTACGCGTACTGGTACTTCAAGCTGTACGGCCACGAGAACGTCAAGCTCCTCGACGGCGGTCGCAAGAAGTGGGAGCTCGACGCCCGCCCGCTGGTCAAGGATGTGCCGAACCGGCCGGCCACCAGCTACACGGCCAAGGCGCCGAACAACAACATCCGCGCCTTCCGCGACGAGGTCATCGCCGCCATCGGCGCCAAGAACCTCGTCGACGTGCGCTCCCCTGACGAGTTCTCGGGCAAGATCCTCGCACCCGCTCATCTGCCCCAGGAGCAGAGCCAGCGGCCGGGCCACATCCCCGGCGCCATCAATGTGCCGTGGAGCAAGGCGGCCAACGAGGACGGCACCTTCAAGTCCGACGACGATCTGGCCAAGTTGTACGCCGAGGCCGGACTCGACGGTCAGAAAGAGACCATCGCCTACTGCCGGATCGGTGAGCGTTCCTCGCACACCTGGTTCGTGCTGCAGGAACTGTTGGGCCACAAGAACGTCAAGAACTACGACGGCAGTTGGACAGAATACGGCTCCCTGGTGGGTGCCCCGATCGAGTTGGGAAGTTGATATGTGCTCTGCACCGAAGCAAGGCGTGACGTTGCCTGCCGGCGTTGACCTCGAGAAGGAAACGGTCATCACCGGTCGCGTGGTCGACGGCTCGGGCCAGACGGTTGGCGGCGCGTTCGTCCGCCTCCTGGACTCGTCCGACGAGTTCACCGCGGAGGTCGTGGCGTCGGCCACCGGCGATTTCCGGTTCTTCGCCGCCCCGGGCACGTGGACGCTGCGTGCGCTGTCCCCGGCGGGTAACGGCGACGCCAGCATCGCACCGTCGGGCGCGGGCATCCACGAGGTCGACGTCAAGGTCGCCTGACGGCTGCCGAAAGTCGTTGGCAGTGATGCGGCTAGAATTTCTGCCGTGGTGCTGCTCTTCGAGATCCTGCTGATCGCCGCCGTGGTGGTCATTACCTGGTTCGCGCTGTATACGCTCTACCGCCTCATCACCGACGAGTCGTGACGTCGGGCGACGATGCGGTCGCCGCTGCGGCCGAACGCGCGAAAACGACCGCCGCCCGCAACATCCCGGCGTTCGGCGATCTCCCTGGGCCGGCCGATACCGCGAACCTTCGCGAAGGCGCGAATCTCCACGACGCGTTGCTTGCGCTGCTGCCGCTCGTCGGGGTGTGGCGCGGCGAGGGTGAGGGCCGCGGATCCCACGGCGACTATCGCTTCGGCCAACAGATCGTCGTCTCCCACGACGGTGGCGACTATCTGATCTGGGAGGCCCGATCGTGGCGACTCACGGACACCGGTGAATACGCGGGCGCGTCACTACGCGAATCGGGATTCTGGCGGTTCGTCAACGACCCCGCCGACCCGTCCGAATCGCAGGCCATCGAGCTTCTGCTGGCCCATTCGGCCGGCTACATCGAGCTCTTCTACGGCCGCCCCCTGAGCCAGTCGTCGTGGGAATTGGTCACCGACGCGCTGGCGCGCACCAAGTCCGGGACGCTTGTCGGTGGCGCCAAGCGCCTCTACGGCATCGTTGAGGGCGGTGACCTGGCCTACGTCGAGGAACGCGTCGACGCCGACGGTGGCCTGGTGCCGCACCTGTCCGCGCGGCTGTCGAGGTACGTCGGCTAGTGCGCCTGTCATGGTTGGCCGTGGGCGTCACCGCGGTGGGAATTCTGGTCGGGTGTTCGTCGCAGCAGACCCCAGCCGAAGAGTCCACCACCGCTGAATCCGAGGATGCGCCGACGGGCCACGGCTCCTTGGCGCAGTGCCTGAGTGACCATGGGGTGCCCGCAGCACCCGGCCCCGGCGGGGCGCCGCCATCCGGGGTGGACGCCGACGCCTGGCAGCAGGCCATGCAGTCCTGCTCGTCACTGGCGCCTGGACCTGCAGGCTAGTTCAGCACCCGCGCCTCACCGGCCTCGGCCAGCCATTCACGTTCCAGGCGCGCCAGCGTCCCGTCCGCACGCAACTCGTCGACCACCGCCGACACACAGCGGGTCAGCGGGCTGTTCTTGTCCAGCACGATCCCGAACTGCTCGACTTCCTCCGAACGGACGGGCAGCTGCCCGACGATCATTCCGCCGCGCAATTCGCCGGCCACGGCGAACGCCGTCGGCAGGTCGGCGACCAACGCGTCGACCTGGCCGGTGGTCAACGCCACCTTCGCGTCGGCGGTGGTCTTGTAGACCTCGACAGGGTCCTCGCCCACGATCTCGATCGCCGCGGTGTGACTGGTCGTGCCGACCTGAACACCGAGTTGCGCCTTCTTGAGATCGACCATGCTTCGCACCCGCGCCGCCGGCGACGTCTTCATCGTGACGACGACCTGCGTCACGTCGAAGTACGGGGCGGAGAAGTCGACGGCGGCCTTGCGCTGATCCGTGATCGAGAACTGAGAAAGGTTGGCGTCGAACGTCTTCGGGCCCGGCTCCAGCGCTCCGTTGAACGGCACGCGCACCCAGTGCACCTCCTCGCGGCCGTAGCCGAGGTGCTCGGCGACGTTGTAGGCGAGCGCACTCTCGAAACCCTCGCCGTTGGTCGGATCGTCACCCATGTACCAGGGCGGGTAGGCGGGCTGGTCGGTGCCGATGGTGAAGATGCCCGGGTACAACGTCGCCAGCGATTCCTTGTTGCAGTTCTGCGGCCCGGCCGCTTCGTTGGCGACGATCGGCGCGCATGCGGTGGCGAAGCCAACCACAAAGGCAATGGCGATGGCGGTCATCGCTGCACGCCGCCACGCATTCCCCATAGCCGGATCATCGCGCATTCCTTCGGGTATGCGCCACATCTAGCGCCGAGACAGCCCCGGCCATCCCCAGACATGAAGCGGCCCCCGAGCCGTGTGTATCTGGTTGGACAAAACCAAGAGGCTCGGGGGCCGGGTGACTGCGGGGAATTCGCCGGCGCGCACAGGTGCGAAGCGTCAGCTCAACCCCTGGCGCTGCTAGCTCGCAGCCACCTCACAAGTCCATAAGTCAATCAATTTGTCGGACCACCTCCTTCCCTGTGTACGAGCGACGCTACCCGCGTACCAAGAAGGCGACAACCAATTTTCGGCCGTTCAGCGCTCAGCGATCGCTGACGATCGCGGCGTCAACGAGTTCGGCGATGTCCGCCGTCGACGGCGGGCTCTGCAACGACTTTCCATCCAGGGTGTGCACCCGTGCCGCGAGTGTGATGCTCGACACAAGCCAAACCCCTTGTGCGGTAAACAAATCGGCGGGCCGCAGCGCTTTATAGTCGCACTTGTAGCCGTTGTTGCGCGCCACTTCGAACAGCGCCTGTTGCGTGGTTCCGCGCAGGATCGGATACCACGGCGGCGGCGTCAACAACGCCGGGGCACCGTCGACCTCGGTGGCGATCACCACCGTCGAACGCGGCCCTTCCAGGATCAGACCGTCGGAGCCGACGAAGATCACGTCGCCGGCCCCTTGGCGCTCCGCGTGCCGCAGCGCTGCCATGTTCACCGCGTAGGACAGCGTCTTGGCGCCCGCGAGGAGCCAGGGCATCTCGGTGGTGCCTTCGGCCGACAGACCGCGGGCCAGCGTCACCGCGGCGACCCCGGCACTGCGCGCGTCGGCCACCCTGGCGGGCACCGCGCCGATGGTCGCGAACGCCGTCGGAGGTGAACCGCTCTCGCGGCCCCGGCTGTAGACCAGCCGCAACACGCCCTCGCCTCCGCCGCCGGCGCACCAGCGTTCGACCGCCACTCCGATCGCCGCACGCCACCGGGGCAGATCCGGTGCGGGAAGGTCCATCATCGTCGCCGACTGCGTCAGCCGGCCCAAATGGGCTTCCAGGAGACACGGCCGTCCCTCGCGAATCAGCAGCGTCTCGAAGATGCCGTCGCCGCGGACAGCGGCAAGGTCGTCCGCGTAGAGCAGCGGGGCCGCCGGATCGTGGAGTTCACCGTCGAGGGTGACCACCACAGCGTTCTCGCCCCCGGCCCGACTCACCATGGGCAAGAAGCGTAGCGCCGTAGAGTTGAGGCATGTCAGCAGTGCCCGCCCCCGAGACCGGGCCCGACGCCGGCGCGGTCTGGCATTACGGCGATCCGCTGGGAGAACAGCGGGCAGCAGCCGACGGCGCCGTCATGGTGGACCGTTCGCATCGGGCCGTGATCTCGCTCACCGGCGGTGATCGCAACACCTGGTTGCACAGCATCTCCACCCAGCACGTGAGCGACCTTCCCGACGGCGCCGTCACCGAGAATCTGAGCCTCGACAGCCAGGGCCGTGTGGAAGATCACTGGATTCAGACGCACCTCGACAACGTCACGTATCTCGACACGGAATCCGCGCGCGGGGAACCGCTGTCGGCCTATCTGCGCAAGATGGTGTTCTGGGCAGACGTGGTGGTCGAACCCGTCGATCTGGCAGTCGTATCGCTGCTCGGCCCGCGACTGCTCGACCCGCCCGTGCGCGAGGCGTTCGGGGTTGCTTCGCTACCGGCTGAACTGAGGGCGGTCCCGCTTCCCGACGGTGGCTTCGTGCGCAGGATGAGCGGTCCCGATGTCGAGTTCGACCTGGTCGTTCCCCGCGATCGGCTCGCCTCGTGGCGCGATCGACTCACCGCAGCCGGGGTGCGCCCGGCGGGCATCTGGGCTTACGAGGCGCACCGGGTGACCAGGTTGCGGCCCCGGCTCGGGGTCGACACGGACGAGCGCACGATTCCGCACGAGGTCGGCTGGATCGGTCCCGCCGTTCATCTGGACAAGGGCTGCTATCGCGGCCAGGAGACCGTCGCGCGCGTCCACAACCTGGGCAAACCACCGCGCATGCTGGTTCTTCTGCATCTCGACGGGTCGGTGGATCGGCCCGCAACCGGTGATCCCGTGCTGGCGGGCGGACGCGCCGTCGGCCGCCTCGGTACCGTCGTCGACCACGTTGACGAGGGGCCGATCGCCCTGGCACTGCTCAAGCGGGGCCTGCCCGCGGACACCGAACTGACCACCGGCGGGGAATCGGCGGTGGCCGCCGTGATCGACGTCGACTCGATGCCGGCACCCGACGCCACGGGCGCTGGACGCCTTGCGGTGGAGCGGCTGCGCGGCGGCGCACGCTAGGACTCGACATCCCGCCGGGCACCGGGCGGGCGGCCCTGCCAGCACGCCGCCCCGAGGCACGGTAAAGTGTTGGCAGGACGATAATCGAAACTCAGATCGGAGCCGCCTGATATTTGGGCCGCTCCGTTATTGCGCGAGGGGGTACCCCCAATGGGCCGCGGCCGGGCAAAGGCAAAGCAGACCAAGGTTGCGCGTGAGCTCAAGTACAGCTCACCGCAGACCGATTTCGAGCGGCTTCAGCGCGAACTGGCAGGCGCTGACGGTCTCAACGGCACCGACAGGTTGGCCGACGACGACCTGGCCGACGACGACGACTGGCGTCGTTAACCCCTAGAAGCGCGGGTGCTGGCCCACGAGTTTGGCTCGTGGGCTGTCCTTACCGCCCTTGGTGACGGTGCCCAGGGTCCAGCAGTCCAGATGACGTGCCGTGAGAACGGCCAGTGCGCGATCGGTGTCCTGGGGTGCGACGACGGCGACCATTCCGACACCTAGGTTGAAGGTCTTCTCCATCTCGGCGCGCTCGACGCGGCCACGCTGCGCGATCATCGCGAACACCGGCGCAGGAGTCCATGTTCCACGGTCGATTTCCGCAGTCAGACCGGGTGGGACGACACGTTCCAGATTGCCCGCCAACCCACCGCCGGTGACGTGGCAGAAGGTGCGAACCTGCGTTTCGGCGATCAGCGCCAGGCAGTCCTTGGCGTAGATTCGCGTGGGCTCAAGCAGCTCTTCGCCGAGGGTGCGGCCGAACTCCTCGACGTGGCCCGCGAGGTTCATCCGGTCGATTTCCAGCAGCACCTTGCGGGCCAGCGAGTATCCGTTGGAGTGCAGACCCGTCGACGCCATCCCGATGAGCACGTCACCGGGCTTGACCCGGTCGGGACCGAGCACATCGTCAGCTTCCACGACACCGACCCCGGTGGCCGAGATGTCGTAGTGATCGGGCGCCATCATGCCGGGGTGCTCGGCGGTCTCCCCGCCCAGCAGCGCGCAGCCGGCCATCACGCATCCGTTGGCGATACCCGCCACCAGCTCGGAGATCCGCTCGGGAACCGTGCGCCCGACCGCGATGTAGTCCTGTAGGAACAGCGGTTCGGCACCGCACACCACCAGGTCGTCGACGACCATGGCGACGAGGTCGATGCCGACGGTGTCATGCTTGTCCATCGCCTGGGCGACGGCGAGTTTCGTGCCGACGCCGTCGGTCGAGGACGCCAGCACCGGTTCCCGGTAGCTGCGCAGCGCGAACAGCCCGGCGAATCCGCCGAGACCTCCCCGCACTTCGGGTCGGGTGGCCTTCCTGGCCAGCGGCTTCAGGAGTTCGACGGCACGGTCTCCGGCTTCGATGTCGACCCCGGCCGAGGCGTAGGAGATGCCGGAAGGTTCGGCGCGTTCGGTCATCGGGCACAAGGCTACCGGTGATGGCGGCGCGAGGTAATCGCTCCTCTCGGATCGTATGGAGTCCGATCAGTCGCGAAGGCCTGCCGGCTGTGGAAACGTGACCGACCATGAAACTTGTTCGCTGGTTCGCACCCGCCCTGCCTGTCGCCCTGACCGCCGCCTCGGCCGTGCTGGCACCCACCAGCGCGGTCGCGACCCCGCCGGTCACCATCGACGCGGTGGTCATCAATCAGTCCATCGTCGACGGCATCGACTACATCACCAAGAGGATCACCATCCAGCCCGGCGGCAGCACCGGCTGGCACTACCACGAAGGGCGGACGTTCGGCGTCGTCCGGGAAGGCACGCTGACCCGCACCATGCCCGACTGCACCGAAGTCGTCGACCCGACGGGCGCTGCAGTCATCGAAGGCAGTGGGCCCGACCACGCGCACAACGGCCGCAACCTGGGGACTGTTCCGGTGGTGCTGTGGGTGGACTACATCCTGCCGGCGGGAACACCCACCTCCTTCGACGTCCCGCCGCCACCCGGCTGCCCCGTCTAGGTTTGCCTGACGCCCAGAACGGCGATCAGGAGTGTGTGTCTGCTGACGGGACCCCCGACAAGACGCGTTGCCTGGTGACCGGCGCGACCGGCTACATCGGTGGCCGGTTGGTGCCGCGACTGCTGGATCGCGGCTATTCGGTGCGGGCATTGGCGCGCAACCCCGACAAACTCGCGGACCTGCCGTGGCGTGACAGCGTCGAGGTCGTCCGCGGTGACCTCGCCGATCCCGATTCGCTCAGCGCGGCGTTCGACGGCATCGACGTCGTCTACTACCTGGTGCACTCGATGGGCAGTTCGGCGGATTTCGTCGCCGCGGAGGCGGAGTCGGCACGCAACGTCGTCACCGCGGCCAAGCACGCCGGCGTCAAACGGCTGGTGTATCTCGGCGGGCTGCACCCGCCGGGGGTGAAGCTGTCGCCGCATCTGCGGTCGCGGGTCGCAGTCGGTGAAATCCTGCTGGCCTCCGGCATCGAGACGGTCGTGCTGCAGGCGGGGATCGTGATCGGTTCCGGCTCAGCCTCTTTCGAGATGATGCGCCACCTCACCAACCGGCTCCCGGCGATGACGACGCCGAAGTGGGTGCACAACAAGATTCAGCCGATCGCGATCCACGACGTGCTGCACTATCTCGTCGAAGCCGCAACGGCCGATATGCCCGCATCGCGCACATGGGACATCGGCGGCCCGGATGTGCTCGAATACGGCGAAGCGATGCAGGTCTACGCGCAGGTGGCCGGCCTGCCCAGGCGGCTCATCATCGCGATTCCGTTCCTGACACCGACGATCGCCAGCCTGTGGATCGGTCTCGTCACGCCCATGCCTCCGGGTCTCGCCCGACCGTTGATCGAATCGTTGGAGGTCGACGCGGTGATGAACGAGCACGACATCGACACCGTCATCGGACCGCCGTCCGGCGGCGCCACCGGTTACCGCGACGGCGTCGCCGACGCGCTGAAGAACGGTCCGCTGCCGACCGATCCACACTGGGCACACGTCGGCCGGTGACCCTAGCCGCCGTCGAGCTCGATGAGGGCGCCGTTGAGGTACGAGCTGGCGTCACTGGCCAAATACAGTGCAGTGCCGACGATCTCGTCGGCTGACGCGATGCGGCCGAGGCTCACATTCGACGCCATGAATTCTCTGGCTTCCTCGGTCGGCATCGACCTGTGCAGGCTGTCGGTATGGAACGTGCCGCACACGATGGCGTTGACCCGGATGCCGCGCGGCCCGAACTCCTGCCCCGCCGCCTTCGTCAGCACGTTCAGTCCGGCCTTCGCCGCCGCGTACACGACCGTGGTCGGACTCGGATAAAGCGACGCCTTCGAGCTGATGTTGATCACCGCACCCCCGGCGTGCATGTGCTCGGCGGCAAGTGCGGTCAGGCGTAGCGGGCCCTTCAAGTTGACATCGATTGTCTTGTCGAAGAGGTCTGCGGTGACGTCTTTGAGCGCGGGCGGCACCGGAGCGATGCCCGCGTTGTTGATCAGGATGTCGATGCGGCCGAACTCGGCAACGGTGTCGTCGACGAGGCGCTGGCACTGGTCCCAGTCGCCGACGTGGCAGCTGACGGGTAACGCCCTGCGGCCGGCCGCGCGTACGTCGTCGGCCACGCGTTGGCAGCCTTCCAGCTTTCGGCTGGCCACCACGACGTCGGCTCCCGCCTCGGCGAACCCGAGCGCCATGGCGCGGCCGAGTCCCTTGCTGGCTCCGGTGATGACGACGACATTGCCGTCGGCGCGCAGATTCGGAATCGTCATCGTCTCAATCTCCTTGTGCCCCTTCGGCATCTCGTGCGATGCCGTCGATCACATAACGAATCTGCAGGGCGAACAGCTCGTCGGCGTCTTCGGGTGTCACGCCGTGCGGGTTGCTGCCGGAACGTCCGCGTCTGGTCACGCGGGCAGGCGGCGCTTTTGCGGCGGTCTCGATCGCCACGAACCCGACCGTCGCCCACATCACCAGACGGCAGGCCTGCACCGCCGCGTCGGCGGCGAATCCACTGGCGCGCATGACCGACACCAGTGGGCGCGACGCCTCGACGTAGGCGTCACGATCCGCGACGAGAATCAGGCGGCTGTCGTGGGCGCGCCGCAGCCGGGAACGCAGCTCGAATGCCCAGCGCGTCGCGTAGTCGGTCCACGGCTCGTCATCGGTGTGGGGCGGGGCCAGATCCGACAGCAGATGGTCGGCGATCGCATCGACCAACGCGTCCTTGTTGCCGACGCGGCTGTACAGCGGCGCAGGAGACACTCCGAGACGCGCCGCCACGCTGCGCATGCTCACCGCATCGAGCCCCTGTTCGAGGAAGATCTCCACCGCGGCCGCGACGATCTCGTCGGCGGCCAGCTCGAAGTCGTTGGCCTTCGGCATCAGCTCACCTCGCCGAAATCGCGTCCCATGTCGTCGGGGAACAGCATCCTCGCGACGTAGGAGAAGTCGCCCGAGGGCGGCGGCAGTGACGATCCGCCGCATACGCCGAGCAGCTGGCCGGTGACCCATCCGGAGTAGTCGGATGCGAAGTACACGACCGCGCGGGCGACGTCTTCCGGGCGCCCGAGGCCATCGTGTGCGCTCAGGCCCGCCAGCGGTGTGCCGTCACGGATGATCGCCATGTTCTCCGCAGTGGTTGTCGTGACGACGGTTTCGGTGGCGACCCAACCTGGCCGCACCCCGTTGACCCGGATGCCGAACCGGCCGAGTTCGGCGGCGCACGTGCGCACCAACTCGTCGACGGCCGCCTTGGTGACGTTGTAGGTCGCCATGAACGACGCGGGCCGTGAACTGGCGATCGACGAGATCGCGACGATGGAACCGCCCTTGGTCATCATCCGCTTCGCGGCGTGCTTGATGGTGTGCGCGGTACCGAGGAGGTTCACCCCGACTGGCCCCATCCAGTCCTCGTCGGTGATGTGCAACACCGAACCCGGCATCGGGACGCCGGCGTTCGCGACTGCGATGTCCAGTGCACCGTCGACGCACGCCACGTCGACCGCCGCTTGTACCTGCGCCTCGTCGGTGACGTCGGCGACGACGCTGCGCACGGCCCCAGGCATCTGATCGGCCGCCGCGTCGAGGACGGCACCGTCGGGTCCGCAGATCACGACCGCCGCGCCGGCTTCGGCCAACGCCGTCGCGCATGCCTTGCCGATCCCGGTGCCGCCTCCGGTCACCAGCGCGCTGCGTCCCGCCAGCGACAGCACCGGCGGTGCGACACCTCCTGTCATGTCACGCGTCCTCTCGTTCGATCAGGGCAGCCGCGCCCTCCAACAGCAGGTCGGCCTGGGCGCCGAACAATTCGTGCACCGGCTTGTCCGACTGCCCTCGCACGAACTTCGCGTAACTTCCCTCGAGTACGATCGCCAGCTTCCAGCGTGAAAAGACCTCGTACCAACCGAATTCGGACACGTCGCGGCCCGATCGCTGGGCGTAACGGTCGACGAGCGCGGGCCCGTCGGGCAGATGGTCGAGCGCGAACCGCGGCTCACCGGCCATGCCGAGAGGCATGGTGCCGCCGGGGCCGGGGTGAAAGATCATCGCCCATGCGAGATCGACCAGCGGATCGCCGATCGAGGCCATCTCCCAGTCGACGACGGCCAGCAGCCGCGGCGGCACATCCGCTGCGAACAACACGTTGTCCAGCTTGTAGTCCCCGTGCGCGAGGACCGGCGGTTGATCCGGCGGGCGCCGGGAATCCAGCCATTCGCCGATGTGCCGCGCCGCAGGCAGGTCCCGGCCCCCGTACGAGTCCAACTGAGCCAGCCATCGCGCGACCTGGCGCGACAAGTACTGCCCCGGATGTGCGAAATCGCCCAGACCACAACGCTTCCAGTCGACCGCATGAATTTCCACCAACGCGTCGATCAGCTGTTCGAGGGCCTGGCCGTGAGTGTCCGGAGCGCCGGCCCACGCCGACGGGATGACTTTGCGCACCGGAACGCCGTCGACGC
Organism: Mycobacterium sp.; assembly: GCA_044508395.1. Taxonomy (GTDB): domain Bacteria; phylum Actinomycetota; class Actinomycetes; order Mycobacteriales; family Mycobacteriaceae; genus Mycobacterium. Next base: position 144,067 of record JBIQHU010000001.1, on the reverse strand, counting down.
GATCCATCATGTAGAACGGCGAACCGAACACTGCGGGGTCGTCGCAGCTCAGCACAGGCCGCGCGCTTCGCACGGACTCGTCCCTGATGGCGTCGAGGATGCGGAACTCCCGCAGCACGTCGTGCGCGGTCGAAGAGCTGGCATGGCGCGGCGCCCGACGCAGCACCCAGCGGTCGGCACCGCGGTCGATGGCGAAGATCTCGCACGAACCGCCACCGGGCATCGGCGTGATGGTCAGCGGCACACGATCTCCAAGTGCCTCGTCGAGGTAATTCTGAAGGGTTGCAAGCTCGCTCATGCGAGCCCGGCCTCCGCGCACAACGTCGCCCACTTCTTCTCGGCGGCGGGTCGCCGGCTGGGGATGTGTTCGGTGGGCCAGCCCTGCACCGGTTCGTAGTTCCGCAGGATCGTGCGCGCCAGCACCGACTTGTGCAGCTCGTCCGGGCCGTCACCGATCGGTCCGAACCTGGTGGTGCGATACCAGGATTCGACTGGAAGGTCGGCGGAGTAGCCGAGCGCGCCACACACTTGAATGGTCCGGTCGAGCACACCGAGCACGACTTTGGACACGTGCGCCTTGATCATGCCGAGTTCGGCGCGGACAGCCGCTGCGCCGAACTTGTCCATCTTCCAGGCGGTCTGGAATGTGAGCAGACGTGCCGACTGTATTTCCATGTGCGACAACGCAATATAATCCTGGATCATCTGGTGATCAGCCAGGCGTCTGCCGTGTGACGACCGAGAAACGGCTCTCTCGCACATGATGTCGAGCGAACGCTGGGCCTGTCCGAGCCAGCGCATCGAGTGGTGGATCCGCCCGCCACCGAGCCGCTGCTGCGCCAGCTGGAAGCCCTCGCCCGGCGCGCCGATCAGGTGGTCGGCCGGAACACGGCAGTCGGTGAACACGATCTCCGCATGGTTGCCGACCCTCCCGTACTCGGTGTCGGGATGAGCCATCGTCGGAATGTCGCGCACGATCGTCATACCCGGGGTGCCTGCGGGCACCACAAAGATCGACGCGTGCCGGTGTGGTCGGCCTTCCGGGTTGGTCTCGGCGACCACGAGGATGATGTCCGCGGTGGACGCGTTAGTGGTGAACCACTTGTGGCCGTTGATGATCCAGTGGTCGTCGTCAAGGGTGGCGGTGGTGCCGATCACCGTCGGGTCGGCGCCCGCGAGGAAGGGCTCGGTGAGCGCGAACGCACTGGTGATATCGCCGCGGAGGTTGGGCCACAGCCAGCGCTGCTTCTGCTCCTCGGTGGCGCCGTGCGCCAGCAGTTCCATGTTGCCGCTGTCGGGCGCCTGCACCCCGAAGACGACCATCGAGACCATGCTGCGGCCGATGATCTCCGACATCAGCGCGAGCTTCAGCTGACCGAAGCCCGTCCCCCCGAGGTCCGGGTCGAGGAACGCCGCCCACAGCCCGCGCGCCTTCACCTGATTCTGCAGGTGCCGTTTGATCGCGACCCATTCGTCGGTCGCCATCTTCTCGTCGAGGATGGGCTCGAGCGGGACGATCTGCGTGTCGATGAACTCGCGCATCCACACCAGCTGCCGCTCGAAGTCAGGATCTGTTTCGAAATCCCATGCCATTCGATCACCGTCCCGGTACCGTGTGAATTACACTGTAATCACATCGTTCGCCGACTGTCGAGGGGCACCCGGCGCAGAGTCTGGAGGTATCCGATGCGCGCCTGGCAGGTACACGGCAAGGGCGACCCCATCGACGTCCTCAGGCATACGGAGGTACCGATCCCGCCGCCCGGCCCCGGCCAGCTGCAGGTGCGGGTCGCCGCCGCGGGCATCGGGTTGCCCGACGTCCTGATGGCGCGCGGCACGTACCCGCTGACGCCACCGCTGCCGTTCACTCCCGGACAGGAACTCGCCGGGGTCGTGACCGCCGTCGGCGACGGTGTCGACACCACGATCGGCACCCGGGTGATGTCCACCAGCGGGTTCATCGAGGGCCACGGCTCGTTCGCCGAATACACGGTCGTGGCGGCCGAACAGGCGTTCCCGGTGCCCGACGCGCTCGATGACGCGGCCGCCGCGGGGTTCTGGATTCCGCACATGACCGGCTGGCTGGCGCTGGTCGATCGGGGTCAGATTGCCGCCGGCGACTGGCTGGCAGTGCTCGGCGCGGCGGGCGGCAGCGGCATCGCGGCCGTGCAGCTCGGCAACGCGCTGGGGGCCAGGGTGATCGCCGTGGTCGGCGATGAGCAGAAGGCGGACTTCTGCCGCGGTCTGGGAGCCGAGGCGGTCATCGTGAACCGCGGCGGTGGACTCGCGGAAGATCTTCGCGTCGCGACCGGCGGACGTGGCGTCGACCTCATCTACGATCCCGTCGGCGGCGAGCCCGCCGAGCAGGCACACGGTGCCCTGGCAAGGGGCGGGCGACTGCTTTCCGTCGGATTCGCCAGCGGCCGCTGGCCCGCCGTCGACACCCAACTGCTCGTCATGACCGGCACGTCGGTGGTCGGCGTGTTCGCAGGAGGCTACACCCGCGACGAACTCGAGTCCGTGCACGCGAAGCTGTCCGAACTCGTGACCGCGGGACGGCTGCGCTGCGCAGTCACCGAGCGCGTGGCGTTCGACGAATTGCCCAAGGCGCTGCAACGGTTGGCAAACCGCGAAGTGATCGGAAAGCTGGTGCTGGACGCGCCGTGAGGTAGTGCGCCGCTAGGGCCTGCGCAGCGCCGAGACGTTGTCGTTGTCGGCCTGAATCGGGACCCCGGTGCGGGCCGCGGTGGCCAGCATATGCTCGATCACGTTCTTGCCCAACGCCGTTTCGCCCGGCAGCTCGATCGGATAGTTGCCGTCGAAGCACGCCGAGCACAGCCTCGTCGCGGGCTGCTCGGTGGCCGCGATCATGCCCCGCTGCGAGATGTAGCCCAGCGTGTCGGCGCCGATGGCGTGCCGCACGCCCTCGAGCAGCTCGCTGGGATCGTCTTCGGTGCTCGCGGCGTTGGCGATCAGCTCGGCCGGAGTGGCGAAGTCGATGCCGTAGAAGCACGGCCACTTCACCGGTGGCGATGCGATGCGCACGTGCACCTCCACGGCGCCGGCCTCCCGCAGCATCCGCACCAGGGCCCGCTGCGTATTACCGCGCACGATGGAATCGTCGACGACGATCAGCCGCTTACCGCGGATCACTTCCTTCAGCGGATTGAGCTTGAGCCGGATACCGAGCTGGCGGATGGTCTGCGACGGCTGGATGAACGTGCGCCCGACATAGGCGTTCTTCATCAGGCCCTGCCCGTACGGGATACCGGACTCCTGGGCATAGCCGACTGCGGCGGGGGTGCCCGACTCCGGCACACCGATCACGAGGTCGGCCTCGACGGGCTTCTCGCGGGCCAGCCGGCGGCCGATGTCCACGCGCGCGGCGTGGACCGAACGGCCCGCGAGGGTGCTGTCGGGCCGCGCCAGGTACACGTACTCGAAGACGCAGCCCTTGGGCTCGGGATTGGCGAAGCGGGTGGAGCGCACGCCGTCGGCATCGATGGCCAACAGCTCACCGGGTTCGATGTCACGCACGAACGAGGCGCCGACGATGTCGAGCGCGGCGGTCTCCGAGGCGACGACCCAGCCACGGTCCAACCGCCCCAACGAAAGCGGCCGCACGCCGTAGGGGTCGCGGGCCGCATAGAGGGTGGTCTCGTCCATGAAGGTCAGGCAGAACGCGCCTCGCACGGTCGGCAGCAGTTCGAGTGCGGCCTGCTCCAACGTCGAGTCGGCGGCGCCGTGGGCCAGCAGCGCGCCCAGGATGTCGGAGTCCGTCGTGGCCGCCGGCGCGCCACGGGTGTCGAGCAGACCCGCCTCGCGCGCGCGAGTGGCGAGGTCTGCAGCGTTGACCAGGTTGCCGTTGTGACCCAGCGCCACACCGGTGCCTGCGGCGGTGTTACGGAACACCGGCTGCGCGTTCTCCCAGGTGGTGGATCCGCTGGTCGAGTAACGGCAGTGCCCGATGGCGACGTGGCCTTCCATGGCCGCCAGGGTCTGTTCGTCGAAGACTTGGCTCACCAGGCCTAGATCCTTGAAGACCAACACCTGCGAACCGTCGGCGACGGCCATGCCCGCCGCCTCCTGGCCGCGGTGCTGTAGCGCATAGAGGCCGTAGTAGGTGAGCTTGGCGACTTCTTCGCCCGGCGCCCAGACGCCGAATACGCCACACTCTTCGCGGGGTTCTGGATCGGACTGCGGGCCGGTCACGATATGGCTGCTCCCAGGGCGGGGTGGGTAGACGTGCTCAGTCTACGGTCATCACTGGTCAAACACGGAATACACCGCGGGTGTCTTGCGACGAAAACAACACCGGCGGTGGGGCCCGCAATTCCCAGCTCACAAGGGCATCGCCGGCGATTTTCCAGGTCACGGGCCGCCGTGGGCGGCAAGTGCTCTCGTTCACTTCGCCTACCCGGGTGTGGCGAAGTTAACCGTCGAGGCGGACCAGCGGCAGCCACGCGGCCACCTCGTCGGCGCGCGAGCCCGACAGCTGCAGGGCACCGCCCGCTGCCGCATCGGTCACCTCAAGCAGACCGGTCGCGAGCAGCAGCCAGGTGCGCGGGTCGGTCTCCACCACGTTGGGCGGTTTACCGCGCCGGTGCGCGGGTCCCGAAATACATTGCACCGCAACAAACGGTGGGACGCGGACCTCGACGGATGAACCCGGTGCGACGGCGGCGAGCGTGCGTGCGGTCAACCGCACCGCGTCCGCGAGCTCGGCACGCGCGGGAGCGGGAGCGCTGTCGTCGCGCAACCACTCGGCGATCGCCGAAACCGCCGCACGCGTCCTTGCCGGATCTGCCCTACGAGAGGTGGCCATACCTTAGATTCTGAAAGTGTCTGTCGACCGCCACAATCCGCCCTACCGGACAGCGGGTGCGGTACTGCTGGTGATCGCCGCGGTGCTGGCGGGGTTGCTCTACCTACAGTTCCGCGGCGACCTCGTCCGGTCCACCGAACTCACCCTCCTGTCGCCGCGCGCGGGTCTGGTCGTGGAGCCGGGCGCCAAGGTGACCTACAACGGAGTGGAGATCGGCCGCGTTGGCCGGATCGGTGTGGTCGATGCGAACGGCACCGCGAAGGCGCGACTATCGCTGGACGTCGACCCGGACTACATCAAGATCATCCCGGCCAATGTGACCGCCGATATCCAGGCCACCACCGTGTTCGGCAACAAGTACATATCGCTGAGCTCACCGGATGATCCGTCCCCACAACATATTTCGACCAAGCAAGTGATCGATGTGACGTCGGTGAGCACGGAGTTCAACACCCTGTTCGAAACCGTGCTGTCACTGGCCCAACAGGTCGACCCGATCAAGTTGAACCAGACGCTGACCGCCACGGCCGAGGCATTGACGGGTCTGGGCGATCGGTTCGGTGAATCGCTGACCAACGGCAACACGATCATCGACGACCTCAACGCGCGGATGCCGCAGATCCGCGAGGACACCCGGCTGCTCGCGGACCTGGTCGACGTGTACGCCGATGCCTCACCGGATCTGTGGGACGGGCTCGCCAACGCGGTGACCACGGCGGACACGCTCAACGCGCACAGATCCGACATCGACGCCGCGTTGATGAGCGCCTTGGGTTTCGCCGACTCGGCGGCCGACACGTTCAACCGTGGCGGCCCGTACTTCGTCCGCGCCGCGGCGGATCTGGTGCCGACGTCCAGACTGTTCGACTACTACAGCCCGCAACTGTTCTGCACGCTGCGCAACTACGCCGAGATCGAGGAGCGGGTCGCCAGGACGCTGGGTGGCAACGGCTACTCGCTGGCCACGTCGTCGGGCACGTTCGCGGGTGCGGGCAACCCGTACATCTACCCCGACAACCTCCCGCGGGTGAACGCCAGAGGCGGTCCCGAGGGCCGTCCCGGTTGCTGGCAGAAGATCTCGCGTGAGTTGTGGCCCGCGCCGTATCTGGTGATGGACACCGGCGCCAGCATCGCACCCTACAACCACGCAGAACTCGGTCAGCCGATCCTCATCGACTACGTGTGGGGCCGCCAGGTCGGTGAGTTGACCATCAACCCCTGAGCATTGACATCACGATCAGGACACCGCACCCCGTCAGTTGGTGCCCGATATTCGTGACGTGTAGTCACTTCGCGTTGGGGCACACTGGGGTAGATGGCCAGAAATACGGCCGGCGGTCAGGTCGGCGCAGGCGCGATCACCGAAAGCACATTGGCTCCCACACTGGCTACGTGGCAAGTGACGGGATTATCGCTGGCGGTCCTGGTAGGCCACGTGTTGAACGGCGCCGGAGCGTTGGTGTTCGGGCTGCTATCGGCCGGGGTCATCTGGACGCTGCACCGGCTGCGTGGCAACGCACCACACGCGCGGACGACGGCAGACCTCATCTCGTCGGTACCGGGGGCGGTGCCCGCGCGCGCCGTCCGCGTCGTTCAGTTCAGCGCCTATGCGCTGATCGGGGCATACAGCACAACCAACATCGTGAGCCTGGCGCTGACTTGGTCCACCGATCCGGACGCGACACCTCCCGACTGGTCCGTGCCTGCCCTGTGCATCCTCGTCGTCGGGTTGGCCGCCACGGTGGTGGCCACGCTGCCGACCAGGCTTCTCGCACTGGTGGCGACGGCGCTGGCGGCAATCGGCCTGCTGGCGTACTTCTACGTCGCACTGGCCGTGATCGCCAAAATCGCGTCGGGGGCTCAGCTCGCGGCGCCGTCCATGGACATCGAGGCGTCCTCTGGGTTGACCGAGTGGGGCCCTGCCGCCACCGTGATCGCACTCGCCATCGTGTTCGCGGGGTTCGAGATCCCGACGACGGCCAATGACCGACTGACGTCGCTGCGCCGTCCGTTGGGACTGGCGATCGCTCTCATCGCGATATGCGCGACGACGGCTTGGGTGGCCTCCAACATGGCCACCGCGGGTGGCTTCCGTTACGAGGCAACCGACCTCGTCTTCATCGCCTCGGACATGTTCGGCCAGTCGACAACTTTGGCGTTGTTCCTTGCGACGATCGCGCTGACGGTGGCCGCAGTTCTCGTGCTGATGTGGGGAGCCACGCGCGTCATCCGCCCCGCCGCAGGAAGCACCCCCGTGCCGCTGGTGACGACGGCGGTGGTCACCGGTGTGCTGGCATGCACACTGGCGATCGGATTCGGCGACGCGCAGGTGGACCTGTGGGCAGTCGCCGGCCTACTTCTGCTTATCCTCTATGTGGCTGCAGCTCACGCGAATTCACGTTTGGACGACTCCAGTACCACCGCGTGGGCATGGCTTGTACTGATGGCGATCGTGTTGGCGATAGCCACCGTCCTGACGGGCGCCAGCCGGGGTTGGTGGCCCGTCGTCGTCGCCATCGTCATCGGCGCGGCCGCGTGGGCGTGGGCCATTCAAACGGGTAAGACTCCGCCCGCCACCAAGGCCAGGCCCCAATCGAAGTCCGAGCGTCTCAGTCGGGGAAACCGAACATCTTGACGACGCCGTGATCGCGGCCCGCGGTGTAGCCGCCGTCGACCGCGATCGCCTGCCCGGTGACAAACGACGCATCCGTTGATACCAAAAACGCTGCCATCGCGGCGATCTCATCGGGCCGGCCTCTGCGGTGAAGCGCATGTTCTTCCGTGATCGACTGCAAGGGTTCTGCCATGCCCTCGAACCCCATGACGCTCTGGAGCATCGGGGTGTCGATGAAACCGGGGCAGATGGCGTTGGCGCGGATACCGCTCGGACCGTAGTCCAGCGCGATGTTCTTGGTCAGCAGCACGACGCCGCCCTTGGACGCGTTGTACGCACTGCCACCCGCCGTGCCTTCGAGGCCCTCGACGCTGGCGAGGGTCACGATCGAGCCACGCTCACCGTCAACCCGCGGCTGTTCGATCATCTTGGCCAGCGCCGCCTTCGCGACGACGAACGTGCCGGTGAGGTTGATCGAGATGACCCGCTCCCACTCCGCTTTGGGGAGCAGGTGAACCGGCCCACCGCCGGCCACGCCCGCCGAGTGCACCACGCCGTCAACGCGGCCCGGTATCGCGGCGAAAACGGCGGCGACCGCGTCTTCGTCGCCGATATCGGCCGCGACGAACCGGAAGCGCGCGCCGAGATCCTCGGCGGGGGCGGCCAGGTCCGTGCCGACCACCTCACCGCCCTCGGCCAGCAGCCGCCGTGCGGTGGCCAGGCCGATGCCTGACGCCGCACCGGTGACGACGAATGTTCGGGACGCAGCTCTGTCAGCGCTGACCATGGGCAGACCTTATGCGTTGCACGGCAAGTGCCGCGACTGCGCCCGACTCGTTGAGGGCCAGATGCGCCAGCATCGGGGCGATCAGCCCGCCCGAACGATCGTAGAGCCAGCCGAACGCCCACCCGGCCAGCCCGGTGACGAGCACCGTCGGCACCACGGGCTCGCCGGTGCCGCGCGCGTCGGCGATATGTGACAACCCGAACACCACCGCCTGCACCAACCGGCCACCCGTAGCCCCGAACGCGTCGGCGGCGAGGGTGCCCAACGCACCGCGGAAAGCCGCCTCTTCCGACCAGACGGTCCCGAGCGGGATGCCGAGCAACAGCCACTGCAGCGCGCCGTCGGGCAGATCGCGGCCGGCCATCTCCGTCCGCACCCGCGGTGACGCCGCGCTGAGTGCGACGGCCAGCACGATAGGGATGGCAGCGGCAAGTCCAAGGCGGGTGCCCGATGCCGGGTGCCGAATTCCCAGGTGGGCCCGGGTGAGCGCGGCCAGCGCCGTGCCGAGGACGGCGTGCGGGACGGGATGCCACCGCGACGGCAACCGGGGTACGACCAGGCTCCACGCGACGAGCGTCGCTGCCAGGCTGAGCGCTCGAAACCTCTTGGCGTTCACTAGTATTCGGGACCGTCTTCGGATTCCGTCTTCTGCAACGCAATGCGGATCCGCTCGGTGTCCTCGCGCGTCCAGCCGTCGGGCGGTGCGACTGCGACCCAGCCGTCGAGCACATAATCGCCGTAGTTGTGACCGTGCCCAGTCGGTACGGAGTTGGCGTTCGTCATATCGACGGCGACCTGCCAGAACGTGATGATCGGATACCACCGCATCGACGCCGTGCGGTCGCGGCCGGGCGGTTCCTTCAGCCAGTCGGGTCTGGTGAACAGCAGGTCCGGCGACCACCACACCACCGGATCGGAGGGGTGCTGCATGAACAGCACACGGGTGCCCTCCCACGGTGGCGCCGCCGCTGCGATCTCAGCCGCGCCGGTGGCCTCGGAGAACCGCACGATCCGGCCGTTGTCGTAGCGCGGCCTGACCTCCGGGGTGCCGGGGTCACGTCGCGCCGTGATGGCCCGCCACAACGGGCTCGCGTTGGGCGGGCCCACCCACAGCACCGACGAGAAGCCCATCTCGGAGATGTCAGGCAGCCACCCGAACGCCCCTTGGCCGGCCATCGACCCCAGACTCTCGCCGTAGAGCACCAGCTTCGGCCGCCGGTCCGGCGGCAGCTTCTCCCACCGCTCGTGAATCGCGTCGATCATCATCCGGCCGGACCGTATCGACTTCTGCTGGTCGCCCAGGAACGAGATCCAACTCGGCAGATACGAATACTGCGAGCCGACCAGCGCGGTGTCGCCGTTGTACATCATCTCCAGCGATCGCGCCGCCACCGGGTTGATCCACCCGGTGCCGGTGGTCGGGATGATCACCAGCAGCTTGCGCTCGAAGGCCCCGGTGCGCTCGAGTTCACTGAGCAACACCGCCATTCGCTGTTCGTCGGTGTCCGCGGTCTGCAGTCCGACGTACGCGCGGATGGGCTCCTTGGCGGGTCGGCCGTTGATGCGCGTCAACTCCTCGGCGTCGGGACCGGTCGCGACGAAATTGCGGCCCTGAAATCCCAGGGTGTCCCATGGCGCGAAAGACATTGGACTGCCGGACTTTTCGGGCTCCAGCGGCTGAACGATGCCCGGTCGCGTGGTGAAGTTCTGCGGTTGAAACATTCGGTTCGCGCCGGCGAGGAAACCACGGACCAGGACGCCGTTGATCAGCGTGATGGCCAGCACCACGACGATCGCGGTACCGATGAACAGAGCCACCTCGTCGTTCAACCGCCAACGCCGGATGAGGAACCGAGCCATGGTCTTGATCAGGTCGATCAGCACCCGGGCAGTGCCTACGCACGCGGCGCCGACGAGTGCCGCGATGATCAGTGTCCGCAGGTATCCGAGAGTGGTCGGGCCTTCGATACCCACCACCGCCGACACCTGGCGCTGCCATCCGGCTGCGGGGATCAGCATCAGCACGCATGACCCCACGGCGAGCACCACGGTCGCGGTCTTCATCGCGTACTGCACCGGCTTCGACGGCGGCCACCACCGACGTCGGCCGATCACGAAGCGGCGGACCATCCGCCAGGAGAACACGCCGATGCCGTAGCCGATGGCGGCGTTCAGCCCGCCGATGAGCCCCTGGAACAGCCAGTCCCTCGGCAGCAGGGACGGCGTCAGCGACAGGCAGAAGAACAGCGCGCCGAACGCGACGCCGACGAAATCGAGTCGGACCAGGCTCCATGCCCAGACATACAGCGGGTGTCGTTCGCGGGTCTGCGCACTCACCCGAACAACCCGGGAAGCACGCCCTCCGACGTGCTTCGCAGGTCCTCCAGACTGGCGGTGAACAGACCCTGTACCTCGACGGCGGCCTGTCCGGTCTCCGGCCCGGGATCGACGACACCGATGCGGGTCGCGGGCAGCCCGCGCGCCTCACACATCGCCACGAACCGGCTCTCCTCCGTCCGCGGCACCGCGACCAGAACGCGGCCCGTCGACTCCGAGAACAACGTGACAAAGGGATCGGCACCCTCGGGAATGACGATGCGGCAACCGGTTTCGCCGGCCAGCGCGGCCTCGACGACCGCCTGGATGAGCCCGCCCTCGGACAGATCGTGTGCGGCCGACACCAGCCCGTCCCGGGATGCGGCCGTCAACACGTCGGCAAGCAGTTTCTCCCGCTCCAGGTCGACCTTCGGCGGCAGGCCGCCCAGGTGGTCGCCGGTGACCTGCGCCCAGATCGAACCGTCGAACTCGTCGTAGGTGTCCCCGAGCAGCATCAGCGTCTCACCCGGTTCGGTGCCCAGCCCGGTCGGGATGCGGCGGCGCACGTCGTCGATGACGCCGAGGACACCGACGACCGGGGTCGGAAGAATCGGCGTGGTCCCGGTCTGGTTGTAGAAGCTGACGTTCCCGCCGGTGACCGGAATGCCAAGTGCGGCACAGCCATCGGCGAGGCCGCGCACGGCCTGGCTGAACTGCCACATGACGCCGGGGTCCTCCGGCGAGCCGAAGTTGAGGCAGTTGGTGACTGCGACCGGGGTGGCGCCGGTGACGGCGACGTTTCGGTACGCCTCGGCCAGTGCCAGTTGCGCACCCGTATACGGGTCGAGCGCGGTGTAGCGGCCGGACGCGTCGGTCGATATCGCTATGCCCCGCCCGGTTTCCTCGTCCACGCGCAGCACGCCGCCGTCGGCGTGCTCGGCCAGGACCGTGTTGCCGCGGACGTAGCGGTCGTACTGCTCGGTGATGAACGCGCGGCTGCACAGGTGCGGGCTGCCGAGCATCGCGAACAAAGTCGCGCGCAGCTCGTCGCCGGTCGAGGGCCGCGGCAGCTTCGCGGACGTGTCGGCGTTCAGCGCGTCCTGGGTGTCGGGCCGCTGCACAGGGCGCTCGTAGACGGGGCCCTCGTGTGCGACGGTGCGTGGCGGTACGTCGACGACGGTTTCTCCGTGCCAGGTGATTTCGAGGCGGTCGCCGTCGGTGACCTCACCGATGACGGTGGCCAGCACGTCCCACTTGCGGCACACCGCCATGAACGCTTCGACGTTCTCGGGTGCCACGACGGCGCACATACGTTCCTGCGACTCGCTCGACAGGATCTCCGCCGGCGTCATGTTCTCCGCACGCAGCGGCACGGTATCCAGCTCGATCCGCATACCACCGTCGCCGGCCGATGCGAGTTCCGATGTGGCGCAAGACAATCCGGCACCACCGAGATCCTGAATACCGACGACCAGTTTCTTGGCGTACAGCTCCAGGCAGCACTCGATGAGCACCTTCTCCATGAACGGGTCGCCGACCTGCACCGAGGGCAACTTCTTGCGTCCGGGCGCCCCGCTCTCGTCGCCCCCGAAAGTGTCCGACGCCAGCACCGACACGCCACCGATGCCGTCGAGCCCGGTGCGCGCCCCGAACAGGATGATCTTGTTGCCGGTGCCCGAGGCGAACGCCAGGTGCAGATCCTCTCTGCGCAGCACTCCCACGCAGAGCGCGTTGACCAACGGATTGCCGGCGTAAGAGGCGTCGAACACCGTCTCACCGCCGATATTGGGCAGCCCGAGCGAGTTGCCGTAGCCACCGATACCGCGCACAACGCCGTCGACGACGCGGCGGGTGTCGGGTGCATCCGCCGCGCCGAAGCGCAGCTGGTCCATCACCGCCACGGGGCGTGCGCCCATGGCCATGATGTCGCGCACGATGCCGCCGACGCCGGTGGCCGCGCCCTGGTAGGGCTCGATGTAGGAGGGGTGGTTGTGGGACTCGACCTTGAAAGTCGCCGCCCACCCGTCGCCGATGTCCACCACGCCGGCGTTCTCGCCGATACCGGCCAGCATCCCCGCGCGCATCGCCTCGGTGGTGGTCTCACCGAAGTACCGCAGGTGCACCTTCGAGGACTTGTAGGAGCAGTGCTCACTCCACATCACCGAATACATCGCCAGTTCGGCGTCGGTGGGCCTGCGGCCGAGGATCTCGCGGATCCGCTGGTACTCGTCGTCCTTGAGGCCCAGTTCGCGGTGCGGCTGCGGTTGGTCCGGAGTGGCGGCGGCACGGTCGACGGTGTCAGGAATATGCAAGCCGTGGGTTAGCTCCGACGTCACGCGGTCAGTCTAGTTTGCGACTGGCCGCGGGCGTGCGCAGCCGCGGGCGCGCCGATTCCGTGCAGGACCACGCTGCCGAGGACCACCACCACGGTGGCCAGGAGCACTTGGTCGGCGGCATCGCCCGCCAGCACGTTGAACGCCAGCAGACCGAACACGATCGAGGTCGTGCCGCGCGGACCCAGCCAACCGATCTGCAGCCGTTCGCGCCAGGAGAACCCCGTACCTATCAGCGCCGCCAGTATCGGCACCATGCGAACCAGTGTCAGGGCCATCAGGCAGAAGACCAGCATGCCGACCGGGACGCCGGACGACAGCGCCAGGACGGTCACGCTACCGAAGACGAACCACATCGCCGCGGTGAGCAGCGCACCGACGTCGTCGACGAGCTCGAGGTCGCGGCGGAAGCTCGGCGAGCGCCGCAGGTAGTTGAGCGCGATACCGCAGACGAACGCGGAGACGAACCCGCTGCCGGACACCGCCACGCTCAGCCCGTACGACAACAGCGGTGCGGTGACCAGGATGAGCCGCTTCGACTGGTCGGTCATCAGATCGCGCCGCTCGGCGGCGTTGGCCGCGACCGCCAGCACAGCGCCGACCACCAGACCGACCACGATGGCCTTGATCGCTTGCGGCAGCGCCGAACTCAGCGCTTGCAGTGGCGTCGCGCCGCGCGACTCGTCGCCGGCGAGCACGAGCGCGAAAATGAACACCGGCGAGACGATTCCGTCGTTGTAGCCCCCCTCGACTTTCAGGACGTTGCGGATGCGCTCGGGTACCCGTCCGTCGCGCAGGATCGACGCTGCCGGTGCGAAATCGATGGGCACCACCACACAGGCGATGACGAGCAGCACCGCCCAGTCCAGGCCCGGCAGCAGCCATTCGCCCAGCAGGACCGACGCCGCCAGGCTCAGCGGCATCGCGACGAACAACAGCCGCACCGCGCCACGGCGTTCGGTGCCGAAGAGACCGCCCCGAACATCGGTGGCATCGACGAAGAGCAGCACCGCGAGAATGATTTCGGCGACGTGCTCGGCGACTTCGGCATCGAGTGAGGACTCCAGCCCGTCGCGGAGGGGGAAGCCGACGGCCATGCCCGCGAGCACCAGGATCATCGGCGCGGTCACCCGCCACCGCTCGAGTCGCTTGGCGCCGAGTGCCCAGGCGGCCACCACGACCGACACGGCGATCAGCGACACCAGCACGCCAGCGATCCTTCCAGCGAATCAGCCCTCACTCGTGCTGAAGCACGTTTCTCGACGGCGAGGTCAGCCGCCCGCAACGCAGAACGCGTTGCCCTCGGGGTCGGCCATCACGACCCACTCGAAGTCCTCTCCGAAACTGTTCCGCGCGGTCTCCCGTGCGCCCAGGCCGACCAACCGGGCCACCTCTGCTTCCTTGTCGGCGGCGTGGAAGTCCAGATGGACCTTGTTCTTCCCCGGCGTCGGATCGGGTACCCGCTGGAAGCCCAGCGCGGGTCTCCCTTCACTGGAGACCATGACGAATTCGCCTGGTGCGACGGCATTGACGTCGCCCCCCGCAGCGCGCGCCCACCAGTCGGCGAGGGCGTCAGGGTCGACGCAATCGAACGTGATCATCTCCACTTTGAGTGCCATGGCGCCGACCCTAGGCCAGTCGGGTGACAAGAGCGCTTACCTCGCACGTAATTGAGCGGCCTCGCAATTGCCCGCAGGCTTGGGCCATGACCGAAACCCAAACCCCACCCAAGTTCAGCGCCGAGATGTGGGCGGCCTTCTGGGCCGCGCCCGCCGAGTCACGTATCGGCGACATCCTGGCCGACGACATCGTCGGCTACTGGCAGGGCGAGCCGACACCTGTGCGCGGCCGCGACGCGTACACCGCGAAGATCGTCGAACTCATCACCGAGGTGCCCGATCTGCGGCTGCAGCTCGTCGACAGCGCCACCGTCGACGGCAGCGCTGCCGGCGAACAACTGGTGTACCTGCACTACGTCGGCCGCGGCACCGGACCCGACGGTCCGATCGCGATCCGTGGCCTGGACCGGGTCCGCAGCCGCGACGGGATCGTCGTGGAGAACGTCATCCGCTACGACCAGGTCGATCCGGAGGTCGACCCGGAGTGAATCAGGCCGGCGCCAGGAACGCGCCCAGGGCCGCCGAGTAGGCGGCGACGTCGTCGGCACCCATGACCTCCCGCGCCGAATGCATGGCCAGTTGGGCCGCACCGACATCGACCGTCGGAATGCCGGTGCGCGCCGAGGTCATCGGGCCGATGGTGGACCCGCACGGCAGATCGGCCCGGTGCTCGTAGCGCTGCAGCGCGACGCCCGCCTGGTCGCACGCCAGCGCGAACGCCGCCGCGGTCCGGCCGTCGGTGGCGTAGCGCAGGTTCGGCTGCACCTTGAGCACCGGGCCGGCGTTGACCTCGATGAGGTGGCCGGGTTCGTGGCGCTCGGGATAGTTCGGATGAGTGGCGTGGGCCATATCGCCCGACGCCACCATCGATCCGGGCAGCCTGCGCAGGAACTCCTCCCGGCCACCCCCCGCGGCCAGCGTGACGCGCTCCAGCACGGTGAGCAGCAGTTCGGACTGCGCGCCGTGGTCGGACTGCGAACCGACTTCCTCGTGATCGAACAGCGCCAGCACCGGGGTATACCGACCCGGCTCCGCCGCCAGGAAACCCTCCAGGCCGGCGTAACAGGTCGCCTGGTTGTCCAGCCGCGGCGCACTGAGCAGCTCCTGTCCGGCACCCGTGAGCCGCGACGGGGCGAGGTCGTGGGTCATCAGGTCGGCGCCTAACACATCGACGACGTCCACCCCGGCCCGCTCGGCCACGTAGCCGAGGAACGACCGGGTGCCGCTGCCGACGCCCCATACGGCATTGACATGGCGCTGCGGGTCCAGCGACACCGACTTGCGGTCCTCGGCGAGATGGATCGCCAGCTGCGGCACGCGCAGGATCGGGTCGTCGATGCGAATCAGCCGGTGGTCGATTGCATTCCCCGTCCGGACCGACAGCCGTCCGCTGATGCCGAGGTCGCGGTCCAGCCACGAGTTGAGCCATGCCCCGCCGTAGGGCTGCAGCGCGACCACCTGCCAGCCCGACACGAACCGGTCCGGGTGTTGTTTGACGCGCAGGTTGGGGCTGTCGGTGTGGGCACCGACGATCCGGAACGCACTGCCGGGGTCGACGGATTTCCAGGCGACCAGTGAGCCCGCGCGCACGGTGAAGAAGCGTCCCACCGTGCCGGATTCGCGGCTCGCCACGGCAGGCCACGCCTCGCCCTCCGAGAGCTCCGTGAAACCCGCCGCCCGTAACCGGTCTGCCGCCGTCTCGCAGACGTGGAACGGCGACGGCGACGCATCGATGAACTCACCCAGACCCTGTGGACTTGCCGACATGGTTCTTCATCTTCTCCGATCATCGCCCAGGATCTTGAATTAGGGTCGAACGGTGCCCGCCCCACTGCCACAGCCGGTGACAGCGCCGCTCACACCTGCAGCGATCTTCCTGGTGGTGACCATCGACGAGGGCGGCGAGGCTTCCGTGCACGACGGGCTGCCCGACATCGCCGGTCTGGTGCGCGCGGTCGGGTTTCGCGACCC
This sequence comes from Mycobacterium sp., assembly GCA_044508395.1. Lineage (GTDB taxonomy): Bacteria > Actinomycetota > Actinomycetes > Mycobacteriales > Mycobacteriaceae > Mycobacterium. The sequence continues at coordinate 127,602 of JBIQHU010000001.1, read as the reverse complement.
CGACAAGAAGCTGTCGGTGGTGACGTCGATCGGATCCGACGCCTGGGACCGGCTGTTCTCGGGCCCGAGGCCCGCGGAGCTGACTCCTTTCATCGAGTTGAAAGGCGGACGCCATCACGCGCCGTCGACCCCGGGCGATTTGTTGTTCCACATCAAGGCCGTCTCGCTGGACATGTGCTTCGAATTGGCGGGCCGCATAGTCAAGGCGCTCGGCGCGGTCACCGTCGTCGACGAAACCCACGGCTTCCGCTTCTTCGACAACCGTGACCTGCTCGGCTTCGTCGACGGGACCGAGAACCCCGACGGTCCACTTGCGGTCTCCGCCACCGAGATCGGTGATGAGGACCCCGATTTCGTCGGCGGCTGCTACGTCCACGTGCAGAAGTACGTGCACGACATGTCGGCGTGGGACGCGCTGTCGGTAACCGAGCAGGAACTGGTGATCGGCAGAACCAAGCTCGAGGACATCGAGATGGCCGACGACGTCAAACCGGCCAACTCCCACATCGCGCTGAACGTGATCGAGGACGAGGACGGCACCGAACTCAAGATCGTGCGACACAACATGCCGTTCGGCGAGATCGGAAAGGGCGTGTACGGAACGTATTTCATCGGCTACTCCCGCACGGCAGCGGTCACCGAGAAGATGTTGTCCAACATGTTCATCGGCAACCCGCCGGGCAACACCGACCACATCCTCGAGTTCTCCACCGCGGTGACCGGAGGCAAGTTCTTCACGCCGATCGTCGATTTCCTCAACAACCCTCCCCCGCTGCCGGATGCAGCGCCGGCAGCAGACGACGAAGATGACCAGCCCGCCGACGTGCCCATCCGGGACGGTTCGTTGCGCATCGGCAGCCTGAAAGGACTCTCAATGAAGAAGTCAAGCTGCCGATTCGGTGATGGGGGGTGAATCGGGTTGCCAGGTGCGGTTGTCGCGGATGAGGGCGTAGAGGACGTTGGTGCGGCGTCGCGCCAGGCAGATGGTGGCGGGGATTGCTCGCTTGCCTTCGTCTCGTTTGCGCTGGTAGTAGCTCTTGGAGGCGGGGTCGCAGCGGATCGCGGTCAACGCCGACATATACATCACCCGGCGCAGTCGGCGACTGTAGCGCTTGGGGGTGTGCAGTCGTCCGGTGCGCTTGCCGGAGTCTCGAGATACCGGGGCCAATCCGGCCCAGGCGGCGAGTTGGTCGGCCGAGCCGATCAAGGCGGGATCACCGACGGCGGCCAGAAATTCAGCACCGAGCCGGAATCCCATGCCGGGCAGGCTGGTGATCACCTCGGCCAGGGGATGGCGGCGAAATCGGTCCTCGATGTCGGCATCGGTGGTCTTGATGCGGTCATCGAGGGCAATCACCCCCTGCGCCAAATCGGCGACCAGTTGCGCAGCGACCTCTTCGCCGGGCAAGCGGACAGTCTGCGTTTTGGCCGCCGTGACCGCGGCCGTCGCAATCGCTGCCGCTTTACGCACCCCGGCGTCGGCAAGGACTCGGGTCAGCCGCGAAACACCGCTCTGTCGGATGGCTTTGGGCCGTTGGTAGCGCGCCAGCAAGACGACCCAGCCGCGATCAGAGGTCAGTTCAGCGACCCGCTCCAACGCCGGGCAGACGGCGATCAGTTGTTGGCGCAGCCGGTTGATCGTGCGGGTGCGATCAGCGACCAGATCGGCCCGATGGGCGGTAAGCATGCGCAGTTCAGTGATCAGATCATCGTCGGGACGCAACACCGGCAGATCTGCACCACGCATCCGCGACTGATCAGCGATCACCCGAGCGTCCTTGGCGTCGGTCTTGGCCTCACCACCGCGGTAGGTCACCGAGGCCTGCCAAACCGCGCGGCCCGCCAGATACCGCACGGGCTTACCGGCATCAGCCAGCACCGTCAACAACAGCGCGGCATACACCGTGGTCAGGTCCACCGCCCACGAGACCTGCTCGGCCAGACCTTCGATTTCAGCCACGAGCTCACGGATCGCCTGCTCATCGTTGATCACCTTGCGCGAGAGCACCACCACGCCGTTCTCATCGACCACGCACACCCAGTGATGCTCTTTACCGACGTCCACTCCAGCCCACACCAGGCTCGCCGTCATCACACCTCTTCTCGCTTGTCTGCCAACACGATCCCCCACGGACAACCCCGCCGGCATTTCCTTAAACAAGCGATCACATCGCAGATCTCAATCAGCGGCCCGAGGAAGTCCAGGCAGGCCGGGCGGCCAGTCCTTTCAAGCCGCACCATCAGGCCGGCAAAACAGATGCAGCCACACCCGACCCACCCGGGTCGCAGCACAACGTAACAACACGAAGTAACTGCAACTACGAACTTAAGGAAACCGTTGATGAACAACCTGTATCGCGAGCTCGCTCCGATCACCGAATCCGCCTGGGAAGAAATCGAATTGGAAGCGACGCGCACGTTCAAACGGCACATCGCCGGACGTCGCGTCGTCGATGTCAGCGAGCCTGGGGGCCCGGTGACCGCGGCCATCAGCACCGGCCATCTGCGCGATACCGCGCCGCCCGCCGACGGCGTCGTGGCCCACCTGCGTGAAAGCAAGCCGCTGGTCCGGCTGCGGGTTCCGTTCACGCTGAGCCGCACCGACATCGACGACGTCGAGCGGGGCTCGCAGGACTCCGACTGGGATCCCGTCAAGGATGCCGCCAAGAAGCTGGCCTTCGTCGAGGACCGGGCGATCTTCGAGGGCTACGAGGCCGCGTCCATCGAGGGCATCCGGGCCTGCAGCAACAATCCTTCGTTGGCGCTGCCCGACGACGCCCGCGACATCCCCGACGTCATCTCCCAGGCACTGTCGGAGTTGCGGCTCGCCGGTGTCGCCGGCCCGTATTCGGTGCTGCTGTCGGCTGACGTGTACACGAAGGTCAGCGAGACCACCCAGCACGGCTATCCGATCCGCGAGCACCTCAACCGGCTGGTGGACGGCGACATCATCTGGGCGCCGGCCATTGACGGCGCATTTGTGTTGTCCACCCGCGGGGGCGATTTCGACCTGCAGCTGGGCACCGATGTGTCGATCGGCTATCTGTCGCACGACGCCGGAACCGTCCAGCTGTATCTGCAGGAGACGTTGACGTTCCTCTGCTACACCGCGGAGGCGTCGGTGGCGCTGACCCCGTAAGCCACATTCTGGAATAAACGGTCTGGAATGCGACTTGACCAGTGCATGACCAACACCCTCAAAGGCAGCACAGCACTGGTGACCGGGGCGACCGCAGGTATCGGCCGCGCGATCGCGATCGAACTCGCGCGTGAGGGAGCCGAGGTGATCGTGCACGGCCGCAATGCCGAGCGCGGCGCCAAGACCGTCACGGAGATAGAGAACAGCGGCGGTAAGGCGCGGTTCGTCGGCGCCGATCTGGCCGATCCCGACGACGTGCGGCGGCTGGCGGCCGAGGCCGGGCAGGTGGACGTTCTGGTCAACAACGCGGGCGTGTACACGATGGCGCCGACGTTCGAGACCGCCGACGCCGACTTCGACTTCCACTTCCACACCAACGTGCGGGCACCGTACATCCTGGTCCAGCAGCTGGTGCCCGGAATGATCGAGCGCGGCCACGGCGCGGTCGTCAACGTCAGCACCATCAGCGCGACCACTCCCGCAGCGCACGCCGGCATCTACGGCGCCAGCAAGGCGGCGCTCGATCTGCTGACCAAGCACTGGGCCGACGAGTTCGGCGAAACCGGAGTCCGGGTCAACTCCGTCGCTCCGGGGCCGGTGCGGACGGAAGGGACGGCGGAGCTCGGTGACTTCATCGACGGCGTCGCCCGCACGACGGCGATGAAGCGGCTCGGCGAACCCGAGGAGATCGCGCAGGCCGTCGCGTTTCTCGCCTCATCGGCGGCCAGCTACGTCAACGGCGCGGTGCTGCAGGTCGGTGGCGGAGCGCCGGCGATCCGACCCGTGGCCTAAGCGGCGAGCACCAGGTCCAGGGCGGAATAGAACAGGCCGAGCCCGTCGTCCGACGGGCCGGTCAGCGCCTCGGTGGCGTGCTCGGGGTGCGGCATGAGACCGACCACCCGGCCGTTGGCCGATGCGATGCCCGCTATGTCGCGCATCGAACCGTTCGGGTTGTCGCGGTACCGGAAGACGACCCGGCCGTCGCCCTCGAGCTTGTCGAGCACCGCTTCGCTGGCGACGTAGCGGCCCTCACCCGATTTCAGCGGCACCAGCAGGTCGGCACCGACCTCGTAGCGCGAGGTCCACGCCGTCGAGTTCGAAACCACCTCGAGCCACAGGTCCCGGCAGACGAAATGGAGACCCGCGTTGCGCGTCAGTGCGCCAGGTAGCAGGCCCGCCTCACACAGGATCTGAAAACCGTTGCAAATACCCAACACCGGCAGGCCCTGCGCAGTGGCGCGGATGACCTCGCCCATCACCGGAGCGAATTTCGCGATGGCTCCGGTGCGCAGGTAGTCGCCGTAGGAGAAGCCGCCGGGCACCACGACCGCGTCCACCCGCTTGAGGTCGGCGTCGGCGTGCCAGAGGCTGACGGCTTCGCCGCCCGCCAGTCGGACAGCCCTGGCGGCGTCGACGTCGTCGAGTGTGCCTGGAAATGTGATGACGCCCACTCGGGCGCTCATGACTCGGTCTCCGCCGGTTCCCGGGTCACGCTCCAGTCCTCGATGACGGTGTTCGCCAGCAACGATTCGGCGATTTCGGCGAGCGTGTCGTCGTCGATGCTGTCGTCGACCTCGAGCTCAAATCGCTTGCCCTGCCGCACATCTGAGACGCCTCCGAAGCCGAGACGTCCCAGCGCGCCGACGATCGCCTGCCCCTGCGGGTCGAGGATCTCGGCCTTGGGCATTACATTCACCACCACCCTTGCCACGGCGATCACTCTACCTGCGGGTTCGGCCGGCACGCCTCACCGGCACGATCCGAGATACACATCGCAGAGCGGGGCGGCCATCGCGTCGAGCACTTGCTGGTCGGGCACCGCAGGCCAGGGCACCTGCGGCGGCAGCGTCGACCACATCGCCAGTTCGACGACGGTGCTGCTGGACGGGTCGGCCAGCAGGTACTGATGGATCACCCGCTGACCGGCGATGCTGATCACCGCGGCCAGGCGGAACGGATCGCTGGTGGTGATCGACGGGGACGCCAGCGGCGCGGTGAGTTGACAGTCCCGCAGCCGGGTCCTCGCCTGTTCGACGGTCGCCGTTGCGGTCGGCCCGAAATGCGCAGTGTCGCCGCGCCAGTGCACGATCTGCGCCCGCAGCTGCCACTGTCCGGGCGGATTGGGCACCGTCGCCTGCGCGGCCACGGCGTAGTTCCTGGGATCGCCGATGATCGGCGGCGATACGCACATCTCCTCGAAGGTGAACCGCGGTGCGGGCGCTCTGACTGCGAGACCGGCCAGGCCCGGCCAGTGGTAGACGTCGTAGAGCGGCACCGCGGTGGGGTCGATCCACGCTCCGTCGGAGACGGCGTCACAGATCGGCGGGCAGACACCGGGCACCGCGGTGGTTGACGTGCCTGGGGCCATGACCAACCCGCATGTGGCGACGGCCAGCGCCAACAACAATCGCACGTCCGAAGTACCCCCTGGGGAATCCCTGCGCGCCACAATATAGGCATGCAATTGACGCATTTCGGCCATTCCTGCCTATTCGCGAACTTTCGCGACGATTCCGCGAACGAGACCACGATTCTGTTCGATCCTGGGGTGTTCTCCCACGGATTCGAGGGCATCACCGGCCTCTCCGCCATCCTGATCACCCATCAGCACCCCGACCACGCCGATACGTCGCGCCTACCTGCTCTCCTGGACGCCAACCCGCAAGCCGCGCTCTATGCCGACCCGCAGACCGCCGCGCAGCTCGGCGGCTCGTGGCAGGCGGTGCATGCCGGCGACGAATTCAGCATCGGCCACCTCACCGTGCGGGGAACGGGCGGGCGCCACGCGGTGATTCACCCCGAAATTCCTGTGATAGACAACATTTCGTACCTCGTCGGCGACGGCAGCCATGCTGCGCGGCTCATGCATCCCGGCGATGCCCTGTTCGTACCCGGCGAGCCGGTCGATGTGCTCGCGACGCCGGCCGCCGCACCGTGGATGAAGATCTCCGAGGCGGTGGAATATCTGCGCGCGGTGGCGCCGACGCACGCCGTGCCCATCCATCAGGGCTTCGTCAATCCCGATGCGCGCGGAATCTTCTACGGCCGGCTGGAAGAGATGACCGATACCGACTTCCAGGTGCTCGAGGAAGAAAACGGCGCGGACTTCTGATTCGCGGCTCGGCCGCGGACTTCTGATTCGCGGCTCGGCCGCGGACTTCTGATTCGCGAGCAGTCGCAAAGTGCGCCGTCTCTCCGGCGTGTCGCGGCCCTTTGCGTCTGCTGGGCCCTGCGCGCCTACGCGGTGTCGCGTGCCGCCGCCCGCCCGGCCGCGCGTCCGGAGAACACACAACCACCCAGGAAGGTGCCCTCGAGCGAACGGTAACCATGCACCCCGCCGCCGCCGAACCCGGCGGCCTCCCCCGCGGCATACAGTCCACTGAACACCGACCCGTCGCGCCGCAGTGCCCTGGAGTCGAGGTCGGTTTCCAAGCCGCCCAACGATTTCCGAGTAAGGATGTGCAGCTTGACCGCGATCAGCGGGCCGGCCTTGGGATCGGTGATCGGGTGTGGTGCCACGACGCGGCTGATCCTGTCGGACAGGAATGCCCGCGCTCCGCGGATGGCGGTGATCTGGCTGTCCTTGGTGTACTTGTTGACCACCTCACGGTCGCGGGCGGTGACCTCGGCTTCGACTTGGTCGTATTCAAGTGGCTCGACGTCGGGCACCGCATTCATCTTGGATACCAACTCGCGCAAGGAGTTCGCCGTCACGAAGTCGACGCCCTTGTCGATGAACGCTTGCACTGGCGGCGGCGGACCCGGCCGCACGCGGGCCAGCACCTGACGCACACTGCGCTCCGTCAGATCCGGGTTCTGCTCCTGTCCCGAGAGGCCGAACTCCTTCTCGATGATGCGTGCGTTCAGCACATACCACGTGTAGTCGTGACCGGTCTGGGCGATGTACTCCAACGTCCCGAGCGTGTCGAAACCGGGATAAAGCGGTGGCGGCAACCGTTTTCCGGCGGCGTCGAGCCACATCGACGACGGGCCGGGAATGATCCGGATGCCATGCAGCGGCCAGATCGGGTCGTAGTTGGTGATGCCCTCGGTGTAGTGCCACATTCGGTCGCTGTTGATCACCCGGGCCCCCGCCGACTCGGTGATGCCGATCATCCGTCCGTCGACGTGTGCGGGCACTCCGCTGAGCAACTGTTCGGGCACCCGGCCCATCCGCTTGGGCCAGTTCTGCCGAACGAGGTCGTGGTTACCGCCGATCCCGCCACTGGCGACGATCACCGCTTGCGCTCGGAACTCAAAGTCGCCAATGGTATTTCGCGATGACGCCACGCCTCGTGGCTCGTTCGACGGCTCCAGCACCGCGCCGCGGACACCGACGGCGGCGCCGTCCTCGACGATCAGCTCGTCGACGCGACGGCGGTGTTCGAACCGGACCTTGGCGTTGTCGCGCAGACGACGGGCGAAGACCTCGACGATCGCGGGTCCGGTGCCCCAACTGATGTGGAACCGCGGCACCGAGTTGCCGTGTCCGCGCGCATCGTAGCCGCCGCGCTCGGCCCAACCGACCACCGGGAAGGTCTTGAGTCCGCGCTCGTGCAGCCAGCCGCGCTTCTCCCCCGCGGCGAAGTCGACGTAGGCGTGCGCCCACTGCCTCGGCCAGTGATCCTCGGGCCGGTCGAATCCCGCCGAGCCGAGCCAGTCCTGCAGCGCCAGTTCGTAGCAGTCGCGGATACCCAGGCGGCGCTGTTCGGGGCTGTCGACGAAGAACAGCCCGCCGAACGACCAGTACGCCTGGCCCCCGACGTTGTTGGCGTTCTCCTGGTCGACGATCAGGACTTTCCGTCCGCGTTCGGCGAGTTCACATGCGGCGACCAGGCCAGCCAGACCCGCCCCCACGACAATGACATCAGCGTCTGCCATAGCCGCCACGTTAGCGGGAGGCGCCTACGCGGCGTCTGTCAATGCGCTGTAAGGGGTCCATCGGTACACCGCTGGTGCGCACTGGTGCATCAGCGCGAGGTCGACGGCGTCGAGCATCGCCTGGCGGGGCCCCGGCCTGCGCAGGTGACGGGCGGCGACGGCGACACGGACGATACCTCCGCGCCGAGCTGTTCGTTCAGCTGAGAGCACGAGCGTGCGGCACCACCAGGGTTCACTGAGAAAACCCTCGCCGATGCCGAGCACCCGGGCGCGGATCGCCGTATGGCGCACCAGGTCCATGATTTCGGTCAGCGCCGCCGCTACCCGGAAGCCGTTGCGGGGCAGCGCCGTAACCGTTCCCGGCGACACCGTCCAGCCCGGTGCGGCGAACAGGCGAGTGCGCAGCCCGACATGTTCCATCACCCGGTCCGCGGCCATCAGCCGCAGATTGGCCTCGTGCGCAGGCAGAGTCGCGAACTCGCCGCGTCGCTTCTTCGTGGCCGCCTCGTCGAAACCGTGCAGCACAATGGCGTCGCCCGCTTGGCGGCGGGCGCCAAGCCATCCGGCCGTCGCGGCGTCCTCGTCGAGTCGGTATCCGCCCTTGATCCTGGGCGCCACCAGAAACGACACCGGCACGCCGCGCGCGCCGAGCTGACCGCAGAAGTCCTCGACCTCGGGCATAGTGCGGTCGCTGATGCCCGATATCGAGACGATCAGTTGTCCAGCCACACCCCGATGGTGGCAACGTCAGGTGTCGAGACGATGTCCAACACCGGTACTGCAGCTGTCGTTTCGGCTATCGCGGCAGGATTTCTTCGATGGCGGCGATCACCTCGGGGGCATCCGGCTCGGTGCGCGGCCGGATGCGCTTGACCACCTTGCCGCCCGGTGCCAACAGAAACTTCTCGAAGTTCCACTGGATGTCGCCGGCTTCGCCCGCGTCATCGGGCGTCTTGGTCAACTCGACATAGAGGGGATGCCGGTTCTCACCGTTGACGTCGGTCTTTTCCAGCAGCGGGAACGTCACCCCGTACGTGGTCGAGCAGAACTCGGCGATCTCCTCGGCCGAACCCGGCTCCTGCCCCATGAACTGGTTGCACGGCACACCGATGACCGTCAGGCCGCGGTCCCGGTAGTCCTTGGCCAACTTCTCCAGCGCGGTGTACTGCGGCGTGAGACCACATTTCGAGGCGACGTTGACCACCAGTGCCGCGCCGTCGGCGAGTTGGCCGAGCGTGGTCGGCTGACCATCGAGAGTGGTCAGTGGGATATCGGTGAGGGAAGTATCGGTCATGACTGGCACGCTACCGCGTCTTGAACAGCATCCCCGCGACACGGTGCACGGTCTGCATCGGATCACCGTCGGTGCCGATCGCTTTGTTCAGCCACAGCAGCGAAAAGCCGTGCACCAGAGACCACGCCGCCAACGCCGCGGCTTCGGGGTCCTTCTCGGCGCGCGCATCGTCGAGGGTGCCGACGCCCTGCCTCAATTCCGCACCCGCCGCCTCCTGCGCCGCGACCAACTCGGGGTTGTCGGGGTCGACGAGCGAACGGTCGAACATCACGGCGTAGTGCCCGGGATGGTCGAGCGCGAACCGGACGTACGCGAGCGCCGCCTCGACGAAATCCGGCCTGGCCCCTTTCAGCGTCTCGGCCAGCAGTCGCCAACCCTGGGTGGACAGCGCGGTGAACAGGCCGCGACGATCGGTGAAGTGATGCGCAGGTGCCGCGTGCGACACCCCGGCTTCCCTGGCCAGTTCCCGTAGTGAGATCCCGTCGGCGCCACGCTGGGCCACGAGGTCGGCGGCCTGCGCCAGGATGACGGCCTTGAGGTCGCCGTGGTGATAGGAAGCCCTGCTCATGGGGCCATCATAGCCGGGAATCTTGACAGTGGCTAGATTGTTACCTACCTTGCATCTTGTCATTGTCTAGATTGGAGTTCTCATGGCCGTCATCGTCACTCTCGTGCTCGGCACGCTCGCTGCACGCCTGGCCGGTTGGCTGGGCGTGGAATACAGCAACAGCTGGCCGTCCGCGATCACGGTCGGTCTCGCAGCGATGTTCGTGCTGACCGGTGTCGCGCACTTCGTCAATCCGCTGCGTCGCGACATGATCGCGATCGTCCCGCCGCAGCTGCCAGCTCCCGGCCTGCTGGTCAGCATCACCGGCGTGCTGGAACTGGCGGGTGCAGCGGGGCTGCTCTATCCGCCGACACGGGTCGCCGCGGCGGTGTGCCTGTTCGTGTTGATGCTCGCCATGTTCCCGGCGAACGTGTACGCGGCGCGGATGCCCCACCCGCCGAAATCCATGACCACGCGGCTCGACCTCCGCACAGTCGAGGAGGTCGTCTACCTAGGCGCCGCCGCCGTCGTGGTCGGCTTTGGCGGCATCCAGTAACCACGCGTACTGGAACGCCGTCTCTTTCCACCGTTCGTAGCGTCCGCTGATGCCACCATGGCCCGCGTTCATCTCGGTTTTGAGCAGCACCGACGGCGTGCCGCCCGCGGTATGCCTCAGCGCGGCAACCCATTTCGCCGGCTCGACGTACAGCACCCGGGTGTCGTTCAACGACGTCATGGCAAGGATCGGCGGATAGTTCTTCGCCTCGACGTTCTCGTACGGGGAGTAAGACTTCATGTACTCGTAGACATCCCTGTCCTGCAGGGGATTTCCCCACTCGTCCCACTCGGTGACCGTCAGCGGCAATGACGGGTCGAGGATGGTGGTCAGCGGATCGACGAAAGGCACCAGGGCCAGCACGCCCGCGAAAAGCTCCTGAGCCATGTTGGTGACCGCCCCGACCAGCAGACCACCCGCGCTGCCGCCGTAGGCGACCATATTCTCCGGCCGGGTGATGCCGGTGTCGACGAGATGCTGTGCGACGGCGATGAAGTCGGTGAAGGTGTTCTTCTTCTCGAGCAGCTTCCCGTGCTCATACCACGGCCGGCCGAGCTCCCCACCGCCACGGACATGCGCGACTGCGAACACCATGCCGCGGTCGAGCAGCGACAACCGCGCGATCGAGAAGCGCGGGTCCTCGCACGACTCGTAGGCCCCGTAGCCGTACAACATCAACGGGGCGGGGTACTGCAGGCCGATGCGGTGGACGATCGAGATCGGCACGCGGGCGCCGTCGGAGGCGACGGCCCAGTCCCGCCGTTCCACGTAGTCCTCGGGCCGGTAGTCACCGAGCACCGGTTGCTCGCGCAGCAGTGTGCGCTCGCGCGAGGCCAGGTCGACGTCGTAGATCCGCACCGGAATGACGAACGACGTGGCGCCGATCCGCAGCTTCGGCGAGCTCCAGTTCGGGTTTCCGCCCAGGCCCGCCGACATCAGTTCGGATTCGAACGTGAGGTCCTCGGGATGGCCGTAGGTGCCGTTGGCGTAGATGGGCCAGAGCTGGATCTTGGGTAGCGCCTCACTGCGATAGCCGACGACCAGATGCCCGTCGAATGCGTCGACGGAGTCGAGCCGCACGTCGTCGCGGTGCTCGATCAGGGTGCGGAAGGAGGTGGGGTCGGTCACCGGCGCCTCGACGAGCGTGAAATTCTCGGCGCCGTCGTTGTGCAGGATCAGGAATCGGTCCTCGCCACCCACGATGGCGTGTTCCACCGAGTACTCGACGAGTTCGCGGCGTGGCCACACGGGGGTGAATTCCGCCTGCGCGTCGGCGGCGTCGCCGTAGCGGACCTCGGAGGTGACGGCAGAACCCGCCGCGATCAGGATGAACTTGTCGCTTCGGGTGCGCCCGACCGCCAACCAGAATTTCTCGTCGGGCTCGTGATACACCTGCTCGGCGGTTAGGCCGGAGCCGATGCGGTGCCGCCAGACGGTGTCGGGGCGCCACGCGTCATCCACCGTCGTGTAATAGACGGTGCGGTTGTCGGCGGCCCACGTCACGCCTGCGGCGATGCCGGCGATCTCGTCGTCGTACATCTCTTCGGTACGTAAGTCCTTGAACCGCAGGGTGTATCGCTCGTCACCATTGGTGTCGACCGAGAACGCGATGATGTTCCCGTCCAGACTCACCGACGCGGCGCCCAACGCGAAGAATTCGTGGCCCTCGGCCTCGGCGTTCTCGTCGATGAGGATCTGCTCGCCCGGGATCTCGGTCTGCTCGTCGAACTGTGGTGGCACCCAATCGCCGACATCGGCGACGGGGCAACGGCAATGCACGTTGTATTGCTTGCCCTCGAAACTGCGGCCGTAATACCACCAGTCGCCGCGACGGGTCGGCACCGAGAGGTCGGTCTCCTTGGTGCGAGCCTTGATCTCGTCGAAGATCTTCTGCCGCAACGGCGCAAGCGCGGCGGTGGCGTGCTCGGTGTATTCGTTCTCGCCCTCGAGATACGCGATCACGTCGGGGTCGGATTTGTCGCGCAGCCACTCGTAGGGGTCGACGAAGACGTCGCCGTGATACTCCCTGCGATGCTCGACCCGCTTTGCGATAGGGGGCTTCACGCACTCGCTCCGATCCAATCATCGAACTTCAGGCCCGAAATGCGTTCGTAGGCCTCGATATAACGCGCCCGAGTCGCCTCGACGATGTCGACGGGCAGCGGCGGTGGCGGGGTGTCCCCGTTGCGGTCCCACCCGGACTCCGGGCCGATCAACCAGTTGCGGACGAACTGTTTGTCGAAGCTGTTCTGCACGACGCCTTCCTGGTAGTCGTCGGCGCGCCAGTACCTGCTGGAATCGGGTGTGAATATCTCGTCGGCCAGTCGGAGGTTGCCGTCTTTGTCGACGCCGAACTCGAACTTGGTGTCAGCGACGATGATGCCTTTTGTCAGCGCATGGTCGGCGCCCTGGAGGTAAGTCTTCAGAGTGAGCTCGCGCAGTTGGTTGGCCCGCACCGCGCCCACCATCTCGATCACGTCGTCGAACGAGATGTTCTCGTCGTGGGCGCCCAATTCGGCTTTGGTCGCCGGGGTGAACAACGGCTCGGCGAACTTACTGGCCTCGACCAGACCGGGCGGCAGCGCGATGCCGCACACCGAACCCGTCTTCTGGTAGTCGATCAGCCCGGATCCGGTGAGGTAGCCGCGCGCGACCGCCTCGACGGGCATCATCTCGAGCTCCTCGACCACCAGCGCGCGGCCAAGCACTTCCTCGGGGATGCGCGGGTCGTCGGGTGGGCCGGCCAGGTGGTTGGGTGCCTCGACAAAGTCGAAGAAGAACACGCTCATGGCGGTCAGGATGCGACCCTTGTCGGGAATCTGGCTGTCGAGGATGTAGTCGAAGGCCGAGATGCGATCGGTGGCGACGAACAGCAGGTGCCCGTCGTCGATCCGGTACAGCTCGCGAACCTTGCCACTGGCCAGATGTTGGTAGTCGGACAGAGCTGGGCGCATCGGGCCAGCTTATCGGGCAGCATCTGGTCCATGAGTTCGCGGTTTCTCCCTTATGCCACCACGCCGTCCCGCCTGCTGGCCCAGTTGATCAGCGATGCCGTCGTCATCACCTGGACGGTGATCTGGGTGTTGGTCGGAATGGCGGTGCATGCCGCGGTCTCGACGATCGCCGAAGTGGGCCGTCGCGTCCAGACGGGCGCCAACGGCGTCGCCGACAACCTCAATTCGGCCGGCGACAGCACCGACGACTTCCCACTTGTCGGCGACTCGCTGGCCAAGCCGCTGCGGGCGGCCGCTGAGGCTGCGCTGGATATCGCCGGCGCCGGGCAGAGCCTCGACTCGACGGCGTCGTGGCTGGCGTGGGTGCTGGCGTTGGCCGTGTCCGCCCCGCCGATTCTGTTCGTCGCGATGCCGTGGCTCTTCCTGCGCATCCGCTTCTTCCGGCGTAAGTGGATCGCGATCACGCTGGCCCGGACACCCGCTGGTGAACAGCTGCTCGCGATGCGCGCGCTGGCCAACCGACCGCTGGTCAAGCTGCTGGCGATCCATCCCGACCCCGTCGGCGCGTGGCGCGGTCACGATGCGACGGCGATACACGGACTTGCGGCGCTGGAGTTGCGCGCCGCGGGGGTTCGCCGCTAGTTTCTTGCGATTTCGGTGTGTTGCGTCTCGCTGAGCGTGACCCAACACGCCGAATCCACAATCGAGGGAACCGACGACCCCGGGGTCGACGTCCTTTACGCATGCTCGAGGAATTCCTGCGCCGCCACGACGGCGTCATCACGCTGGCGCAAGCGAGGTCGGCAGGCCTCACCAAACAGGCGGTGAGCCGTCGAGTGACAGCCGGTAAATGGCTGCGGTGCTCGCGCCGGGTGTACTTCGCCGACGACAGGGACTTCACAGACGCGGCGCGAGTACGGGCAGCCGTCTGGGGCTACGGCGACCGCGCCGTCGGCAGCGGCTTGGCCGCGGCGTGGTGGCACGGTCTCACCCGATTCGCACCCGACATCGTCGAGGTGACGGTTCCACGCGATAGCAACGGCCGCTGCCACGATGGCTCGGTCGTACGCCGCCGCGACCTCAATCCCGCGGACGTCGTCGAGCACAACGGACTGCGGGTGACCGCACCGGCGCTGACGATCGTCGAGGCGGCCGTCCGACGAGGTGGTGGCGCCAAATTGATGGACGCCGCACTGCAGCGGGACGCCGAACTACGCGACCTCTGGCGCGCACATCTCCGCAACAAGGGCCGCTACGGCTCACCGGCAGCACGACGACTGCTTCAGGCCGCCGCCGATGGCGCCAGGTCGCAAGCCGAACGCCTTCTCCTGAAACTCCTCCGCGCCGCGCGCATCGACGGCTGGCAGGCGAACTACCGCGTCGGCGGGTACACGATCGACGTGGCCTTCGCCGCGCAGCGGGTCGCGATCGAGGTCGACGGGTGGGCGTATCACAGCCAGGCCGCCGAATTCCAGATCGACCGCGAGCGGCAGAACGACATCGCGTTGTTGGGCTGGCAGGTGTTGCGCTTCACCTGGCTGGACCTCACGGAGCACCCACAACGAGTGCTTCGCATCATTCGTACGGCGATCTCGGCGTGCTAAGTCACCCTGAGCGAGACTGAGCACGCCGAAATCGCAAAAGAGCGCCGCCGCTGACGACGAGCCACGCCGCCAACGCGATCCATAAGAACGTCAGCGACACCGTGACGAACCACCGCCGACCGGTTTCCACCGCCATCGCATACGTCGCTGACGAGTACATCCCGAGCGGAAAGACGGCGGGCCACCCCAACCCCACCGATCGTCGTACCACGACGACGAGAAGCACAGGGATCCACGCCGTCGCGAGAATCCACGTCACTGTCGTCACGGCGCGCACTCCGTCGGCGATAGGCCCCGGTATCAGGATGTGGTGCAGATGACCACCGGCCAGCGTAGCAATCGCTATGCCGCCCATCAGAATCCAGACATGCGGCTGCAACAGCTCCGGCGACGACGCGTCGTGCCACACCCGCCACAACACCAGCGTGGTCATCACCAAGTACAAGCTCAGACCGAGCACCCAGAACACCATGGCCCAGAACACGATGTCGAGTTGCGCTGAGACGATCGCCAATCCGGACGTCGCGACCGCCGCGAGCACCCACCCGCCGTGAACCCGGTCGCGCAGCCCGGTCCACCGGTGCCGCCACATCGACCGGGTCGCCAACGGCACCAACGACACCCAGGCCTGCAACGCCATGCCCGCCAAAACCCACAGCACGATGCGATACTCGGCCAGCCTCGCCCCTACCACCGCGCACGCCGCGATGTAGCTGAACAGCGGCAACGTGACGTCGGGTTCACGCATGTCGAATTCGCGCCACGCCCTGGCCGTCATCACCATCAACACCGGAAGTGCCACCGCCGCAACAACGATGAGGATCTCACTGATGACGGCAATGCCGTGATCCGCGGCCGCGATCGACACGATGCCGGTCGCCATGACCGCAGCGAATACATCGGGTCTCACTGCCGTAGTTCGACCACCAGATGACGCATCCCCGTGTGCCGGTTACTGCGCGTCCACTCCACGGGCTTGACCACCCGCGCGGACCCGAACCGCGTCAGCAGCTCCTCGTAGAGCACGCGCAGCTCGAGCCGCGCCAGGTTCGCTCCGAGGCAGTAGTGCACACCATGACCGAAACCCAAGTGCGGGTTCGGTTTACGCGTGATTTCGAACCTATCCGGCTCGTCGAACGCCGCTGGATCCCGATTGGCCGAACCCTCCCAGATCTGCACCTTGTCGCCCGCTCTGATCTGGCAGCCCGCCAGCTCGACGTCACGTGTCGTGGTGCGCCGCTTCGACGGCGACGGCGATGTCCATCGCACCATCTCCTCGATCGCGGTCGGCAGCTGCTCCAGATCGTCACGCAGCGCCTGCATTTGGTCCGGATTCTCGATCAGCGCCAACAGCCCGCCAGCGACGGAGTTGCGGGTCGTCTCCGCACCCGCGCTGAACAGCAGGCTGAAGAACAGGTACAGCTCAATCTCCGAAAGGAGAGACCCAGAAAGGCTCTCGTCCTCCACCGTCGCGTTCGCGACCACCGACAGCATGTCGTCGGTCGGCTCGGCACGTTTCGATGCGATCAGCTCCTGGCCGTAGGCGTACATCCGCGAGCCCGCCTCCTCGGGCGTCAACTGCCCGACAGACGCCCTTCGGGCCTCACCGAAGTCGAACTGCGGTTCGATCGCTTCGAACAGCCAATGCCGTTCGGACTCAGGGACTCCCAAGAGAATGCAGATCATCTGCATGGGCAGCTCGGCGGCGACGTCGACCAGAAAGTCGAACGGCTCCCCCGGGGTCACAGAATCAAGCAGCCGGTGGGTGCGGGTGCGCAGATCGTCCTCGACGCGCGCGATCATCCGCGGCGTCAGCCCCGAGCTGACAAGTCGGCGGATGTGCGAATGCCGCGGATCGTCCATCATGTTGAGGACCTGCCCGGCGACGGCCAGATCCTGCAGCAGGGTGCCGCCGAACGGACGCGTACCACCGGTCACCGACGAATACGTCTCCGGATCTCGGAACACCGCAAGGGTTTCGGCGTGCGTTGCCACCGACCAGAAACCCTCGCCATCGGGGGTGTTGGCGGTCGGCTCGTGCCAGTAGACGGGCGCCTCGCGACGGTGGATCGCGAAGAGCGCGTGCGGGAAGCCGTTGGCGAAATTGTCGAGATCGGTGAAGTCGATCTCGGCGAGTGCTCCCGCCACCGAGGTCACAGGATCGCACCCGAGGTGTACTTCGCGGCCTCCGGATAGCGCCCGACCAACTCGTCGACGGCATCGACCACCCGGTCAACCTGGTCCCCCGCCGCGCCCGTGAACGCCTGTTTGTCTGCCAGCGCCGCGTCCAGTGCGACGCGGTCCAGCGGGAGCCGCGAGTCGGCGGCCAACCGGTCCAGCAGATCGGGCTCGGCGCCCTTCTCCCGCATCGCCAGCGCCACCGCGACGGCATGTTCCTTGATCACCTCGTGCGCGGTCTCCCGACCGACGCCCGCACGAACCGCGGCGATCAGGATCCGAGTGGTCGCCAGGAACGGCAGGTAGCGGTCCAATTCCCGCTGGATCACGGCTGGATAGGCACCGAACTCGTCGAGCACCGTCAGGAACGTCTCGGTCTGCCCGTCGATCGCGAAGAACGCGTCGGGCAACGCGACCCGTCGCACCACCGAGCAGAACACGTCGCCCTCGTTCCACTGCGCCCCGGCGAGCTCGGCCGCCATTGACGCGTAACCGCGCAGCACCACCTGCAGGCCGTTGACCCGCTCGCACGACCGGGTGTTCATCTTGTGCGGCATGGCCGACGAGCCGACCTGACCGGGAGCGAAACCCTCTGTCACCAGTTCATGACCCGCCATCAGCCGGATCGTGTGCGCCATCGACGACGGTCCCGCACCGACCTGCACCAGGGCCGACACGACGTCGTGATCCAGCGACCGCGGATACACCTGTCCGACACTGGTGAAAATCTCTGTGAAACCGAGGAATTCGGCGATCCGCACCTCCAGCTGGGCCAGCTTTGCGGTGTCGCCGTCGAACAGGTCGAGCATGTCCTGCGCGGTGCCCATCGGGCCTTTGATGCCACGCAGCGGATAGCGGTCGATCAACGAGCGCAGCCGGTTCAGCGCGACCAGCAGCTCTTCCGCAGCCGAGGCGAACCGCTTGCCCAGCGTGGTGGCCTGCGCGGCGACGTTGTGGCTACGACCGGCCATCACCAGGTCGCGGTACACGACAGCCCGCTCGGCGAGCCGCGCCACCACCGCGACCCCGTGCGAGAAGACCAGCTCCAGCGACCGGCGGATCTGCAGCTGCTCCACGTTCTCCGTGAGGTCACGAGACGTCATGCCCTTGTGTACGTGCTCGTGGCCCGCCAGTGCGTTGAATTCCTCGATGCGCGCCTTGACGTCGTGGCGCAGCACCCGCTCACGCGCCGCAATAGAGGACAGGTCGACGTCCTCGAGCACCCGCTCGTAATCCTCCACGACGCCGGGGGGCACGTCGACGCCCAGCTCGGCCTGTGCCCGCAACACCGCCAGCCACAGCCGCCGCTCCGCGACGACCTTGGCCTCCGGCGACCAGATGGCCACCATTTCATCGCTGGCGTAGCGGTTGGCCAGCACGTTCGGGATCGTCACAAAGACAGAGCTTACGTCGGCGGGCAGGCGCGCAGACAGGGCAGCACGAGCAGGGCCCCGACTAAGCGCCCGGAATAAGGAAAGCTAGCCCGTATGCACTTCGTTGGGCTCGATCTGGCATGGGGTGAGAGAAACCAGACGGGTGTCGCGGTCGTCGACTCCGACGGCCGCCTGCTGCACATCGGCACGGCCGGGGACGACGAGAGCATCGCGGCCGCGATCGCCCCCTACACCCGTGACGAATGCGTGGTCGCCATCGACGCGCCCCTGATTGTGAAGACCGAGAACAGCGCGCGTCCCTGCGAGCTGGCACTGAATCGCGACTTCGCCAGGTTCGAGGCGGGTGCGCGGCCCGCGTTCCGGGGGCGACCTGAGTTCAACCCACCCCGCGGCGAGGTGCTCGCCGCCCGCCTCGGCCTGGACCTCGATCCCGCCTCGCACGCCAAACGTCGCGCGATCGAAGTATTCCCCCATCCGGCCAGCGTCGTGCTGTTCAATCTGCCCAAGACGCTGAAGTACAAGCGCGGCAGGTTCGACGTGCGAAAGCGTGCGCTGCTGGAACTGATGACGCATGTCGAAGCGCTCGACGACGCCACACCTCGGCTGCGGGTGAACCGCAGTGTCACGTGGGTCGAGCTCCGCAAGAGGATCGAGGCGGCGACCAAACCGGGACAGCTCGACAGGGACGAGGATCCCGTCGACGCGGTGCTGTGCGCCTACATCGCGCTCTACCGCTACCACCGGCCCGACGACGTGACCACCTACGGGGACTACGAGTCCGGCTATATTGTTACGCCGACGCTGCCCGAGGCTCGCCGCGCCGCCGCACCCATCGAGGCCAAAGCACAACCGCCAGAACAGATCCCGGCTCCCGTCCGTGCCGCCGTCGCCGACTACAAGGCCAGACGGCCCGCCCTGGTGACCGCCACCGACAACTACCTCAAGCTGGTGACGGGACTGCTGGACGACGCCGGCATCAACTACCTCAGCATCGCGGCGCGCACCAAGAGCGTGGAGTCGTTCGCGGCCAAGGCCGAACGCATCGTCGACGGCACGCGGCTGTACAGCGACCCGCTGGTCGAGATCACCGATCAGATCGGACTGCGGGTCATCACCTACCTGCGCGAGGACGTCGATGCCGTCGTCACGCTGCTGGCCGACGAGATGCGCCTGCTCGACGACCGGGACATGGGTCTGGAGACGGCGCGCGAGGGCCGGTGGGGCTACGCCAGCAGACACGTGCTCGTCGGCGTCGAGGGTGAACAACAACCCGCGTCGATCCAGGTGCGCACCGTCCTGCAGCATGCGTGGGCGGAGTTCGAGCACGACGTCCGCTACAAGGGTTCGATTCCCGCCGAACACGTTCCGGACCTCGATCGCCGGTTCACACTGGCGGCGGGCCTGCTCGAACTCGCCGATCGCGAGTTCACCGCCATCCGTGAGCGGCTGCGGGTGACAGTCTCCGACAAGAATATCTCCGAGGAGAACACGGCCGAGGAGTCGGACGATCCGCGGATCGCAACCCCTGTGCTGGCAACGTATCTGGGAAATCGTTACGCCGACGCCGGGTGGTCGCGCACGGATCACTACGCCTGGATCTCAGGGCTCCTGCTGGAGTTGGGCATCACCTCACTCGACGAGTTGAGCGCGGCGCTCGAGGCAGTCGATGTGGACGCCATCAACGAGACGATGGGGTATCGCTATCCGCCCGGTGCGGTGCGCCGCCTCGATGACGCGCTACTGGCGGTCTTCGGCGATCGCTATGTAGGCCTGTACGGCAACGCCCACCGGGTGCACCTGCTGCAGGAGCGCCTCAAAAAACTCAACAGCCGCAACTAGTCCGGCGTCTCGGCCAGGTGCGTGGGGTCGGTGATGCCCTTAGCCTTGATGCCGAGCTGCTTGTTGATCAGCACGGTGACGCCGAACAGCACGACCCCGATCAGCAGCAGGATCCCCGCCAGCAGGTACTGCGTTCCCGGCCGGCCCGACAGCGGTGTCACCAGATAGAGCGAGGCGATGAATCCGATGACGGGCAGCGCGGCCGGGGTCTTGAAATGGCCTCCGGTCTGCTTCACGTCGCGGCGCAGCACCAGTACCGCGACATTGACCATCGCGAACACCGCCAGCAGCAGCAGTGACGTCGTGCCGCCGAGCACCGAAATGGCCTTGTCACTGGCGAATGCGGAGACGTAGAAGATCAACCCGAATGCGATCGCCGTCGTGAACAGGATGGCGACCCACGGAGTGCGCCGGGTCTTGTGCACCGAGCCCAGCACCGGAGGCAGCACGTGCTGGCGGGCCATGCCGTAGATGAGCCTGCTTGCCATCAGCATGTTGATCAGCGCGGTGTTCGACACCGCGAACATCGTGATGAACGGGAACAGCGTGCCGATCGGCAAACCGGGAACCGCGGCTTCGACCACGTCGACCAACGGTGTCTTGCTTGCGGTCAGCTCGCCGATCGGCACCAGCGACACCGCGATGATGGACACCAGCACATAGACGATGCCCGCGATGGTCAAGCCGGTCAGAAGGACTCTCGGAAAGATCCGCACCGGGTCTTTGGTCTCTTCGGCCATGTTGACCGAATCCTCGAAACCGACCATCGCGAAGAAGGCCAGCGAGGTCGCCGCCGTCACGGCGACGAAAGTGCTTCGTTCGCTTTCGCTTTCGAAGAGAATGATGCGGGAGAAGTCGATATGATCGCCACCCTGGGTGAATGCCCACAGGCCCACCACGATGACCACCAGCAGGCCGGTGATCTCGACGATCGTCAAACCGACGTTGAGCTTCACGCTTTCGCTGACACCGCGGAGATTGACGGCCGCCAGCCCTCCCATGAAGACCAACGCGATGATCGCGATGCCGATTTTGCCCCAGTCCAGTGCGAATCCCTTGATGAGGTTGGACGCGAACGCCTGCGACGCCGTCGACGCCGAGGTGATGCCCGAACACATGACGACGAAGGCGACGAGGAATGTGAAGAAGTGGATGCCGAATGCTTTGTGCGCGTACAACGCTGCACCTGCGGCCTGCGGATACTTGGTGACCAGTTCCAGGTAGGAGAACGCGGTGATGGTCGCGATGGCGAACGCCAGCAGGAACGGCAGCCACGCCGCACCGCCGACCTCACCGGCCACTTGGCCGGTCAGCGCATAGACGCCGGTGCCGAGAATGTCGCCGACGACGAACAACAGCGCCATCCGGGACCCATCACCCGCTTGAGTTCGGGCTGCTGCTCGGCGGCCTCCGCCTTAGTCATCGTGCGTCTCCCGCCAATCGGCAATGAACCGCATTGTTCCCGTCATCGACGACACCGCGTCGAGGAATCGCCTAACCGTTTCAGGATCCTCGGAGCGCTGCCACCCGAACGTCGTTGGCCGCTGGGCCCTGTCGTGCCAGAAATGCCTCGGCGCAGACTCCGGCCGGGTGGCCACCAGCCACACCGCGGTGTCCGCACCGTCCGCGGTGTCGCGCAGGAGCGGCCGCGCCACCTTCCGGAAAAGCGGCAGCGCGCCGGCGACACCGGGCGTCTCCACCCACCCCGGATGCATGCTCTCGACGCGGATGTCGTCGCCGGACAGTCGCTGCGCCCACGCATCGGCCAGGACCACCTGCATGCGTTTGGTCCGTGCGTAGACCCGAACACCGTTGTAGTCACCGGATTTCGACTCCAAGTCGTCCACCGACAGCGGCGATGTGTACATGCCGCCCGAGGACATGAACACAACCGACGCACCGCCCGCATCACGAAGCAACGGCAACAGTCGATCCGTCATCAGGTGCGGTCCCAGGACGTGACAGGCGAGTTGAACCTCATGCCCCTGCGGCGTCTCGGTCCGATGCTTCGGCATCACACCCGCGTTGTGCACCACCGCATGCAGTTCGTCGATGCGCCCGGACAGGTCGTCGCACCACGCGCGCACGGCGTCCAGGTCGGAGACGTCGCAAACCTCGTCGACCACCATCGCACCGGGGACGGCCCGACGGATGGCACCCGCGGAATGCCGGACCTTGTCCGCGTTACGACCGAGCAGGTGCACCGTCGCGTCGAGTTCGGCGAACGAGCGGGCGATCGCCTCCCCGATACCCGCGGTCGCGCCCGTGACGACGACCCGCTTCCCCGCCATCGCCTTCGGGCCCGGGTCGGCGGGCCACCACAACCGTCGCACCCGCGAACCGATCTTGGTGTAGCCAAGAACGACTGAGCGGTCCAGCGCATTGTCAAGCACCTCGGTGAAAGTCACCCAAAGCTAGTTATCCACGACGCGAAGCACGCAAACGTCCCGTCAGACCTGGGCGACTTGCTCGTCGATGGGCGCCAGCACATCGATCACGTCGATCAATGTCGCGCGGGCCGTCGCACGCGGGCCGTCACCGTCCCCCACCAGCGCAGCGACGACGGCGCCGTCGACCGCGCACACCAACGCGGTGAGCAGTTCCACCCGCACCGACCGCCCGGAACGCTCGACGACCTCGACGACCGCATCGGTGCGCTGATTCAGGATGCGGCGCTCGATATCGCGGAGTCCGGGTTGGCGCGCACACGCGATGTAGCGCTCATAGCGCGAGATCAACTGCTCGGTGACCCGCAGCCCATGCGCCTCACCGACCAGAAGGTCGACCAGGATGTCGGCCGTTGCCTCCGCGCCGCGGCGCCGCCGCGACAGCGCCGCCACCCGCATACGCAACTGCTCGGCCTCGCGCGCACCCGCGTACTCGACGGCCTTGGCGATCAGGTCCTCGAGCGACGAGAAGTAGTACGTCGTGGAGGCCAGGGGCAGGCCGGCGCGACGCGCCACCGCCCGGTGCCGCACCGCGTCGAACCCGCCTTCACAGAGCAGGTCGGCGGCGGCGCTGACCAGTGCATAGCGCCTTCGTTCCCCCTTTGGAGTGACCGCGGCCGTCACGAATAGCATGCTGCCAGTCAGGACGGCGCGGCATCGGGCTTTCGGCCAATCATCAGCCTTTACTCAGGGAAGTTGGCACCTCTGCGCCGCCGCCGAGTGCACTGCCACCGGGCCCGCCGCCCCTTGCGGCGGCGATGGCATGATGTCCGCCATGCCTGAACTGAGTCGACGCGCCCTGCTGCGCCTCGGTGTCGGCGCGGCGGCGGGGGCGGCGGCCCTTCGGCTGTCGGCACCCGTGGCCGCGGCCCCCACCTACATCGATGGCTCGTTCATCTCGGCGGCCCGTGGCGGGCTGGCGACCAACTGGGCGATCGCGCGCCCGCCGGGGCAGACGGCGCCGCTGCGACCGATCATCGCATTGCACGGCAAGGGTCAGGACGCCGCGGGCGTCATGGCCGGCGGTGTGGAGCAGGGCTTGGCGCAAGCGGTCGCCGCGGGAATCCCGCCGGTCGCGGTCGTGGCGGTGGACGGTGGCGGCGGTTACTGGCACAGGCGGGCGTCCGGTGAGGACTCCGGCACGATGGTTCTCGACGAGCTCATCCCGATGCTCGGCGATCAGGGCCTCGACACGTCACGCGTCGCGTTCATGGGGTGGTCGATGGGCGGCTACGGCGCGCTGTTGCTCGGTGCACGTCTCGGCCCGGCCCGCACCGCGGCGATCACCGCGGTGAGTCCGGCGTTGTGGACGTCCCCCGGTGCGGCGGCACCCGGCGCCTTCGACGGTGCCGAAGACTACGAGGCGAACAGCGTCTGGGGCCTGCCCGCACTGAATTCGATTCCGATCCGGATCGACTGCGGCACCAGCGATCCGTTCTACTCGGCGACGAAGCAGTTCGTCGCGCAGCTGGCCAACCCGCCCGCGGGCGGCTTCTCGCCCGGCGGACACGACGGCGCGTACTGGAGCTCGCAGCTGCCCGCCGAAGTGGCGTGGATGGCGCCGCTGCTCGTCGCCTGATTTTTCAGCGCGAGCAGACACAAAGGGACCTGAAACTGCGGCGTGTCGGGGGCTTTTGCGTCTGCTCGCGTGGCTAAAGCAGAAGCTAAAGCGAGATCCGGCCCTCGGCTGCGGCCAGCCCGATGTCGCTGCGAAAGTGGCTGCCCGGCAGGCGAATCGACTTGATCAGCGAATAGGCCGCGTCGCGTGCCTCGGTCAGGTCGGCACCGGTTCCCACCACCGAGAGCACTCTGCCGCCGGATGACACGATCGCGCCGTCGTCGCGACGGGTCGTACCTGCGTGCAACACACCGTCGGCCTCCGAACCCGTGATGAGATCGCCGACCCGCGGTCGCCCGGGATAGTTTTCGGCCGCCACCACGACCGTCACCGCGGCCCCGTCGCGCCACCGCAGCGGCGGTTGGTCGGCGAGACTTCCGGTGGCGGCCGCATACAGCAGTTGACCCAGCGGGCTGTCCAGCAGTGCCAGCACCGCTTGAGTCTCCGGATCGCCGAAGCGGCAATTGAATTCGACCACCGCAGGCCCCCTCGAGGTGATCGCCAGCCCCGCGTAGAGCAGACCGGAGAACGCGCTGCCGCGCTTGACCAGTTCGGCAGCAACGGGTTTCACGACGTCGTCGACTATCGACGTGACCACCTCGTCGGGCAGCCACGGCAGCGGCGCATAGGCGCCCATACCGCCGGTGTTGGGGCCGGTGTCGCCATCGCCGACGCGCTTGAAGTCCTGGGCGGCCAGCAGGGGTACGACGGTCTCGCCGTCGACGACGCAGAACAGCGATACTTCGGGACCGTCGAGGAAGGACTCCAGAAGGACCGGGTGTCCGGAATCGAGCAGGCTGGCGGCATGTGCGCGCGCCGTATCGCGATCGGCGGTCACCACCACGCCCTTGCCGGCGGCCAGTCCGTCGTCCTTGACCACCCACGACGGGTCACCACTCGGCGGGCCGAAGCGGTCGAGTGCGGCGTCGAGGTTGGCAGGGTTGTCGACGATCTCACTGGTCGCGGTGCGCACACCCGCCGCGGCCATCACATCCTTGGCGAACGACTTCGACCCTTCGATGCGCGCGGCGTCCTTCGTCGGGCCGAAGCAGGCGATTCCCGCACTGCGGACCGCATCGGCGACGCCCAGCACGAGCGGCACCTCGGGTCCGACCACCACCAGATCGGAGCCGATGCGCCGGGCGAGGTCGACGACGGCGTCACCGGAGGTGATATCGACGTCGTACTGGTCGGCGATGATCGCAGTCCCGGCGTTGCCCGGCGCGACGGCCAGTGCTTCGACCTCGGGGTCTCGGCGCAGTGCAAGCAACAACGCATGTTCACGGGCACCGGATCCGATCACCAGGACGCGCACAACCGCACACCTTAATCGCTCGCTCGCACGCGCAGGCTCCATGCAGCCTCGGCCATACACTTGGTTCGGCAGTGTATGGTCGAGCTATGACGCAGAGCACATGCCCCTTCGGAGCCGGTTTCGACTTCACCGACCCGGACGTCCTGCTTCAGGGCATCCCGGTCAGGGAGTTCGCCGAACTGCGCAAGACGGTGCCGGTGTGGTGGAACGAGCAGAAAGAGTCGATTTTCGACGACGGCGGGTACTGGGTGATCAGCCGCCACGAGGACATCAAGGCAATCTCACGCGACGGCGACCTGTGGTCGACCAACCGCAAGGGTGCGGTCATGCGGATGCCCGACGGCACCACGCCGGAACAGCTCGACCTGACCAAGGCGCTGCTGATCAACCACGACGCCCCCGCGCACACCCGGTTGCGCAAGCTCGTCTCCCGACTCTTCACCCCCCGCGCCGTCGCCACACTGGAGGAGAAGCTCGCCGTCGCCGCCCGCGAAATCGTCAGGGCCGCTGCGGAGAAAGAGTCAGGCAACTTCGTCGACGACATCGCGATGGCGCTGCCGCTGCTGGCGATTGCCGACCTGCTCGGCGTGCCAGAGGCCGACCGCGAGAAGTTGTTTCACTGGACCAACTCGATCATGAACACCGACGATCCCGATTTCGAGACCGACTACGCAGCGGCCAACGCAGAACTCATGGGCTACGCGTACAGCATGGCCGAGGAGCGGCGGAGGTGTCCGGCCGACGATATCGTCACGCGGCTCATCGAGGCCGACATCGACGGCGAGTCACTCGACGACGTGGAGTTCGCCTTCTTCGTCATCCTGCTCGCGGTGGCGGGCAACGAGACGACTCGCAACGCGATGACGCATGGTATGAACGCCTTCTTCGACAATCCCGACCAGTGGGAGATCTTCAAACGCGACCGGCCGGAGACCACCGCCGACGAGATCGTGCGGTGGGCGACACCGGTGCACTGTTTCCAGCGAACCGCGCTCGCCGACACCGAAATCGGCGGTGTGACCATCCGCGAAGGGCAGCGCGTCGGCCTGTTCTACAGTTCCGCGAACTACGACGAGGCCGTGTTCGACCGGCCCTTCGACTTCAACATCCTGCGCAACCCGAATCCGCATCTGGGGTTCGGCGGCAACGGCGCGCACTACTGCATCGGCGCGAACCTCGCCCGGATGGAGATCAAGCTGATCTTCAACGAGATCGCCGATCAGATGCCCAATATCGCCAAACTGTCCGAACCGCAACGACTTCGCTCGGGCTGGCTCAACGGAGTCAAGGCGTTGCCGGTGTCGTACCGGGGCTGAGTAATATCCGGGGATGCGCACCCACGGCTGGGCCGGATCGGCACCCGCAACCGACGAGGAGGCCATCAGCCGCATCCTCGACGCCGCGAGCAGCGTGATCGACGCGCGCGGCGCAGACTTCTCCATCAGCGACGTGGCGCGCACGCTGGGCGTCACCCGCCAGACGGTGTACCGCTACTTCCCCAGCACAGATGCGCTGCTGATCGCCGCCGCCGTGCATGCGGCCAGCGGCTTCCTGGACCGGCTGGCCGCGCATCTGAGCGGAATCACCGATCCGGCCGACGCCGTCGCGGAAGGCGTCGCGACGGCCCTCGAATGGTTGCCCGAGGACAAGCACCTCGGCTTGCTCATCAACCCGGGCCAGCCGAACCCGCACACCCAGGGGGTGACGTCGGACGTGGCGCTGGATTTCGGTCACTCGATGGTGCGCAGGTTCGACGTCGACTGGGCGGGGCTGGGGTACAGCGACGCCGACCTCGCCGAACTGGTCGAACATCTGCTGCGGATCATCCAGTCCTTCGTCCTCGACCCGGGCAGGCCGGCGCGCCAAGGCGCGGAACTACGCGCGTATCTGCGACGATGGGTCGGCGGGGCGATACGCCCGTCGGCGGAGCGATACGACCGTCGGCTCAGCCGACAATCAGACGACCGTCGGCCGAGCCGACAATCAGACAACCGTCAGGGGCAGTGACCGCCGAGGCTCGAACACCCACGACGACCCGCCGCTGACCTTCACCACCGCGACTTCGCCGAATTCCTTGGCCGCGGTATCTGTTTCGATGACGCGTGCCCTCCAGTCCTCGTCGGTGCCTGCCACTTCCACGTCGAGATGCGGATCGATGGCCCGCACGATCGCCTGCAGCGGACGGATCTCGTCGGGCGCCACCAGCGACACCCAAGCCCCGTCCTGGTGCGCCGGCGATCGACCGACGTGCACCACGTCCGGACCGAATTCGGCATTGACGTAGGCGGCCGGATTCAGCAGCGGATGCAGCCGGAGTGTCGCGATGGCCCCGTCGACCCCGCCGGGCAGACCGAGCGCGTGCTGGATGCGCTCGGCGGCCACGCCGGCCACCCCGATCAGCTGCTTTGTGCAGATCGACTTGGCCAGTTCGACATTCGTGCCACACCGTTTGCCGACGGCAAGCACATACGACAGGTTCAGCAGGTGCATCTGCAAACACACCTCGTCGGCCATCCGGACCAGCGCCGAATGGGAGAAGGCGCTGAAGTCGAAGTCGGACAGCAGTTCACCCGAATACTCGGACTGCCCTTCGTCATCCGGGTCGATCGGGTCCAGTTCGATCTGCGCGGCCCGCGTGCGGCGAATGACGTCCATCGCGGGATGGTCGTCGACCTCGGGGTAGGACTCATCGATGATGACCGTCCACGCGCAGTGCGGGTGACGATCCGCCGGGGTCCGCGGCGGCCGGTGGATCGGGCGGATCTGCGCCTTGCGGTTGGTGGCGACCGCAGTGGCATCGAACGTCGGATCCTCGATGTCGTGGCACATTCCGCGCACGTAGTCCTCGCCCATCGGCTCGACATCCAGTAGGGCGCCGCAGTGGTCGAGATGGAACTCGCCGTGCCAGCGGTCGTGCACGGTGTAGCGGAAGTCCATGAACTGCGGCGGCGCCCCGATGTCGAGCTGTAGGCCCTTGAAGATCGTGATGACGTCGTCGCCCTCGTAGTTCAGCGCCTTCTGCATGCGTTTGGTGTAGATCGGGCTCGCACCCATCCACTCCTCGATAGCGACCTGAAGCATCTCGTCACGGCCGAATTCCGAAATCACCCAAGCCATTCCGGACCGGTCGATCAGCTGGCCGATGAGCAGCAGCTCCGGCACCAGCGTCGCGAGCTGGTCGCGCGACAGTGCGGCGTACCTACTTGTCATGCTTGTCATGGACCTTGCCCCCGGAGTGCATGTGAACGGCGGCGTTGACGTTCGCCTTCTTGTCCTCGCCCTCGCCCCGCTCCGCGGCTTTCTTGCGTTTCTTGATCACCGAGGAGACGACGCCGTCGAGCTTGGACCCGAGCGGGAAGCCGAGGTAGTGCGTGAGGAAGATCGCCATCTCCTTGAGCTCGGTCTCCGTCAACTCGCCGTTGGCCAGCGCCGCGTTGGCCTGGATCTCGGCGAGGTCGGCGTTTCCGACCGCGGTGACCACGGTGAGCGTCATGATCCGTTTGTCCCGCATCGACAGTCCGGGCCGCGTCCAGATGCTGCCGAACAGATGGTCGACGGTGAGATCGAAGTAGGGGTCCCCTTCGATGTTGGGCATCTCCCAGCCGTAGACCTCGTTCATCTTCTCGAGACCCGCGCGGCGCAGTTCGTCCATCTGCCTAATCCTTTGCCGTCGACATCGTGTGCGGCACCCCGAGCCCGGCCGCCAGATTCTGCAATGCGATCTCGGCCAGCGGTAGGTCGACCCCGGTCTCCTCGCCGAGTGCCAGCGCCAGGCTGAGGTCCTTCTCGCCGAGTCCGCGTGCGTGGGTGAAGGACTCGTGGAGGAAGTTGTCGGGTGTGATGGTCGACATGTCATCGCGGACCATGATGGCGCCCGGCCCGGTGGTCAGCGCGTCGGTGTGGCGAACCACCCGGCCAAGTTGCTGGAGGTTGATGCCGCTGGCCTCGGCCAGCTTCATCGCCTCGCACGCCGCGGCATAGCCCACGAATGTCAACATGTTGCGGGCCAACTTCATTCGGGTCCCCGCACCCGGCTCACCGGCATGGACCACCATCGCAGCGAACTGTTTGAACGCCGGCTTGATGCGTTCGTAGATCTCCCGGTCGGCGCCCACCATGACGGCAAGCTCACCCTTTTCCGCCGCCGCCGCACCGCCCGAGACAGGCGCGTCGACGATGTGGATGTCCTTCGGCCGCAATTCGTCGGCGAGCTCTTTGGCGGTCTCGGGCTTGATCGTGGAGTGAATCGCGATGACGGTGCCCGGCTTGACGTGCTCGGCCAGCTCGCCGACCACATCGCGCACCTGCTCGTCGTTGAGCACCGTCACGCTGATGATGTCGGCGGTCGCAACGTCGGCCACGCTGTCGGCCAGCGACGCGCCCAGCTCGGCCAGCGGCGTCATCGCCTCGGTACGAACATCGTAAACCGTTAGACCGCCGGGCCATTCGACGAATCGTTTCGCCATGGGCGCACCCATGTTGCCCAACCCGATGTAACCGTACTTCTGCTCACTCATGTGTGCCTTCTGTTCTTCGCGCAGCCGCTCACGACCGAATTATCTGTCCGCCGTCGACATTGAAGATCTGCCCGGTGATCCACTTGGCCTGGTCAGACAGCAGAAACAGGCACATGCCGACCAGATCCTCCGGCTGCCCCATTCGCGACAGCGGGATGTTCTTGACGATGTCGGCGACCATCTCCTGCGGAG
Organism: Mycobacterium sp.; assembly: GCA_044508395.1. Classification (GTDB taxonomy): domain Bacteria; phylum Actinomycetota; class Actinomycetes; order Mycobacteriales; family Mycobacteriaceae; genus Mycobacterium. Next base: position 97,127 of record JBIQHU010000001.1, on the reverse strand, counting down.
TGGTGGTCCGGTTGGCCTCGGTGTCGATGGGTCCCGGCGCGATGGCGTTGACGCGGATGTTCTGCCCGCCCAGTTCGGTCGCTAGCTGCTGCGTAAGGCCGTTGATGCCGACCTTGGCCAGTCCGTAGAAGTTCGAGTAGAGCCAGGCCGCGGTGGACGACTGGTTGACGATCGCACCCCCGCCGCGCTTGGCCATCTTCTTGTAGACCGCGCGGGTGCACAGCAGTGCGCCGTCCATGTTCACACTCATGAACTTCTTGTAGTAGTCCCAGTCGACGGTGATGAGGAAGTCGAGCTTCATACCGCCGAAGATCGCGGCGTTGTTGACCAGGTAGTCGATACCACCGAACTCCGAAAGTGTCTGCGCCGCCATCGCTTTGGCCGAATCGGGATCGGACACGTCGACGCGCACGGCCAGGGCGTTACCGCCCTCTCCCTTGATGCCGTCGGCGACCTTCTGCGCGCCTTCGACGTTGATGTCGGCAACCACCACTGCCGCGCCCTCTCGGGCCAGCGCCTCGGCATACGCCTGCCCGATGCCACCACCGGCACCGGTGACGATGGCCACCTTGTCGGTGAACTGATCTCCGTAGAGTCCCATTCATGTCTCCTTAGTTGACGGCCGTCGCGATCGCTTTGATCTCGAGGTACTCCTCGAAACCCGCGAGCCCCATCTCCCGGCCGATACCTGACTGCTTGTAGCCACCGAACGGCATGTCTGCCGAATACCACACGCCGCCGTTGACGTTGACGGTGCCGACACGCATCCGGGCAGCGATCGCCGCCGCACGGTCGGGGTCGGAACTGAACACCGTGCCCGACAAGCCGTAGGGCGAGTCGTTGGCGATTCGCACGGCGTCGTCGTCGCCGTCGTGGGCGATGACCGTCAGCACCGGCCCGAAGATCTCCTCGCGGGCCACCTTGGCGTTGTTGTCCAGACCCGCGATGACCGTCGGCTCGATGAAGAAACCGGTGTCACGGTCGGCGGGACGCCCTCCGCCACAGGCGAACTTGCCACCCTCGTCGGAGGCCGAGTCCAGATAGCCCTGCACGCGTTCACGCTGTCGTTCGGAGATCAGCGGCCCGCAGATGGTTCCCGCATCGCTGGGGTCCCCTGGCCGCAGCCCTGCCATCGTGGCCGCGGCCGCCTCGACGGCTTCGTCGTAGCGGGCCCTTGGCACCACCAGTCGAGTCGTGATCGCACACCCTTGTCCCGCGTGCATCGACGCCGTGAACGCCGACATCGAACAGGCACCCGCCAGGTCGGCGTCGTCGAGAACCAGGAACGCCGACTTGCCGCCGAGTTCCAAGAACACCTTCTTCAGCGTGGGCGCACCGTCGGCCATCACCGCGCGGCCGGTGTTCGTCGACCCGGTGAACGAAACCATGTCCACCCGCGGATCTTTCGACAACAGGGCACCGACGCCGTGATCGCTGGAGGTGACGATGTTGACCACCCCGGGCGGGATGTCGGTGTGTTCGAGAATCAGCTCACCCAGAATCGCTGCACACCAGGGCGTGTCAGGTGCGGGCTTGAGCACCACCGTGTTGCCCGCCGCCAGTGCAGGCCCCAGTTTGGCGAGGTTGATCTGGTGGGGGAAGTTCCACGGCGTGATCGCCCCAACGACGCCGATGGCCTCACGTGCGATGGTGCGGTGGGTCTTGATGCCCATCGGCGATGCAACACCGAAGTCTGTTGTCCAAGAGTATGACTCGGCGGTGTCGGCGCAGAAACTCAAGTCCTCGACCGGACCTTCGAGCTGTGCGGCAGCGGTGAGCATCCGCGGCGCGCCCACTTCAGCGATCGTCAGCTCGCGCAGTTCCTCTACATGGTTGCGCATCGCCTGCTGGAGTTGGCGGATGCTGCGCACCCGCAGTTCGATGTCCGTCGACCACGCGGTCTCGTCGAATGCGCGTCGCGCCGCCTCGATGGCGCGGCCCATGTCGTCGGTGCTCGCATCGGCAGCGACGCCGAGCACCTCCTCGGTAGCCGGGTTGACCGTCTCAAACGTGCCCGCGCTGCCGGCGACGAGCTCGCCGTCGATGAGCAGACGACTCTCGCGATCGGCGAGGATTCCCATCCGAACTCCTGTGTTCGCGTTGCTGGACAACTGTCCGGTGCTGCTAGGTCGAACCTTAGTCTCACTTCGCCGCCTTAAGCAAGGATGCGCCGTTTTAGCTGCATACTTGCCTCATCAGACCTTTGTCCGATACGTTGGACATGTGTCCAGTGATCCCGCGGTCGCGATCACCTCGCCACCTTCCCCCCAGCCAGGGGAAACGCCGCGCAACCGTCGGCAGGAGGAGACCTTCAACAAGGTGCTCGCCGCCGGTGTGGAGATGCTGCGCGAGTCCTCGTATGCGGACCTCACGGTGCGGGCAGTTGCGGCGCGGGCCAAGGTCGCACCTGCCACCGCCTACACCTATTTCTCGTCGAAGAACCACCTGATCGCCGAGGTCTACCTGGACCTGATACGCCGGGTGCCCTACTTCACCGACGTCAACGACAGCAGAGTGGAGCGTGTCGAGAAGACCCTGCGCAGCATGGCGCTGACGGTTGCCGACGAGCCCGAGGTGGCCGCCGCCTGCACGACCGCCCTGCTGGGCGGAAACGACGAGGCGGTGCGGGCGGTCCGCGACCGCATCGGCGCGGAGATCCACCGCCGCATCCGCGCGGCCCTCGGCCCTGATGCCGACCCTCGCACCCTGGCCGCGTTGGAGATGACGTTCTTCGGCGCATTGGTGAACGCCGGAAGTGGCGCCTTCACCTATCACCAGATCGCCGATCGCCTCAGCTATGTGGTCGGCCTCATCCTCGGAGAGGACAAATGAGCGCTGCGACCGGCGAACTGCTCCTCGACCCATATGACTACGACTTCCACGAGGATCCGTACCCGTACTACAAGCGGCTGCGTGACGAGGCTCCGCTCTACCACAACGAGAAGCTCGGCTTCTGGGCCTTGTCACGACATGCGGACGTGCTGCAGGGATTCCGCAACAGCACGACTCTGTCCAACAAGTTCGGGGTATCACTGGATCCGGCCTCGCGCGGTCCGCACGCATCGAAGACCATGTCGTTTCTGGCGATGGACGATCCGGCGCACCTGCGGTTGCGGACCTTGGTGTCAAAGGGTTTCACGCCACGACGCATCCGCGAGCTGGAACCGCGCGTCACCGAGATCGCGATCCAGCACCTCGAGACCATGCTCGCCAGCGCACGCGACATCGGCACCGTCGACTATGTCGACGAATTCGCAGGAAAGCTGCCGATGGACGTCATCTCGGAGCTGATGGGTGTGCCCGAAGCCGATCGGGTGCAGGTGCGCGCATGGGCCGATGCGGTGATGCACCGCGAGGACGGCGTGACCGATGTTCCGGACTCGGCGATCGAGGCATCGCTCAATCTCATCGTCTACTACCAGGGCATGGTCAAGGAACGCCGGAAGAAGGCGACCGACGACCTGACGACAGCGTTGCTGGAAGCCGAGATCGACGGCGACCGGCTCACCGACGACGAGATCATCGGCTTCATGTTCCTCATGGTGATCGCGGGCAACGAGACCACGACCAAACTGCTTGCCAATGCCGCGTTCTGGGGTCACCGTAACCCCGACCAGATCGGCCCGGTGTTCGAGGATCTGGAGCGCATACCGCTTTGGGTGGAAGAGACGCTGCGGTTCGACACCTCCAGCCAGATCTTGGCCCGCACGGTCGCCGGCGAGCTGGAGCTCTACGACACCGTCATTCCCGACGGTGACGTACTGCTGCTGCTCCCCGGCTCGGCGCACCGCGATGAGCGGGTCTTCGAAAATCCCGACGACTTCGTTATCGGACGTGAAATCGGTTCGAAGCTCATGAGTTTCGGCAGCGGTGCCCACTTCTGCCTCGGCGCCCATCTCGCACGGATGGAGGCCCGGGTGGCACTGGCCGAGTTTTTCAAGCGAATCCGCGGATACGAGGTCGATGAGGCCAACGCCGTCCGCGTCCACTCGAGCAATGTCCGCGGGTTCGCTCATCTTCCGATGTCGGTGTCCCACCGATGAAGCCCATCTCCGTCAAAGGTCCGGTGAGAACCGAAAGGCCCAGGTATGCCACGCTTTGACCCACTGCCCGACCGTCGCCCGGCCCTCGTCGCCGGCGCCTCCTCCGGAATCGGTGAGGCGACCGCAATCCGGCTTGCCCGCAATGGCTTTCCCGTTGCGCTCGGCGCCCGCCGGGTGGAGAAACTCGAAGAGATCGTCGCCAAGATACGCGCCGACGGCGGTGAGGCGATCGCCGTACACCTCGATGTCACAGACCCGGACTCCGTGAAGTCCGCTGTCGAACAGACCATCTCCGAACTCGGCGAGATCGAGGTCCTCGTCGCCGGCGCCGGCGACACCTACTTCGGCAAGCTCGCCGACATCAGCACCGAGGACTTCGAGTCGCAGATCCAGATCCACCTGGTCGGCGCCAACCGGGTCGCAACCGCAGTCCTGCCCGGCATGATCGAACGTCAGCGCGGCGACTTGATCTTCGTGGGATCCGATGTGGCACTGCGGCAGCGACCGCACATGGGCGCCTACGGCGCGGCCAAGGCAGGCCTGGTCGCCATGGTTACCAACTACCAGATGGAGCTCGAGGGCACCGGGGTGCGCGCATCGATCGTGCACCCCGGCCCGACGAAGACGTCGATGGGGTGGAGTCTGCCCGCCGAACTGGTCGGCCCGGCGCTAGAGGACTGGGCGAAGTGGGGTCAGGCCCGTCACGACTATTTCCTGCGCGCCGACGACCTCGCGCGCGCCATCACCTTCGTCGCCGAAACACCCCGCGGCGGGTTCATCGCGAATATGGAACTGCAGCCCGAAGCCCCGCTGGCCAGCGTCAAAGACCACCAGAAGCTCGCTCTCGGTGAGGAGGGAATGCCGTCATGACGACAGCGATCGTGCCCCGGGTCTCCGGCGGTGAAGGCGAGGAACACGGCCACCTGGAGGAGTTCCGCACCGATCCGATCGGTCTGATGCAGCGGGTCCGAGACGAGTGCGGTGACGTCGGCTGGTTCCAGCTCGCCGGCAAACAGGTGGTGATGCTCTCCGGCGCCGAGGCCAACGAGTTCTTTTTCCGCTCCGCCGACAGTGAGCTCAACCAAGCCGAGGCCTACCCGTTCATGACACCGGTCTTCGGCGAGGGTGTGGTGTTCGACGCCGACCCCGAGCGCCGGGCCGAGATGCTGCACAACACCGCACTGCGCGGTGAGCAGATGAAGGGCCACGCCGCCACCATCGAGGACCAGGTCAATGGCATGATCGCCGACTGGGGCGACGAGGGCGAGATCGAACTGCTCGACTTCTTCGCCGAACTGACCATCTACACCTCGACGGCCTGCCTCATCGGGCCGAAGTTCCGCAACCAATTGGACTCGCGGTTCGCCCACTACTTCCATCTGCTCGAACGCGGCACCGATCCGCTGTGCTACGTCGACCCGTATCTCGACATCGAGAGCTTCCGGGTACGCGACCAGGCCCGGGCCAGCCTGGTGGAATTGGTACAGGAGCTCATGAGCGGGCGTATCGCCAACCCGCCCGAGGACAAGAGCGACCGCGACCTGCTGGACGTGCTGGTGTCGATCAAAGACGACGACGGCAATCCGCGATTCTCGGCCAACGAGATCACCGGCATGTTCATCTCATTGATGTTCGCCGGCCACCACACCAGCTCGGGCACATCGAGCTGGACGCTGATCGAACTGCTTCGCAACCCGGACTACTACGCCAAGGTCCAGCAGGAACTCGATGACCTGTACGCCGACGGCCAGGAGGTGAGTTTCCATGCACTGCGCCAGATCCCGCTTCTGGACAACGCGGTCAAGGAGACGCTTCGGCTACACCCGCCGCTGATCATCCTGATGCGGGTTGCCAAGGACGACTTCGAGGTGGCCGGTCATCCGATTCACAAGGGCCAGATGGTGGCCGCCTCGCCGGCGATCTCCAACAGGATTCCCGAGGACTTCCCGAACCCGGATGCCTTCGATCCCGACCGCTACAACAAACCGCGGCAGGAGGATCTGATCAACCGGTGGACGTGGATCCCGTTCGGCGCGGGCAAGCACCGCTGCGTCGGTGCCGCATTCGCGCAAATGCAGATCAAGGCGATCTTCTCGGTGTTGTTGCGCGAATATGAGTTTGAGATGGCCCAGCCTCCGGAGACCTATCGCAACGACCACTCCAAGATGGTCGTCCAGCTGGCGCGGCCGTCGAAGGTCCGCTACCGCAGGCGCGTAAAGGTCTGAACCATGGGCTGTTATCGCATCGAACTCGACGAGGACCTGTGTCAAGGCCACGCGATGTGCGAGCTGGAGGCCCCGGATGTCTTCAAGGTGCCCAAACGCGGCGTCGTCGAAATCGTCGACCCCGAACCGCCCGAAGAGCTCCGTGAAGCCGTCGAAATGGCCGTCGAGATGTGTCCTACCCGCGCACTATCCATCACAGAAAAGGAAGACTGAGAATGGCGTCACGCGAACAACTCGAAGACTGGGTCCAGCGTTGGCTCCAGGCCAACAAGGACTCTGAGGCAGCCGGCGACTGGACGAATCTGGCCGACTTCTACACCGACGACGCCACCTACGGCTGGAACATCGGCCCCAAGGAAGACGTCATGTGCGTGGGCAAGCAGGAGATCTGCGACGTCGCGCTCGGCCTGGAGATGGAGGGCCTGGAGAACTGGGTCTACGAGTACCAGAAGGTGCTGATCGACGAGAAGCAGAACGAGATCGTCGGCTTCTGGAAGCAGATCGCCAACAAGAGCGACGGCACCACCGCCGAGATCTACGGGATCGGTGGCAGCTGGTTCCGCCTCAACGACCAACTTCTGATCGAGTGGCAGCGCGACTTCTTCGACTTCGGCCACGTGACGAAGGGCTACGCGAAGCTGATCGAGTCCGGCGACCTCACCCCCACCATGCAGAAGCGCATCGAACGGTCCCTTTCAGGCGAGAAGCTGCCCGGCTACTACCCGCTGGGACAGTCACCGGTTCCCATCTGGTGATTTGCGGCCACCAAGCAGTTGATTGGGGGTGGCCGTGACCTATCTAACTAATGGCTCTAGTCTGGCCTCACTAGCTCTAGCGGAAGGCACATGCGGATGAAGACAAAAGGCGCTCTGATCTACGACTTCAACCAGCCGTGGTCGATCGAGGAAATCGAGATCGGCGACCCCGTGAAGGACGAGGTCAAGATCCAGATGGAAGCGTCTGGCATGTGCCACTCCGACCATCACCTGGTCACCGGGGACATCCCGATGGCCGGCTTCCCGGTCCTGGGCGGACACGAGGGCGCGGGCATCGTGCTCGAAGTCGGCCCTGGCGTCGAGAACGTCGCACCCGGCGATCACGTGGTGCTCTCGTTCATCCCGTCCTGCGGTGAGTGTCCGACGTGTCAGAGCGGCCAGCGCAACCTTTGCGACCTGGGCGCGCTGCTGCTCACCGGCACCGCGGTGTCCGACGGCACCAATCGGGTGCACACCGCCGACGGCAAGCCGGTCATCCCGATGACGCTGCTCGGCACGTTCAGCCCGTACATGGTCGTGCACAAGAGCTCGGTCGTGAAGATCGACCCGTCCATCCCGTTCGAGGTGGCTTGCCTGGTCGGCTGCGGTGTGACCACCGGCTACGGCTCTGCCGTGCGCAGTGCGGACATCCGCCCGGGTGAGGACGTCGCGATCTTCGGCATCGGCGGCGTCGGCATGGGTGCGCTGCAGGGCGCCGTGACCGCAGGCGCCCGCCACATCTTCGCCATCGACCCCGTCGAGTGGAAGCGCGATCAGGCGCTGAAGTTCGGCGCCACCCACGTCTATCCCGACGTGTTCGCCGCGATGGCCGGCATCGCCGAGGTCACCGCCGGCCTGATGGCGAAGAAGACGATCATCACCACCGGTGAGCTCAAGGGCGAGGACATCGACAACTACCTCAATTGCACATCCAAAGGTGGCACCTGTGTGGTGACCGCCGTCGCCAACATGGCCGAGACGGATGTGAAGCTGAACCTGTCGCTGCTGACCCTGATGCAGAAGAACCTGCAGGGCACCATCTTCGGCGGCGGTAACCCGCATTACGACATCCCGCAGCTGCTGTCGATGTACAAGGCGGGCAAGCTCAACCTCGACGACATGGTGACCCGCCAGTACAAGCTGGAGCAGATCAACGACGGCTACCAGGACATGCTGTCTGGCCGCAACATCCGCGGTGTCATCCGCTATACCGACGAGGATCGGTAGCCCGCAATAAGCGGGTATCCAAACCTGTTGGCGCCGGGCAGGATCGGCGCGATGTCACTGCGCAATCGCATGGTGATGTCGCCGATGGAAACCCTGTACGGCACCCCTGAAGGGCTGCCGTCGGCGCGCACCCGCGACTACTTCGCCGCGCGGGCTGCCGGCGGCGTCGGATTGATCACCGTCGGCGCGACCGGCATCGATCATCGGCACCCGGAAACACCCGGCGGGCTGCACCTGGCCACCGACGAGGCGGTCGACGCGCATCGCGCACTGGTCGACGTGGTGCACGAACACGGCGCCAAGATCCAGCCGCAGATCGTGCATGCCGGACCCGATGGGCTCGGGCCGGAGATGTACGGCGTGACCTCGATCGGGCCGTCGGTGATTCCGTCGTACTTGACCGGCCGTCCATCTGCGGAGGTCACACGCGAACAGCTGGTCGAGGTGTTCGATTTGTTCAAGGCGGCAGTGCGACGCGCCGCCGAGGCCGGGTACGACGGCATCGAACTGCATGCCGCACACGGCTACATGTTCCTCGGCTCCTTCCTCGCCCCGCAGCGCAACCGCCGCACCGACGACTACCGCGGCGACTCGGTGTCGGGCCGTATCCGCGTGGTGCTCGACGCGCTCGCCGCGATCCGATCCGAAATCGGCGACGCACTACCCATCACGCTTCGCGTCTCTGGCTATGAGCGGGTGGCCGGTGGTCGGCCGATGTTCGAAACCGCCTTGGTGGCACCGGAACTGGTGGCTGCCGGTGTCGACGCTTTCCACGTCAGCGGTGGCGTGATCGATCGACTGGTGACCGGCATGGTCAACGCGGCCGATGACGGCGACGAGCTCAACGTCGGCGCCGCCGCAGCGGTCAAGGAGGTCGTCGGTGTACCGGTGATCGCCGTCGGCCGTATCCACGATCCCCGGCGCGCCGAGCAGATTCTCGCCGACGGCAGGGCCGACTTCATCGCGATGGGCCGGCCCATGCTGGCCGATCCCGAACTGCCCGCCAAGGTGGCGGCCGGGCAGGCGCACCGCATCCGCGGTTGCATCTCGTGCGAGAACTGCATCGACGCGATGGAACAACGCTTTTCGGTCGACTGCGCGGTCAACCCGCGCACCGGCAAGGAACGCGAACTGGCAGTCCTGGCCGCCGTCCGCGCGAAGCGGGTGATCGTGATCGGCGGCGGCCCCGCAGGAATGGAGGCCGCACGCGTGGCCGCCGAGCGCGGTCATCGGGTGACGCTGTTCGACAGCGACGACCAGACCGGAGGGGCGCTGCGGTGGGCGACGCTGTTACATCCGGAGAACAAGCCGTTCCTCGACTACCTCAGGCAGGAGATCGACAGGAGTTCGGTCAACGTCCAACTCGGACAAACTCTTTCGGCTGAAGATATCGTCAATCTGCGACCCGACGCCGTGGTCGTGGCCAATGGCGGGCGGATCGTCCCGCCCGCGATCGAAGGATCCGAGTTGCCCAACGTGGGTAGCGCACCCGATGTCGTCCGCGCGATATCGCATGGGTCGATCCCCGAAGGGCGTCGCGTAGCCATCGTCGGCGCCGACCTTGGCGCACTCGAACTCGCCGAATTCCTCGCCGCACGTGACCGTTTGGTGTCGATCCTGGAACCGGGCAAGGCGATCGCACCGCTGGTGGGCAACAAGCGCAAGACCGAGCACATGGACCGACTCGACCGGCTGGGGGTGACGGTGCACGTACGGACGTCCGTCCAGCGGATCACGCCGGACGGCGTCGTCTTCACCCCGCACGGCGGGACCCGTCGGCAATTGTCGTCGGACACCGTCATCGTCGCCGGCGCCATCGAACCGAACACCGAACTCTACGAGAAGCTCGTCGCCGCGCTGCCCGACGCCAACGTTGTCGCGGCAGGCGACTGCACCGGCGCCGGACTCATCCGCAAGGCCACCGAAGACGGCGCCCGTGCCGCCTGCACCATCTAACGAAGGAGTGAAATACCGTGTCCGACACCAATACCGAAACAATCGAGAAGACACCGGTGGTCATCGCATCCGAGGCGTCATGGCGATGCGTGCAGGCGGGTGACAGGGAGGGCTGGCTGGCCTTGATGGCCGACGACGTCCTCGTCGAGGATCCGATCGGCGAGGCGGTCACCAACCCGGACGGCAACGGGATCCGCGGCAAGGAGGCCGTCGCCGCGTTCTACGACGCGAACATCGGCCCGAACCAGTTGACCGTCACCCGCGAGGCGACGTTCCCGTCCAGCTCGCCGACGGAGATCGCGTACATCCTGGTGCTGCGCACCCGATTCCCGAACGGCTTCACAGCCACCGTTCGCGGGGTGTTCACCTACAAGGTCGACGACGCCGGTCTGATCACCAACCTGCGCGGCTACTGGAACATAGACGCCATGCAGTTCGCCCAGGAGGGCGAGGGCGATTAGCGCACCTTTGCATGGCCCACTCCAAGGCAGGGGCGCCGTCGTCGTCGGCGGCACCCGTGGCATCGGGTTCGCGGTCGCCGAGCTGCTCACAGCACAGGGGGCCGGCGTCGTACTGAACGGACGTGACCCCGCAACCGCGAACGAGGCCGCTGAAAGGCTAGCCGGTGCGATCGCCCATCCCGGCTCACCGTCTCAACCCGACGTCGCCGACGCATTGATCGAACGGTGCGTCGCGGAGTTCGGCAGCATCGACATCCTGGTCAACTGCGCGGGCACGCCCGGCCTCGCCGCTGAGTCGATTCTGCGAGTGACGAGCACGCTGTTCCGCGATCTGATCGACGCACACCTGATGACCACGTTCGAGACCTGCCGGGCCGCAGCGCCGAAGATGGTCGAACAGGGCGGTGGTTCGATCATCAACACCAGCTCGTTCGCATATCTCGGCGACTACGGGGGCACCGGGTATCCAGCGGGCAAAGGCGGGGTCAACGGGCTCACCATGGCCATCGCGGCAGAGCTCAAGGAACACGGAGTACGGGCGAACGTGGTGTGCCCGGGCGCGAAGACGCGGCTTTCGACGGGCTCTGCGTACGAAAGCCACATCGCCGAGTTGAACAGCCGCGGCCTGCTCGACGATGCCAGCGCGCAGGCCGCACTGGACGCACCGCCACCTGAGTACGCCGCACCGATCTACGCCTACCTCGCCAGCGATCTCGCCAAGGGTGTGACAGGCCAGATCTTCATCGCCGCAGGCGGATTCGTCGGTCGCTTCGACCGTCAGTCGCCGGCGATCATCGGCTACCGCGACCACACCGATTCACCGCCGTGGACCATCGACGAACTGGACGGCCTCATCCGCTGAGGATCGCACCGAACCTCCCTCACTATGCTGACGGACATGGCGAGCGTGTTCACCAAGATCATCAACGGAGAGCTGCCCGGTCGGTTCGTCTATGACGACGACGAGATCGTCGCATTCCTGACGATTGCACCCATCACCGTTGGCCACACGCTGGTGGTCCCCCGCGCCGAGATCGACAACTGGCAGGACGTCGAGCCCGCGGTGTTCGGCCGGGTGATGCAGGTGGCGCAGTTGATCGGCAAGGCCGTCGTGAAGGCCTTCCCCGCCGAGCGCGCCGGCGTGATCATCGCCGGGTTGGAGGTGCCTCACCTCCACGTCCACGTCTTCCCGACCAACGACCTCGCGGACTTCGGTTTCGCGAACGCCGACCACAACCCGTCGCCGCAATCCCTCGACGACGCGCAGGCCAAGATCAAGGCCGCGCTGGCCGAATTGCGCTGACGCTCAACCGACCTGCGCGGGCACCACGTCGGCGATCCGTGGCAGCTTTACGGTGAACCGGCAGCCTTGGCCCGGCGCGGTCGTCACGCTGACCGTGCCGCCGTGCGCGTGCACCAGCGAGTCGACGATCGAGAGCCCGAGTCCGGTGCCGCCGCTGGCCCGCGCACGCGACGAGTCCGCACGGTAGAACCGCTCGAACACGCGATGGGCGTCTTCCACGCTCATCCCCGGTCCCTTGTCGCACACCTCGAGCACCGCGGTGTCGTCTTCCGTTCCCACCCGCACCGTGACGTCCGCGGTTTCGGGCGTGTGCTGTAGCGCGTTGGTCATCAGGTTCGACAGCACCTGCCGGAGCCGGGGCTCGTCGCCGAGTACCTCGGGGGTCCCGGGTCCGTCGAAGACCTCCATCGTGATCGTGCGCTTCGGCGCAATCGAACGCGCATCGTGCACGGCGTCACTGGCCAGCACCAGCAGGTCGACCCTTCGTTGATCCAGCGGACGCTGAGCATCGAGCCGTGCCAGCAGCAAGAGATCGTCTACCAGAAGACCCATCCGGCTTGACTCGCTCTCGATCCGGCTCATCAGCATCTCGATGTCGCTGGCGGCGCCTTGGCGGTACAACTCGGCGAAACCGCGAATGGTGGTCAGCGGCGTGCGCAGTTCGTGGCTGGCGTCGGTGATGAATCGGCGCATCCGTTCCTCGGAACTGCGCGCCTGCTCCGCGGATGACTCCGACGCCGCCATCGCCGTCTGGATCTGCGCGAGCATGCCGTTCAGCGCCAGCGAAAGTCGGCCGACCTCCGTTCGAGGATCACGCGTCGGCACCCTTCGGTCCAGCTGGCCCGCCGCGATCGCCGCGGCGGTCCGTTCCACTTCCACCAGCGGCCGGAGGCTGCGGTGCACGACCCAGTACCCCGCCACACCGACCACCAGCAGCACAGCCAACCCGATGCCGAGTTGCGCATACGTCAGTGCGCGCAGCGTCGCCTCGACGTCGGACAGGTCGATGGCGACGGTGGTGAGTTCGCCCTGCGGGCCACGCACTGTCATCGCGCGCCACTGGACACCCGAGTCGCCGACCGAGCCGATGGTGACCGGCTCAGGACCGACGTCGTTGGAGTCGGGCAGCGCCGGTTCGGCGTCACGGTCGTTGACCGCCATCCAGATGCGGCCGTCAGGACCGATGCCTCGGACGTAGAAGTCCGACGGTGGGCGTGCGGGATTGGGACCCTCCATCGGCGCCGCAGGCACATGGCGCGGAGCTTGCGCCCAGCTGCGGGAGGCGTCGAGCAGTTCCTCGTCCACCCGGTTGCTCAGGCTGTGGCGCAGGATCGACGTGACGGCCACATCGGCGGCGAGCAGGCCGCACGCCACCAACACCAGAGTGGCGGCCACGAGTCCGACCCGCAGCGGGATTCCTCGACCGCTCAGTGCGCCCACACGCCCATTGTTCAGGTCGGCGCTGTGCCCGTCTCGCAAGCTCTTATCTGTGCCGTCTGCTCTTCGCGCAAGCGCTCATCGGTGCCATCGGCTCTTCGCGCAAGCGCTCATCGGTGCCATCGGCTCTTCGCGCAAGCGCTCATCG
>JBIQHU010000001.1:0-83472 GCA_044508395.1 Mycobacterium sp. | reverse complement strand
GCTCTTCGCGCAAGCGCTCATCGGTGCCATCGGCTCTTCGCGCAAGCGCTCATCGCGGTTCGCGAAGTACATAGCCGACTCCCCGGAGCGTGTGCAGCAGGCGTTGTTCGCCGGTGTCGATCTTGCGGCGGAGATACGAGACGTAGGACTCGACGACGTTGACGTCGCCGCCGAAGTCGTAGCGCCAGACGTGGTCGAGAATCTTCGGCTTCGACAGCACCGTGCCCGCGTTGATGATGAAGTAGCGCAGCAGGGTGAATTCCGTCGGCGAAAGGGAGACCGGCTCGCCGGCCTTCCACACCTCGTGGGTGTCCTCGTCGAGTTCGATGTCGGCGAAGGTCAGCCGGGAACTGCGGGCCTCTTCGACGGCACCGCGACCCGACCGCCGCAGGATCACCCGCAACCGCGCGACCACCTCTTCGAGGCTGAACGGCTTGGTCACGTAGTCGTCGCCGCCGAGGGTGAGTCCGGCGATCTTGTCCTGCAGCGAATCGCGGGCCGTGAGGAACAGCGCGGGGGCGTCGATACCGTCGGCACGCAGCCGGCGCAGCACGCCGAAGCCGTCCATGCCGGGCATCATCACGTCGAGAATCACGGCGTCCGGCTTGACCTCACGGGCCTTGTCCAGGGCGGCCGAACCGTTGGACGCCGTGTAGACGTCGAAGCCCTGGAACTTGAGGCTCACCGACAGCAGCTCGACGATGTTGGTCTCATCGTCGACCACGAGAACCGTGGCCTCCGGGGTTTGTTCTTGTGCAGGAGCCATCGCCATTCATCCACTTTCCGCCCAATTGCTTGCGATGTTCCTTGCGAAAGACTGTGTACTTCCTGTGAGTTTGACCTTGCGCGGTCCATAGACTGGGGAAATGAACCTGGGCAAAGCCGTGACGGACCTGGCCACCGCACCGGTACGAGTCGGTCTGGCCATGGCTGACGCAGGTCTTTCGATGGCCAGCGGCGCTCTCGGCATCGCGCAGCGCACCCTCGGTGACTCGGCTTCGTCGACCGGCGACGGGTCGGCGTCGTTCGCGCACTTGCTGGGCCTCGACGATGCCGTCGAACAAGCCAACCGCCTGGCCAGGCTGATGGATGACGACGCGCCCCTCGGCAGGGCGCTGGCGCCCAACGGCCCGCTCGACCGGCTGCTGCGCCCAGGCGGCATCGTGGATCAGGTGACCGCGGAAGGCGGTCTACTGGACCGACTCACCGCAGAGAACGGTGCGATCTCCCGGGCGCTCGCACCGGGCGGGATCGTCGACCAGGTGACCGCCGAAGGCGGGCTGCTGGACCGAATGACCACCGACGACGGAGCGATATCGCGGGTCATCGCCCCCGGAGGGCTGGCGGATCAGTTGCTGGCCCACGACGGCCTGGTCGAGCGGGTGCTTCGCGAAGACGGGGTAGCCGACCGGCTGCTGGCCGAAGGCGGACTGCTCGACACGCTGACCGATGAGAACGGACCGCTGCTCAAGCTGGCGGATGTCGCCGACACCTTGAACCGGTTGACGCCGGGGTTGGAGGCGTTGGGGCCGACGATCGATGCACTGCACGATGCCGTCATCACCTTGAGCCAGGTGGTCAACCCATTGAGCAACATCGCCGATCGGATTCCGCTGCCGGGCAGGCGTCCCAGGGCGCGCACTCGGGCGGCGGCCTCGCGACCGGTGACGTCGCAGCGGGTCATCGACGCC
Source organism: Mycobacterium sp. (assembly GCA_044508395.1). GTDB lineage: Bacteria > Actinomycetota > Actinomycetes > Mycobacteriales > Mycobacteriaceae > Mycobacterium. Next base: position 81,781 of record JBIQHU010000001.1, on the reverse strand, counting down.
GACGAGTGACGTCAGCTCTCCAAAGCGGCGACACGATCCGCGACATCGCCGGCCGCCGGAGCTTCGCTTTCGGGTTGCCACTGCTGCAGCAGCGGGACGACCGCACCGCGCAGAATGCGCACGTACTCGTCGACGTCCTCCGGACCGTATGACTCGATGCGGGCCGCGACTTCGGGCACCAACGGCCGCAGCGCGGTGGCAATCGACAGCCCCATGGTGGCCTCGGTGCTGGCGCTCCGGTCGAGCAGGCTCAGCAGCCGCTCGATGTCGGGCCGCTCCAGTCCGGGATAGACGTGCGGCAGGTCCTCGAGCAGATCGTCCTTGACAGTCACACCGCAGCGAGTTCCCCGAACATACGGCCCGATAAACTCTGACCCCGCAGGCCCCCTTAGCTCAGTGGTAGAGCATTCGTCTTGTAAACGAAAGGCCATCGGTTCAATCCCGATAGGGGGCTCCACATCAGACGGCGGCTGCTTGTCGGTGGCTTGTCGGTGGCTTGTCCGTGGCCCGACGTAATTTCCGAGCATGAGACAGTGCCGCGGATGTGGTTCCGAGCTCTCGAAGCGCAGTCAGAAGGTCTACTGCGGTAACGCATGTCAGGCATCGGCCCGGCGTAAGTCGAGTACCGAACGCTGGCTCGAATCGGGCGAGGCCCGAATCGACAGCCATCAGGGTCACTACCTCCGCGAGTATCTCGCCGAAGCGCAGTCGCGCTGCTGTGCAATCTGCGGCGGGGCAAGCATGTGGTTGGGCCTGCCGCTCGCGCTGGTGTTGGATCACATCGACGGGGATCCGACCAACAACCGGCGGGAGAACTTGCGGCTGGTCTGTCCGAACTGCGACTCGCAGCTGGCGACGTACAAGAGTCGCAACCGCGGCAAGGGTCGCCACTACCGCAGGCAGCGATACGCCGATGGGCAGTCGTACTAGGGCGAGCGCAAGATGACGATCGAGTTGTCGATCTTCTTGAAGGATTTGAACGTCTCTTCCGGCGCACCGAAGATGGCGGACAACACCCGCGGTGGCAGCCTGCTGAGTGACTCCCCAATCCCGATGTTGTCCTTGTCCTCGGGCGCACTGGTGTTCTGAATGATGATGACCGACAGGTCATCCTGGCCGCGGTTCTCGAAGTAGTGAAACGACCCTTGAGGCGCGAAAACGACGTCGTTGACCTTTTGGTCGAAGCTCTCGTAGTTGCCGTTCCCGTCGATGACGATCCATGTCGCCACTCCACCCGTGACGATGTTCAGTTCCCACGCACTCGGATGCCAATGCGGCTCGCGGATGCCTCCGGGCTTCAGCGTGAGCAGCAGCATGCTCGCTTCTTGTCCCTTGAGGATCGGAAAGTTGTCCTCGTTGGCTTGCTGGAACCAGCCGCCGTCATGCTCGCTGCGGGGCTGCTCGCCGAGCCGGAAAAGATGCGTTTGCGAGGTGATCGTCTCGGCGGGTATGCGGGGATCGCCAAAGCGCGCAGCGTCGTCAGCCATAGAAACCGGAGCTTCCTTCTCGGAGCTGTTGCCAGAGCCGCTGGAGATGATGAGGCGGTCGACGCCCACTCCGGTCGCGGCGGCAGCGCCCGCCAGACCCGTTGCACCCAGGACTTTGCGGCGATTCACCGTCACGCTCGGGAGCCTAGCGGCGACCACCAGCGCGCAAGAGAAATCCCAGGACTTTGCGCAGAACCGACCCGGACGGATGTTTGCCAGGGCATCATATTGGGATCGGTAGCTAACTCCGCGGTCTGTACTGGGCCGCACTGGCGACGCCACTGGGGCGGCGCCCGACTAAGGAGAACGATCATCAACCGAATCTCGAAGCTCGCGACCACGGCCGCGGTGTCCAGCGGTCTGGCGCTGGCCGGATTGGGCTTGGCTACCGCGTCCGCGCAGGGTCCCAGCTACCAAGGCGGCAATTGTCCAGCCGGTGTCACGTGCACCCATTGGCTCCCGGGTGAGCCTGCGCCTCCGGGCGGTCAGGTGCTGAATTGGGACTGGAACGTCCCGCACGACTGGTACTGGAACTCCGAGGGCATCGTGGATGTCACAACCAACACCATGTATCCCTGGTCCGGTTCACCGCATCCTGCGGCGCCACCACCCACCCCGGTCGGTGCACCGCCGGCACCGCTGACACCGCCCCCGGGGATGCCGTTCTGCAGCCCGCGCGGATCCCTGATCATCATTCCGCCCATCTGCGACGAGATCGGTTACGACTGGCCGCCAGGCTCGCTGCGTTAGCAGCACGCGTCGGCCCGCCATCAGAGCTTCTCAGGTGGCGGGCCGATCCCTGTTCGACCAGTTCACCACTAATTGTGGACTGTCGGGCTGCCGCCCACCGTCACACGCGGCGTCTGTCGCCCCGGCTGATTCTGCGCGAAGGAGAAACACGTGCCGTAGTGCCCGGCTGTGCAGGGAATGCCGTTGATCGTCGTGACCGGCCCGCCGGATTGATTCGTCGGGACGCCGTTGGCGTCGGTGGCCGGATACGTGGACGGCTCGGCAACCGCGACCGGCGCGGCAGCGATCGCAACGATGCACACGCCGCCGAGGAGCAGTCCGCGCAACCACATATCTGCACGATACGCGCGTGCCTGAGATCGGTAGCCGCGTTCGGCGGCTGTACTGTAGCGCGTCGGCAACGGCTCGACGGCGGTCACAGCTATCTTCGGCTCGATTCGCTGCCGTGCCAGAACGCACCTCGCCATTCCAGGCGGTCAAGACCTGTTCAGCTGTTCAGATGATGTGGTAATTTGACGGAGCGGGCCGGCCGGAAGCGACGTCGATGCAGCACATCACCTAGCGACTTGCCGAGCGGCAGTCAAGGTCGGCCCGCTATAAACCTTGCGGCCTAACTGGGCTGACGTCAGGACAGCGGGGCCAAACCGGACCTGACAAGATTCACACAGATCGCGGTGATCTCGTTCAGGTCGCCCGTGCAGCCGTTGCGCCCCCACTGCTCCACGGCAGTCACCAGCGCCGCCGCCAGCGTCGCACCGGCGACCTCGGCGAGCAGCTCGATCTCCGGGGTGTCGGCATGCCGGTGGGCGACGAAGTTCGTGATCACCCCGGCGAACGACGCCTGCACCACCCTCAGGTGAGCAGCGATCCGCTCGGCGCTGATCAATTCCGCCCGAGCACTCGCCGCTTGGCGCACCACTTCGAGGTCATACGGGAAGCTCGCGATGGCCGCCAGCACGGCGTCGAACACCGACTCCGAATCGGGCCGCCGTTCCAAAGCATCGGCCAGCCACTCGACCTGCGTCTCGTAGTCCTGGAACAGCACGGCTTCCTTGGTGGGAAAATGCCGGAAGAAGGTGCGCTCAGTGACCCCGGCCTCGCGGGCGAGTTCGGTCACCGTCACATTCGAGAACCCTTTGGCAGCAAAGCTCGCCAGTGCGGCCTTGCGCAACGCTTCGCGCGTGGACAGTCTCCGCAGCTCATGCAGGTTCGGCGAGGCGGTCATAGCGCGGCGATCGTATCCCACCGCCGAACAATTTTGTCAGTACTGACATATTTCGTGTCAGTACTGACATATTCTGATCGCGACCTGTCGATCGAGAAGGAGATGCCATGAGCGACTACGACGCGATCGTCGTCGGTGCCGGCCACAACGGACTGACGGCCGCCGCCCTCCTACAGCAGGCGGGCATGCGGACCGTGTGCCTGGAGGCCAACACCTACGCAGGAGGGATGGCGGCCACGGTCGAGCTCATCGATGGGTTCCGCTACGAGATCGCCGGTTCGGTCCAGTTCCCCATGCCGCCGCAGATCGCCAAGGAGCTCGGGCTCGACACATTGCCCACCGTCGACTCCGAGGTGATGTCGGTCAATCTCGGCGGCGACGGTGACGAGGCGATGATCTTCTATCGCGATCCGATGAAGCTCATGACCCACCTCACCGAAAAGCACGGGGTCGACGCCGTCACCGGCATGGCGGGATTGATCGGTTGGAGCCAGGGCCCGTCGAAGGCTCTCGGCCGCTTCGATGTTCGCACCCCACCGAAGACCATCGACGAGATGTACGCGTGCGCCGCCAATGAAGCCGAGCGCCAGGCCATCCACGATGTCCTGTTCGGCACCGCGATGGACGCCATCGACCGATTCCTGCCCGACCGGCAGAAGCACGCGGTGATGCGCGGAATGCTCGCCTTCCTGGCCATCAACTCCACGTACCGCGGTCCCTACACCCCCGGCAGCGCAACATGTTTGGCGTTCGCGCTCGCCGTACCCGACGAAACCACCGCGATGATGACGAAGCTGGAGGGTGGAATCGGCGCGCTCTGCGACCACCTGCTCGAGCTGTTCGTCTCCAGCGGCGGGGAAATCAGATACCGCGCCAAGGTCGAGAAGATCCTCGTCGCCAACGACCGCGTGACAGGTGTGCGATTGCGTGACGGCTCCGAAATCAGTGCTCCGGTGGTCATTTCGAATCTTTCGCCGGACCACACCCTCGTCGATCTGGTCGGCGCAAAACACCTTCCCACCGACCTCGTGACGCGGCTGGGCGGCCGCGACCACCGAGCGTCGTTCGTTCAGCTCCACTTCGCACTCGACGGCCTACCCGAATTCGCCCCGCCGTACGAGTTCCTGAACGAGCCCGGCATGCAGGGGTCGATCGGCATCTTCAACTCACCGGAGGAACAACAACGCCAATGGGACGAGTGCAGGCGCGGCGTAATACCGGACAACCCCTCGATGGGCATGCAGATCCCGTCGGTGCACGACCCCGCGATGGCACCGCCCGGCAAGCACGCGGCCAGTGCGTTCGCGTACGCGTTCCCGGTGGAGACCAGCCGCGATCAACACGGCCATCTGAAGAACGAGATGGCCGAGAAGGTCATCGACAAGATCGCTCGTTACGCCCCGAACTTCCGCGACATCCTGATCCGCCACATCACCTTCGCGCCGTATCACATGCAGACGATGTTCGCGGCACCCGCAGGTGACTTCTGTCATGGACTGTTGCACCCGGATCTGATGGGTCCGAATCGTCCGGGACCCAAGGGCTTTCTCGACATGCCGATCCCCGTCGACGGTCTCTACCTCGGCGGGGCGGGGTGCCACGGCGGGCCGGGCATCACGTTCATCCCGGGTTACAACGCCGGCTACCAGGTGATCGACGACCTCAGCTAGGCACACCTGTCACATATCCCGGTCCTGCCCGGTCTCAGAGGTATACCCCGCGACAACCGAAGGAGCCGGACGTGACAAGCGAATCGGTAGCACCGAAACCCCACAGCACCGCGTGGCAGACGGCGGTGACCGTGCTGCAGGAGGCCATGCCGCCCAACGTGGTCCCAGGTTCGCATGCGATGACCGTCCTCGTCGAGTTCCCGCCGGGGGATCCAGGGACCCCTCCCCATCGCCACAGCGGACCGGCGTTCGGATATGTGCTGGAAGGCGAGATGCTGTTCGAACTCGAAGGTGAGCCGCCCCGCGTCGTCAAGGCCGGTGAAACCTTCTGGGAACCCGGTGGCGACACGATCCATTACTCGGACGGAAACGCGCGCGACGACGTGAAGGTCCGCTTTCTCGTGACGATGTTCTGCGCCCCCGGTCAGCAGATGCTCACCTTCGTCGAGGAGGACGAACTACTCGCCCGTCGGGACCGCCGCGTCCCTGCGAAAGCCTGAGCAAGCGAAGGGGTTTCCGATGTCCAAGATCCTGTTGCAGACCACCATCGCCGAGCACTCCGACGATTGGGACATCAGCCGGTTCTCGCTGCTGGCCGAGGAACTGCGCGCCGCGGGACACGAGGTGACCGCGCGTAACCGGGTCAGCGCAACCGACGACCCGATCCTGAGCCGGCTGGACGAACTGGACTACGACCAGCTGTGGCTGATGGCCGTCGATGTCGGCGACGGTCTCACCGACACCGAATCGCAGGCCATCGTGCGGTTCCGCGAGTACGGCGGCGGGGTGCTGACCGCCCGCGACCACCAGGACCTCGGCAGCTGCCTGATCTCGCTCGGAACTCTGGGTGACGTCAACCATTTTCATGTGAAGAACCCGGACCCGGCGCGGATGCGCGACGACCAGGACACCCCGACAATCTCGTGGCCCAACTACCACTCCGGGGCCAACGGCGACTATCAGCCCGTGTTCGCCGCCGAGCCGGTGCACGCGTTGCTGCGCACCAACCACACTGAAAGCGGCCGAATCGAGTGGTTCCCGGCCCACCCACATGAGGGCGCGGTGTCCGCCTGTGTACCCAACGCGAAGGTGCTCGCGCAGGGCCGCAGCACTGCATCGGGCCGACGCTTCAGCCTCGCCGTAGTGCTGGACGGTGAGATGTCCCCCGCCGGCAAGCCGATGGGTCGGGCACTAGCGGCTTCGACGTTTCACCACTTCGCCGACTACAACTGGGATCTCGACTGTGGTGCGCCCACCTTTGTCACCGAACCCGCGGGCGCCGAGATCAAGGCGGACCCGTCGCGGCTGGTTGCCTTCAAGGACTATGTGCGCAACATTGCCGCGTGGTTGCACCCGGCGACCTCCGAGCGGCAAGAGCGCGAACCCGTCATGGCGTCCGAGCAGCTATGACCACGCCCGCGGCGGCCTCGATCGGTTTGACGATCGACGTGAAATCGGAGTCGGGCCCCTCTGCGGTCAGCGTGCTCTCCCACATCCGGGCAACGGTGTCGGCCAGGTCGGTCGGCAGCCCCAATGCTTTGGCCTCCTCCAGGTACAGCCGGATGTCCTTGACCATGAGGCCGGTCGCGAAACCGTAGTCGAAGGTGCGCGGCAGCACCGCTCGCGGGAACTTGTCGCGGCTCGCGTGAGTTCCACCGGACCCGGAGTTGAGCACGTCGATCATCACCTGGGCGTCCAGGCCGGCCTTGACCCCCATCGCGACAGCTTCGGCGGTCACCGCGAGCGATGACGCGGCGATCAGGTTGTTGACGAGCTTCATTGTCTGCGCGGCACCGGGTTTCGGGCTGACGAAGGTGACACGGCCGATCGCTTCGAAGGCCGGCAGGCATTCGTCGAATTCGGCTCGCGGGCCCGAGACCATCACCGCAAGGGTGCCCGCCTGCGCGCCGTGCACACCTCCGCTCACCGGGCTGTCGAGCGCGGCCACACCGTGGACGGCCAGAAGTGCGCTGTTGCGTTGTGCCGTCTGGCTTCCCACCGTGGAGTAATCGACGAAGCGGCGAATCGCCGAACCACCCGCGACCGCCTCGGCCACGTCGAGGGACACCTGCGGCGTCGGCAGGCTCGCCATGACGGTTGCGACGCGGTCAGCGACCTCGCCTGCAGATGTCGCGGCCTCGGCCCCCTGCCGGACGGCATCGTCGACGACCGATGAGCGGGTGTCGAAAACCACGACGCGATGCCCTGCGGCCAACAGTCGACACGCGATCGGAAAACCCATGTTGCCAAGGCCGATGAAGCCGATGTCCATGCGCAGCTCCTAGCCCTGCTCGAGCTCGTCGAACGCCGCCCGCGCGACCCGGAAACTGTCGACGGCCGCGGGCACCCCACCGTAGACGGCTACCTGCATGAAGATTTCGCGAATCTCGTCTGTGGTGACGCCGTTGGTGAGCGCACCCTTGATGTGCGTCCGCAACTCGTTCGGCCGATTCAGCACCGCGAGCATCGCCAGGTTGAGCATGCTGCGGGTCTTGGCGGACAGACCTTCGCGGCCCCACACCGCACCCCAGCAGTACTCGGTCACCAGATCCTGAAAGGGCCCCGTGAATTCGTCGACGTTTCCTGTCGCCTGAGCGACGTAGGCCTCACCGAGAACCGCGGACCTGATTTCTCGGCCCTTGTCGTATGTCTCTTGGTCCACGTGCCCTCTTTTCTTCGAGCGAGCCTTGAGTATCCCTGAGCGCAAGATTCGTGAGTTTTACGCCCGTCCATGTCGGGAACTCCGCGTACGCGGAGCGCAGCGTTGAGCCCCACACACAATCAGGAACTATCACAGGCGGTGCGTTGGTATGCGGGTCATCAATCGGTTGGTCATTGTTTCGGGGGTAGCGGTCGCGGCGTTGCTGGCACCGTCGGCTCCATCACCGTCGGCATCAGCCGCTGCGTGTGCAGACGTCGAGGTTGTCTTCGCGCGCGGCACATTTGAAGCGCCGGGAGTGGGTGGGGTCGGACAGTCGTTCGTCGATTCCCTGCGTTCCAAGATCGGTGACAAGTCGATTGACGTCTACCCGGTGAACTACCCCGCATCACTGGATTTCGCGACCGCCGCGGACGGCGTCATCGACGCACGGAACAAAGTTCAGGATGTGGCCAACACGTGCCCTGACACCAAGATCGTCCTCGGCGGCTTCTCGCAGGGTGCCGCCGTGGCCGGATACATCACCGCCGATGGGGTGCCGGCCGGCTTCACCCTGCCGCAGGGAATCACCGGTCCGATGCCCGTGGACGTCGCCGACCACGTCGCTGCGGTGACGCTCTTCGGAAAGCCGTCGAACGGTTTCCTGCAGACCATCAACACCGCCGCCCCACCGATCACGGTGGGCAGCCTGTATTCGGGCAAGACCCTCGACCTCTGCGTCCCCGCCGACCCGATCTGCTCGCCGGGCGGCGGCGACGGCGCCGCGCACAACCTCTATCCGGTCAACGGGATGACCGACGAGGCCGCGACGTACGCCGCGGCACGCATCTCGGAAGGCGCGAGCTCACATTAGAGCCAAGTGGTCGACGACGGCTCGAAGCGCAGCGGCACCGCTCGCGGCAGCTTCCGCCGCGGACCGGTGGATATCGAATCGATGAGCAGGGCGACGTAGCGTCGCCAGCCGTCGCCGTCGGAATCCATCGTCAGCAGCACGGTGTAGAGCATCGCAATGAAGCGGGGTAGGTCGTCGGCGGCCACGTCTGGGCGGATCACCCCCGCGTCTCGACCACGTGCGGCGAGTTCGGCCAGGGCGTCGTTCAGCTCGGCGGAGATGTCGGACCGCAGCGAGCCGGCCCGCCGCGCCGCGGTCAGCAGATGGTGTTCGCGGGCGCCGAGTGAGATCGCCGCCTCGATCAACGTGACGAGTCCGTGCATCGGGTCCTTGTCGGCACGGGTCTTCTCGATTATCGGCGTCAGATCCTCGGCGATGCTCTGGTCCAGCGCTGCACTGATCAGGTCGCCTTTCGTCGGGAACCGTCGATACAGCGTCCGTTCGCCGACGCCTGCCCGGCGGGCGATGGCCTCCATCGGCGCCTCGGCTCCCAGTTCGGCATAGACGTCCCGCGCAGCGCGGAGGATGCGCTCGGCGTTGCGCGCCGCGTCGGCGCGCAACGGCCGGTCAGCTACCGCGGGCATCGACCCAGTCTAACTGACAGTTGACTGACACTCTCGTGCGATTTACGCTCTGGCTAATTGGCAGGCATCTGACATTTAACGGGAAACGCCGGTGACGACAACGACTTCCGAGGCGACGGAGTCCGACCTCCCCGCCATCCCCGCCGCCCGCTCGGCGTCGTGCCCGTTGCATCCGCCTGCGGAGTTCACACAGTGGCGCGAGGAACCGGGCCTGCGCCGGGCGATGTACCAGGGTCGGCCGACCTGGGTGGTGAGCCGGTACGAGGACATCAGGGCCGCACTGGTCGATCCGCGACTGTCGGCCGAAACCATCCCAGCGGGGATGTTGCCGAAAGACAGCGACAACAACACCCCCGTGATGTTCGCGCGCGTGGACGACCCCGAGCACCATCGCATCCGGCGAATGCTGACCCGAGACTTCACATTTCGGCGGGTCGACGGTATGCGGCCGCAGATCCAGAAGGTCGTCGATTCCTATCTCGACCGAATGCTCGACGCCGGACCGCCCGCGGATCTGGTGCGTGCCTTCGCGTTACCGGTGCCGTCACTGGTCATCGCACATCTGCTCGGGGTGCCCGACGACGACCTCGGACTGTTCCACCACCACACGACGGTAGGGCTGGACGTCCACGCCTCAGACGAGGAGAAGGCGCAGGCCTTCGGGGCGATGTTCGCCTACATCGGCGAGTTGGTCGAGCGCAAGAAGCAGGAGCCGGGTGACGACCTGCTCGGCCGTCTCGTCACCGACCACGTGCTCACCGGCGACATCACCGCCGAGACCGCGACTGTCACCGGAGCGATCATGATGCAGGCCGGGCACGAGACCACCGCGAACATGATCGCGCTTGGAACCCTTGCGCTGCTGGAACATCGGCATTTGTTCGAGCGCCTCGGCCACACCGACGACCCGTCCGTCGTCGCCAACATCGTCGAAGAACTGATGCGCTATCTCGCCATCGTCCACAGCCAGGTCGACCGGGTGGCCACCGACGACCTGGTCCTCGGCGGCCAGCAGGTCCGTGCGGGTGACTTCCTGCTGATGAACCTCCCGGCCGGCAACTGGGACCCGGCCTTCGTCGAGCGCCCCGACGTGCTGGACGGCGATCGAAGCGCGCGCGGACACTTGGGTTTCGGCTACGGCGTGCACCAGTGCATCGGCGCAAACCTCGCCCGCGTCGAGATGCAGATCGCGTTCGCGACGCTGGCCCGTCGAGTGCCCGGGCTGCGCTTGGCCGTCGCCGTCGAAGAACTGAGGTTCAAGGGCGAGTCCGGCATCTACGGCATGCGGGAGCTGCCCGTCACCTGGTGATCCCGCCTATAGGCGTTTCACCACCCACGCCGCTGCCTCGTTCATGGTGCCGTTGACGCCGTACATCGCGTGGGCCCAGCTGGGCGGTCCGGGGGCGGCGCCGTTGCAGATCGTGTCGTCCGGCGCACACATCTTGAACGTCTTGTCGACGTAAGAGGGTCCGATGGTGATGGGCGGCGCGCCGACTCTGCTCATGAACTCGGGCGACGGTAGGCCGATCAGGACCACGGCCGCGACGTGCTCGGCCACGTCGTACGGCATTGGATTGGGAATGAACTCGCGATACTCGGCGGGCACCTCGTCGGGTATCTCGGCCGAAGTCACATAGCCGGCCAGGGCCGCACCCTGGGAGAACCCGCCGATCACGATCCTGGTGTCGGGACAGTTCGCCGCCGTCGATTCGATATGCAGACCGGCGTCGCGGATGCCGTCGACGACGGTCCTCGCGAACGCGATGCGATCGCCGAAGTCACTGCTGGCGGCGTAGTTGACCGGATAGACGTTGACCGACCGCGGCGCGGCCTGCGCGCGGACCGCGTCGACGAAGGCCTGACCCACTCCGCCCACGCCGGGTGGCTCGGCGGTGCCCCGGGCGAAGACCACTTCGACGTCGGGGCAGCCCTGTGCGGCGGCGAACGGGGCCGGTGCGATGAGCGCAGCCGCAACGGAGGTGACGGCTACGCCGAGCAAACGTAGGACACTGGAGATCATGACCCTCTGTACCCCCTTTCGTCCACGTCTATTCAGGTCTAAGTCGGATCGCTGATCTTTACCAGCATCTTGCCGATGTTCGCACCGGTGAACAACCCGTTCATCGCGTCGACGCACGATTCGATGCCCTCGTAGATCGTTTGCCGATGCACGAGCTTGCCTTCGGCCTCCCACTGGCGCAGTGGGCCGAACGCCTCCTCGAACCTGCCCCACTCGTCGAGCGCGTTGAACCCCTGCATCGTCGCCGTCTTGGCCAGCAAATTCACGTAGTTCGCGGGACCGGGATGCTCACCCGTCAGGTAACTGGATATGACGCCGCACAACACCACCCGCGCCTTCGGTGCGAGACGGCCGAGGACGGCGTCCAGAATCGGTCCGCCGACATTGTCGAAATACACGTCCACTCCGCGCGGGCAGTGCTCCTTCAGCGCGGCCTTGATGTTGTCCTCGCGGTAGTCGATGCACGCATCGAAACCGAAGTCCTCGACCACCGCCTTGCACTTCTCGGGACCGCCCGCGATCCCCACCACGCGCGCACCCGCGATCTTGGCGATCTGTCCGGCCACCGACCCCGTCGCGCCCGCGGCGGCGGAGACGACCACGGTCTCGCCCTGCTTCGGCTTGCCGATGCCGACCATCCCGAAGTATGCGGTGGCTCCCGTGGGCCCGTACACCGACATCACCGCGAGCTGGTCGACCTCGTCTCGGGGCCCGGGCACCGGCGTGGTGAAGATGTCGTCGCGGCAGATGACGTATTCCTGAAAACAGGTCAGCGTCGTGACGATGTCGCCGACGGCGTACGCGTCGCACCGCGATGCCACGACCTCCCCGATGCCGGCCGCGCGGATGACTTCGCCGATCTGCACCGGCGGGAGATAACCGGGCTGGTCGTTCAGCCAGGTGCGCGCGGCGGCGTCGATACCCACGTAGGTGGTGCGGACGAGCGCCTCCCCCTCGGCGGGCTCGGGCGCGGGGGTGGTGACCAACTCGGTGTCCTCGGGTGCGACCAATCCGGTCGGTCGGCGTCGCAACAGGATCTGACGGTTCATCAGCTCAGCCACGTCGTGAAACTACCTGTCAACGATCTCGCGCAGGAAGCGTTGGCTCGCCACGAGATAGCAGACGATGGCGACCACCTGCGCCACCGGAACGATCAACAGCGCGCGCCCCAGCGACATGGCGCCGAGATCGGCCTTGAGCGCATCGCTGATGACGCCGGTGAGATACGGCCCCGCCGATCCGACCATGGCACCGAAGAACAGGAAGATCGCGGACGCCGTCGCGCGCTCCTCCACACGCGCGAGCCGCTGTATCGCCGCGATCGACGGTGCCATGTACGCCGTGCCGACGACGTAGCTCAACGCGATGAACCAGACACACACCGCCCGGCTTTCGACCAGGAACGCCAGAACCGAGAACGGAATCATCGCAGCGGTCATCGCGGCCACCAGCCACAGCGACCATCGAGGATCCCTGGCGGACAAGCGGTCCGCGACACGTCCCACGATCAACAGACTGGCGATCCCGGTCAGGCCGCTGGCGAGACCGTATTGCAGACCCATGTCGCCGAGCGACATCTCGCGCGTTCGCATCAGGTAGGCGGGGGCGAAGGTGGTCAGCGAGTAACCCGCGAAGGAGATGAATGCGGCGCCGAGGACGACGGCCAGGAAGCTTGGTTTCTTCAGCAGATCCAACGCCTTGCCTGGCTGCACCAGATGGTCGGCGGGCTCGACCACCGGCATCGACTGCCGGCGTCCGAGGACGACGAGCACCAACGGGGCGAACACGACACTGATCGCACCCATCAATACGAATGCCGTTCGCCACCCCAGCGTCTGCGCGAGCAGCCCGCCGCCGAGCAGGCTGGCGGCGCTGGCCAACGGAATCGCGAGCGTGATGACGGCCAGCGGGGCGGCGCGACGCTCCGGTGCGAAGTTACGCGCCACGTAGGCGTGCGCCGCCGGCGTGCTGCCCGCTTCGCCCACCGCTACGCCGATCCGGGTGAGCGCGAGCTGGAATGCCGACTGGACCGCCCCGCCGAGCATCGTCATGGTGCCCCAGAGGGTCAGACAGCTCGAGATCACGAGGCCGAAGGCGCCACGGTCCGCGAGCCGGGCGATCACCAGACCGAGTACCGCATAGACGGCCAGAAACCAGAACCCATTGATGACACCGATTGCGGTGTCCGACAACGCCAGATCGTTCTTGATCGGCTCGGCCAGCACCGCGGGCAGGAAGCGGTCGGCGTAGTTGAGCGTGCCGATGACGGCGAGCAGCACCACGGCCGCCCAGGCCCGCCGCGTGCTGTGCGGCGTCAGCGTCTCATCGACAAGCGTCATCGCGGAAGCTTCACAGATCGCGTTCCGCATGTCACGCGACTGAACGCGACATGTGGGTGTAGAAGGAGAGCCATGGCAGAAGCGGGCGTCTGGGTGGTGTGGGGGATTCCCACGCGGGGCCGTGAAACGCAGGCCCTCGAATTTCTGAAGGACAAGCTGACCGGCTACCTGGAGGACCTCGTCCGCGAGGGCAGGATCGAGCGGTTCGATGCCGCGATCCTCAAACCGCAGAGCAACGAGTTAGGGGGATTCGTTCTCATCCAGGGCACCCGGCAGCAAATAGACAGCCTGCATCAGGACAAGCAGTTCGAGACGTATGCGTTTGAGGTGCAAGCCATCGCCGACAACGTCGGCATCGTCGAGGCGTGGGTCGGAGATGGTCTGCAGTACGCGTTCGGCCTGTACGAGGATGCCCTGCGCGAAGCCGGCTTGATGCCTTAGCCAGGAGAAAGCTCGACCTCTGAGCCTCTCGACAAAACGCCACCAAGATCAACCCCGCAGGGGCCAATGTGAATTTTGGGACGTTTGACGGATTTTGCTGCGCGGGCGGCCGCGGTGCTATCTAATTTCTTTCAGGGTCGGGGGACCATGTTTTGAAAGGGATGGCATGGGACCTGCCAGCTATATCGGGCGCGTCGGGGGGCTGGCCTTCGCGTTGGGCGTCGGCACGGCTATCGCCATGAGCCCCGGGGTTGCCACTGCGGACACGACCGATTCATCGTCGGCCTCGTCGACGGATTCCTCGACCGGCACAGGATCGACGACGGGGACGTCCACAACCGGAACATCGACAACCGGCACGACGACAACCGGCACGACGACGACCGATGAGTCGGAGAAGGATACGTCGCCGGTTACTACTTCCGAGGCGACCGAGAAGACCGACGACGGCGCGGGCTCCACCGGGACGACGCAGAACGAGACGCGGCAAGCCGCCGAACCCGGGCAGGTGAGCGCCCAGACCAATACCGGCACGCTCGGGAGCTCCGGATCGACGACCTCCGAAACCGACGCGGAGGAGTCCGAGCCGTCGGAGAACAAGGAGCCCACCGAGCAGATCGAGCTTCCCGGCGACCAGGAAGAAGTCCAGGAAGAAGTCGGCGAAGAAGTCCAGGAAGAAGTCCAGGAAGAAGTCGACGAAGAAACTGTCACTCAGCCCGTCGTCGAGGACGAGACCAAGCAAGACGACGAGACCGAGAAAGAGACGGTCGGCACGGTCGACACCAAGGGTTCGGACCCCGCTACGTCACCGGAGACACAGCCGAGCAGCACGACAACGGCGCTGACCGTCCAATCATCGACCGACCCCGGCTCGGTCAACCAGGACGTCGAGGACGTCGCGACATTCGTCGACGCGCGCACTCTTGCCGCGTCGGGCCCGCTGAATCTTTCTCCGATGATGGCCGCGCAGTCGACGGAAGACCTCATCGACGCCACCGAAACCGAAGACACCACTGAGGCGCCCGACCTGTTGACGGCCGCAGTGGAAATTGTGACCGACGTGGTCGACGCATTGCTCGATCCGGTCGCGGGTACCACACCGATTGATCCCGCTGCCCCGCTCGCTTGGACCTTGCTCGCCGTGGCCCGGCGTGAGTTGGACACCTTCATCGATGCGCTCGCCGGTGGCACCGAGGAGGACATGACGCTCGCCTCCGAGCAGACCATGAGCCTTGCGCTTGCGACTCCTCCGCCAACGACGCGGCCGGCCTTCCCCCAACCCGGCCAATGGCTCAGCGTCTCAACCCAATTCGTCGACTGGATCACCGGAAACAATCCGGCGAACAACACACAGTTCTACTACGGCGTCACGGGCACCGACCTCGGCATCATGTGGGACAACGGCATGGTCGACGACCCGACCACCCCATACAACGAACACCAGGTCCTGATCGCCTTCGGTGACACCTTCGGCCTCGGCGGCATGGCGGCGGGCACCCACTGGCGGCCGAACGTCCTGTTCCGCAGTGTGGACGCCGACCTATTCAACGGCTTGGACTTCACAGACCCAGAATGGTTTACCGGCAACGACTTTGGCGGATCACCGCTGACCTATGTCCCGCCGAACGCGCCGTACCAGTACATGGCTCGGCAGATCATCTTCCCTAGCGGCCTACCCGCAGGAATCACTCTGATTCCGACCGCTGGAATCTCCGTGCCGACACCGGGCACGGAATACGGGGTGACCCAGTACATCAGCTTCATGTCGGTGACAAAGTGGGGTGCTCCGGGGCAGTGGACGACGAACTATTCGGCGCTCGCGTACTCCGAAGACAACGGCGAAACATGGACGGTTGCGCCACAAACCGTCCGATACAACAATCCGGCGACCGGTAATCAGAATTTCCAGCAGATGGCGTTCGTCAGGCCCGGCGACGGTTACGTCTACGCCTACGGCACACCCAACGGTCGGCTGGGGGCGGCCTACGTCGCCCGCGTCCCCGAACGGGACATCCTCGACCTGTCGAAGTACGAGTACTGGAACGGGGGCAGCGCTGGCGGGTGGTACGGCGTCGGTGCCACGCCGGCCAGGTGGGTGAAGGGCAATCCGGCGGCCGCGACGCCGATCTTCGGCCAGTCGACAACGACACCCGGCGCGTGCGGAGCCGTCAACGTCAACCCAGGCAGCGCAGTCAGCGAGATGTCGGCTCAGTACAACCAACAGCTCAAGAAGTTCGTCGTGCTCCACGCCGACCGGAACAACAACATCGTCATGCGGACCTCCGATCGGCCGGAGGGTGGCTGGTCGGGGCCCAAGGTGTTGATGGCGCAGCAGAACGGCGGAATCTACGCGCCGATGATGCATCCGTGGTCGCCATCGACGCAGGGCACCGGCACCGAGCTGTACTGGAACCTGTCGCTGTGGTCCGAGTACAACGTGATGTTGATGAAGACGGATCTCAGCAAGGTGAAATGACCATGTACCGCTTTGTCGCAGTGGCCGCCGCAGCTCTCGCGTTGGCGCTGTCGTCCGGCACCGCCGCGGCCGACCCCGTCGCTGGCACACCGTGCCCGCCGGACGCCGCCGGCGCGGCGACGCGGGCCGCGGACGCGAAGATGCCGCTGGTGTGCACGGGCGGCAGTTGGCAGGCCGAAACGACCCCGCAGCCTCCGAGCGACCGCTGGCTGAGCGGCGGCCCGCCGATTCTGCTGCACGGCGAAGGCCTTCGTAACCAGGACGTCCAGTCCGGCGACTGGATCGCGACGCCGCGAAGTGCAGACACCCGATGCCGCGCCGAACAACTGACCGTTCTCGAACCAGGTGTCCTCTCCCCGCCGGAGGTCGCCGAGGGGGCGGCGGGCGAACCGCTCGAGGTCACCTTTGCGCCGAGGTTGTTCAACCTGCAACTGAGCGGCGACTGTCTGTGGACTCGTAAAGGTTGAGCTGGTGTCGAACGGGGTAATAAAGCGTCATGCCTGAAGCGAACGAAACCGCTGTCGTCACTGTGTGCGGAGGGTGCGGTTATCCGACGCTCGGGACACAGGTCTGTGCCTACTGTCTGGCGGAGACCGAACAGCCGGCCGCGTAGCCGACGCGCTCATAGCCGCCCGTCGTTGAACAGCGCGCCTAATTCACGGGCACATCGAGAATCGGGTGGTCGGCGTAGGCACCCGGTGCGTCGAAGTGCCACCACTCGCCCTTGTAGACGGTGAACCCGCCCGCGGCCATCGCGTCGCGCAACCTCGCCCGGTTCTCGTGTGCCGCCGGACTGACTCCTTCGGTGGCGTACGCGTTCGCGCGCTGGGTGAACTCGTCGAAACCCGTTCCCATGTCCACCAACTCGCCGTCGCGGGCCAGCGTGACGTCGACGGACAATCCCGCTTCATGGCTGCGCGCGTACGGCCCGGGCCGGGAAACCCAGCCCGGTTCGGAGACCGCCTCAAACATCTGGACCTGGACATCGTGCGGCCGGTAGCAGTCCCAGAAGACGAGCACGTCACCACCGGACCGCAGGGTGTCGGCCGCCGTCGTCAGACCCGCTGCCATCGCCTCGTCGACTAGGCATCGGGCGTCGTCGGGATACATCTGCACCCCGACGAAGTTGTTCGGCGTCGCATACCGCAGGTCGATGACCGCGTCGGGGACGACGGTGCGCACATCGACCAGTCCGGCGGCGCGCGCTGCATCCGAGACCGGCGGAATCGGCTGGTCCGGAGATGCCGCGGCGACACCCTGGGCGGCGCCGGCCAGGCCGCAGACGACGAGCAGAGAGGCGATGACGTGGCGCACTCGTGACCTCATTCCTCCGATGGGGTAGTCGCCTACGCTAGTCCGCTCCCTCGCCTCCGATCGACGATCAGGGCGTCCGTCAGACGCGAGGAGGGCCCGATGACCACCGCTTTTGAAACCGAAGCACTTGACCTACCCACCGTCGACTACGAGAAGGCTCCCGATCCGCACGAAGCCCACCGGCGGCTCGGCGAGGCCGTACGACGCTCGCCGATCGCGATGGGCGCGCACGGCCCCGAGATCCTCAGCTACGAACTGGCCCGCGCCGTGCTTCGCGACAACCGGTTGTGCGTGCCGGAGGGCCTCGGCCTCGAGACGCAGGGCATCACGTCGGGCCCCCTCTGGGACCGTGCGAGCTCAACGCTGCTCAGCATCAACGGTGAGGACCACTCCCGGCTGCGCCGGCTCGTGTCGAAGGCGTTCACGCCACGCGCGGTCGGTCGGCTGGACACGGTGATCACCGACATCATCACGCGATTGGTCGACCCGCTGCTGCATACGGGCCACTGCGAGATCGTCGACGACATCGCCCGCCCCTATCCGGTTCCCGTGATCGCCGAGTTGCTTGGCGCCCCGAGCCAGGACTGGAAGCTGTTCTCCGAGTGGGCCGACGACTTCTTCAAGCTGTTCAGCTGGAACGTGGCCGAACACGAGGAGGCCATCCTGACGGCATGGAGTGAGCTCGACGACTACGTCGACGGCATGGTCGCCGAGCGCAGGCAATCGCTGACCGATGACCTCATCTCCGAGCTGATCCGCGCCGAGGACGACGGTGACCGACTGACGACCGCCGAGCTGCGCATGCTGGCTGCCGGAATCCTCATGGCAGGCACCGACACCACCCGCAACCAGCTCGCCGCGGCGATCGACATTCTGTGCGACCACCCCGATCAGTGGGAGCTGCTCGCCGAGCACCCGGAACTCGCGATGAACGCGGTGGAGGAGTTGATGCGCTTCTACCCGGTCGTCTTCGGCGCGATGCGGATGACAATCGAGGACGTCGAGTACGCGGGTGTGAGGATCCCGGCGGGCACCTTCGTCGTGGTCAACACCGCCGCCGGTAACAGGGACCCCGAGGTGTTCGACGACCCCGATCGCCTGGACATCACGAGGACGGGTGCCCCGCCCATGCAGACGTTCGGCGCAGGCGCGCATTACTGCCTCGGCGCCAACCTGGCTCGCCGTGAACTGGCCGAGGCGCTGATGGTCATGACCCGCCGGATGACGAATCTGCGCCGGACGGCGCCGTCGCAGTGGAAGCCACTGGTCGGCATCACCGGACCGGCAGTGCTTCCCGTCGAGTTCGACGAACGGTCCGGCTTCCGGGACGGCCGCTGAGCATCTGCACAGCCGCGGCGCGGGCCGGGCTTACACTTCGACCGTGCGCGACGTCCTCGAGGGGTTGCTGTCGGTATGGCGGACCGGCGGCACGGCAGGCGTCGCGACCGTCGTAAGGACGATCCGATCCGCGCCGCGACAACCCGGCGCGACGATGTTCGTCGCCCCCGACGGCACGGTGGCCGGCTCGGTGTCCGGCGGCTGCGTCGAGGCGGCGGTGTACGAACTGGCCAACGAGGTCGTCGCCTCCGGGCGGCCGGAACTGCAGCGGTACGGGGTGAGCGAGGAGGACGCCTTCGCGGTCGGCCTCACCTGCGGCGGCATCATCGACATCTTCGCCGAGCCGATGTCGCGCGACACGTTCCCGCAATTGGAAGCGGTTGCCGACGACATCGCGGCGCATCGCCCGACCGCCGTCGCCACCGTGATCGCACACCCCGATCCGGCGCGGGTCGGCCGCAGGCTCGTCATCGGGCCGGACACCGTCGACGGCTCCCTCGGTTCGGACCGCGCCGACGCCGCGGTCACCGACGACGCGCGGGGACTGCTGGCCGCCGGGCAGTCGACCGTGCTGTCTTACGGTCCCGATGGTCAGCGCCAGGAGACGGGCATGGAGGTGTTCGTCGCCAGCCACGCCCCGCGTCCGCGGATGCTCATCTTCGGTGCGATCGACTTCGCGTCGGCACTGGCCCGGCAGGGGACGTTTCTCGGCTACCGCGTGACGGTGTGCGATGCGCGCCCGGTATTCGCCACGCCGGCGCGCTTCCCCGGCGCCGAGGAGGTGGTCGTGGACTGGCCGGACCGCTACCTCGCCGCACAGGCGGCAGCGGGTTCCATCGATTCCCGCACCGCGATCTGCGTGCTCACCCACGATGCCAAGTTCGACGTGCCCGTACTGCAGGTCGCGCTGAGCCTGCCGCAGGTCGGCTATGTGGGGGTGATGGGCTCGCGACGCACCCACGACGACCGGATGGCGCGGTTGCGCGAGGCCGGGCTCACCGAGGCGGAACTGAGCAGGCTGGCGAGCCCCATCGGCCTCGATCTCGGTGCCCGCACCCCGGAAGAAACCGCGGTGTCGATCGCGGCGGAGATCATCGCGCGCCGCTGGGGAGGCCGAGGCGCGCCGCTGACCGATACCGACGGACGGATCCACCACGATGCATGAGACAAATCATGCGGTAATGTCGCTCTCTGGTTCCGACACTGTGTTTATCGCAGTACGATAATACGACTCTCTGACCGTCATCCAGCCCTTCGGATTGGAGCGATAGACGTGGCTTACGCAGGCACCCGAGTCGCTCGCGTCGAGGACACCCGGCTGCTCACGGGCCACGGCACGTTCGTCGACGACATCAGTCGCCCCGGCATGCTGCACGCCTGCTTCGTGCGTAGCCCGTTCGCCCGCGCACGAATCAACGGCATCGACGCCTCGGCCGCACTGCAGTTGCCGGGCGTACGCGCCGTGTTCACCGCCGCCGACCTCAATCCCGAGGTGAAGGAGGCGTGGCACGCGGTCGCCGGGAAGGATGTTCCCGACACGC
This sequence comes from Mycobacterium sp., assembly GCA_044508395.1. Taxonomy (GTDB): domain Bacteria; phylum Actinomycetota; class Actinomycetes; order Mycobacteriales; family Mycobacteriaceae; genus Mycobacterium. The sequence continues at coordinate 61,045 of JBIQHU010000001.1, read as the reverse complement.
CTCGTCCCCCGCTGGCCGAGGGCGAAGCGAAGTTCGTCGGTGATCCGGTCGCGCTTGTCGTCGCGGAGAGCCGTTACATCGCCGAGGACGCCGTCGAGCTGGTTGACGTCGACTACGAACCGCTGCCTGCGATCGCCGACTTCACTCAAGCTGTTCGGCTGGCCGCCGAATCCGATGTGGTGGTGCACGACGCCTACCCCGACAACGTGGCGGGCGGCATGGGTGGCGCACCGCCGGACGAGGAGACGTTCTCGTCGGCCGCATACGTCGCGTCGGCGAACGTCTATCAGCAGATCTACGCGCCGGTGCCGATCGAGACACGCGGCCTCGTGGTCGAGTGGACGGCGGCCACCTCAGAACTGACGTTGTGGGCGTCGACTCAGACCCCCCACGAACTGCGCGCGTTCTGCGCACGCCTGCTCGGCATTCCCGCACAGGGCGTGCGCGTCATCATGCGCGATACCGGCGGCGGGTTCGGCCAAAAGGTCGTGCCGATGCGCGAGGACATGTGCATCATGCTGGCCGCGCGAAAGGTGCCCGCGACGTCGAACGCGCCATTGGGCACAGCGGGGCTCAAGTGGATCGAGGACCGCCGCGAGAACCTGATGTCGGCAGGCCAGGCCCGCCACGTCGACGGCAAGGCGCGGATGGCCCTCGACGAGGACGGCAACATTCTCGCCGTCGACGTCGACTTCACGTATGACATCGGCGCGTACCCGACGCCCTACCCGGTGCTGACCACCGCCGCCGTCGGCATGTTCTTCCCGGGCCCGTACCGGGTGCCGAAGTCCAGCTTCAACTACAAGACGGTGTTCTCGAACACGCCGGGCCTCGCTGCGTATCGCGGTCCGTGGCAGTACGAGACGCTGGCACGCGAGATCCTGCTCGATGTGGCCGCGCGCAAGATGAACGTCGATCCGGTCGACCTGCGCCGCAAGAACCTGCTGCGCCGCGACGAGATGCCGTACTTCAACGCCAACGGCATGCCGTACGACCATGTGGCGCCGGTGGAGACGTTCGAGCAGGCCGTGAAAATCCTTGACCACGAAGGCTTTCGGAAAGACCAGGCCGACGCCTTGGCCGAGGGCCGCTATATCGGCCTCGGCTTCTCGGCGTACATCGAGCCGACCGGCGCCGCGACGGGCCACCTCGGCACCGAGGGCTGCACCATCCGCATGGAGCCCACGGGCAAGATCAACGTGTACGTGAACGGCGGGTCGACGGGCAACAGCATCGAGACCACCGTCGTCCAACTGACGGCCGACGTGTTGGGCGCAAAAATTGAAGATGTGTCGACGATTCAGGGCGACACCGCTGTGACGCCGTACGGCGCGGGCACGCAAGGCAGCCGGTCCGGACCGATGACGGCGGGCGCCGTCAACGAAGCGGGGACCATACTGCGCACGCAAATCCTTGCGATCGCCGCGCAGATGCTCGGCATCGACGCCGATGACATCGAGCTGAGCGGATCCAAAGCGACTGCGCGGGAGGACTCTTCGAAGAGCGTGACATTCGCCGACATCGCCAATCGCTCGTACTACGAGCCCGCGCAACTCGGCGGCGTATCGCCGACACTGGAGGCCACCGCACGGTTCGTGTCACCGCCGGAGGCGATGATCCACTGGGCCAATGCCACGCACGCGTGCACGTGTGAGGTCGATATCGAGACGGGTCATGTGAAGCTGACGCGCTACATCGTCAGCGAGGACGTGGGCCCGATGATCAACCCCAACGTCGTCGAGGGACAGATCGCGGGCGGGACCGTACAGGGTATCGGCGGAGCGCTCCTCGAGCACATGGTCTACGACGACGACGGAAACCCGTTGTCATCAACGTTTGTCGACTATTTGTTGCCGACCGCCACCGAGGTACCGCCGATCGAGTTCGGCCACGTCGAAATTCCGGGCCCCGGCGTCGGCGGCTACAAGGGCTGCGGCGAAGGCGGCGCCATCGGGTCGACGGCTGCGGTCGTGAACGCCATCAATGACGCTCTGGCGCCGCTCGGTGTCACGCTGACCCGGTTGCCCGCCAGTCCATCAGCCATCGTTGCCCTCATCGAGGAGGCCCAATAGTGGAACTCAACAACGAATTTCGCGTCGCGGTGCCTGCAGACAAGGCGTGGGAGGTGCTCACCGACGTCGAACGGGTCGCCCCGTGCATTCCCGGCGCGCAGCTGCTGTCCGTCGACGGCGACCAGTTCACCGGCGCGGTCAAGGTCAAGGTCGGCCCGATCACGGTGTCCTACAAGGGCGAAGCGGCGTTCCAGGAGAAGGACGCGGCAGTGCAGCGCGTCGTGATCAAGGCCAACGGCAAGGAGACCCGAGGAAGTGGCAACGTCGCGGCCGTGGTCACCGCCGCGCTCAAGGATGAGGGTGACTCCACCACTGTCCTCATCACCACGGACCTGACGATCTCCGGTAAGGCGGCGCAGTTCGGCCGGGGGGTGCTTGCCGATGTATCCAGCAGCCTGATCGGGCAGTTCGCCAAGAACCTGGAGGCCGATCTGCTCGGCGGATCCGCACCTGGCGCCTCCACCACCGAAACACCGACCGCCGCAGCGCAACCCACGGCTACGCAGGATAACGCCATCAACTCCCTGGCTCTGGCGAAGGCGGTGGCGCCATCACTCGCGAAGCGCTACGGACCTGTGGTCGCCGCCGTCAGTGCGGGTGTGGTGGTCGGATTCCTGCTGGGACGGCGCAAACGCAAGTCGCCCGCGGCGGTGGTCGCCGACGATCTGCAGGCCGCGTTGTTGCGGTTGCTCGACAACCTGCCGCCGGCCGAGCGGCTGCTGCCGTGAAGGCAGCGCCCTTCGCCTATCACCGGCCCGAGTCCGTCAAGGAGGCCGCCGATCTGCTCGATGAGTTCGGCGACAACGCCAAGATTCTGGCCGGGGGGCAGAGCCTGGTCCCCATGCTCGCGATGCGGCTGACGCATTTCGAGAACCTGATCGACATTTCGCGCATCGCCGAACTGCAGAGCATCGATCTGTGCGGTGACGAGGTGCGCATCGGCGCGGGCACGCCGCATGCATTCGTCGGAATGGACGACGAGGTCGCCGATTCGGTGCCGTTGCTGACCTTGGCGACGCCTCATATCGGGCACTTTCAGATCCGCACCAGGGGCACGCTCGGCGGCGCGATCGCACATGCAGACCCCGCCGCGGAGTATGCCGCCGTCGCGCTGGCGCTGGACGCGAAGATGGAGGCGGTGTCGTCGAAGGGCACCCGGAACATCGCGGCTGCGGATTTCTTCACCGGGCTTTGGGAGACCTCGTTGGAGCCGGGCGAGATTCTCACCGCGGTGAGCTTCCCGGTGTGGGGCGGCCGGTCCGGATTCGCGGTCGAGGAGTTCGCCCGCAGACACGGTGACTTCGCGATCGCGGGGGCGGCTGTCGCGGTCGAGCTCGACGCCGACGATCGGATTGCGCGCTGCGGTATAGGTCTGCTCGGGCTGGGGTCGACGCCGTTGCGCGGCAGCGTCGCAGAGGACGCCGTGGTCGGCCGCGCGGTCGGTGATATCGCCGCCGAGGAGGTCGGCCGGCTCGCGATCAGCGGCCTGGATGACATTCCGGCCGACCTGCAGGGGTCGGCCGCCTACCGAGCCAAGGTCGGCGCCACCATGGTGGCCCGGGCCTGGGCATCTGCGATCACAGGGGCAAGCAATGCATGAGTGGCCAGTGCAGGTTTCCGTCAACGGAGTGCCTACGGAGGCGACCGTTGAGCCCCGGCTGACGTTGGCGGATTACCTGCGGGAAAACTGTGGGCTGACCGGGACGCATCTGGGATGCGAACACGGCGCGTGCGGAGCGTGCACGGTACTGGTCGACGGGCAGGCGGTTCGCGCCTGCCTGATGTTCGCCGTTCAGGCCGATGGCAGCGAGGTCACCACGGTCGAAGGCATTGCCGGTGAGGACGGCCAGCTGTCGCCGGTACAGGTGGCGATGCGTGAGTGCCATGGCCTGCAGTGCGGGTTCTGCACACCGGGGTTTGTCGTATCGATCACCGCGCTGTTGCGCGACAACCCCAAGCCGACGGACGAGGAGATTCGCGAGGGCCTGTCCGGGAACTTCTGCCGGTGCACCGGCTACCAGGGCATCGTGAACGCGGTGCATCGCGCGGCGGAATTGGGCTAGGCGCTTCGCGGTTGGACCCGGCATGGTGGATGCCATGAGGATCGGGTTCGTAGGGCTGGGAAACATGGGCGCCGGTATGGCGGCCAATCTGCTCAACGCTGGGTACGACGTGACGGCCTACAACCGCTCGCAGGACAAGGTGGCCGCTCTCGCGCAGAAGGGCGCCAAGGCGGCGCGTACGGTCGCGGATGCATGCGGTGGCGACGTCGTCGTCACGATGTTGGCCGACGACGATGCGGTCGAGGCGGTGACGTTCGGTGACGACGGCATCCTCGCGTCGCTGCCGTCGGGCGCGACGCACGTGTCGTCGAGCACGATCAGCGTCGCGCTGGCGGAGCGACTGACGGACGCGCATGCCGCGGCGGGTCAACGTTTCGTGGCGGCTCCGGTGTTCGGACGCCCCGAGGCGGCCGCGGCGGCGAAGCTGTTCGTCGTCGCTGCGGGGGAACCTGCTGCGGTGCAGGCACTTTCGCCCGTGTTCGATGCAATCGGTCAGCGGACGTTCGTGGTGGCCGACGAGCCGAAGGCCGCAAACCTTGTCAAGTTGAGCGGAAATTTCCTGATCGCTTCTGTCATCGAATCGCTCGGTGAGGCGATGGCGCTGGTGGAGAAGGCCGGTGTCGACAAGCAGGAGTACGTCGAGCTGCTGACGTCGACGCTCTTCAACGCGCCGGTCTACAAGACCTACGGCGGACTGATGGCACGCGAGGAGTTCGAGCCCGCCGGTTTCGCGGCCTCACTGGGTTTGAAGGACATTCGCCTCGCACTCGCCGCGGGTGAATCGCTACAGGTGCCGATTCCGGTGGCCAGCCTCATCCGCGACCGCTTCCTTACGCTGCTCGCCAACGGCGGCGCGCATCTCGACTGGTCCGCACTCGGCAAGATCGCTTCATGGGAGGCTGGCGGTCAGAAGGGTGGGGGGTCGTCGTTGTTTGGTGGTGGCGGCGTGGCCGGGAAGTAGGCGTTGAGCCAATCGCTTCGAGGGTGGTTGGTCTGCTCTTGGGCGTGGCGGGCGGCTTGGTTGTGGGCGCGTTCGGCGTCGATGGCTTTGGCGCGGTTGTGCGCCCGAGTGGCGGTGCGGCGCGGCATGGCCAACCCACCACCCCCAACGACACCTGCTGGGCCGCGGCCACCGACGCCGCCACCGCGGTCCAGTTATCGGCACACCACTGCTCCCGCTCGGCCGAGCCCGAGGCGGCATACATGGGCTCGAGTTCGTCGGCGGTGGCGAACAGTCGTTGGGCGCAGGCGGCGTTCTCCAACCGGGCCCATGCCCCCACCGCGGCCGGGGCCCGGCTGCCGGTCGCCGCCTCCACAAGCTGATCGAACATAGGTTCGACACTAATCCCGACCCCGGCGCGCAACCACCAGCACAAACCAACCTGTGGATAAAACCCCCATTGGGGATAACACCCCCGGAGCCATCTCCCCCGGCGACCTACTGCGCCACGACTCCGCGCAGGCCGTCCGCACCGAAGAGCGGTTCGAGCATCGACGAGTAATCGGGTCCGCGGCGAACCAGCACTCCCCCGTCGACATTGATCACCTGTCCGGTGATGTAGCTCGCTGCGTCGCTCAGCAGGAACAGCGCACAGTTCGCGATGTCCTCGACCTCGCCGGGCCGCGGCAGCGGAGTACAGGCCGCGTAGTCGGCGGTGAGCTCAGGCGAATCGAGAACCGGCGCAACGAGTTCGGTGCGGATAAGGCCCGGCCGGATGCAGTTCACCCGCACCCACGATGCGCCGAGTTCGTCCGCCGCCAGCTGCATCAGGTGGTCGATGCCCGCCTTGGAGACCCCGTAGGCACCGAACCATCGGTGCGTGTTGCTGGCCGCGATCGACGAAATGCCGATGAACGATCCACCGCCACCGCGAACCATCTCCCGAGCAGAATGCTTGAGCACGTACATGGTGCCGTTGATGTTCAGATCGACAGTGCGCCGCCACGCCTCGGAATCGATCTGCGTGACGGGTCCGATCGTCTCGCTGCCGCCGGCACAGTGCACGACGCCATACAGCCGGCCCGTCCACGCCGTGGCCGCCTCCACGGCACGCGCGACCTCGTCCTCGTTGGTGACGTCTGCAGGCTCATAGAGCACCGAACCCGGGCCGCCCTGGGCGCCGATCTCGTCAGCGGCAGCGGAGAGCTTGTCGGCATTCCGGCCCACGAGCATCGCATTGCCTCCGGCGGCCACCACCGCAGCGGCCACGCCCTTGCCGATGCCACTCCCACCACCGGTGACCAGTACCGTTCGCCCCGTCAATGACAGCTGCACCACAGACCCCTTCGTCCGCCGACTAGAACAGGTTCTAGTTATACGTCACGGCTCGTCGTGGCGGGCGAGCTTGGGGGCTCCCAACGTGCGCCAGTCCGGCACATCGGGCGGCAGGCCGACCGGGTACCGGTTCTCGTTCGCCGCCGCCCAGTGCGCGTGCCCGAGCTCGTGGATGTGGAACGCGTGCCGAAGGGCTTCGGTGAAGCCCATCGCGTCGGCGGCGGCATTGACCGAATCCTTGACGAGCAGCGCCGCCATGGTGGGCCGCTCGGCGATGCGCCGGGCGAACTCGAGTGTCTTGTCCTCGAGCTCATCGCGCTTGAAGATCTTCGACACCATTCCCAGCCGGTAGGCCTCATCCGCGTCGATCGAATCACCGGTCAGCAGAAGCTCTTTCGCTTTGCGAGCACCGAATTCCCAAGGGTGCGCGTAATACTCCACACCGGGCATACCCATACGTACGGCGACGACGTCGCTGAACTTTGCATCGTCGGCAGCAACGATCAGATCGCACGCCCAGATCAGCATCAACGCGGCCGAGATCGCATTGCCCTGCACCTGCGCAATGGTGATCTTGCGCAGGTCGCGCCAGCGCCGGGTGTTCTCGAAGAAGTAGTGCCACTCCTGCAGATACGTCTTCTCTGCGACAGCGTGCCGTGTCGCACCGTTGATGGTGAACGTCGGGTGCTGGTTGGGTCCGGGCGCGCGCTCCGCCAGCGCCGCTTCCGAGCCGAGGTCGTGTCCGGCCGAAAAGTTCTTGCCGCGGGCCGCCAGGATCACCACCCGGACCTCGTCATCGGCCTCAGCTCGGCCGAAGGCCTCGTCCAGCTGCACCAACAACGTTCGTGACTGAGCGTTCTGGGCATCGGGACGGTTGAGCCATATCCGCGCGATACGTCCGTCGTCCAGCGTCTCGTAAGTGACCTGTTGGGGCATTTCGCCTCCGGCAGGTCCGGAACTTGTCAGATCAGGGCTAGCCACTGCCGACCACCTCGCTCGCGTAGTAAGACAGCTTGCACATTACGGTGCCCCGCCAAGCGACTGCTCAGCGGCACCGCAGCAACTACGCAGCCGACTCACAGGTGCACGGGGCGTCACCGCGTAATCATCTCTATTCTGTTGAGTACGAGTAGTCTTCAGCTACACCGTACGAAGTGCCCGGATGCTACCGCCGATACGTAGCAAACTCAGAAAGCAGTTGAGACATGGCCACACCCCGGATCAGCGGCTCACGACTCGTCCTGGCCGGCGGATTCGCGCTGGCCGCCCTGGCCGCCCCCGGCCTGGCGGCACTATCGACTTCCCATACCCCCGCGAGTGGGCTAGCGGCCTGCCCCGCAGGCGAATCGGCGGATCTGTACACGACTACGTGCAGCCCGGACCTCGTACCGAATTCCCCGTACCGGGCAATCCCCGGGAATCCGGCCCTCCCCTCGATCGACGGGATCCCCTGCAGCGGCAACAATTCAGGAGAGTGCATAGGCCTCGCGGAGCAACAACAGGCCCAGACTCCATTGGTTCAGCCACACACCAGCGTTAGCTATAGCCCATAGCCGGCAACACGTCCACGCAGAAACTCGGACGAATCAGTAGAATTGCGGAATGGCAACTCCCACATTCGCGATCCGACGGCACCTGGTCATGGGCGCCTTCGTTATCGCGGCCGCCGCGGCTCCAGCGATAGCCGCGTACTCGGCGCCTGAGCCCGGTATCGCACAGGCCCAATGCACCGGCGGTGAGGAGGCGGACGTCTTCACGACAACCTGCGTCCCCTTCATGGTGCCGAACAGCGGCCCTTCAGGCTTCACCACGACCGCGGCCAACCCTGATATCCCCGAGATCGACGGCATTCCGTGCACCGGTCGTGACTCGGGCGCATGCATCGGACTTTCCGAGGACCAGGCCCTCCTACCGAACGTCACGCCTCGTTCGACTATCAGCTCCAGCCCGTAACCGAATACGGGGGAACTCCCCGAAGCTGTGCAGAAACCTTTCAGCTTCCATACAATCCATGCCGACGACCGGCCTAACTACAGAAAGCGTGACCATGGCGACCTTACAGCTCTCAGCTCGACGACTGATCCTTGCCGGCGGGTTTGCGGTCGCGGTTGCTGCGGCTCCCGCGATCGCCGTATTCACGGTGCCGGCCACCGACGCCGCACCGATCGCGCAGGGATGCCCCGGCGGCGAAGAACCCGATCCGTTCACCGGCAACTGCGTCCCGCACACCGTGCCGAACGCCGGCCCGTCGCCGTTCTCGACGTCCGCGGGCAACCCGGACATGCCGGTCGTGAATCTTCCCGGCGGCGGTGGCGCCATCCCCTGCACCGGACACAACTCCGGCGAGTGCATCGGCCTCGCCGAAGAGGCGCAAGCCGCTGGACCGCAGCCGGTGCCGCAGTCCACGGTCGGCCACAGCCCGACGGTGACCAACTAGCTGTTCGGAAGCCTTCGAACAGGGGCGATGGTCTCATCGCCTAGAGTTGACGTATGCCTGCGAAATCTGATCCCGCCGAACTCGGCGACGTCGAACCGCTTGCCGACAGCACTGCGCGCCAGGCCAGGCGCGTCGTCGCCGCGTACGCGAACGACGCCGAGGAATGCCGGATGTTCCTTTCGATGCTCGGCATTGGACCCTCGAAGCTCGAGGCGTAAGTGAGTCCGGGGCGCGGCCGCAAGGTCAGCTCCGGGGATTCCGACTTTGTCGTGGTGGCCAACCGGCTGCCGATCGACATGGAACGGCTGCCCGACGGCACCACGACATGGAAGCGGAGCCCTGGCGGCCTCGTGACCGCGTTGGAGCCGTTGCTGCGTAAGCGACGCGGTGCGTGGATCGGTTGGCCGGGCATTCCCGATGCCGGCGACGAGCCGATCGAGCAGGACGACATGTTGCTGTGCCCGGTCAGTTTGTCCACGCAGGACATCGCCGAGTACTACGAGGGCTTCTCGAACGCGGCGCTGTGGCCGCTGTACCACGACGTGATCGTCAAGCCGATCTACCACCGTGAGTGGTGGGAGCGATACGTCGAGGTCAACCGGCGCTTCGCCGAGACGACGGCCCAAACCGCGGCCGAGGGAGCCACGGTTTGGGTTCAGGACTACCAGCTGCAGTTGGTTCCGAAGATGCTGCGTCAGCTGCGACCCGATCTCACCATCGGCTTCTTTTTGCACATCCCGTTCCCACCGGTCGAGCTGTTCCTGCAAATGCCATGGCGCACCGAGATCGTCGAGGGTCTGCTCGGCGCCGACCTGGTGGGTTTCCATTTGCCTGGCGGCGCACAGAATTTCCTGATCCTGGCGCGACGCCTTGTGGGCGCCAATGCCTCTCGTGCAACGGTCGGTGTGCGGTCCCGGTTCGGCGAGATCGAGGTGGGCTTCCGCACCGTCAAAGTCGGCGCGTTCCCGATCTCCATCGACTCCACGGCACTCGACCAACAGTCTCGCTCGCGCGCGATCCGGCAGCGGGCGCGCGAGATTCGCAGCGAGCTGGGTAACCCGCGCAAGATTCTGCTCGGTGTCGACCGGCTGGACTATACGAAGGGCATCGACGTCCGGCTGAGGGCGTTCTCGGAGCTGCTCGACGAGCATCGTGCGAAACGTGATGACACGGTGTTGGTTCAGCTCGCGACGCCAAGCCGGGAACGCGTCGAAAGCTACATCGCGATGCGCGAAAGCATCGAACGTCAGGTCGGCCACATCAACGGTGAATACGGCGATATCGGTCATCCGATCGTGCACTACCTGCACCGGCCGATACCCCGCGACGAGTTGATCGCATTCTTTGTCGCAGCCGACGTCATGCTGGTGACCCCGCTGCGGGACGGGATGAACCTGGTCGCCAAGGAATACGTCGCGTGTCGCAGCGACCTCGGCGGCGCCCTGGTGCTCAGCGAATTCACCGGTGCCGCAGCCGAACTTCGACAGGCCTACCTGGCCAACCCGCATCACCTCGAAGGAGTCAAGGACGCCATCGAGACGGCGTTGAATCAGACCCCGGAGGAGGGCAGGCGGCGAATGCGGGCGCTACGCCGTCAGGTGCTCGTGCACGACGTCGACCTGTGGGCGCGGTCATTCCTCGAGGCGTTGACCGCCACCCGAGCAGACTCCGCTAAATCGGTTTGATGTAGTTGATCAACCACTTGCCGTCGATGCGCTGATAATCGACGCGCAGCCGCGCACCGTCATATATCGGCTGATCGCGGTTCGACTTCTCGGACACCGTCCGGTTGATGTAGACCATCACCGCGGCCGAATTGCGCTGCGCTTCCAGCACTCCTACACCGACCACGTTGGTTTGACTGACCAACTCGCGGGCCCGCGCCTGCGGAATGATGTCGGAGTTCGCCCGGTCCTCGAATTCCTTGCGGTAGGTGGGCGTGAGCATGCTGTACGCGTCGGTGAGATTGCTCTCGACGGTCTTGTAGTCGTAAGTGAATACGGCCGGAATCTGCTTCTTCGCCAACGGCCCGAGCTCGTCACGGGCTGCTTGCTCACCGCGCGTCTCCACTCGCTGCCAATAAAGCGCGCCGCCCACCGCGGCCATGCTGACGAACGCGACGGCCAGTAGGCAGGCAACGCCGGTAAGAATCCGACGCATCAGTTGCCGCCGTTGGGATAGTTGAGGTCGTAGGCCGTCATTCGACCCCCGTCATCCTCCTGGACGATGATCCGCAGCCGGTAGGGCTGCGACGGCCGGTTGTTCCCGTTCATGTCGCTTGCCGTGACCCGCGCCGACACCAACACCGATGCCTTCTTGCTGACCTCGTCGACGCTTTCCAGTGCGGCGCCGTTGATCACAGTCTCAGAGCTGCCGCCGGTTTCGCGGAAAATGGCCTTGAGATTCTCGACGTTGTTGTTCTGGCTGAACATGTCGCGCAGCGGCCCGCTGGTGCTGTTGTAGAACTGGTCGACGGTGTCATCGATGGTGTCCTGCTTGAAGCTGAACATGTTCACCACTGTCTGCGTCGCGGTGTCGACGAAACGCTGGTTGCGCGCCTGGGCTGCTTCTGCGTCCTGCCTCTGGACGTTCAACGCCACGACTCCAGCACCTAGGACACCCGTCGCGATGACCCCGCATACCAAGGCGACGACCGCGACCAGGCGTCGATGCGGCAGCCGGCGGGGCGGGGGCGCAGTCTTGCGGACTTTGCCAATCCCGCCCGCCGTATCCGTCGTCGGAACGCGCACGGCGGTGGTCCCGGTGGTCGTCGCGGCCGTACCGCTGGTCGGACCGGCAGGACGGGTCGCGCGGCGACGTACAGGTTTCTTCTGAGTGGTCGGAGTGGATGCCATTTACACCTGGTCCGGATACAGCATGAGGTCTACCCAATTCTCTTGCGGCCGCAGATCAGCGACACCCGGGGCGTACACACCGGTACCGCCTGCCGGGTCCACGAAAACTCCCGTGTTCTGATCGTACGTCCCATAGGCAGCCCCACTGGCCTGCGGTGGGTTCGCCGGGGCAGGCGGGGGCGGCGGTGGGGCGGGGGCCGGCGGTGCCGGCGGTGCCGGCGGTGCCGGCGGCGCTTGCGGACCTTCGTAATACGGTCCGGCGAATAGCGGTGGATTGGTCGCCCACCCCGGCGGGAACGCCGGCGGAGGCCACGCATTCGGATACGGCGCAGGCGGTATCCACGCCGTGTAGGGCGGAGGCGGGGGCCCCTGGTTCGGCGGCGGGATGTACGGCCACGGCTGATGGGGCGCCGGCCCGGGGCCGGTCTGCACCCCCGGCGGCACCGAGCCCGGCGGGACGGGATATCCCGGGTCCGGGTCGTTCTCCGGCGGAATATAGGGGAACTTGTTGGGCGGCAGGACGTTTCGTCCGTCCTCAGGCGTGTCGTCCTCCATGACGTCCACCGGTGTGCCGATCGGCACCGGCGGGCCCCGCCACGGGCTGTTGCCGATCGGGACATAACCCTTCGGGTCGCGGCACAACTGAATGGTCGGCGCGCGCTTCCCTGGGAACTCCTGGCAAGGGTAGTTCCTCGCGCCACGGACCACCATCGGATCGTTCTGCGCGATCTTGCAATACATGTCCGTCGGTAGTTCGCGCAGCGTCGTGTCGCCTGGCGTGCGAATCTCCGACGGCGGCAAGAAGCCCGTGTTGCATGGCGGCGGATCATTGATCGAGATCTTGAAATCCTGCTTGCCGCCTTCGTCGGCGGGAAGCTGGCCGCCGATCGTCAACAGCGACGCTTGCAGGGCAGGAAAGATGACCAGCGCCTGTTCGATCGATTTGTGATAGATCACGCCGACGCGGCCGAAGTTGGCCAGATTCGCCGCGAGTACGGGGAACGAGGGGCGAATGCCCGCGAACGTCTCGCTGGCTTCGGCGGCTGCTCCCGGCGCGTTCGCGAGCAGCGAGCGCAGCTGCGGATCGGCCCCGGCGACTTCGCTGGTGAATCGCGCGAGACCGTCGGACAGCGACCGGATGTCGTCGCCGCTGCGTATCTGCGCCTCCAAAAGCGGTCCGGCCTGGTCGATGAGCGCGGAGGTCTCTGGCCAACTCGCATTGGCTTGGTCGATCAGCGCCCGTGCCGAATCGAGGAGCCGCGCAAGTTCCGGCCCCGAACCGTTGAACGCCTCGAACGTGTCACGCAGCAGGTCCTGAAGCCGGGTGTTGTCGAGGCTGCTCACCAGCTGGTCGGCCTCGCGCAACAACTCCGCGACATCCTGCGGTATCGCCGTCCGGTCCTTCGGGATGGTTGCACCGTTGCGCAGCACCTCCGGCGAAGGATCGGCGGGCGGGACGAAATCCACGTACTGTTCGCCGATCGCGGACACACTCTTGACGGTGGCGGTGGAGTTCGCGGGGATCTTGACCTCACTGTTGATCCGCATGCGTGCGACGACACCGCCGTCGGTCAGCTGCACCGACTCGACTCGGCCGGCCTGCACACCGCGGTAGGTGACATTCGAGTTCTCGTACAGCCCACCACCGGCCACGAAATTCGCGGTCACATCGTACGTACCGATGCCCAGCCGGGCCGGAATGCGCACGTACAACAGTGCGATCGCGCCGACGGAGAACACTGTCACGACGGCGAAGACCCACAACTGGATTCGCGCAGTTCGACTGAACATCAGTTCGGCGGCACCTCCTGACCGGATGCGGTGCCGGCCGGGATCGTGAATGGATCCGCAGCCTGCCCAGACAGATTCGCCATCTGCCCGGTGAGAAACTCCGGCGGGTTCACGACTTCGGCGAGGCGCTTCATGTTCGGGTCGAAGAACGATGTCGTGAAGATGGTCTCCCCGAGCCGGCGAATGGTCAGATCGAACACGGAGAAGACGTTGAAGTAATCGCCCCTGGCCACCCGCTTCAGGTTCTTACCGGGGAACGGGAAGGTCGCGAAGCTGTCCAGACTGGTTACCAAATCCGCACGGACATCGTTGAGCGGTTTGATCACCGAGTACACATCGATGATGTCCTGGGCGAAGTCGTCTTTCGTTTCGGACAGGATGCGCGACGCGACTGTGCCCAGCCGCTGCAGCGCAGCGAACGCGTCGATGATGGTGGCCCGGTTCTCGTTGAGCACACGCAACGCTCCGGGAAGAGTGTCAAGCGCACGACCCAGACTGTCTCTGCTTCGCGCGAGGACTCCCGCAAACCGGTTCAGGCCCTCGGCCGTGGCGATGATGTCCTCGGTCTGCCGATTCAACGACGCGGCCAGCTCGGCCAGTCGCGGGATCAGGCCGGCGAACTGGCCTTCTCGGCCGGCCACGGCGTTGTAGACCTCCTGTGTGATGTCCTGCAGCGCACCGAGATTGCCCTTGTTGACCACCACACCCAACGCCGACAGCACTTCCTCGGTCGTCGGATAGCGGCTGCCCTGGTCCAGCGGGAGCTGAACCCCGTCACGCAATTCACCGACCGGCGGCTGGCCGACCGGCGGCGACAGCTCGATGTGCTGCGACCCCAACAGCGACGTCTGCGCGACCCTCACCGTGGCATTGGCGGGCAGCTTGACGTTCTCGTCCAGCGAGAGCTTCACCGCCGCGTAGAACGAGCCGTCCGACCGCTGAACGGCCTCGATCCCCGACACGCTGCCGACCGTGACGTTGTCGACCATCACGGGCGAGTTCTGCGGCAGCGTGGCCACATCGGGCACTTCCACCGTGATGGAGAAGGAACCCTTGCCGTGGCCTGCGGTGCCCGGCATGTTCAGTGAGTTCAAGCCGCCGAACGAGCAGCCCGCAAGCAGCATCGCGCCGGAACCGACGGCAAGAGTACGCCGGGTTACTCGTCCAGCGTTGATTCTCAACGACTTTCGGGTCATCCCCCACCTCCCGGGGCAGCGGCCTCGGCCGGAAGCGGGCCAGGGGGCGGACCCGGAGCCGGACCGGGCGGCGGGCCGGCAGGCGCGGGCCCCGGCGGCAGAATCACCGGACCAAGCGTGTACGGCTGGGCCGGCGGCGGCGGACCGGGAACCGGGTTCTGGGGCAGCAACAACGCACTGGGGTCGCCTTCGTCGCCTGCACGCGGCGGGAACCGCCCGTCGGCCGGTATCCATTCCAGATACGGGATATAGGTCTTCGCCTTGGCTTCGGTCGCGGGGGTGTCGTAGATGACCTGGCCCTTGTATGCGGTGATCGTGTTGATCCCGTGCGCCATGAAGGGCGGGAAATTCATCGCCAGGCGCTTCAGCACCGGTGCCATCCGCTGGCGGCAGATCTCGGCTCGCTTGTCGTAGTCGGGCGTTCCCGCGCCGTCGAAGTTCCCGCAGATGAACTGCACCGGGTTGGCGAACTCCGGCAGACCGAGAACGCCGTTGGCCGTGCCCTGGGCAGGGTTGTAGATGTTGTAGAAGTTCGCCATGGCATTCGGCAGCACGTGCAGTATCTGCTCGACGTCGTCGGTCTGGTTGGTCAGGATGCTGGTGAAGTCGGTCAACCGGTCGATGTTGGCGACCAGCACCTCGTTGTTCTCGTCGAGGAAGCCGCGCACGTCCGAAAGTGCCTGGTTGAGGCTGCCGAGGGTGTCGCTCAGCCCCACCGAGCTGTCTGCCAACACCTGGGAGACCGAGGCCAAATGCCCACTGAATTGGACGATTTGCTCGTTGCTCTTCGACAGCGCGTCCACCAGGATCTGCAGATTCTTCACCGTGTCGAACAGATCGGTGCTCGAGTCGCCCAACCGCCCCGCGGTCTGTGACAATTCGCGCAAGGCCTGCCGGAACGAGTCGCCGTTACCGTCGAGGGTGTCGGCGGCCTGATTGACGAACTCGCCCAACGGGCCCTGAACCTGACCCGACGAAGGTCCGAGCTGCTGGCTGAGCCTGGTCAGTTCGGTCTTGACCTCATCCCACTCCACCGGCACCGCCGTGCGGTTGACGTCGATTCTGCCGCCGTCCTGCATCTCGGCACCCTGTTGGTAAACGGGGGTGAGTTGGATGAACCGAGCCGCAACCAGGTTCGGCGCCATGATCACGGCGCGCGCGTCGGCGGGCACTTTGACGCCGTCCTTCAACCTCATCGTGATCTTGACCGCTTCGGCCTGCGGTGAGATCGATTCGATCGTGCCAATCGGAACACCGACGACGCGGACTTCGTCGCCCGGGTACAGTCCCGCCGCCGAGGTGAAGTATCCATCCACCCGGTAGGTGGACACCCGCGGCCAGATCACGGACGCGCCACCGATCAGCGCGACCAGGAGCGCGCCGATGATCCCGAAACGCAGCCAGCGGCTCATGGTGACTTCGGCCTTATGATGATGCGCTCGGACAGGAACCCGCGCAGCAGGTCAGAGAGGCTGTCTGGAATCTTGCCCGGCTGGAAGTACAGATCCAGCAGCAGCGCCATCTGCGTATTGTTCGGTACCGCGTTGGGCAGGTTGACCATGAAGCCCGGAGTCGAGCCGACCGACTCGCCTAGGGCGGTGGCGTACGGCGGCAACCGCTTCAGCGCTTCGCTGATGTGCTCACGTCGTTCGAGCAGGTTGTCCAACACCAGGTTGAGTTTCGTCAGCGCCGGGCTGAACTCGCGGCGGTTGTCGGCCACAAATCCCGAAATCTGCTGTGACACATCGTCGATGCCGGCGATCAGATTGCTCAGCGCGGCCCGTCGTTCATCGAGGGCAGCGAAGAGCAGGTTACCGTCGGTGACGAGTTGATTCACCTGAGTGGCCCGGTCGGCGACCACTGCGGTTACCGACTTCGCGCGGGCCAGCAGCTGGCCCAGCGCTTCATCGTTGGCGTTGATGCTGCGCGACAACTCCGCCACGCCGTCGAGCGTGCGACGAAGCTCTGGCGTCGCGTCGCGGAATGAGTCGGTCAGCACACGCAACGCCTGGGTCAGCTGGTCCTTGTTGAGCGAAGCGGAGTTCTGGCCGAGATCCTGCAGTGCCATGTTCAAGGTGTACGGAACTGTGGTGCGGGCCAGCGGAATCGACTTCACCGACCCGGTGCCTTGCGGGACGACCCCCAGCGACCGCTCCCCCAACACGGTGTCGGTCCGGATCGATACGAGCGTCTGATCCCCCAACCTGATCTTGCGGTCGACGGTGAATGTCACCTTCGCTGTCTCGCCGGCCAGTCCGACGTCGGTCACCTTGCCCACCGTGATGCCGGAAACGTTGACGTCGTTACCCGGCGAGATTCCACCGGCGTCGGCGAAGAAGGCCTCGTAGGACTTGCCTTGCGGATAGAACGGAAGGGTGTTGTAGCCGAACGCAACGAGCAGCACGCACACCATGACCGCGATGCCGAAGATGCCTGCCCGGATCGTCTTATCCATCTGCAGAGCACCTACCCTTCGACGGATCGGGAACGCCACCGATCGGCAGGAAGATGTCGCTACCTGCCGGCCCGTTGAATTTCAGCTTCGCTTCGCAGATGTAGTAGTTGAAGTACGACCCGTACGCACCAAGCGAATTGAGCCGGAGGTAGTTCTCGGCCAACGGTTCGATGACCCGATTGACCTCCGCTTTGCGGTTGTCGAGCTCGGTCGAGAGCGGGCGCAGGTTCTCGAGCACACCCTGCAGCGGCCGCCGCGAGTTCACCAGCATGTCGGTCAGGTCGTTTTCCGCCGACGCCAGTGGCGGAATCGCCCCGGCGATCGGGTCCCGGCCCTCCGCCAGTCCGGTGACCAACTTCTGAAGCTCGTCGATGCTGGCGTCGAACTCCACGCTCTTCTCGTCGATGGTCCCCAGCACCTGGTTGAGATTCTGGATCACCTCGGAGATCACTTGATAGCGGTCGCCGAGGGTCTGGCTGAATGTTCCTGTCTCCGAAAGCAGTCGAGACAGCGCACCCCCCTCGCCCTGCAGCAGTTCGAGGATGGCATTACTGATCTGGTCGACTTGCTCACCATTGACCCCCTTGACCACCGGACGCAGGCCGCCGAGCAACG
The DNA here is from genome assembly GCA_044508395.1 of Mycobacterium sp. Classification (GTDB taxonomy): domain Bacteria; phylum Actinomycetota; class Actinomycetes; order Mycobacteriales; family Mycobacteriaceae; genus Mycobacterium. The sequence continues at coordinate 43,286 of JBIQHU010000001.1, read as the reverse complement.
CGTCGAGATCGAGTGCCGGCTGCGTGTTCTGCTGTCCGATGGTGCTGCCTTTCGGGAGCTTCCGAAGCTCGCCTGGGCCCGAGGTGATCTCCAAGAAGCGGTCGCCGACCAGGTTTTCATAGCGGATCACCGCCCGCGTCGACGTATACAGCTGGTACTTCCTGTTGAGGGTGAACGCCACGTCGACGGTGTTGTCGGGATTCAGCTTCAGATCCTCGACGGTGCCCACCGGAACCCCGGCGATCCGCACGTCGTTGCCGCCTTCGAGGTGCGAGGCGTCGGTGAACGTGGCGTGATAGCGGTTGGTGGAAGCGAAGCGGAACTCGCCGAAGATCACGACCAAACCGGCGGCGACCACAATCATGACCACCACGAAGATGCTCACCTTGATGAGGATTCCCCGCTGGCTCATCAGAAATCATCCCGCTCTGCGAATGCACCGTTGAACAGGAACTGGAATGTCGACGGGGCGTCGACCTGCACCTCGGTGAACGGCTCGTACGGGATGTACGCGTTGTCGGTGACCAGGAACGGGGACCTGAAATACGAACCGCCGTACTGCAGGCTGGGGATGTTCGGGAGGCCGCGGCAGTTCGGACCACCCGTTGCATTCACGATCGGCAGGCTCTCGGGATAGGTGTACGCCGGTACACCCAGAACGAAGCTCGAACTGACCATCGCGCCGGGCTTCATGCCGCCGACGATGGACGAGCCCCGCTGGTTACCGATGGCAACACCTTGCACTATGCAGCCGATTTCGGGGGAATAGTCGCCGAGCACCTTCAAGGGCGCCCGCAGTCGCTGGATCGCGGCGATGTAGTCGTCTGCCCCAGGCTCCAGCGTTGCGGTTCCCTCTTCGGCCAACCCGATTGTCGCGAGTAGGGTGGCGGTCAGGTTCTTCTGCTCATCGACGATCGTCTTGCCGATGGTGGGCGCATTGTTGATCACGGTCACCAGATCGGGACCGGCGTCACCGTAGATGTTGGCCACCGAGGCCGTCTGCGCGAGGAGAGTCTCGACCGTCGGTAGCTTCGGATTCAGTTCAGCAAGATACTGATTCAAACCCGCCATGGTGGAGCCGAAGTCGTCACCGTGACCGCGCAAGCCCTCAGCAAGTGCCGACATGGTCGCGTTCAGGTGTATCGGATTGATCTTGTTCAGGACATCGATCAGCGTCTGGAACAACGTGTTGGCTTCGAGTTGCACCGCCTCGGCCTGGACGACGGCGCCGGGGCGCAGTGACGTACCGGACGGCTGCTGGGGTGCGAGGAACTCCACCGACTTCGCGCCGAACACCGTTGTGCTGCCGATACGTACGGGCGCGTTCGACGGGACGTAGCGCATCTGGTCACGGTTGATGGCGAGCGTCAACGTCGCATGATCAGCGGAATAGCTGATGTCTTCGACCTTGCCGATCTGGATGCCGCGGTACTTGACCTTGGCGTCCTTGTCCATCACCAGACCGGCTCGCGACGAGTTCACCGTGACGGTTTCGGTCGGTGTGAACGCGGCGCTGTAAGCGAGATAGGTCAACACCGTGAAAGCCACGATGATCGCCGCCAGCACCAGGGCGGCGATCCTTATCGCGACTGTCCTCGACACGTTCTCTCCCGCTAGCCCGAAAGGTTGAAGTTGCCGGTGGCGCCGTAGACGCCGAGGGAAATGAACAGGGTGATGATGACGACCACGATCAGCGACGTCCGGACCGCCTTACCCACGGCGATGCCGACGCCGACAGGTCCGCCAGATGCGTTGAAGCCGTAGTACGTATGCACCAGCATCACCGCGACCGCCATCACGATGGCCTGAGCGAACGACCACAGCAGATCGGTCGGAATCAGGAACGTGTTGAAGTAGTGGTCGTACAGTCCGGCCGACTGTCCGTTCACGTACACGGTGATGGTGCGTGCCGAGAAGAACGCCGCCAGCGTCGCCAACGAGTACAGGGGAATGATCGCGACCAGGCCGGCGACGATGCGGGTGGACACCATGTAGGACACCGAGTGCACGGCCATCGATTCGACGGCGTCGATCTCCTCGGCGATGCGCATCGCACCCAGCTGGGCGGTGGTGCCGGCCCCGATGGTGGCGGCAAGCGCAATGCCCGCAATGATGGGCGCGACGATGCGGACGTTGAGATACGCGGACAGGAACCCGGTCAGCGCTTCGATGCCGATGTTGCCCAGGGACTCGTAGCCCTGCACCGCGATGACACCGCCGGAGGCCAGCGTGAGGAAGGCGGCGACGCCGACCGTGCCGCCGATGAGGATCAGCGCGCCGGTGCCCAGCGTCATCTCCGCGATCAGCCGGAACGTCTCCTTGTGGTAGCGCCGCAACGCATTTGGGATATGCCGGACTGATACGGCGTAGAAGAGCGCCTGCTCGCCGAACGAGTCGACGGCGCGCGGCAACCATTGGAACACCCGCCGCATCCGCACCGTGAGATCGTAATTCCCGAGCTCGCTCATCCGAGGACCCGGACGCCGATCGCCGTCATCAGCACGTTGATCACGAACAGACATATGAAGGCATAGATTACGGTTTCGTTGACGGCCTCTCCGACACCCTTGGGCCCTCCCTTGACTGTGAGGCCGCGATAGCAGCCGACGAGGCCCGCCATCACACCGAACAACAGCGCCTTGACTTCTGAGATCACCAACTCGCCCAACCCGGTCAGGATTGTCAGACCGTTGATGAACGCGCCGGGGTTCACGCCCTGCAGCAGCACGGAGAACACGTAGCCCCCGATGAGGCCGATCGCGATCACCAGGCCGTTGAGCAGAAGCGCCACCGTGGTCGATGCCAGCACGCGCGGCACGACGAGCCGTTGAATCGGATCGATGCCGAGCACCCGCATCGCATCGATCTCTTCACGAATGGTGCGCGCCCCCAGGTCGGCACAAATCGCGGTCGCCCCGGCCCCGGCGATGACGAGCACGGTGGAGATCGGACCGAGCTGAGTCACGGTGCCGAACGCGGTACCGGAGCCGGACAGATCCGCGGCACCGATCTCACGCAGCAAGATGTTGAGCGTGAACGCGACCAGCACCGTGAACGGAATCGAGATCAGCAGCGTCGGAATGAGCGAGACCTTGGCAATCGTCCATGTCTGCTCGAGGTACTCGCGAAACTGAAAGGGCCGCCGGAAGATCTTGACGAAAGTGTCCATCGACATTTCGAAGAATCCGCCCACGGCCCGAGTCGGCGCCGCGAGCTGTTCGATCAACCTCGGGCTCCGTTCTCGGGGCGGGGCGTCCGGCATGCGCGCGTTTGGCGAAGGCGTCGTCTATCGCCGCGGCGGCAGGCCTTTCAGCCCTGGTTTAAGCGCTGCTCTTAGTGAGCCGGATCATATTAACTAGAACAAGTTCGCAGTGTCAAAGAACGACAAAACTAGTCAAAACTGTAACATTAGTGCTGGTCAGACGGGGTGTGACGCAGGTCATCCTAGAACGTGTTCTAGTGCACTTCTGACCCGCGCCCAAGACTGAGAATCCTACGAACTCATCAGTCCCGTCGCAGCGAAATTCGCGTCGGATTCACGGTTGGCAAAGTAGTCCCGCAAAGTATCGGACAGGTCCGCCGGATCCCAGGCATCGCCCGATGCATTGAACTGTGCCGCCACGGTAGGCGCCGCCACCAGAGTCACGGTCGGCCCGTAAACGATAAACAGCTGTCCGTTGACGTCCTGCGCGGCGGGCGAGGCGAGGAAACGCACCAACGTCACCACATGCTCGGGCGACAGGCTGTCGATCTCACCCTCGGCGAGCTCGGGCGCCTCGCCGAACACGTCGGCGGTCATCGCGGTGCGGGCCCGCGGCGCGATCGCGTTGGCGCGGACGCCGTAGCGCTCGAGCGCACGCGCCATCGTCAGGGTCAGTGCGGTGATACCGGCCTTGGCCGCACCGTAATTGGCCTGACCGACCGGCCCCACCAGGCCCGCCTCCGACGACGTGTTGATGACCCGGCCATAAACCTGGCCGGCTCCATCGGTTGCGGCCGCCTTGGCTTTACTGCGCCAATACGTCGCGGCGTTGCGCGTCAGCAGGAAATGCCCGCGCAGATGGACGGCGATCACCGCGTCCCAGTCCTCGTCGGACATGTTGAACAACATGCGGTCGCGCGTGATGCCTGCGTTGTTCACGACGATGCTCAATCCGCCGAGACCGTCGGCGGTGGTCACCAGCTCATCAGCGGTCGACCGCTCGCTGATGTCGCCAGCGACCGCGACCGCCTTCGATCCCGCAGCGACGATCTCGTCAATCACGTCGGAGCGGTCCAGGGCAGCTCCGATGTCATTGACCACCACCGTGGCGCCCGCCCGCGCAAGACCGATGGCCTCGGCGCGGCCCAGCCCCGCGGCCGCACCGGTCACCACGGCGACTCGGCCGGAAAGATCAGTCGCATCTGCGGTCATTTATGAATACCTCTAGTCTCTTCGGATCAATGCTGCTCGCGGACATTCGGCGATGGCCTGCTCCGCCAAGTCCTCCTGGTCGGGCGGTACGGGATCCGCCTTCACCACGGCGTAATCGTCGTCATCGAGACCAAACAGGTCGGGGGCAATTCCCACGCAGACGGCATTGCCCTCGCACCGGTCCCGGTCCACTTCCACTCTCATCACGCACTCCTCGCGCTCAGGGCTGCTTTGGGCAGCCAGTGTGGCACCGGCCTGGACCCCAAGACTAGAACGTGTTACAACCGGGAGTGAAGTCGGGCTGGACTTCGGTTCTAGCCCGGGTGCCTTGCACCGGCGCCTCATAGAGAAGTTAGGACACGGCGATGCGGATCGGCTACACCCCAGAGCAGGAGGAGTTGCGCCGCGAGCTGCGGGCGTACTTCACCAAGCTGATGACCCCTGAGCGCGCCGAGGCGTTGGCCGCCAGCGACGGCGAGATGGGGCGGGGCAACGTCTACCGCGAAACCGTCGCCCAGATGGGCAAGGACGGCTGGCTGACGCTCTCGTGGCCCAAGGAGTACGGCGGGCAGGAGCGTAGTCCGATGGACGGCCTGATCTTCAACGACGAGGCCGCCATCGCGAACGTCCCCGTACCTTTCCTGACCATCAACAGCGTCGCGCCGACGATCATGCACTTCGGCAGCGACGAGCAGAAGAAGTTCTTCCTGCCCAAGATCGCCGCGGGCGAACTGCACTTCTCGATCGGCTACTCCGAACCCGGCGCAGGCACCGACCTCGCCGCACTGCGGACCACGGCGGTGCGCGACGGCGACGAATACGTGATCAACGGCCAGAAGATGTGGACCAGCCTGATCGCGTACGCCGACTACGTGTGGCTGGCCGTGCGCACCAATCCGGAGGCCAAGAAGCACCGCGGTATCTCTATGCTCATCGTGCCGACCACCGCGGAGGGCTTCTCGTGGACGCCGGTGCACACCATGGCCGGCGTCGACACCAGCGCCACCTACTACCAGGACGTGCGGGTGCCCGCGACCAACCTCGTCGGCGAGGAGAACGGCGGTTGGAAACTCGTCACCAACCAGCTCAACCATGAACGCGTCGCGCTGGTGTCCGCCCAGCCAATCTTCATGGCGCTCAACGGTGTTCGGGAGTGGGCGCAGAACACCAAGGATGTGCACGGCAACCGGCTGATCGACTCGGAGTGGGTCCAGCTCAACCTGGCCCGCGTGCACGCCAAGGCTGAGGTGCTCAAGCTCATCAACTGGGAGCTGGCATCTTCGGAAGACGCTGCGCCGTCGCCCGCCGACGCGTCGGCGGCCAAGGTGTACGGCACCGAGCTGGCGACCGAGGCCTACCGACTGCTGATGGAGGTGCTGGGCACCGCCGCCACACTGCGCACGAACACACAAGGCGCGCTCCTGCGGGGACGCATCGAACGCATGCACCGCTCGTGCCTGATCCTCACCTTCGGCGGCGGCACGAACGAGATCCAGCGCGACATCATCGGCATGGTCGCGCTCGGCCTGCCAAGGGTTAACCGGTAAGGACTGATCGACAGTGGATTTCAAGACGACGGAAGCGGCAGAGGACCTCGGCGGGTTGGCCCGCACCATCGCCGAATCGGTGAGCACCCCCGAGCGTCAGCGCGAGCTCGACGGTCTGGAAGAGCGGTTCGATGACACGTTGTGGCGCAAGCTGATCGATGCCGACATCCTGTCCACCGCAGCGCCGGAATCCTTGGGCGGCGGCGGATTCGGGGTGCTGGAGCAGGTCGCTGTCCTGGTGGCGCTCGGCAGGCAGATGGCCGCGGTGCCGTATCTGGAGTCGGCTGTGCTCGCCGCCGGCGCGCTGGCCAAATTCGGGTCGCAGCCGCTGCAGCAGGACTGGGCGGTGCCCGCGATCAACGGCTCGAAGATCCTCACCGTCGCGCTGGACGGCGAGATGGGCGAGGGCCCGGTGCAGGCCAGTGCGAACGACGATGGTTTTCGGCTGACCGGAGCACGCACTCAGGTCAGTTGCGGCCCGATCGCCGATGCCTTCCTGGTCCCCGCCGAAACCGACTCGGGCACCAAGGTATTCGTGGTGGCCGCATCGGATTCCGGCGTGACCGTTGAATCGCTGAACACCACGGGGCACGGCAGCGTCGGACACCTCGGACTGCAGGGCGTCGAATTGGGCGCTGACCGCGTCGTCGGCGGTGCCGAGGTGGTGGACTGGTTGACCACGCACGGCACTCTGGGACGCAGCGCGTTTCAGCTCGGGGTGCTGGAGCGGGCGCTCGAGCTGACCGCCGAATACGCCCGTGAGCGTGAGCAGTTCGACCGGCCGATCGGCAGTTTCCAGGCGGTCTCGTCACGGCTCGCCGACGGTTATATAGACGTCAAGGCGCTGCGGTTGACGGTGACGCAGGCGGCATGGCGGCTGTCCGAGGATCTACCGGCCGATATCGACGTCAACACCGCGGCGTTCTGGGCGGCCGAGGCCGGACATCGGGTCGCCCACACCACGGTGCATGTGCACGGCGGCGTCGGGATCGATACCGACCACCCGGTGCACCGGTACTTCCTGGCGGCCAAGCAGACCGAGTTCGCGGTCGGCGGCGCCACCGGCCAGTTGCTGCGTATCGGTCGCGAGCTGGCTGAAACCCCGGCTTGAACCCGCGACCGGAGGGCGCAATTGAACACCGCGACCGGAGGGAGCAATTGAGCACCGCGACCGGAGGGAGCAATTGAACCCCGCGACCGGGAGCGAGCTACCCACCGTCACCTCGCTGATCACACCGCTCGTCGACGTCGACGACCGCGGGGTCTATTTCGAGGACACCTTCATCCCGTGGCGCGTGCACATCAGGCACGGTGCTGCGGTGGCGGCCGCGCTGCGGGCCCGCATGGACCCCGGTCGGCCGCCGCATGTCGGCGTCCTGCTTCAGAACACCCCGTTCTTCTCGTCGGTCTTGGTGGCGGCGGGGTTGACGGGCATCGTGCCGGTGGGGCTCAACCCCGTCCGCCGGGGACCCGCACTGCAGCGCGACATCACACACGCGGATTGCCAAGTGGTGCTGGCGGATTCAGCCTCGGCGGCCGTTGTCGGCGATATTGACCACATCGACGTCGACTCCCCCGAATGGGCGGCCGAGGTTGCGGCGTACGCCGACGAACCCGTGGTCGCCTACGACGCCGACCCCGGCGATCTGTTCATGTTGATCTACACGTCGGGCACCAGCGGTGATCCCAAGGCGGTCAAGTGCAGCCAGGGCAAGGTGGCCATCGCGGGTGCGATGATGACGGAGCGTTTCGGCCTGGGGTCCAGTGACATCTGCTACGTGTCCATGCCGCTGTTCCATTCCAACGCGGTGCTGGTGGGCTGGTCGGTGGCCTTCGCGTCGCGCAGTTCACTTGCGTTGCGGCGCAAGTTCTCCGCCTCGCAGTTCCTCCCGGACGTGCGCAAGTTCGGTGCCACCTACGCGAACTACGTCGGCAAGCCGTTGTCGTATGTGCTCGCCACCCCCGAACAACCCGACGATGCGGACAACCCACTGCGCGCGGTCTACGGCAACGAGGGTGCGCCGGCCGATGTCGAGCGGTTCGCCAAGCGGTTCAACACGCTGGTGATGGACGGCTTCGGGTCGACCGAGGGGGGAATTGCGATCGGTCGCACACCGGATACCCCGCCAGGAGCGCTCGGCCCGCTGCCGCCCGGTACCGAGATCGTGGACGTCGACACCGGTGAGCCCTGCCCACCCGGCGTCACCGGCGAGCTGGTGAACACCTCTGACGCAGGCCGTTTCGAGGGTTACTACAACGATCCCGAGGCCGACGCCGAGCGCATGCGGGGCGGGGTCTACCACAGCGGCGATCTGGCCTACCGCGACGAGAACGGCTACGCATATTTCGCCGGCCGGCTCGGTGACTGGATGCGCGTCGACGGCGAGAACCTCGGCTCCGCGCCGATCGAGCGGGTGCTGCTGCGCCATCCCGACGTCGTCGAGGTGGCGGTGTACGGGATACCGGCGCCCGACGTCGGGGATCAGGTGATGGCGGCCGTGGTGCTCGCCGAGGGGGCGTCGTTCGACCCCGAGCAGTTTCGCGCCTTCCTCGCCGAACAAGCCGACCTCGGGCCCAAGCAGTGGCCGTCGTTCGTGCGGGTCGGTACCTCGTTGCCACGCACCGAGACCTTCAAGGTGATCAAACGTCAGCTGCAGGCCGAAGGGACCCACTGCGACGATCCGGTGTATCCGATTCAGCGCTGACCGCTTGGCACCGTAGTTCAGAGACGCGAGGAGGGGCCGATGTTGATCGCAGTCACCGGGGGCACCGGCTACCTCGGCGCGCATTCGGTACGCGCCCTGCTCGCTCGCGGCGAGAGGGTGCGCTTGCTGGTGGCGCCCGATGCGGTTGACGCACCGGTGCTGCAACAGTTCGCGGGGATCGGCGACATCGACACGGTGGTGGGCGACATCCGCGACACCACCATCGTCGGCGCCCTGCTCGACGGATGCGACGCACTGCTGCACGCCGCCGGGGTGGTGGGTACCGACAACCGTCGCGCGGCGCTGATGTGGGAGATCAATGCGTACGCAACCGAATCGATCCTGACGCGTGCAGTGGCTGCCGGACTCGATCCGGTGGTGTCGGTCAGCAGTTACAGCGCGTTGTTCCCGCCGCCGGACGGCGTTATCGGGCCCGACACTCCCACCGCCGCCGGACGAAGCCCCTATGCCAGGACGAAGGGCCACGCCGATCGAGTGGCACGGCGCCTGCAGAGCGAGGGTGCGCCCGTCGTCGTCACCTATCCCTCCAGCGTCGTGGGGCCCGCTTTTCACACCGAGCCGGGTGTCACCGAGCGCGGCTGGGCACCAATCGTGCGCTGGGGCGTGGCACCGCGGATGCGCGGCGGTATGCAGATGATCGATGTGCGCGACGTCGCCGACGTCCACGCAGCCGTCTTCACGCCGGGCAAGGGGCCGCGACGCTACGTGTGCGGCGGCATCCTGGTTGCATTCGACGACATGATCACCGCTCTCGAACGCGGCGCGGGCCGGAAGTTCATCCGAATCCCGCTGAACCAGCGTGTGTTTCGTGGCGTGAGCAGGGTTGGCGACGCGATATCGTCCGTCATCGCGATGGGTGACGGCTTGAGTTACGAGGCGGCGCTGCTGCTGACCGCAGCGACGCCGACCGACGATTCGGCCACTCTGCGGGATCTGGGTATCACATGGCGTTCACCGAGCGACGCCATCATCGCGTCGTTCCGCGACCGCACCGAGAATGGCGGCGATCCTGGCGTGTAACGCATCGGTGTCATCCTCGAGAGCGGCCGTCGTCAGGGACACCGCTCCAGTGCGATAGACGACGGCACCGTTTGCCGTTGCCCCGCAGACTTATTCGGATTGCAGGTTCGGCAATCTTTTCGAGCTGGGTCATGCCGTTACCTCGGCGTTGTGTAGACCGTAGGGAACGGCGGCCAGCATCGTGACGGAAAGCTCGGCACCACTTGGCAGGGTGAAGTTTCGCCGCTCGCCGGGTCGCGCGCCGAGGATGGCCTCACCGAGCGGCGACTGGATGGAGTAGACCTCTACATCGCCCTGCTCAGCACCGCGAACACCGAGGAGAAACGATTCGGTGTCCCCGGTGTCGTCGTAGCGAACGGTCACGACCATGCCCGGTTCGGCGATCCCGTCGTTCGGCGGGTCCTCTCCGACGACGGCGTAGACGAGCAGGTCATGAATCTGTTGGATGCGCGCTTGCCGGGCGCGCTGGATCGCGGTGGCGTTCTCGCCGATGTCCCCATCCGCAGCGGCGGTCGCGCACAATCGACGCAGAGTAGCCAATTCCTGCTGCAGGCCTTCGTACGCTTCCGATGAGATCCAAACGCGTTGTGCACTGGTCATATTCGTTCCTTTCGTCTAAAGGGGTCGTCGTCAGGGGCGGGCTGCGACTATGCGCCGCCCCTGACGACTGGCGTGCCCGTGGCGGGCGAGATCCTCGGTTAGGTGACAGCGCGCCGCAGCGGATCGAATGGCCGCAGCGCTTCGGGTTGCTTACCGGTCGTGATCTGTTCGGTGAGCAGCCGGCCGGTGACAGGCCCGTGCGCAAGACCCCACATGCCGTGCCCGCCTGCGACGTACACGTTGCGGGACATCTCACCGATCAACGGCAGGCCATCGGGAGTGACCGGACGCGGACCGACCCAGATATCGCTGCGCTCGGCCCACCGCACCGCTTCCAGCAGCGGACTCGCGGAGGCGACGATCGCTCCCACACGTTCGGCCATCACGGGTTCATGGGGATCGCGGAACTCCATCGTGCCTGCCACCCGTAGAGCACCGTGGTAGGGAGTGCACGCCACCCTGACATCGGGCAGATAGATCGGCCCGGGTATGGGCCGGTCCACAGGCACGGTGAACGAGTAGCCGCGGCCGGCCGCCACCGGTACGCGCAGTCGAGGCCCCGCCAGGCGTGACAACCAGGCGCCCGTAGCGATCACCGCCGCCTCGGCGGTCAGCGGCTCGCCGCTGGCGGGCAGCACCATCGCCCCGTCGCCCGAGCTGAAGACACCGCGCACCTCTTGCGTGAGGATGGTCGCCCCGCGCTGTCGGACTGCGCCTGCAAGAGCTGCGACGAAACGTCCGGGGTCGACGTAGCGCTGACCGTTGATGTTGAGTCCGGCGGTGATCTGCGGCGACGCCAGAGGCACCTGCTCGCGCAGCGCCTCACCGGACAGCCCCGTGACGAACAGGGACTGACCGGCGCCTTGGATCGCCCGAAGCTCGGCCATCATCTTTTCCGCGTCGTGCGTCGAACGGAACAGGGCGGTGATCGGAGCATCGGTCACCGGCGCCTCGACCCCGTTCGCGATCAGCACGTCGAATGCTTCGATGCTTTCCTCGTTGAGCGGCACGTTGGCTCGCACCGCTCTCTTCCACGTCGACGGGCGGCAATTGGCCGCGAACTGGAGCAGGAACAGCCACCGCGAACTGTCCGCGGCCAACGGGATGTGCAGCGGGGCGTTCCGGTCGAGCAGCGAGCGCAGACCATACCGAAGCAGCTTCGGAGAGTTCAGTGGCATCGTCAGTGCGGGTGCGATCCAGCCGGCGTTGCCCCAGGAAGCTCCGGCGGCCACGCCGGTGCGGTCGACGACGGTGACGTCGACTCCCCTCTCCTGCAGAAACCAGGCCGTCGACAATCCGACGATGCCTGCGCCGACCACGACCGCGGATCGCGGACCGCCGTCGAAGCGCTCGCCGCCGACCATTGCGCCCTCCTGCCTTTCGAACACCCTGGTGATCACGCCGTCGATTGACTCAGCAACTCCACGGTGGCCCAGCCCGTCACCGAAGTGGTTGCCGCAACGGGACAACGCACGGCGCTGTCGTTGTGGTGAATCGACAAAGGGCCTGGTCAGGAGCCTTCGGTGGCGGCGAGTTCGATCATCATGGCCAGACGCTTGCTGGCGTCACTGAGCTGTAGGTCGGTGATCTCACCCATCTTGCGCAGTCGATACCGCACGGTGTTCTCGTGTACCCCAAGCCGGTTGCCCGCGTCGGCCGGATCTCCCAGCGCCTCCAGCCAGGCCCTTAATGTCGCCACATAGTCGGCACCGTGTTCGGCGTCGTGGCGTCGCAGCTCCGCTACCGGCCCCCGATCCGGGGTCCGGCCCGAGCGGGCGGCAGTTCGAAGGCGTTGCAGCAGAATCTCGTCCCACGACTCGTCGTAGGCCGGCGGAAGGGCATTGGACGGCTTGGCCTCGTGTAACGCCAGACACTCGTCGGCTTCTTGGCGTGCCACGGGCAGATCAGTCGCCGTAGCCGCCTTGCTGATACCGGCCAATACGGTGAACCGATCGGGCAGGGACGCCTGCAAACCCGCGACCCAGCTCCGGGCCGCGGCCGCCTCCTCGCTGGGCAACAACGTGTAAACCGTGTTGCCGGAGAGGGCACTTCGACCAGGGCGTGACCATCCGAATCCGGTGGTTGCCCGGTCGAACGCCAGTAGCAGACCCGCGTCGCGATCGGCGTTGATGAATGCCTGCACGGCGATGACTCGCATCAGGTCCTGCGGCAGGCCGAGCCTGCTGGCCGACGCCGCCGCATCAGGGCTTCCGTTCAACAGCCGGAGCACCAAGTCGGACTCGACCTGACGCTCCAAATCTGCACTGGCACGCGACCGCAACAGATGCAGGGCGACCGTGCGCGCACCGTCGGCCAACGCGGTCCGTTCCCGTTCCCTCAGCGGCTCCGCACACGCAACCCACACCGACCCCATGAGTTCTCGTCCCGACCGCACCGCGACAACCATGCGTCCCGACATCCCGTGTTCGGCGTCCGGCCCGACGAACAGCGGCTCGTCAGAAGCCGCGAGGTGCGCGAAAACCCCTAGGGCCTGGAAGAATTCGCGCAGACTCTCCGGCGCCTGCCTGTCCATGATGGTCGCGACTCGCGCCGGGTCGGCGTTCTGCTGCATGCTGGAATACGCAAGCACCCGTGACAACGGATCCTCGATGGTCACCGCGCCTTTTGTCACCTCGGCCAGGCTGTCGGCGAGCGCGAACAGATCGGTTGGGCCGCGGCCGGATTCGGTTTCACGACCTTCCAGCACCAATCCATAGACGACAGCGCTGAGCTCACTCCAGGACACCGCCTCATCGACGACCATCACCGCAATACCCTTGGCCATCCCGGCGAAGGTGGTGTCGTCATCGGAGTCGCGCAGGAGTACGACGACCGCGTGCGCCGATGCCGCCCACTGCAGCGCTTCGTCGACCGAACGCGCGCCGACGGCCAGGAGTACGTCGCCGATCACCGTGCGGCCACCTGCCACCTCGTGCATCACGACACTGCCGAGTTCTCTGGAGCGCGGTATCGGGCAGAAGCGCAACTGGACGCCGTAACCCCCGAGCACATTCACCAATCGGTCTAACGTGACCACACGCGTCTCCTCCCACGCCGAGTCTATTGTCCGTAACTCGGTACACAGGCGAATCGTGGTGCCGTCGACGCCATGTCGGTGGTGTACAGAAAATCAGATTGAGTAAATCTACTTGGCCGTGACAAGGCTCCTTTTGGACTACGCTCGCTAGGTCCTTGCCCGACGACAGGAGTTGACTGATGAGGCGCACTGCGATCACCGGGGTGGCCAGCCTGGCCGCCGCTTTGGCACTCGTGTTGTCGGGCTGTGGCTCGGACACCAAAACCGAACCGAGCAAATCCGAATCGGAGACGACGACCACCACCACGACGACAAGCGCGAAGGCCGCGCCCAAGACGACGGCCAAGGTGGCGCCGCGCGACGAGGATGCCCAGGGCCCGAACCCGACGATCGCCAGCTACATCGTCGACAACAACATCCAGGAGACTCAGGTCAATCAGGGCGATCCCGGCGCACCGACAATCGACTTGCCGATCCCCGACGGCTGGGAGCCGGCCGGTGAGAACACCCCGGACTGGGCTTACGGCGCCATCATCTATACCGGGCCCGAAGCCGCCGAGTACTCGCCGAGCATCGTCGCGTTGCTCTCGAAGCTGACCGGCAACGTCGATCCCCAGGCCATCATCGATCTGGCGCCCGGCGAACTGCAGAACCTGCCGGGTTGGGTCGCGTCGAACGAGGGCGAAACGAGCACCCTGGGCGACTACCCGGCCTACCAGCTCGGCGGCACCTGGGAATCGGAGGGGCAGACCAAGATTGTTGCCCAGAAGACCGTCGTGATTCCGGGCGCAGATGGCCTTTACGTGCTGCAGCTCAACGCCGACGGCCTGGAGAGCCAGGGCGAGATCGTGGGCGCGGCAACGAACGTCATCGACGAACAGACGAAGATCACGCCCTAACAGCGCGAGCGACGCCGCCAAAGCGCCACCGAGCTTTGGCGGCGTTTGCGTTTGCGGCGCCATCGCTAGTTCACGCGGGCGAGCCGATCAACCATGACGTCGAGAAGCGCATCGGTTGGCGGCCAAGGAAAGTCGGGCACGGCGGTCTGGAGGCCGACGTAACCGTGCAGCGCCACCCAGATCGCGATCGCATCCTCGGCAGGATCTGTGGACTCCGAGGCTCCTTCGTCGGCACACGCCCGAATTGCATCCGCGAGTATTGCGAACGCTTCCTGGCCCCGCATGTTCTCGACCGTCTTGTCCGGCTCGGCTGAAATCCCGAGTGTGCGGCTGAAGAGGATCGCGTACTGCTGGGGATGTTGGCGCCCGAACTCCACATACGCCCGACAGAGCGCACGCAGGCGGGAGGCAGGCTCGGTGGGCGCTTCACCGCTGCGCCGCAAATACTCGGCCAATTTATCGAAGGTGGATGCGGTCACGGCCTCTCGTACCTCTGCGAGATCGGCGAAATGGCGATATATCGCGGGTGCGGTTATCCCCGCCTTCCTGGCGATTGCGCGCAGGCTCAACGTCTCCGCGCCGTTCTCGGCGATGAGCGAGGCGGACGCCTCCACGATCTCCTCGCGGAGGCGATCCCCCTCGCCCCGCGGGTTGCGTGGCCGTTTCGCAGGTGTCATGCAGATCACTTTACATCCGTTTACTTATAGGGTAAGACTTACGTCATAAGTAAACGCCCGTTAAGTTAACCAACCTCCAGAGGAGTCCACCATGAGGTTCACCCACGAGTCCGTGATCGATGCCCCCGTCGACGCTCTCGACCTCGCAGAATGGCTGTTCACCCTGTCCGATGCCGACTACCAGGCCGCATCGCGCGGACACCGCGCGGCCGGAACGTTCACCGAGAACGGTGTCCGCGGCATGGTCAACGTCGAGGCGGTTGGCGGCGCGCTGATGGTGCAGCACTATCACGAGGTCACGGCCTCCCCCGCACGCGTCGAGATGTGGTCGGAGCGCACTCAGGCGTGGCTGTACCACGTGATTCCCACGCATTTCGGAGTGCGTTGGACGATGACGGCGACGGCACGCACGAGTGACACGACGACGTTCGCCTGCACGGTCGAGCTCGATCTGCCGGCTTGGCTGCGCGCCGCATCGGCGTTGATCGGGACTCGCTACTTTCTCCGCAAGCACGTACAGGAGGAGGCGCCGAACTTCGCCGCGGACGTCAGCCGTAAGTTGAAGCCGCTGACGCGTTAACCGTTCCGAATGCCATCCAGTCGCCGAGTTGCGTCTTCGAAACCGGAGACCAACTCGGCGATGATGTCTGCGACAGGCCGGATCTCGTTCATCCGGCCGACGATCTGGCCTACCGGCATCGCGACGGTGTCGGGATTGTCCGATTCGTTCATCCGCTGATGGGCCTCGCTGACGAGGATGTTCTGCAGCGGCATCGGCAGCGGCTCAGGCGCATCCGGCGCATCCCATGCCTCGGTCCACCGCGACTTCAGCAGCCGCGCGGGCTTACCCGTATAGATGCGGCGGCGCACCGTATCGCTGGAGTTGGCCCGCAGCAGTGCCTCCTGGATTGTCGAGACACCGGACGGCTTGCGGTGGCCCAGGTCGTATTCGGCCGACGTCAGGAACGCCGAACCCATCCACACGCCCTGTGCCCCGAGCGCGAGCGCCGCAGCCACCTGCCGCCCTGTGCCGATACCGCCAGCCGCCAGCACCGGGGCCTTACCACCAAGCGCGTCAACGATTTCCGGCCACAGCACCATCGAGCCGATCTCACCGGTATGCCCGCCCGCCTCGTGACCCTGCGCCACGACGATGTCCACGCCGTTCTCCACGTGGCGCTGCGCATGCTTGGCGCTGCCCGCCAGAGCAGCCACCGGAACACCCGCCGCATGCACCTGATCGATGACGTCCTTCGGCGGTGAGCCAAGGGCGTTGGCGATCAACTTGATCGGATGCTTCAGCGCCACCTCGACGTGTGAGCGGGCCACCGAGTGCAGCCAGCCGAGCACGCCGGCGTTGCGCTCCTCGTCCTCTGGCAGCGGCGGAACACCCAGGTCAGCAAGGGTTTTGGCGACAAAGTCGCGGTGGCTCTGCGGAATCAGCTTGTCTATGTCGCCGACGGTGCCCTCCTGCGGCACCTTGGCGGGCATCACGACGTCGACGCCGTACGGTTTGCCGTCGGTGTTTTCGTCCATCCAGCACAAGACGCGCTCGAGATCGTCGGCGTCGTTGAACCGCACGCAGCCGAGCACACCGAGTCCGCCGGCCTTGCTGACCGCGGCGGCCACCTTCTCCGACGGCGTGAACACGAAGATCGGGTATTCGATCCCGAACCGTTCGCAGAGTTCGGTTTTCATCACTTGGCTCCCACATGGTTGGCGTGCACGTCATCGGCGGCCCGCTCTTCGGTCTGGTCCTTGGCCCAGCGATAGTCGGGCTTGCCCGCGGGCGAGCGCTTGACCTCGTCGACCAGCCACAGGCTGCGCGGCACCTTGTAGCCCGCGATCTCGGTGCGGACATGGGCGTCGAGTTCGGCCAACGTCGGCCGCGTGCCCTCGCGGGGCTGCACGACCGCGGCGACATGCTGCCCGAACCGCTCGTCGGGCACACCCACCACCAACGCGTCGAACACGTCGGGATGCCCCTTGAGCGCGGCCTCGACCTCTTCGGGGTAGATCTTCTCGCCGCCGCTGTTGATCGACACCGAGCCGCGGCCCAGCATGGTCACGCTGCCATCGGCCTCGACCTCGGCGTAGTCACCAGGAATCGCGTACCGAACCCCGTTGATGGTCTTGAAGGTCTCCGCGGTCTTCTTCTCGTCCTTGAAGTAGCCGACCGGGATGTGACCGCACTTGGCGATGATGCCCCGTACGCCCGAGCCGGGCTTGACCTCGTTGCCGTCCTCGTCGAGCACCTTGGTGTGCTTGTCGATCGTCACGCGTGGGCCGCCGGTGTGCGACTGCCCCTTGGCCACGATGCTGGTGCCGCCGAAGCCGGTCTCCGACGAGCCGATCGAGTCGGTGATGATCCGGTTGGGCAGCAGCTCGAGGAACTTCTCCTTGAGGCTGGTCGAGAACAACGCGGCGGTGCTGGCGAGCAGGAACAGACTCGACAGGTCGTACTCCTTGCCTGCAGCCTGCGCGGCGAGCAGCGAGTCCAGCAGGGGGCGGGCCATCGCGTCGCCGGTGAAGAACAGCAGATTGACCTTGTGGTCGTGGATCATCTGCCAGACCTCGTCGGCGTTGAACTCCGGTGCCAGCACCACGGTCTGGCCGGAGAACAGCGACATCCAGGTGGCCGACTGCGTGGCACCGTGGATCATCGGCGGGATGGGCAGCCGGATCATCGGCGGGTTGGCCACGGCCTGCTTGGACAGGTCGTACTCGTCGGCGACAGGCTCGCCGGTGGCGAAGTCGGTGCCCCCGAACAACACTCGGTAGATGTCTTCGTGACGCCACATAACGCCCTTGGGGAATCCGGTGGTGCCGCCGGTGTAGAGCAGGTAGATGTCGTCGGCGCTGCGCGGACCGAAATCACGCTCGGGCGAGCCCTGGGCCAGCGCATCCTCGAAGGCCACGCCGCCGTAGCGCTGGAAGTCGTCGTCCGAACCGTCTTCGACCACGAGGATGGTCTTCACGTTCGGCGTCTCGGGCAGCACGTTGGCCACCCGGTCGGCGTACCGGCGCTCATGGATCAGCGCGACCATGTCGGAGTTGTCGAACAGGTACTTCAGCTCGCCCTCGACGTAGCGGAAGTTGACGTTGACCAGGATGGCGCCCGCCTTCACGATGCCCAGCATCGCGATCACAATCTCGATACGGTTCCGGCAGTACAACCCGACCTTGTCGTCCTTCTTGACGCCCCGGTCGAGCAGGTAGTGCGCCAGGCGGTTCGCCTTGTCCTCCAGCTGTGCGTAGGTGTGCTGTTCGTCGCCGCAGATGAGGGCGACACGGTCTGGCACGGCGTCGATGGCGTGCTCGGCGAGATCAGCGATGTTCAGGGCCACGAGACCTAAACTAGAACGTGTTACATTTCGAGACAAGTCTGTGGCATCGACGCTGGAAGGCGGACTAGTTCGTGAGCGACGAAGAAAAACCGGCAAAAAGGCCCGACGCCCTCATTGAGCAGCGCGGACACACCCTGATCCTGACGCTGAACAGGCCGGAAGCGCGCAACGCGCTGTCCACCGAGATGCTCTCGATCATGGTCGAGGCGTGGGACCGCGTCGACAACGATCCCGAGATCCGTTCCTGCATCCTGACGGGCGCGGGAGGCTACTTCTGTGCCGGCATGGACCTCAAGGCCGCGACGGCCAAGCCGCCGGGCGACTCCTTCAAGGACGGCAGCTACGACCCGTCCCGCATCGACGCGCTACTTAAGGGCCGCAGGCTCACCAAGCCGTTGATCGCCGCCGTCGAGGGTCCCGCCATCGCCGGTGGCACCGAGATCCTGCAGGGCACCGACATCCGTATCGCGGGCGAAAGCGCCAAATTCGGGGTCTCGGAGGCCAAGTGGAGCCTGTACCCGATGGGCGGCTCGGCGGTGCGACTGGTCCGCCAGATCCCCTACACGCTCGCTTGCGACATCCTGCTGACCGGGCGTCACATCACCGCCACCGAGGCCAAGGAGATGGGTCTGATCGGCTATGTCGTGCCGGACGGCTCCGCACTGGAGAAGGCGTTGGAGATCGCCGAGGTGATCAACAACAACGGACCACTTGCGGTTCAGGCCATCTTGAAGACGATCCGCGAAACCGAGGGCATGCACGAGAACGAAGCCTTCAAGATCGACACGAAGATTGGTATCGAGGTGTTCCTGTCCGACGACGCCAAGGAAGGCCCGCTGGCGTTCAAAGAAAAGCGCGCGCCGAACTTCAAGATGAAGTAGCCGCATTCTCCCGCCAGCTGCATTCTCCCGCGAGCAGACGCGAAAACCCCTATTTCGACTGATTTTGGGGGTTTTGCGTCTACTCGCGCTACCGCAGAACCGGCTTGGTGGGCGTGAACTCCACCGGCATCTTCTCCAGGCCGCTGACGAAGTTGGCCGGCCGGAGCGGAAGCTCCTCGTCGGAGGCCAGCCGCAGGTCGGGCAGCCGCTGAAGCAGTTTCGTCTGCATGATCGAAAGCTCGAGGCGAGCGAGCTGGTTGCCCAGGCAGAAATGGGTGCCGAAGCCGAACGCGAGGTGGTTGTTGGGATACCGGTCGATGTTGAACACGTCGGGGTCTTCGAACACCTTCTCGTCGAAGTTGGCCGACTCGAAGAGCAGGATCATCTTCTCGCCCTCTTTGAGGGAGGCGCCGTGAAACTCGGTGTCGCGGGTGATGGTTCGCGCCATGTTCTTCACCGGCGCCGTCCACCGCAGCATCTCTTCGATCGCATTGGGCAACAGATCGAGATCGTTGATCAGCCGCTGGTGCGCCTCCGGGTGGAGCAGCAGCTGCCGGGTCCCACCCGACAGCGTGTGACGCGTGGTTTCGTCGCCGCCGATCAGCAGCAGCAGCACCTCGGTGACAATCTGGTGGTCCTCGAGCTTGGACCCCTCAACCTCGGCGTGCACGAGCACGCTGACGAGATCGTCGGTCGGCTCCTTCTTGCGAGCCTCGATCATGCCCATCATGTAATTGCTGTAGGTCGCGAACGCATCCATCGTGACCTGGATGTCGGCTTCGGCCGCGGTGCTGCTCAACGAGCTGACCAGATCGTCGGACCACTTGAGGAACATCTCGCGCTCTTCCGGACGAACGCCGAGCATGTCGCCGATGACCGCCATCGGCAGCGGAGCGGCGAGGTCCCAGACGAAATCGCATTCGCCGCGCTCGCAGACGGCGTCGATCAGCGTGTCGCACAGGTTCTCGATCGACCCTTCGAGGTCTTTGACTCGCTTGCGGGTGAAACCTGAGTTGACGAGTTTGCGCCGCAACAGATGCTGCGGATCATCCATCTCGATCATCATCTCCACGCCCGGCTGGTCGGGCCGGATACCGCCTGCGTTGGAAAAGATCTCGGGCTGACGTTCGGCCTCGATCACCGCGGCATACGTCGCGGCGGCGGCCAAACCGTTGCGGTCCCGAAAGACCGGCTCGTGCTCACGCATCCACTTGTAGATCGACCGGGAGTCACCGGCGTAGAAGGCGCCGTCGGTCAGATCGACATCCGGCTTCGTCGATGTTGGGGCTGCCATGTCACACCTCCTGCGCATCTGCGAACGACATCTCCACGTTGCCAGCCGAACTGGAGACCAACGCACGTTTCGGGAAACCCAGCGAGGCGAGTTCTTTTGCGTAGGGATGTTCGCCGAGCCGGACGGTCGCACCACCCGGTCGGTAACGCACGTCGGTCATCGCCATCTCGCCGAGGGTCTGACGGCGCACACCGTCGCGGTACGAGTAGGTGGGGTGCGACTGTGGGCGGGACGTGAACGCCGACGGCACACGCAGTCCGGGTTTGAAATCCATGCCGACGGCGAACTGGCCGTCGATGCTGACATCGAACGAGTAGGACTTGCCCTCGCGAATCGTGAAATCCGCCATCACCTTCGGATAGCCCCAGATCGTGCACCCCGCTTCGAGGGTGAACGGTTGATCGACGGGCAGGTGGTGGACGAACGCTCCGGCGGACTGCAGGGCGCGCAACCCCTTCGCATCCGATCCCGGCGGGTTGACCATCACGTTGGTCCCGTACTCGTAGTACTCGCCGAGATCGGTGTCGATGTAGCGCATCAGCATCAGAACGACGATCGCGCGGTTCGGCCGGTACCGGCAGACCTTGAGACCGCTGTAGTCGATCATCGCCTGGGCCGCGTCGGCATCGACCGAGAACATCGCCATATGCTGGGTCGCTTTGCGGACCCGTGCCGGCATGGTGAGCACAGTGCCGGCGATCGTGTGCTGCGAAGCAGTCATCGGGTCAATCTAGAACGCGGACTAGACAACTAGCAAGGAAGTGTCTACCCGAGTTTGATTGGCGGCCCGCCGCCGAGTTTGATTGGCGGCCCGCCGCCGAGTTTGATAGGCGCCGAGTTTCACACGAGCGCAGCGAGATCCCGGATCTGCTCGGCGGACCGGGCGCCGACGACCATCATGGTGACGCCCGCGGCCTCCCACGCCTTGATCTGTTCCTGCACATAGCCGAGGTCGCCCACGATTGCGGAGTCGTCGACCAGCTCGTCGGGGATGATCTTGGCAGCCTGCTCTTTGCCGTCCTCTCGTCCACTGCGGAAGAGCTTGGTGACGTCGTCCACGACCTCGGCGTAGCCCATCCGGCGGTAGACGTCGGCGTGGAAGTTGGTGCCCTCGGCGCCCATTCCGCCCATATAGAGCGCCAGGTGCGGCTTCATCAGCTCCATGACCGCCGGACGGTCGTCGGTGACGACCACCTGGGCCGTCGCACAGATCTCGAACGTCTCCCGGGTGTGCCGCGCGCCGGGCCGCGCAAAGCCCTCATCCAGCCACTCGTTGTACATGCCCGCGATCCGCGGCGAGTAGAAGATGGGTAGCCAGCCGTCGCAGATCTCGGCGGCCATCGCGACGTTCTTCGGCCCTTCGGCTCCCAGCATCACCGGGATGTCCGCCCGCAACGGGTGGGTGATTGGCTTGAGGTTCTTGCCCAGACCCGTCGTGCCCTCACCGGTCAACGGCAGTGGGTAGTGCGGGCCTTCGCTGTGCACGGGAGCCTCGCGGGCCCACACCTGCCGCAGAATGTCGATGTACTCACGAGTGCGGGCCAGTGGCTTCGGGAACTTCTGGCCGTACCAACCCTCGACCACCTGCGGTCCGGACACCCCCAGCCCGAGGATGTGCCTGCCGCCGGAGAGGTGATCGAGCGTCAGCGCCGCCATCGCGCATGCAGTCGGTGTCCTGGCCGACAGCTGGACGACCGACGTGCCCAGCCGCATCCTCGTCGTTTCCCGACCCCACCAGGCCAGCGGCGTGAAGGCGTCAGAGCCCCACGCCTCGGCGGTGAACACGGTGTCGAACCCGGCCTCCTCGGCCGCGGCGACCAATTCTGCGTCGTTGGTGGGCGGCTTGGCGCCCCAATATCCCAGCTGAAGTCCCAGCTTCATTAGATCGCCTTCCGACCCGTGGTTGAAACCATTCTTAGAACCTGTTCTACTCGATGCCGTGACCACCAGCCAAAGCAGCCCGGTGCAGATCGATCAGCATGAGCCGCCACTTTCGGCACCGTTGAGACTTTCATTCGACTACACCCGTTCAGTCGGTCCACTCCTGTCCCAGTTCTTCACTGCGCTGCGCGAGCGACGCATCGTCGGCGTGCGCGGTTCGGACGGTCGGGTGCTGGTGCCCCCTGCCGAGTACGACCCGGTCACCTATGAGGAATTGACCGAGATCGTACCGGTGAGCAGCGTCGGAACGGTGGTGTCCTGGACCTGGCAGCCGGAGCCGCTCGAAGG
This sequence comes from Mycobacterium sp., assembly GCA_044508395.1. Lineage (GTDB taxonomy): Bacteria > Actinomycetota > Actinomycetes > Mycobacteriales > Mycobacteriaceae > Mycobacterium. The sequence continues at coordinate 20,615 of JBIQHU010000001.1, read as the reverse complement.
GCAGCCGCTGGACCGCCCGTTTGCGTGGGCGCTGGTGAAGCTCGACGGGGCCGACACGCCCATGCTCCATGCCGTCGACGCCGGTTCGGCCGACCAGATCAGCACCGGCGCGCGCGTACACGCGCACTGGGTCGACGAGCCCGTCGGCGCGATCACCGACATCGCCTACTTCAAGCTGGGTGATTTGGCCGAGGCCGTTCCGGACGTGACCGACGAATGGGGCCCGGTGACGATGCTCGTCGTTCCCACGGTGATCGAAATCCAGCACAGCGCATCGCTTCCCGAGAGTGCGTTCCTGCGCGCCCTCGAGGAGGGCAAGCTGCTGGGCGCCCGCACCGGGAGGGATGGAAAGGTCTATTTCCCTGCGCGCGAGGCCGATCCGGCGACGGGCAAGCAGCTGGACCAGTTCGTCGAACTTCCCGACAAGGGCACGGTGACGACGTTCGCGATCATCAACATTCCCTTCGCGGGCCAGCGCATCAAACCGCCGTACGTAGCCGCATACATATTGCTCGACGGCGCGGACATCCCGTTCCTGCATCTCGTCACCGAAGTCGATGCCACCGACGTGCGGATGGGCATGCGGGTCGAGGCGGTGTGGAAACCCCGTGAGGAGTGGGGCCTCGGCATCGACAACATTGACTACTTCCGGCCGACGGGTGAACCCGACGCCGACTACGAAACCTACAAGCATCACCAGTAAGGGCTGCCCACATGACTTCTCGTGACGTTGCCGTTGTCGGCTTCGCGCATGCTCCGCATGTGCGCCGCACCGAAGGCACCACCAATGGCGTCGAGATGTTGATGCCGTGCTTCGCCGAGCTCTACCAGGAGCTGGGGATCAAACAGACCGACATCGGGTTCTGGTGCTCGGGTTCCTCGGATTACCTTGCCGGACGTGCATTCTCGTTCCTCTCTGCGATCGACTCGATCGGTGCGGTCCCGCCGATCAACGAGTCGCACGTGGAGATGGACGCGGCATGGGCGCTCTACGAGGCCTACATCAAGATCCTGACCGGCTCGGTGGACACCGCGCTCGTCTACGGCTTCGGTAAGTCCAGCGCCGGTGTGCTGCGCCGAATCCTGGCGATGCAGACCGACCCGTACACCATGGCACCGCTGGTGCCCGATTCGGTGTCGACCGCAGGTCTGCAGGCCCGACTCGGCCTGGACTCGGGTAAGTGGACCGCCGAGCAGATGGCCCAGGTGGCGCTGGACTCCTTCGCCGTTGCGGAGCGCACGGACTCGGAGAAGGCGGCCAAAAGCATCGATGAGCTACTCGCCCGCCCTTACTTCGCGGATCCGCTGCGGCGCCACGACATTGCACCGATCACCGACGGTGCATCGGCGATCGTGCTGGCCGCGGGCGACCGCGCACGCGAACTGCGGGAGCGTCCCGCGTGGATCACCGGCTTGGAGCATCGCATCGAGACTCCCGTGCTGGGCGCCCGCGACCTGACCACCTCGCCGTCCACCACGGCGTCGGCCAAGGCCGCGACGGGCGGCGACACCGGGTCCATCGACATCGCTGAACTGCACGCGCCGTTCAGCCACCAACATCTGATCCTCACCGAGGCCATCGGGCTGGGTGCCTCGACGAAGGTCAACCCGTCTGGCGGCGCGCTGGCCGCCAACCCGATGTTCTCCGCGGGCCTGGAGCGAATCGGCTTCGCGGCCCGGCATATCTTCGACGGTTCCGCGCAGCGGGTGCTCGCGCATGCCACCAGTGGTGCTGCGCTGCAACAGAATTTGGTCGCGGTTCTGGATGGGGATCCCAAGAGGAGCGGACACTGATGGCAGGTCAGAACGCGGCGGTGCTGGGCACCGGCCAGACGAAGTACGTCGCCAAGCGCAAGGACGTCTCGATGAACGGCCTGGTTCGCGAGGCCATCGACAAGGCGCTCGCTGACTCGGGTTCGACGTTCGACGACATCGAGGCAGTGGTGGTCGGCAAGGCACCCGACTTCTTCGAGGGCGTCATGATGCCCGAGCTGTTCATGGCCGACGCCATGGGCGCCACCGGCAAGCCGCTGATCCGCGTACACACCGCGGGCTCGGTCGGCGGGTCGACCGCGATCGTGGCGGCCAGCCTCGTCCAGTCCGGCAAGTACAAGCGCGTGCTGACGATGGCCTGGGAGAAGCAGTCGGAGTCGAACGCCATGTGGGCGTTGAGTATTCCGGTGCCGTTCACCAAGCCGGTCGGGGCCGGCGCGGGTGGGTATTTCGCCCCGCACGTCCGGTCCTACATCCGGCGCTCGGGCGCACCGACGCACATCGGCGCCATGGTCGCGGTCAAGGACCGACTCAACGGCGCGAAGAACCCACTGGCCCACCTGCATCAGCCCGACATCACCCTGGAGAAGGTGATGCAGTCGCAAATGCTGTGGGACCCCATTCGTTTCGACGAGACCTGCCCCTCGTCCGACGGCGCCTGCGCCATGGTGATCGGCGACGAGGAGATAGCCGACGCCCGCGTGGCCGAGGGTCATCCCGTCGCGTGGATACACGCCACCGCGCTGCGCACCGAACCGCTGGCCTACTCCGGCCGCGATCAGGTGAACCCACAGGCGGGCCGGGACGCCGCGGCGGCACTGTGGCGCGATGCGGGTATCACCTCACCGATCGACGAGATCGACGTCGCCGAGGTCTACGTGCCGTTCTCGTGGTTCGAGCCGATGTGGCTGGAGAATCTGGGCTTCGCCAAAGAGGGCGAGGGCTGGAAGCTCACCGAATCGGGCGAGACAGCCATCGGCGGGCGTATCCCGTTCAACCCGTCCGGTGGCGTGCTGTCCAGCAATCCCATTGGCGCGTCGGGCATGATCCGGTTCGCCGAGTCCGCGATCCAGGTGATGGGCAAGGCGGGTGAGCATCAGGTCGAGGGCGCCCGCAAGGCGCTGGGTCACGCGTACGGCGGTGGTTCGCAGTACTTCTCGATGTGGGTGGTCAGCTCCGAGAAGCCGGCGGCCAAGTCATGACACGCATGCAGTACACCGTCAGCGTGGCGATGAGCCCGCTCGATCAGCTCATCGAGATCGCGAAGACGGCCGAGGAAGTCGGCTTCGACAACATCGCGCTCCCGGACTCGATCTTCTTCATGGAGAAGCAGTCCGCGGACTATCCCTATACCGCCGACGGCTCACGGATGTGGGACGAGAACACTCCGTGGGTCGACCCGCTGATCCTGGCGGGCGCGATGGGCGCGGTGACCTCGAGGCTGCGGTTCTACACCAACGTGATGAAGCTCGGCTCTCGCAACCCGCTGCTGCTCGCTCGCCAGGTGGGTTCGGTGGCGAACCTGACCAACAACCGGTTCGGATTCGGAGTCGGGATCGGCTGGGCACCTGAGGAATTCGAGTGGTGCGGTGTGCCGTATGCTAAACGCGGCAAACGCGTCGACGAGATGATCGAGGCCATCAAGCTCGTCCTGGCGGGCGGCATGGTCGAATTCCACGGCGAATTCTACGATTTCGACAGGTTGCAGATGAGCCCCGCGCCGTCGGCACCGGTGCCCTTCTACGTGGGCGGCCATACCGATGTGGCGTTGAATCGGGCGGCACGCGTGGGCGACGGCTGGACGAGTGCGATGCTGACATGTGATCAGCTGGCCGACATCATCGGCAAGCTCAAGAAGCTGCTCGCCGAGAACGGCCGCGCGGACGACCCGTTCGAGTACCAAGCGGTGTGTATCGACAAGTTCGATGTCGATGGGCACCGTGAGCTTGTGGCGGCCGGTGTGACCGACAACATCGTCATCCCATGGATTCTCGAAGGTCACGGCTTCGACGCGCCGATCGAGGTGAAGAAGGACTCGCTCAAACGCTATGCCGACGCCTTCATCCACTCAGGTTGGCAGCAGTGACCGTCACCAACCCGGAGGCACCGGTTCACCTGGCGGGCAAGCGCTCTCGCGAGGCGGCGATCGCCCACGACAAGGAAGCGTGGCTGGCCAACTTCGCCGACGACGCCGTCATCGAGGATCCGATCGGACCGTCGCACTTCGATCCCGAAGGCAAGGGTCACCGCGGTAAGGAGGCGATCGCCAAGTTTTACGACATGGCGATCGCTCCGAGCGAGCTGACTTTCAACTTCGAGAAGACCTATCAGTGCGGCAACGAGGAAGCCAACGTCGGCCACATCGTGATCAGGGCATCCGGTTACGAGGTCAAGGCCGAGGGTGTGTTCACCTATCGCGTGAACGACGAGGGCAAGATCGTCGCGCTGCGGGCGTTCTGGGAGCTCGACAAGGCGACCGCGAGCGCCCGCAAGATCTAATGCGTGAGCGCGCTCAAGATTCCAAGCTCACGTGCCTGGCGGACGGCATCGCGCCGGTTGGCTACCTGCAGTTTGTCAAGGATCGCGGCTACGTGTTTGTCAACCGTCCTGACCGACAGGTATAGCCGTTCGGCGAGTTCGGCATTGGTCAGCCCTTCACTCATCAATCGCAGGACGTCGATTTGTCGTGATGTCAGGCCAGCAGGATTTGCCAGCGTCGTCGAGCGGCGACGAGCCGGTACGACGCTGACCCCTCGTGCCCGCAAGTCGCGCCGCACCTTGGCGGCGACGGCATCAGCGCCGAGCCGGTCGAGCACGTCGAGTCCACGACGGGCCAGATCGGCGTCCCCGGAGTCGGTCAGCGCCAGCGCCGCTTCGTAAGGCATCGAAAGCCGTTGGAATCCGGCGGCCGCCGCGTCAAGAGCCCCGTCCAGGAAGAATCGATAGGGTTCGGCGACATCGTCCGCGTCGATGCCGGGATCCACGCGGCGCAGCCACATCGCCAGCTCGCCGCGCGCCCATTCCAGGCCGTCGGCAGGGCGGCGGTCGAGCAGCCTGCGGCACTCGTCGAGCCGGTTATCTGGGGTTCCGGTGAGCCAGGCTCGTTCGGCGATCGCCGTCGCCGGAAACGAGGCAAGGAGCTCGCCACACGGGCGCAGCACTCGCCACGCCTCGTCGATGCCGTCGACGTCCACCCCGTCCCGTCGCAGGGAAACGAGCACCCGAACCAGGTGGGCCCACGAGCGGGCCAACGGAACGCCGGGGCCGTCAAGTACGGCCTCGGCGTCGACGAGTGCCTCGCCCCAATCCCCGACCTGCAGCCTGAGCCTGGCGCGGTGGACGAGTGCGTAGCAGCGACCGATCGGCACGTCGCGGTCGGCGCTCAGTGGAAGGTAGATGTCGAGCACCTCGGCGACTTGGCCGAGTCGTCGCTGCTCTGTGTCGATGAGCGCCAGGTGGCTACATCCGAACGAGCAGATTTCGTCGAAGTCATCGGGAGCCGACTTGAGCGCTGCCCACATCGCTTCGAGACCGGCGCTGTCTCCGGTGAGCGCCGCGCTGAGACCCTCGATGATCGCCACCCGGGTGACCAAGGTCGGATCGCCGGCCACCCCCGCCCATTCCGCCGCTTGGGACAGCAGCGCCGTGGCGCGAGGAAAATCCCTTGTCATTGCGGCAAAATACCCCTGCGTGGCGAGCGCGTGACCAAACAGCGCACGCTCTTTCGGGCATTCCGGGTTGCGGTGGGATTCGAACACATTGACGCCCTGGGCTGCATGGTGTTCCGCCGCCGAGCGGTTCCCAGTGCTCCACTGCTGGATAGCCAAGGCCTGATGATTGGCGCTCACCGCTGCGGTGGCACCCGCCTGTTCACGCAGGTGCAGTGCGCGGTGGCGGGCGGCGATCGCGTCGTCGAGCCGAGCGGTCAAGAAGCACTCTTCGGCGAGCAGTTCGAGAAGCTCAGCCTCGCTGTCGGCAGGCAGCACGCCACCCCGGTCGAGTGCGATCCCGTAGAACTCGGCCGCCTGGGTGTGCGCGCCGGATCGCGCCGCCGCCCGGCCTGCTTCGGTGGCGGTGCGGCGGATACGCTCGGAATCGCCTGCGCCGAGCGCGTGATGGGTGAGCACTGCGGGATCATGTTGGGACGCTGCATCGTACGCATCGATCATCCGACGGTGTAGGCCCGCCTCAGCACCCAACGGGATGACGCTGGCGACGGCAAGCCGGCACAGGTCGTGGCGAAAGGCGATGCCGCGCTCAGTTCGTCGGACGATATTGGCGTCGTCGAGCGTGCCCAGCGCCGCCGCCGTGACACCGAGGTCACCGAGCAAATAGTCCGGGATTGCCCCTGGCGCACAGGCCAATAGATACAGCAGGTCCCATGCCACGACGTCGAGCCCGACGGTGCGGGCCAGGATCGCGTCGCGCACCGTTGTCGGCAGGCTATCCCCGCGGTGGTCGAGCATCGCGGTGACGAAGAACGCGTTGCCGCCGGTGATGTGATGCAGCCAAACGGGATCGACGGGGCGATCGCCGACCAGGTCCTTGATCGCGTCCAAACTCAGTGGCGACAGCGTGAGCGACGTCGCGGACGCGGAACGAGCGATGTCACCAAGCAACGAGCGGATCGGATGGGCGGCGGGAATCTCGTCGTCGCGCACCGTCCCGATCACGACTGAATGTGTCCGATCTACCCGTCGGATCATGAAGCGCAGCAGATCGACCGTTGCCTGATCGGCCCAATGCAGATCCTCGATCACCAGAACCGAGGGCTGCTTGCTGACCTCTTCGAAAACGGCGGAAAAGATGTCATATGGGCGATCGCTGTCGCGCAGCAGCTTCTGCGTGGCCTGGACGAAGTGGTCCGCGAGGTCGTGGATCGGTCCCAGCGGCCGCGGCGTCACGAGTGGGTCACACCCCGCCCACAGAATCCGTTCGTTGGCGGGCCGACTGAAAACGAATGTCTCGACGAATGTCGTCTTCCCGGCGCCGGATTCACCGCACACGATGACCATGCCGCCCGAACCGGCCCGCGCTTGGTCGGCTCGAGCGGTCAACTCGCCAAGCTCATTGTCGCGCTCGGTGAGCGTCACGACCCAATGTTAGCGGCGCCACTAACCGCAAGATGGGCAATTTCTGCCGATGCCGATCGGCCGTGGATCACCGATCGTGGCATCAGCCCTAGCGGGGACGGGCTAAGGCCTAAGCGGCCTACCCGGTACGCAGTGGAAACCATTGGAGAAGAAATGAACACCTACCAATTGCGCGCGCCCAATCGGCGCACGCACATGTCGGCCACCATGTTCGGCACGGCGGCGATCGCACTGGCCATCGGCGGGCTCGCGCAGCCCGCGATCTCGCACGCCGCATGGGATATCGAGAAGTACGACAAATGCCTGCAGGAGGGCAAGAGCAGCGACATCGGGTGCTGCATTGATTCTGGCGGGGAGTTGACGGACTGGCCCGAGTTGAAATGCGTGGCGCCCCTGACAGCTCAGGCCCCACCGGAAAACCGCGAGGGAACCGGTCAGCTACCCGGGACGGGCACGAACCAGCAATCCGAGCCCGCACAGCAGACGCCCGGACAACTCAACCAGACGCCGGGCACGTTCACACAGGGTCAGCCCGCACCGCAATCACCCGCAATACCTATACACCCATGGTTCGGCTGAACTTTCCTGACCGTGGCGACCAACGTCGGCCGCTCAGAGAGGACCCAGGAACATGACCACACGTTTCCTCACACTCAGCTACGGCGTCATAAGCTACCTGGCCTTCCTGGCGGCGTTCCTATATGCAATCGGCTTCGTCGGCGGTATCGGCGTTGCGCGCACCGTCGATGACGGTGTAGCCGCACCCATCGGGCAAGCCGTCACGGTCAATCTCCTGCTGCTTGCACTGTTCGCCGTGCAGCACAGCGTCATGGCGCGGCCGGCGTTCAAACGGTGGTGGACGCGCATTGTGCCGCCTCCGGTGGAGCGCGCCACATTTGTGCTGCTGGCGAGTTCGGTTCTGTTCCTGCTCTATTGGCAGTGGCGGACGATGCCGACGGTGGTGTGGCAGGTGACATCTCCGGCCGCGAAGTATGCACTTTGGGCGCTGTTCTGGCTTGGGTGGGCGACCGTGCTGGCCGCGACTTTCATGATCAGTCACTTCGAGCTGTTCGGCCTGCGGCAGGCTTATCTGGCCTGGCGTCAAAGGCCCCACACCGACACCGGTTTTCGCACACCGCTGCTGTACCGCCTGGTGCGACATCCGCTGATGCTGGGCTTCATCATCGCTTTCTGGGCCGCCCCGACGATGACAACTGGGCACCTGCTCTTCGCAATGGGCACAACCGGATACATCCTCATCGCCGTGCAACTGGAAGAGCGCGACCTCGTCGCCGCGCTCGGTACGCAATACCGCGAATACCGTCGACGAGTGCCGATGCTCCTGCCATGGCCGCATTCGCGTTCAGCCGTACCGAATTCCACTCGCATGGAATACGCGCGCATGGAACATCCCGAAACCCATTTCTGAGCGACTGTCGACGGCCATTCGTGGAAACCGCCTACTGACTTACCCCAACGGCCCATCCGGGCCACAAACCAACGAAAGGGAAGAAATGAACACCTACCAGATACGCACGCCCCAACGGCGTAAGCACATGTCGGCCACCATGTTCGGCGCGGTGGTGATCACACTGGCCGTCGGCGGGCTCGCACAGACCGCGGTCTCACAGGCAGCGTGGGATATCGATTCCTACGACAGATGCGTTCGCGATTTCCACGGTATTGTAAAGCTTTGCTGCACTGAAAGTGGCGGGGAATGGGACGAGAAGCTTGGCAAATGCGTCGCGCCTCTAACAGCTCAGACCCCAACGCAATCACCCGGCGAGATCTACCAGGTGCCGGGGACGGGGACGTTCGGACAAACCGACCCCGCACCGCCGAACAACGGCCAGGCGCCCCAGTCGGGCACGGCCACACAATCGCAGCCCGACGCCCCGGGACCCATCCTGCACCACCCCTGGCTTCGCTGACGCAAATTCATCAGCACAAAGGGGATTCACCACAAAACGAACGCTGCTCGGGCGGCAGCCGAAGCGATACCTTGGGCGCCGCTGTGCCACTGATTCGCCGCAACGCCGATCATGCTAACGCGAAAGCCGTTCTGCACCAACGATAATTAGAATCGCTTAGTGCTTCGGGTCCCGGCGGCCAGTAGTCGGCGCGGCGACGTGGCCGAGAGGAAACCGATGAGTTCGTCATCAACGTCGGCAAGATGCAACAGATTGCGCGCTTAGCACCGGGCTGCCGAAGAGCTAACGAGCAAACCGGTTCATGGCCGAGGTCGCCACCCCGAATGCGAGCCGCTTCGTGCGACGGGCCGCATCGGCGAGCCCGCGATGCTTACCCTCCCGCAGCGCCGCCGCCTCGCCGATGCGCACCGCGCCGCCGGTCTTCACCCAGCAGTAGCTGCCCAGGCAGCGGTTCGCCCGGCCGGCGACGGCCTTCGTGATGCGCCGGTCCACGTCGAAACCGGGCTGAGCGCGACTCGGCACGACACACCGGATCGTCGGCATCGTGACCTCGAGCACGGCCCCGCCGATCCAAAGCTGCCCACCGGTCCACTGCGACTCGGGCAGACCGTCGTTCGGATTGTCCAGCGTCAACAGGATATTGGGGCGGAATCGGCGGACATCGACGTCGTCACCGCTCAGTTCGGCGCCGATGGTGTTCAGGCTGGTCTGGGTCATGACGTGGACGGGGGCCAGGTCGACGAACATCCCCGGCGGGGTCGAGTAACGGGACAGCGTCGCGAGATCGGTGACCCGGAACATCGACATGTCGGGGAACTTCTCGTCGTCGGCGACCCCGAAGTCCTTGCGCAGGGCCGCGACCGACATGTTCTCGCGCTCGTCGCGGCTCAACTTGTGCAGGCTGGTGTCCTCGGCGGGCGGCAGAGCCGTCAGCCGCATCTCACGGCCCGCGAGCTCGGACAGCTTGGTGTGCACACCGGGGTCACTGCTGGACAGGACGGTGCCGTCGGGAAAGGTGATCGCGACCTCGGGCGCGTTACCCGGCCCGGCATCGGCGGGCACGACATCGACGTAGCGGGCGGTCGCACCCAGCAGGGCAGGCACTCGCCGCGCCGTAGCGGTGACGTCGCGCTCCACGTCACGCACGGCCCAGAGGCGGTCGCCGTGCACGCCGCGCCGGCCGATGTCCGCGACCTCGATGCGCTCGCCGCCCAGCGACTTGACCGGATACCGCCACAGTTGCGCGACCTGCCCGATCGTCATGCCGACACCGTACTCGGCCTCAGTCGGCGGGGTCGGTACCTTCGATGTTGACCTCAACTTCATCCAGCACAGCCACGAAACGAAATCGATCGCAATGTCTGAACATCGCCAACACACGAGTTTGAAGTCGATGTCGGCCGCGGCGGTCGCGGCATTGATATGCGTCGCCGTGGCCGGCTGTCAGCCGACCGGCAACCAGCCGGCCACGGGTTTCCCGAGCCTGCCTGCATCGACGACCTCGGCGCAGGCCGCACCGACCACCGGGCCGTCCACAAGTCAGGCCGACGACGCCGACGGCAAGGACGTCGACTACAGCCGTCTACTTCTTCAACCCGGCGACCTCAGCGATGCCGAGGACACCTTCGCGGTGCGGTCGACGTCCTCGGACCCAGGCGGGTTTCCGGGCGCAAGTGCCCTGTTCGTCAACGAGGAAGACACCCGCGCCGTCGCCGACACCGTGGTGATCTATCCCGACGCCGCGACGGCGTCTACCACGCTGCGCGAAGCGTTGCCCAGCATCGACAAGGTGGTCGCCGGTGCAACGCCGCGACCGGCACCTGTCGGTGCCGACGGCACCATGGCCGTCGGCACGTCACCGGACGGCACCAAGTCCGCAACGCTGCTGGTGTTCACGCAGGGCCCAGCCTTGGTGCGCCTGGAGTTCCAGAGCGCGCTCGGGGACGCGACCACCGACGAGTTCGTCATCAACATCGGCAAGATGCAGCAGATCGCGTTACGGACCGGCCTGCCTGCGCCGCAATAGCGTCAACCCTCCTCGACGGGCTGCAGTCCCGCGAGGTAGCGCCGGGCCAGATCCTGATACGCACCGGGATTGCTGTCCACCCACATCTGGGCGCCGGTGCCTGCGACAGGCCCTCGGACCTTCGCGGGTGCACCAGTCACGACGACCTCGTCAGGGATCTTGGTGCCCCCGATGACCAGCGAATGGGCGGCGATGAGGCTGCGCGCTCCGATGACCGCGCCGTCGAGGACGGTGCAGTGGTTGGCCAGCACCGCCTGGGCGCCGATGTGCACACCGTGCACGACGCATCCGTGCGCGACTGTGGCGCCGGGACCGACATCGACCGGAATACCGGGCGGGGCGTGCAGGACGCAGCAGTCCTGCACGTTGGCGCCCTCCCGGACCACGATCGGGGCGTAGTCACCTCGCAGCACCGCGTTGAACCAGACCGACGCACCCGCCTGGACGTGCACGTCACCGACCAAGGTCGCGGTCGGGGCGATGAAAGCACTGGGGTCGACGACCGGCGATCGACCCTCGAACGAGTACAGCGGCATCATCTAGATATACCGCAGTTCGTGATGAGTGCTTGCGCGAAGAGCCAGGTAGACGGGTTTAGATTGCGCCCTGCACGGGAAAAACTGTAACGTGTTCTAGTTAGAGACACAGAACCGGGAGGCCCACCGTGACTACCGAAACAGCAGGCGTTCGCGAAATCGACACCGGAACACTTCCGGACCGATTCGCGCGCGGCTGGCACTGCCTGGGCCCGGTGAACAACTATCTGGACGGCAAGCCGCACGGCGTGGAGATCTTCGGCACCATGCTGGTGGTGTTCGCCGACTCCAAGGGCGAGATCAAGGTCCTCGACGGCTACTGCCGCCACATGGGCGGCAACCTGGCGCAGGGCACCATCAAGGGCGACGAGGTCGCCTGTCCGTTCCATGACTGGCGCTGGGGCGGTGACGGCAAGTGCAAGCTGGTGCCCTACGCCAAGCGCACGCCGCGACTGGCCCGCACCAGGGCGTGGCACACCGACGTCCGCGGCGGACTCCTGTTCGTCTGGCATGACCATGAGGGCAATCCGCCCCAACCCGAGGTGCGTATCCCCGACATCCCCGAGGCCGCCAGTGACGAGTGGACCGACTGGCGGTGGAACACGATGCTTATCGAAGGCAGCAACTGCCGCGAGATCATCGACAACGTCACCGACATGGCGCACTTCTTCTACATCCATTACGGCCTGCCGACGTACTTCAAGAACGTCTTCGAGGGTCACATCGCCTCGCAGTACCTGCACAACGTCGGGCGGCCGGACGTCAGCGATATGGGCACGACCTACGGCGAAGCACACCTCGACTCCGAGGCGTCCTACTTCGGGCCGTCGTTCATGATCAACTGGCTGCACAACACCTACGCCGGTTACAAGGCCGAGTCGATCCTGATCAACTGCCACTACCCCGTCACGCAGAACTCCTTCGTGCTGCAGTGGGGTGTCATCGTCGAAAAGCCCAAGGGCCTCGACGAGAAGACCACCAATCGGCTCGCCGAGGTGTTCACCGAAGGTGTCAGCAAGGGCTTCCTGCAGGACGTGGAGATCTGGAAGCACAAGACGCGCATCGAGAACCCGCTGCTGGTCGAGGAGGACGGCGCCGTCTATCAGATGCGCCGGTGGTATCAGCAGTTCTACGTCGACGTCGCCGACGTGACTCCGGATATGACCGACCGCTTCGAAACCGAGGTGGACACCACGGCGGCCGTCGAGAAGTGGCACGTCGAGGTGGAGGAGAACCTCAAGGCTCAGGCGCAAGAGAATGAAAGAGCCGAGCAAGCGAGCTCATGACCCCTCGCAAGGACGCCCCGGACGTCGACCAACTCGCGCGGTCGATGCTGCTGCTGCACGGCGTCCATGACGACGACGACCATCACCACCCCGGTGGTGACCAATCCACCGAGGCACCCCGGTTTTGGTCCAAGGCACCGACTTTCGGCGACGATCGTGCCAAGGCCCTCCAGGAAGCCACCGCGCGCGACCGTGAGCGCTACCTGAAATCGGGCCTGGTATCCATCGATTGCAGGTTCTGCCACGTGGCCGTCGATGTGAAGAAACTCGGTCCGGCGCACACCTCGGTGCAGTGGAACACCGAAGCGACACGGCGCTGCGCATACTTCGCCGACATCCGGGAAGCGGGTGGTGATCCCGCGCGAGTGCCGTCGTGCCCGCGGCTCGCGGACAGCATCAAACACGCTGTCGCCGAAGGCTGCCTGGAGGAGATGTCGTCGGCGCCCTCACCCGGCGACGGCTAGCTTTTGCACTGGCAGCCATGGTGGCGGCGCGATGGTGTGGGCTCTTGCTTGCTGTCGCCCTGAGCGGCTGTACCCAGGTGATCGACACCCCGCAACCGAAGGCGCCCCCGGTGGCACCGATCACCGCGGGTCAGGTCGTCGACCTGTTGAGCCCCAGCGTCGAGAAGTATGACGGCAACCTCTTCACCACCGTTACGCCCGAGGAGTGCAGCGGCGTCGCCAAGGAAGTGGACCCACCCTTCATCTTCGACTTCGACCCGGCGGCGACGGACGGCGGGCACTGGATGGTCGACAAGCTCGGCCGTGAGGTGTACATCGAGGAGATGGTCGCCATCTATCGCGCGAACTACGACGCGAAAAGCGCACTGTCGCAGGCGAAGCAAACACTGCAGTCGTGCCAGGACACGCGGTTCGAAGTCACCGACATGAAGGGGCGCTCGTATGACTTCGCGCTACTGCCGCCCGTGCCGTCGAGCTCACCGAACATCCTGCTGTGGTCCTTCAAGGCCAACGACTGGACCTGCGACAGCACGTTCGTGGCGGCCCACAACGCGGCGATCGAGATCTCGACATGCGGGCCCGTCGGTGGCTACCCGGTACACGTTCTGGCCACCGAGGCGTTGAATCGCATTGAGGCGCTGGCCAATACGACGGCCTGAGACCGAGCGCCGAGCAGACGCAAAGGTGCCCAATCTGACGGCGTGTCGGGGTCTTTTGCGTCTGCTCGCGATGGATTCAGAGCCCCTTGAAACGCTCCTTGACCTGCTCATCGGTGAGGCCGTAATCGGCAAGGGAATAGGTGTGCTTCGGCGCGCGGGGACCCTTCTGACTCTCGGCGTGGCTCTCCACAATCGCCGCGCGTGCCTCGTCGGTGAACTCGATGCCGAAGTGCTCGTAGATCTCCTGGACCGCGGCGACCGGATCCTTGACAAACTCGAAATAGTCAACATCGCAGAACTGCGCCGGATCGTGATCGGCCCGAACGGCGTTGAACCTCCGCAGTCCTCGCGACCACGTCTCCATGGCATCCTCGCCGATCTGCGCACCGATGAACGTGTCCGACCATCCTGCCGTCGTGTGCTGCGCCAACGAGCACATCGAGGCCATGATGGTCTCGGCAGGCCGATGGCACTGCACGATCAGCGCGTCGGGATAGGTATGCAGTAGCGCATCGAGCGCGAACAGATGGCTCGGGTTCTTGAGCACCCAACGCTTCTCGGCGTCGTTGAGGCCGATCAGCTGCAGGTTCTTACGATGCCGCTGATACGGCTTGATCCAGTCCTGTTTGGCCAGCCACTGTGAGTAGGTCGGCAGATGCGCGAGTGTCTCGTAGGACACCGAATGCAGCGACTGCCTCAGCAGCTGCCAGCACTCCTCCACCTCGTCGGCGGTCATGTAGTGCAGGCCCGTGTAGTCCGGGTCCTCGGCGTGCGCCTTGGCGAACTGGGCATCCAGCTGAGCGAAAACCGGGTTATCCGACCATGTCTCACGCGGTGGACGCGGTTGCGGAAACTCGGCGAGCCACAGTTCCAGTCCCTGGTGCCGAGGGTCGGCGGCCAGGAGCCGGTGAATGACGGTCGTGCCCGTGCGGGGCAGCCCCGTGACGAAGATCGGCCGCTCGATGGCGACGTCGGCGTGTTCGGGGTACTGCTTCCAGGCCGCCTCGGATACCAGCCGGGCCACGAGGGCATTGCGCACGAAGAACCGGTTCATCTTGCTGCCGAGTTCGGTCAGGTTGGCATCGCGCCGGAACGACTCCAGCAGCACGCTCAGGGCCTCGCGGTAGTTGTCGTCGTCGACGCCGAAATCGTCGAGCCCGCACGCTTTCGTCGCCGACGCGTGCAGATCCTCGACGGTACCCACATTGGTCCGGCCGGCGGTTCCGCTCATATCAGGCCTTGTACTCCCCGCAGTTGACGTCGAGCGCCTGTCCGGTGATGCCGCTGGACAGGTCGCTGGCCATAAAGAGTATCGCCGAGGCGACCTCGTCCTCCGTGGGCAGACGCTTCAGATCGGATCCCGCGGCAGCGGCGTTGTAGATCTCTTCGACGCTGGTGCCGTACTTGCCGGCCTGGTGCTCGAAGTACCCTTTCAGGGTTCCGCCCCAGATATAGCCGGGCAGAACGGAGTTCACCCGGATGCCCTGCTCACCCAGTTCGGTGGCCAGCGTCTGCGACATAGCCAAGAGCGCCGACTTGGCCATCTTGTATGCGCCGTACTTGGCCTGCGAGTGGCGCACCACCATCGAGTTCACGTTGATGACGGAGCCCTTCGATTCCGCCAGTGCAGGCGTGAAGCCCTGGATCATCCGCAACGCACCGAACACAGTCAGCTCGATAGCATCCCTCATGTGCTCGAACGTGGTGTTGGCGAACGGTTTCATGGATGGCACGCGGAACGCGTTGTTGATCAACACGTCGACCCGGCCGTACGCCTCGAGCGTCTGCTCGACAAGATTGGCCACCTGAGCCTCATCCGTGATGTCGGTGCCGACCGTCACCGCGCGCCTGCCGATGTCGGTGATCTGCTTGGCGACGTCCTCGAGTCGTTCCACCGTGCGGGCGGCCAGCACCAGATCCGCACCCGCCTCGGCGCATCGCTTGGCGAGCGTGGTTCCCAGCGCCGGACCGACGCCACTGATCACCACTATTTTGTTCTCGAGCACCGCTACCCCACCATCCTGTTGCCGATCTGCTTCTGGCGCAGTGCGATCCGCGCGCGCCAGTCTTCGTCCGAGATCTTGTTCGATTCGTAGAACGGCAGCGCTGCGGCCACCTTGTCGATGTCGACGACCTCGACCGTGGGCCCGTCGGCCTCGGTGAGTTCGCGAGACAACCGCTGCCACCGGAATTGCAGATACCCCTTGCGGTGACCCAGCGTCTCCACCCAGTTCGTCACCCCGGGGTTCGCGTCCGACACCACGTACCGGATCTTGCCATCCGGATCCGCCTGTGCCTGAGTGCCATTCAGCGATGTCTGATGGTTGATGTAGTCCAGCGAGATGTACCACAGGCTGCCCAGCTGGAAGCCCAGGTACGGGGCATCGGGAACGGGCAGCGTGATGATCATCGCCTGATCCGGCGCGAGATCGAAGTGGCCGACCGACGAATACTGCGTCGCCAGACCGCCCGGCGTCAGCCGCGGCGCGACCATCGTATTGACCGGCAGATTGTTGTAGAACCACTGCGGGAACTGCAGCCAGGTCTTGACCCGCTGAACCAGTTGCTTACCCGCCACCGCGTATCGCTTCTCGATCAGCGCCTTGGTCAGCGGCGGAGGGGCGGTGCCCGCGGTGTCGGTGCGCGCGATGCTGATGTAGCCGCGCTGCGCCGACCAGTCGTTGTACACCTCGCGGACCACCAACTGCGACGGGCTGGTCGGCGTGAACCGCCACTCATATGTGCCGTCCTCGGCGATGTCGAGTTCGCGGTCGTCGAACGCGGCCTGGCTCGGAGGGACGTTGTCATCGGTGTACTCCCCGCCCAGCAGCTGGAATGCCAGGTCGGTGGTGGTGCCGCGCTTGCCGGTGACGACGTATTCGTGGCCCGGCTGTACCCGGGTTCCGAAGTACATGGCGTCGGGGTTGTCGAGGCCCATCTTGGTGAACGGCCCCGTTCCGGACTGCATGAAGGGATGATCGCGGTCGTAGTCGAACGCCAGGTGAGTGCAGGCGGATATACATCCGGCCAGATACTGCAGTCCCTCGAGCAGGTCGGCCTCGGATTCGATGAAGGGCGCAGTGGACACGAGGTGCTCGGCTTCGGCGATCGCGTCGATCAGCGGCTGTGAGTACACACTGCGAAACTAGAACGCGTTCTAGCAAGAGTCAATATATCGACCGAAGCGGTACATATATGGAACGAGGGTAAGCTGCGAGCGTGTCCGCCCCTGAGTCTTCCGGCCGCGCCTCGCCGCCGACCGATCGCGTCGTGCGGATACTCGACTACCTCGCGGGTCATCCCCAGGACCGCTTCGGGGTGTCGGAGCTGGCCCGCCGGGTCGGCCTGAGTAAGCCGACGTGCCTGGGCATCCTCACCTCGCTCGCCGACGCGGGCTATCTCGTGCGCGATGCCGCTGACAAGACCTACCGACTGGGCCCTTCGCTGATCACCCTGGGTCATCGGGCTCAGGAGTCGCTGCGGGTCAGCCCTGCGGCGCGTGAGGAACTCCGGCGGCTGTCGTCGCGGTTCGGGGTCACCGCAGCATTGTCCGGTGTCGTCGATGATCGGATCACGCTGCTCGACATCGTGTCTCCGCCAGGCGTGAGGCCGGGGGTCGAGGTCGGGCAGAGCTATCCGTTCGCACCCCCGGTCGGGCTGATGTTCGTGCTGTGGGACGACGAGGCCGAACGCAACTGGTTGGCGAAGGAGCCGACGCTTCCGCTGCGCACCGACACCGAACGGCTGAACCGCGTGATCGCCGAATGCCGCGCGGACGGTTATCTGGTCGAGCGGCTGACGCCCGGCGGTCGGCGGCTGTATGCGTTGATGGCGGGGATGTCGACACAGCTGCCCGACGAATTGCGCGCGCTGCTATCGGAATTGGTTTCCGACATCGGCGAGCGCGTATATCTGCGCGACGAGAACGCCGCTACGGGTCGCAAACGTCATGACATCAGCGTGATCTCTGCCCCGGTGTTCGACCACTATCAGCGGCAGGTGATGGTGGCATCGATGCATATCGGAAAAGCGTTGACCGACAATGAGATCGTCGAGCGTGCACGTGCGCTGGTCGCGACCGCCGATGCGGTGACCGCGCAGTTGGGCGGCGTGAAGCCCTGACGCACTCAAACTATTTAGAGGTCGGTCAGCGCCTCGGTGATCGGGGTGGGTGCCACCTCGACGCCACACTGGCTGGCCAGATCGATGGCCGGCTGATTGATCGCCCTCAGCTCGGTTTCGACCTGCGGGTTCTCCGCGAAATACACGCGGAACGCCTGTGTCACGTCGGCCGGCGTCGAGTTCATGATGTCCGTGAGCGCGTCATTGGCGTCGGAATTGCGCTCAAGGTAGGTGCTCGTGGACTCAGACACGGTTCGCGACGTGTCGGCAATGGCACTGACGCTGCAGTTGTCGGTGGGCTGCGCATTCGCGACCGGCATGAGGATCGCGGCGGACCCAAAGGCAAGTAGACCCCCGGCGAACATGCCGTAGAGGCCGCGTCGCACGGTCTTCTCGGACATCTTCATCGAATCACTCCTTGTCATCTGCGGCCTGTCAGCCGCTCCCCAAAGGCGTAACCGATGTGGGGGCGGACCTAAACAAACCCCAGTTCAGCTGGTGCTGGCCAGCGCGAACGGCAACACGTCCGGCGCCCCCGCGGCACGGACGACCCTGGCCGCCATGGTCACCGTCCACCCGCTGTCGACCAGGTCGTCAACGAGCAGCACCGGACCTCCCGCGACGTCTCGATCCGGCGCAGTCCATGCCCCGTACAGCGCGGCGACACGGTAGGCCGAGTTCGCCGCGGTCACCGGCCGCCGCGTCGGTGCGTACTGCAGGGTGCCGAGGTCCGTCAGCCTGCCGAGTCGGGCCAGTTCGCGGGCCAGCGACGAGATCAGCCGCGGGTGGCGGTCGGAGTCCAGCGCCATCACCGCCGTCGGCCGCGCCGCCCAATCCCATGACGCCAGCACTTTCACCGCAGCATCGACCAGGTCCTCGGACACCTCGTCGTCGGGTTCATCGAGCAACCGGCGCAATCGCGCTCCCCAGCCCAAGTCGGTCAGCCTGCCGATCGCACGTCCGGGCGCCGGACCGTCGGTGATGCGGCCCGACAGCTCGACACCCAGCTTGGCCAGCCCGGACGGCCACTGCTTGCGCGGTACAAGCTCCACCCCCGGGCGCATCAGCCGTTGCCTGGTGGACTCGGCGGCGCTCGCATCCACGTCGGCGTTCAACCGGATGCCGGTGCAGTTGTCGCACCGACCGCACCGCTCATCGTCCCGCAGCGCGGGATCGTCGAGTTGGCGCCGCAGAAACGCCATCCGGCACTCGCTCGTGTCCTGATAGTCGAGCATCGCCTGCTGTTCGCGCTTGCGCGCCTCGTCGAGTTTCCGGTAGCGCGGCTCGTCGTACTCCCATTCCGCGCCGGTGCTGACCCAACCGCCCTTGACCCGCCGCACCGCGCCGTCGACGTCGAGCACCTTGAGCACCATCTCCAACCGGGACCGGCCCAAGTCGACGAGCGGTTCCAGCGCGGGTGTCGATTGTGGCCGGTCGGGATCCAGTGCACGGATCACGTTGCGCACCATGACTTCCGAGGGGAATGCCACCGACGCGAAGTATCGCCAGACATCCTGGTCCTCGCGACCGGGCAGCAGGATGACCTCCGCACTCTCGGTCGACCGCCCGGCGCGGCCGACCTGCTGGTAGTAGGCGATGGGTGATGACGGGGCACCGAGGTGCACGACGAAACCAAGATCGGGTTTGTCGAAACCCATACCGAGCGCCGAGGTGGCCACCAAAGCCTTGACGTTGTTGGCCAGCAGATCCGCCTCGAGTTGCTCACGCTCCGCGGCTTCGGTGGCACCGGTATAGGCGGCAACCTCATGGCCTTGCTCACGCAACAGCGATGCGACGTCGTGGGCCTGGGCGACGGTGAGCGTATAGATTATTCCGGATCCGGGCAGCGAATCGATATGCGCCGCAAGCCAAGCCGCGCGTTGCGCCGGGTTTCCGGCGTCGACGACCGACAGCCGCAACGACTCGCGATCCAACCCGCCGCGCAGCACCAGGGTGTCCTGCCCTCCGACGCCCAGTTGGGCGGCGACGTCGTCGACGACCCTGTCGTTGGCCGTCGCCGTGGTGGCCAGCACCGGCACGTCGGCACCCAGTTCGGCAATCAGGGTGCGGATGCGCCGGTAGTCGGGCCGGAAGTCGTGACCCCAGTCGGATACGCAGTGCGCCTCGTCGACCACCACAAGACCGGCGTCGTGCGCCAGCGCGGGCAGCACCTGATCGCGAAAGTCGGGATTGTTCAACCGTTCTGGGCTGACCAACAGGACGTCGAGCTCGCCACGATGCACACGCGCGTTGATCTCGCCCCATTCCGCGACATTGCTCGAGTTGATGGTGGCGGCGTGCACCCCCGCCCGATCCGCGGCGGCCACCTGGTTGCGCATCAGCGCCAGCAGCGGCGACACGATCACCGTCGGGCCGCGCCCCGCGCCCCGCAGTAGCTTGGCGGCGATGAAATACACCGCCGACTTGCCCCAGCCGGTGCGCTGTACGACGAGTGCCCGTCGACGCGCGACAACCAGCGCCTCGATGGCCGTCCACTGGTCATCGCGCAGTCTGGCCGTGGGGCCCGCCAGCTTTTCGAGCAGGGCCTGCGCCTCGTCGCGAGTTGTCATGCCCCTATGCTGCCATCAGCGCGAGCAGACGCGAAAACCCCCAAATATCCACAATTTCAGGGGTTTTCGCGTCTGCTCGGCAAGCTATTTGACGGCAGCCGCTTCTTGTTCGCGCTTGATCTCCAGCGCGATGTCGATCAGCTGATCCTCCTGGC
>JBIQHU010000217.1:0-5840 GCA_044508395.1 Mycobacterium sp. | reverse complement strand
GGCAGGAGGAACGCCGATGATCAGATCCATGCGGCGATACCTTGCGCTGCCGCCGCAGCTCCGCAGTTGGTCAGTTGTGCGAACCCAATTGCACCGCGGTGTCGGGCGTGTGCATGCCGCCGAGCGTGCCGCGATCAGTAGGGCTGCCCCGAGCGGCTCATTGGAACTCGATCCGAAGGAATGCGCCCTCCTGGTCTTGGGTTGCCAGCCGGGCATTCTCGATGACGTGCCCGATGCCGAAGGCCTGCTGCTGAAGATCAACGCGGCGATCGACATCGTCCGCCTCCACCGTGGCCATGTCGGCTTCGTGAGAATCGCCTTCGAGGACCGTGATTGCCGCTTTGCGCCGACCACCAACAAGGAGTTCGCAACGCTGATCCACCAGCGGCAGTTCCGCGACGGCACAACCGAATCTGCGATACATCAAGCCTTGGTTGTGCAGCCCGAAGACCTTGGCTTACGCACCACCCGGCTAGGAGCATTCTCGACGACAGACCTCGACGAGCAATTGACGAATCTCGGCGTCACAACACTTATCGTCGCGGGAGCCCACACCAGCGGTGCTCTGCTGTCCACCGTCCGTGAAGCCGCCGACCGCGATTACCGCCTGATCATCCTCTCCGACTGTTGCGTCGATCCCGATATCGAGACGAATCGCCTGTTGATGGAACGCATCTTCCCGCGGCAGGCTGAAATCACGACCGCTGCTCAGCTTTACCTGGCGTTGGCTGCGGACAAGGTCGACCGGAATCGCAACTCATTGGTTGGCCCGGCGCCACGCGCGTCGTAACCACTTGTTCTACGGAAGGCACCCAAATGGATTCGTTTGAGCGCCAACTCGTGCAGTTCGTCGTGCTGTGGGCTCCGTTCGGCGGGCCTCCAGCCGAAGAGATGCTGCCCAGCTTCGGACTCAGCCCACCGCTTCTCGCCCGGCGATTCAACCAAATCGTCTCCGACCTGGCTCAGACCACCGCCTGCCTGAACGAGGATGACGCACACCTACTCGCCGAAGCCCGCCGGGCGATGCCCGCATTGCGTAGGGCCGGGAGCGCACACGACAGGCAGCGCATCTGTTCGGCGGATCCGCGCGAAACGTCATCCGCGAAGGTCACCGCTCCCCACGAGCGGCCAATTCGTCAGCGGTAATCCTCAGCGCCGCACCTCGACGCGCGCTCGGATGGGTCCCTTGGCCACCGTGGTGAACGGCACCTCGGTGAGAAAGTCACCGTCGACCGAACGGACTTTCAGTGCCCGGACGATGGTGGCCAGTGCCAGCGTCGTCTCCAACCGCGCGAAGTGTTCGCCGATGCACGGCCGTCCGCCACCGAGGAACGGGAGGAACTGCCAGCGGTCCCGCGCCCTGACGTTCTCCTCGCTGAACCGGTTGGGGTCGAACTCCATGGGGTTGGGCCACAGCGCCGGATCATGGTGCAGCGCATAGATTCCCACGGCCACCAGCGTGCCTGCCTCCACTCGGTAGCCGGCCACGGCGATATCACGCGTCACCAACCGTCCCACGCCTGCCGCGGGCGGGCACAGGCGCAACGCCTCGTGCAGCACCTGCACGGTGTATCCGAGCCTGGGCACGTCCTCGGGCGTCAGCTCCCGATTGCCGATCGCGGCCGCCTCAGCGGCCACGCGATCCTGGATGTCGGGGTGGTGTCCCAGCACCCAGAGCGAATAGGTGAGCGCCGTCGCGGTGGTGTCGTGGCCGGCGAGCATGAAGATCAATAGGTCGTTGGAGATGTCCTCATCTGAGATCGGCAGCCCGGTCTCCGGGTCTCTGGCCGCGAGCAGGGCCTGTACCAGCGGTGCATCTCGGGTCGGGTCCGCTCTGCTGGCACGCACCATCTCGTCGGTGATCTTGCGCATTCCGTCGACCGCGGCGCGAGCGCGGCGGCGCGCAAGCGTCGGCATCCATCGCGGTGCGCGCACCGGCCGTAGCGCGCGGTCGGCGGTATATGACGACGCCACGTGCATGCAGGACGCGATTGTGTCGGCGCGCTCGTTGAGATCGATACCCAGCACCGAACGGCCTAGCGACTGCATGGCGACGCGGCGACACTCGACGTCGAGATCCACATCGCCGCCATCGGGCCAGCTATCGACGAATTGCTGTGCCGCCCTGGACATGTGGCCGCCGAAGTTCTTCACGTTCTGCTTGGTGAACACCGGTTGCAGAGCCCTCCTGCGGGGGCGCCACTGCTCGTTGGGCAGGACGAACAGACTATCGCCCGCCATGTTCCGCACCTCGTCGTGGACAACGCACCGGTCAGAAGATGCGTCGCCGCGTCCCAACACGTCACGCATCGCCTCCGGGCAGAACACGGCCACGATCGGCGGCATCAGCTTCTTCGGCCCGAGTTGGATCCGCGTGATCGGTCCTCCGGCGTCGCGGATGACTTCCTGGCCGGTGTCGAGTCGGCGCACCAACTTCGCCAACTCCCAGATCGGAAGCGGGTTCTTCGGCACCAACGGCATGGCACTGACGTCGAGGCTCGTCGTCATATCTCGATCATCACCCAGAGCCTGCGGACCAAGTGAGGGGCGCACCTTCGCCTTTCGTCA
The DNA here is from genome assembly GCA_044508395.1 of Mycobacterium sp. GTDB lineage: Bacteria > Actinomycetota > Actinomycetes > Mycobacteriales > Mycobacteriaceae > Mycobacterium. Next base: position 3,272 of record JBIQHU010000217.1, on the reverse strand, counting down.
TGACCGTTCCGGCCATCACCCGCAGCCGATAGGGAGTGAGCCGCAGCACGGCGAAATCGTCGGAGGTCGGTCCGTCGGCCCACTGCGGGATGACGCGTGGGTCGTAGCCGACCGGCGCCGGGGCGTTGGCGAATTTCTCCCAGACCGCGGTGCGGGTCTCGTCGTCGAGGTACCACTCGACCAGGCACTCGGCGCTGCACGTGTCGTGGGTCGGCGCCCAGTAGTTCAACGACATCTGCGGGTGAACAGCAAGGTGGGCCTTCTTCACCGGGCTCGGCACCGTCGCGACCCACCCGAGCAGGTCCGTCCCGTCCCACTCCCAGATTGGGTGCAGAACGCGGCTGCGCGGATGCCCGTTGGCGTCAACAGTGGCCGCCGACGCCCACACGATCGAATGGGCCATCTCGATGAAGACGGGCGCGATCTGCTCGAGAGAGGTCACGCCGGAACTCTACGCGGACTTACGGCTTGCCCTGCTCGCTCTGCTCGCTGAACTTCGGATTGCCGTCATCATCGATCCACTCGTTCACCGCGGTACCTGTAACGGCGCCGTCGGTGCCCGGCATGGTGACCGTCGGGCGGTCCTCCTCGTAATCCTTGCGCATCTCCTTGGCTGTTTTCCGGTGCTCATCGGTGACTTCCGGCTTCTCGGTGGGTTCCGGCGGATCGGGAGCATCGACGACGTTATGGTGTTCGTCGGTTTGCGGCTCGGAGTCGCGCCGCCCCTGTGTGCTCTGCAGCTCGTCCGTGCCCTGCTGTTGTTCGGTCATGTCTAGGGACTAACCCCTGGTGTGATCCATCAAACAGAGCTTTGCTAACCAGCCAAGACCGCCCGCAGAGCGACCGGCAGGCTGGGCAGGAAGTGCTGGGTGGCGAACGCGCGGATGTCTTCGGCGGTCTCCAGGGGTTGAGCGCTGGGCAGCAGGAGCACCATTGCCGCGTAGCGCAGGATCGTGTCGGCGAACTCGTTGACCGCCTGTTCGCCTATCCGCTCGGCGAAGCCGGCGGGGAAGATGACGCGCAACGCCTCGGCCATCCGGCCGATCGCCGCGCCATAGTGTGCGCCCAACAGTTCGAGGACCAGCGCGGGCTCATCCCTGATCATCCGGTCCAGCACCCGATGTCTGCGGAACTTCAAGATCGCGAGGGTGAACGCTTCGACGTAGTAATTCGACTGCGGGCCAGCCTGTTTCAGCTCGTTGGCGATGTCGGCGAACAGCGCCACGTTCTCGCGTTCGATGACGGCGGCGATCAGGTCGTCCTTGTTGCGGAAGCGCCGGTAGATGGTCGTCCGGCTGACCTTCGCGCGGCGTGCGACGTCGTCGAGCGCAACCCGGCGGAATCCGTGTTGTTCGAACTCGACGACGGCGGCGTCGAGGATAGTTTCCGTCGTGGACGACGAATCAGGCACCGTCGTGGGCTCAGGCCCTGGCATAGCCGGTCTGGGCGAAGGTGTTGTAGCGCAACCGCATTGGCAGATGATCCCATAACCAGTTCACCGGCCGGGAACGCCAGAACGCGGCGAAGCGCTGATATCGACGCTCCTGGCGCTCGCTCCACGGCAGACCGAGCAGGTCGCGGGTCCGTGGGGGCATCCCGCCGGTGGTCAGAAAGGCCGCGATCGGGTTGAACACCGGCGCGATGATGCGCCACACAAGAGGTGGCATTCCCCTGGGGCGCGGGAAGCCCTTGGTGACGTAGCCGACGCCGTACTTCGCGGTCGGATGCGCGACGACGATCTCGTCGATCATCCGGTTCCAATAGCGTTCGAATCCGTCGTAGTCGGCGGGCATCGGCCGCTCGCTGACCCCGTAGCGGCGATACCAGGTTTTGGACTCGAGGTAGATCTGTTCCTTCTCCTCGCGGGTCAGTCGCTTGACGAAGGTGTCGGCGAAGTAGAGCACCTGGTCGACGAACGTAGCGTGGGCCCAGAAGTAGGTGTCGGGATCGAGGGCGTGATAACGGGAGCCAGTCCCGTATTCGCTGGGCATCTCACCCTTGATGTTCGTATGGAAGTCGCGGACCCGGGTGCCCTCGTTGTCGTCGTCGGCACCGTAGACCGTCATGAAGATCGGCGGGAGTGACCGCTTGACGCGGGCCGCGGTGTCGGCGAAGAACACCGAATGGTCCAGGACCCCCTGGCCGAGTTCGGCGAGCATGTTCTGCAGCACCGCCGGCCGCGGTCCGATCAGGTACATGCGGTTGTCGCCGAAATACCGCCAGACCAGCGATTGCGGGCCGAGCGGGAGGGCATCGAGCGTCTGTTCGGCGTTCTCTGCCAAATCAGTCATGTAGGACAGTGTTACAAATTTCGCACTTTGTACCAACCACTTGTGAGGGGGCTCACGCGCGAAGCGGTGGAGTACGGAACGACGGCTGCGGAAACGACGTTCTCGATGACGCTTCGGCGGTGCGCTCCGCGGCCTACCCTCGACAGGATGAGTGGCACCCGTAAGCGTCTCAGCCCGCAGGACATGCTCTTCTTGTACGGCGAGACCCCCAGCTCGATGATGCATGTCGCGGCGCTGATGCCGTTCACCCCTCCTCCCGACGCCCCGCCGAACTATCTGCGCCAGATGTTCGAGGACACCCGCGACCTCGAGGTGGTGTCGCCCTGGAATCGCAAGCTGGCCCATCCGCGCATGCCGTACCGACCGGACCAGGCATGGGTAGTCGACGACAAGTTCGACATCGACTACCACGTCCGCCGCTCGGCGCTCGCCAGCCCCGGCGACGAACGCGAGTTGGGCATCCTGGTCTCCCGCCTGCACAGTCATCCCATCGACTTCACCCGGCCGCCGTGGGAGCTGCACTTCATCGAGGGCCTCGAGGGTGGCCGCTTCGCGATCTACATGAAGATCCATCACTCGCTGATCGACGGCTACACCGGAACGAAGATCCTGCAGCGCAGCATGACGACCGACCCGTCGCTGCGCGGCCAACCGCTGTTCTTCAACGTCTCGCCGCCGTCGCGCCCTCGCAGCAGCGAACCGAAGCCGTCGCGCAATCCACTGACCAGCCTGCTCGGCGCAGCCGTCGGCAGCACCCGGTCACTGCTCAACGTCGGAATGGCGTTGTACAACACGCAGATTCGCGGTGACGACGAATACGGCCACATCGCCACCTCGCTGCAGGCCCCGCACTCGATCCTCAACGGCCACATCAGCCGCAATCGCCGCTTCGCCACGCAGGTGTATCCCTTCGAGCGCCTGAAGACCATCGGCATCAAGCACGGCGCCACGGTCAACGACGTCGCTCTGGCCATCATCGGC
>JBIQHU010000216.1:0-5876 GCA_044508395.1 Mycobacterium sp. | reverse complement strand
ACCGCCGACGCGGCATAACTTCAACCCTGAGGTTGACACAGAGGGTGTCATGCGGTCATCATTTGTCGACCGCCTGACCAACCACATGGGGCAATTGCCCCAAATTCCTCTACGGCGAGCAGACGCGTACACCCCCTATTTGGGCGAAAAGTGGGGGTGTACGCGTCTGCTCGCCGGGGAAACGTGCTAGCTCCGGAAGCCCTCCAGCAGCGCCCGCACACCCAGCTTCCACCGTCGCTCGACCACCTGCCCCGACGGGCCCAGCCATCGGCCCAGCTCCTGCACTGCGAGGCCCTGCGCCAACGCGAGCAGTACGTGCGCGATATCGGTGGCGTCGCCCGACAGCAGACCCGCATCGACACACCGCTGTATCCGGCCGACGAAAACCTCGCGGACCGACGCTCCCGCCGCCAACTCCTCGGGCCCCGGCTCGAAGTCCATGAACGGCCGCGAGAACATCACCTGCGCCAGCCTCGGGTACGCCCGGCAAAAGAGCCGGAACACGGGCACCAGCCGTTCCAGGTCGGCCAGCGGATCGTCGGTCGTTGGCACCTGCGCCAGCTCGGCCCCCAACAGCCGGAAGCCCTCGAAGAACATCGCACGCACCAGGCCGGCCTTGTCGGCGAAGAGCTCGTAGACCGCAGGCACGGACGTCCCCGCCCGCTCGGCCACTCGGCGAGTGGTGAACCCGGCCACGCCGTCGGTGGCCAGCGTCGCGATCGCGACCCCCAACAGATGCTCGCGAAGTTCGGGCGTGCGTTGCTTGGCCCTGGGCACGTCAGCGGCCTAGCCGAGGGTGAATTCCGTTGCCAACCCGTCGATTCCGGCCCGGATTGCCTTCAACGCCGAGTCGCGCGCCTTCAGCTTGGTCGCCACGTGAGCACCCGTATGCAGCTTCGCGGCCTCGGCGGCAGCTTGCTGGGCGGTGGCAAGCACGTCGTCCTTTCCGACGATCTGGTCCAGCCAGCCCGCGGTGATCGCCTCGTCGCCTACATAGATTGACGCCAACGACGCGCCGCGCTGGAACGCGGCAGGCGTCAACCGCATCCGCATGATCTCGATCGCGGCGATCGGAATCGTCATGCCGATGGCCACCTCGATCGCCTGGCACTTGGTCTTCGGCTGGCCCACCCGATGGTCGCCCGACAACAGCAGGAACGAGCCCATCGCGATCGCCGAACCCGTCGCAGCCATGATCACCGGCGCGGGGAACGTCAGGCACCGCACCGACAGCTCGAAGCCGCCGGTCAACATCCCCAGCGCCGCCTTCGCATCGCCGGACTGGAACACCGCGAGGTCGAACCCGCCGCTGAACACCCGCTCGTTGCCCGCGATCACGACCGCCTTCGCGGAGTCCTTCTCGGCCCGGTCCAAGGCTTCGTTGAGGGCGGCCTGCATGTCCGGGCCCAGCACGTTGACCTTGCCGTCGTCCATCGTGATCGTCGCGACCGAATCATTGAGCTCATAGCCAACCGTGCTGGTCATCGCCTCTCCTTTGAGCGCGTCAAGATTTCAGATCGATGTTACGTAACATCGTTACGAATAGGAAGGCCGAGTAGTCGACTACTCGCGACGCCGACGGCCGACCGCCATAGCGTTTCACCCGACCCGGCAGTGGAGGGGCTGCCTGGCCTGGTGAACCCTCGCGACTAGCCGAGATCTCGGCGGTGCCGCGGCCCTCCGTTGATCACCTGGGTGTGGGCCTCGTCCTCGTAGGGCGCGCCGTCCGCGTAGGGCGCGCCGTTCTCGCGCACGAGCGCCGGCGCGCCGAACGGTACATTGCGCGGCGAGTTGAACGGCACGTCGCGCGGCGACGCGTTGCGCGGCGGGGCCATTTGGCCGTTGGGCGTACCGACCTTGGCGGTGGACAGGCGCTCGCGCATCTTGTCGGCGGCGTTGCGCACCCGGTTGATCTCGCTGCGCAGAACCTCTTCGCGACTCTCGCTGGCCGCGTAGTGGTAGTACGTCAGCAGGTTGCGCAGCAGTTCCAGCTTCTGTTTCTCCTGGCGCGCCAGATCATGAGTGGTCAACAGTTCGAGGCGTTCGACGGGATGCAGTGTCGCCCAGTCCAATACGGCCGCCGAGCGGAATTGCCGGCCGGAGCGCTTGGATCCCTTGTTCGTCGGCTGGTCGGTGTAGGTGACCGCGCCGTCGAATCGGGACGCGATGGCTTCGCCGAGTTCGCGGCGGTCCAGCGCGGAATCCCACACGATCCGCCACTCCTGTGACGGCGCCAGGTACGGGATCTCCGCCGGCAGGTTCAGCGGCACGATGTCGACATAGCGGTCCTCGTACCCGTTTTCGTACTTGCCGACGGTCGGGGGGTGTGCCCATTCGAAGCGGATGTTGTAGGCCGGGGTCTGCCCGAAGTTCCGCACCACCAACTCGACGAGATGCCAGTCGTTGGCGGCGGGCTCCATGTACATCGCCACGTTGGGCTGCATGCGTTCTTCGGCCTGCGCTCTGGCCCGCTGATACGCCCGCCACGCGTACACCAGCGCGGCGATGAGAACCATCACGGCCACCCAGGCGGCCAGTGCGGTCCACCCGGTGGCCGACACGTCGGTCACGCTCAGCGACCGGAGTTCGACCGTTTCCACGCCCCGCTGTATATCACGGTCGGTCCGCCCTCACAGCACTCGAAATATTGTCGCGAGCGTCATTTGCTGGAAAACCCCAGGACGGTGGGTAAGCAGAGACAAAAGTTCCTATCGAGGTTTGCAGCAAACCGCGCGGTACGGCTGCGAGCAAACGCTAAGACAGCGGAACTTCCGCGCCGGGGGTGCTCGGATCGGCGTGCAGCTCAATGGCTTCGGCCGGTGTGCCCGGCGGCACGTCGAATGCGATGGAAACGTCGGCGGAGTCGCCCGGGGCGAGGTCCGCGAATGTCCCTTCGAGGTACGCCGTCGCCTCATCGTCGAGCGGGTACGTCGTGCCTCCGGCGTGCAACGTCTGGAACATGCCGACGAATGTCGCCGGGTCGGTGCCGACGTTGGTCACGGTCATGTGCACGACGATGAACTCGCCGACCGCGGTCTTCTCGAGCGGCGCATCCGACATCACGACCGTATCGCCGACCTCGATGCCGTGGATCGTGAACGACAGCGGCCCGTCGATGACGTCCCCGGTCGGGCCAACCGTCGTCGGCCCCGCGGTCGGTGTCGCGATGGGGGTCTCCGACGGGGTCGATGTCTCCGTGGGAGTCGGGGACTCGTCGGTGGAGGTGCCCGGTGACGAGATCTCTATCTCCGGCTGCTCTTTGATCGCGAACCCGTAGATGGCCACGCCCGCCAGAATCGCCAGCAGGACGGCGCATCCGATGCCGTACCACAAGCCGAGGCCGCGACTGCGATTCGGTGGTGACGGCTCGGGTGCGTATCCGCCGAACCCGGGCGCCGGGGCGTAGGGGCCCGGCGGTGGGGGAGCCGCCGGTGAGTCGGTCGGCGGCGGGGACGGTGGTGCCCCGAAAGTCGGCGGCGCCCCGAATGTCGGCGGCGGAGCCGAAGGAGGCGGGGGTGTCGAGGGAGGCGGCGTCGAAGAGGGCGGTGTCGAAGAGGGCGGGATGTCTGGCGCGATCCGCTGACTCACCGGATCGGTCTGCTGCGTGAACGAGTCGGGCGTGGGCTCGTCCTCGGAGTCGGGCTTGCGGTGGGCGCCGACGCGCTCCTCGGCCGCTTCGGGCGGCAGGTTCACGATCGCGGTCGGCTGCTCGCTGACGGGGGCCTCAGCGGGCTCGGCCGGCGCCGGTGCGGGAGGCAGGTTCACGATCGCCGTTGGCTGCTCGCTGATGGGGGGCTCGGCGGGCTCAGCCGGCGGTGGCGTCGGGGCCGGCGGTGGAGGTGCGGCGGGGTACCGATGCTCGGTCCAGGAGGTGCCATCCCAATACCGTTGACCGCCACTGCCGTCAGGATCGGGATACCAGCCTGCAGGGGTGGGCGGTGTCGTCATCGAGCCGGATCCTCCGATCACGCGCCCCTGAGGCGCTGGCCACGGAGAATAACGCAGGTTCGACGAAACCCGGCGGGTTTTACCGCGGCGAAATTCCAGGTCGCGCCGCGGTCAGGCGCCCATCAGCATCCGCCACTGGTCCAGATTGCTCGCGCGATAGACGTAGTTGGTGCGCCGAACGTCCGACAGCGACGCGCTCGGTTCGACCGAGTACCAGTGGCCGGGAAAGACCGTCGGGTCACCGGACAGCTGCGCCAGCGCCTGCAGGCTGCGGAACATTGCGTCGACGTCACCGCCCGGGAAATCGGTGCGACCGCAGCCCTCCAGAAACAGCGTGTCGCCCGCGACGAGACGGCCGTCGAGCAGGAAGCACTGGCTGCCGGGCGTGTGGCCGGGCGTGTGCAGCAACTCGATATCGATGTCGCCGACCTTCACCACATCGCCGTGGTCATGACCCGTCAGTTCGCTACGCGCGATCCCGGTGACGCGTGAAACCCAGTCCAGCTCAATATTATTGACGTGGACAGGCACGCTGGTGCGCTCCAACAGTTCGGCGAGACCCTTCAGTTCGAAGCCCATCATGGAACCGCCGACGTGGTCGGGATGGTGATGGCTGACCAGGACACCCGACAGGTGCATACCGTCGGCCTCCAACGTGTCGACCAGATCCCCTGCGGCATACGCCGGATCGACCACGACGCAGTCGCCGGTCTCGCGGTCGCCGATGAGATAGGCGAAGTTGCGCATCTGCTGGGCCATCATGTCGCCGGCGGCGAAATCCCGACCGGAGAGCAACTGGCGGAAGTACAGGCGGTCCGTCATGCCCTAAGACTAAGCAGTCGCCTAGTTGCCCTGAGGACGCAGCCGCACCATGCGGGTGGTGCTGGTCTCATCGAGCTCGGCCACCTCGGCGCGGGAGCGCAGGAAGTCGCTGAACGAACGGAACCCCAGTGACTTCTCCGAGAACGACGGGTCCATCCGTTTCATCTGCGCCTTGACCGCCGAGTTGTGCAGCCATTCGGCGTCGTCCTTCTCGTGGCCGATCCGCAGCGCGCGCTCGAGCAGGGCAGTCGCGGTGGCCTGCGGATCGGGCGAGTCCGGCTCCTGGCCACCGTCATCGACCGTCTTGCGGGGCTTCTTCTTGGCCGGTTCGGCCACGGGGACCCCCGGCAACGCGTCATAGGTGACGAACTCGTCGCACGCGGCGGTCAGCGACTTGCTGATCGATCCCGTAATACCGATGCCGACGACGTAGCGCCCGAGCCGCTTGCAGCGCTGCGCCAGCGCGATGTAGTCGGAATCCCCGGCGACGATGACGACGTGGGTGAGGTCGGGCAGCCGGAACATGTCCTCGACGGCGTCGACCGCCAGCCGGATGTCGGCGCCGTTCTTGGCGTACGCCGCCGCGGGGAACAGCTGGACCAGGTCGACGGCTCGGCCGACGAGCTGACCCTGGTAGTCGGCGTTGACGTCGGCCGACCAGTCGGCATACGCCCGCGTCAGCACCAGGGTGCCGAACGACGACGCGAAGTCGATGATCGCGCCGACGTCGACCGTCGCCTCCGTCAGGCGGCCCGGCTTCTTGTGGAAGCCCGCCGCCCGGTCGCGCTGGAAAGAATTGCGACCGTGAATCTGGTCGTAGCGGGAGATGACGATGTTGTCGAAGTCGATATAGACGGCCACGCGTGGGGCGACCGGTTCGATCACTTTGGCCCCTAACGTCGCGACGTGGGCCCAACTGCTCGGAAGCCCAGTCTCAGCGGAGTGATAACCAGCGGTTTGGCGAGCCAAACGCCGAGAATGTACCCTCTTTAAGGCCCACGGCACGGCTGGTGGGCCTCGATGAAGTGCACGCCCCCTTAGCTCAGTCGGTAGAGCGTTTCCATGGTAAGGAAAAGGTCAACGGTTCGATTCCGTTAGGGGGCTCG
>JBIQHU010000215.1:0-5894 GCA_044508395.1 Mycobacterium sp. | reverse complement strand
CGTGGGATTCGGACCGCCTGACCCGGTACGGCGGCTTCAGCAGGCTGCCCGAGCCGGGTAGCGACGGCACACGGTTGGCCGGGCCGACACCCTCCGGTGCTTCGAACGGGTCAAGCAGCTTGACCAGTTCCTCGGCGCGGTCGGCGGCCTGTTCCCAGGTGTCGGTATCCGGGTCGGCGGAAACCGCCAGATCCTGTGCGCGCCGCATCGCCGCCAGAAATCGCCCGAATCCCGGCCCGGGGTCGGCGGGCTCGAAGTCGGGGAACCCGCCGTGTTTGTCGTAGTCCGGGTCGAGGAGATGCGGGTCGTCGGTCACGTACTGGCCGCCAGGATGTCGCGGCGCACGATGGTCTGTTCCCGGCCGGGTCCCACGCCGATGCATGAAATATGGGCTCCGGCAAGCTCTTCCAGCCGCAACACATAATCACGAGCCTTGGCAGGCAGGTCGTCGAACTCACGGGCATCGGAGATGTCCTCCCACCAGCCCGGCAATTCCTCGTAAATGGGTTCGGCGCGGTGCAGGTCGGACTGGGTCATCGGCATGTCGTCGACACGTTTCCCGTCGACGGTGTAGCCGACGCACACCGGCACCGTCTCCAGGCTGGACAGCACGTCGAGCTTGGTGAGGAAGTAGTCGGTGATGCCGTTGACCCGCGTCGCGTAGCGCGCGATGACGGCGTCGAACCATCCGCACCGGCGACGCCGTCCGGTCGTCACGCCGAACTCGCCACCCGTCTTCGACAGGTACTCGCCGTGCTCGTCGAACAACTCCGTGGGGAACGGACCCGACCCGACACGGGTGGTGTAGGCCTTGAGAATTCCGAGCACGGTGGTGATGCGGGTGGGTCCGATGCCCGACCCGACCGCGGCACCGCCGGCCGTCGGATTCGATGACGTCACAAAGGGATACGTGCCGTGATCGACATCGAGCAGGGTGCCCTGGGAACCTTCGAGCAGCACCGTTTCGCCGTTCTCGAGCGCGGTGTTGAGCAGGTAGCGCGCGTCGGCGATGCGGTGCTTGAACCCCTCCGCCTGCGTGAGCAGGTTCTCGACCACCTCGTCGGGGTCCAGCGCCTTACGGTTGTAGATCTTGACCAGCACCTGGTTCTTGAATTCCAGTGCGCCCTCGATCTTTTCGGCCAGCTGGCTTTCGTCGAGCACATCGGCCACCCGGATGCCGATGCGGGCGATCTTGTCCTGATAGCACGGGCCGATGCCGCGACCGGTGGTGCCGATCTTCTTGCTGCCCGCGTATCGCTCGACGACCTTGTCGATCGCGACGTGATACGGCATCAGCAGATGCGCGTCGGCCGAGATCAGCAGCCGCTCGGTGTCCACCCCGCGTTCCTCGAGACCCTTGAGCTCGGTGAGCAGCACACCCGGATCCACGACGACCCCGTTGCCGATGACGTTCGTGACGCCGGGCGTGAGGATGCCGGACGGGATGAGGTGAAGAGCGAAGTTCTCGCCCGATGGAAGGACCACGGTGTGGCCGGCGTTGTTGCCGCCCTGATAGCGCACAACCCACTGCACGCGGCCACCGAGTAGATCGGTGGCCTTTCCTTTGCCCTCGTCTCCCCATTGAGCTCCGATGAGCACGATTGCCGGCATGGCATATTCTCCCGCTTGATCTGGCCAAAGTTGAGCCCAGCCGGTGACCCACCCTATCCCAGCCGACCCCGAGGAGCCGCCTTGACCGCAGCTGACGTTGGGGTGTTGCTGGTGGGCGGCAGAAGGCTGCCCCGACCACTGCGTGACCTCCCCGCGATCACCGCGGATGCGGTCACCGAATGCCGTCGCGTCATCGTGGTGGGTTCGAACGCCGATCTGGCCGCCGTGCTGACGACCTTGCTGCGGGCCGAACGGCTGGACGTGGAGGTCGCCCACATGCGGTGGTGGTGGCAGGCACGACGTGCCCGCACCGGCGTCGCGCAGCGGATTCCGCTGATCAGAGACGAAACCGGGGCGGTGATCACGAAGGCTGCACACTGGCTGCCGCCGAGCGAAGAGTCGACGACGATCCGCGGCGAGGCTGTCGTCGACGACGTCGTGCTGTTTCACGGCGAGGCGACCGGCGTGCGGATCGAGCCGACAGCGAGCATGCCAGGCCTGCGGGCCACCGTGTTGTCACCGCGGATGCGTCCGAAGCGCTGGGTCGCGGGCCGGGCCGCCCAACTGGGCGCCACGTCGGCGCTCGTGGTCCGCGACGGAGTGCCGGCACCGCGGCCGGTCCGGCGGTCGGCGTTCTACCGGCACACGCAGGGGTGGCTGCGCGTGGATTGACCTGGCCATGCATGACACACGAGTTGCGGGCGGAGGTGCGCGGTACTTTCGAGAGGTGAACGTCCGTCCGCTGCATCCTCGGGCCTCGGTGCGACCCAGCCCGGTCTTCCTGGCGGTCGTCGCGCTGACCGCTGTGGGCGGCGCGCTGGCCTGGGCGTCGGCCGCCGAGCGCACACCGCTGGCCTACGCCGGGGTCTTCATCTTCGTCATCGCGGGCTGGATCATGTCGCTGAGCCTGCACGAATTCGGGCACGCGTTCACGGCATGGCGCTACGGCGACCACGACATCGCGGTGCGTGGTTACCTCACGCTCAACCCCTTCAAATACGCCAACCCTCTGCTGTCGCTCGGCTTCCCCGTGCTGATCACACTGCTCGGCGGCATCGGCCTACCCGGCGGTGCGGTGTGGGTGCGGACGTCGTTCATGACGGTGCGGCAGAAGTCGATCGTCAGCCTCGCCGGACCGGCGATGAACGTGCTACTCGCAGTGGTGCTGCTGGTTGTCGCCCGGCTGTTCTACGACCCGGCGCACCTGGTGTTCTGGGGCGCCGTGGGGTTCCTCGGATTCCTCCAGATCACCGGTGCGGTGCTCAACCTGCTGCCGATTCCGGGTCTGGACGGCTACGGCGCACTGGAACCGCACCTGAGCCCAGAGACCCAGCACGCACTGGAGCCGGCCAAATCGTGGGCCTTCTTCGTCTTCCTGTTGCTGCTGATCGCGACACCGCTGAGCCAGTACTTCTTCGCGGTCGTCGGCTGGTTCTACGACCTGTCCGGGGTGAACAGCGGGTTGATCGGTGTCGGCTTCAACCTGACGCGCTTCTGGTCGGCCTGGTTCTGAGCAGACTCTTGCGACATATGCGTGTTTACGCATAGATTGCCCGTATGGGTGCTGGCCACGATCACGGCCCGCGCGATGCCCGGGTCAGCCGGATGGTCATCGCCGCGGCGATCCTGACGGCGTTCTTCATCGTCGAACTGACGACGGCACTGTGGATCAACTCGATCGCGCTGCTGGCCGACGCCGGCCACATGCTGACGGACCTCGTCGCCATGTTCATGGGCCTGTCCGCGGTGCTGCTCGCCCGGCACGGCAGCGCGTCACCGTCGCGCACCTACGGTTGGCATCGAGCCGAGGTTTTCACCGCCGTCGCCAACGCGGTGCTGCTGCTGGGCGTCGCGGCGTTCATCCTTCACGAGGCCTTCGAACGACTCGGCAGCGCACCCGAGATCCCGGGTGTTCCGATGATCGTGGTGGCGGTGGCCGGGCTGATCGCCAACGCCGTCGTGGTGCTGCTGCTGCGGTCGCACTCCGAGAGCAGCCTCGCCGTCAAGGGCGCGTACATGGAGGTCGTCGCCGACACGGTCGGCAGCATCGGGGTGTTGATCGCGGGCATCGTAACGGTGACGACGGGATGGCCCTATGCCGACGTCGTGGTCGCGGTCTTCGTCGCGCTGTGGGTGCTGCCGCGCGCCATCGCGCTGGCCCGTGCGGCCTTGCGGATCCTGTCCGAGACATCACCTGCGCACATCGACGTCGACGAATTGCGCGCCGCCTTGTGCTCTGTTGAAGGCGTGACCGAAGTCCATGACCTGCACGTGTGGACCCTGGTACCCGGTAAGGACATGGTGACCGCACACCTGACCAGCGAGCGGGATGCCGCGCTGGTGCTCGATGACGCGCGCGCGGTGCTCACGGCACGCGGCCTGGACCACGCCACGGTTCAGGTCGAACCGCCGGCGGGCGCCGCCGACTGCAAGTGCGAGGCGGAACCGTAACCGTCCGCGGTCAGGTCAACCCGAGCCCCGAACGAGCCTCGGGATCGCAGTCGTCGAGCAGGTCCAAGCAGCGCTGATACTCGTCGGTTTCGCCGATCTGATCCGCGGCGCGCGCCAGTGCCGCCACGCACCGCAGGAACCCGCGGTTGGGCTCGTGGCGGTAGGGAACCGGACCGAAGCCCTTCCACCCGTTGCGCCGCAGCTGATCCAGGCCGCGGTGATAGCCCGTCCTGGCGTACGCGTAGGCCGTGATGGCCATGTCGTCGGCGAGCGCATCCTCGGCGAGCGCGGCCCACGCGATCGATGCCGACGGATGCGCGGCGGCGACGATGGCCGGGTTCTCGTCGGCAGCCAGTTCGGCCTCGGCCGCCGGGTCGCCTGGAAGCAGGACCGGATCCGGTCCGAGAAGATCACCCATCCGCGTCATGACCCCATTGTGCCGTGCGGCTTCCGGCGACCGCTCCGCCGGATGGTTAAGCTTTGCGGCCGAAGCGTTGTAACGGAGGGCTGCAGCTGCCATGTCGAATCCCGAAGGACCTGACCAGCCGGACGAGGTCACCGGTGAGGCGACCGACGCCGCAGACGGCCAGCCTGCTGACGAACCCGAACCCGAGCCCGAGCAGGCCGACGAGCAGGACCCCGTGACCGAAGTGATCTCCACCGGCACGCCGCAAGAGCCGGAGCGGCGGTACACCGCGCCCTCCGCCTTCGACGCGGGCACGACGACGAGGATCGACACCCCGTCCGATCCGGTGACCGAGGTGATGGCCACCACGCCCGCACCTGTCGTGAAACCCGTTACGCCGCAGGTTATTCCGCCCCGTGGCGATGCACCCAAGCCTCCTAAACCGAAGAGTCGCAGCTGGGGTTGGGTGATCGCGGTGTTGTTGGTGATCGCGGCGCTGGTGGCCCTCGCGGTGCTGGGCACCGTCCTGCTGACCCGCGACTCCGAACCGAAGGTGTCCCAGGAGGACCTGGTCCGCAAGACCATCGAGGACTACGACGCCGCGATCGCCAAGGGCGACTTGGCCACGCTACGCACCATCACCTGCGGCGGCGTTCGGGACACCTACGTCAGCTACAACGACCGCGTATGGAGCGATACCCACGCCCGGATCGCGGCGGCCAAGCGGTATCCCGTGATCGCCAACATCGACCAGGTGATCGTCAACGGGGACCATGCCGAGGCCAACGTCACGACCTTCATGGCGTACGCCCCACAGACCCGGTCGACCCGCAGCCTCGATCTCGAGTTCCGCGACGACCAGTGGAAGATCTGTCAGGCGCCCGCTAGCTAGTTAGGCTGGATTGCCGGCTCAGCCGGCGCCGGTCACTGACCGGCCGGCGCTGTGCAGGTCCCTGCACGCCTCGATGACACGTTCGGTCATCGACGCCTCGGCCTTCTTCAGATAGCTGCGCGGGTCATAGGTCTTCTTGTTGCCGACCTCGCCGTCGATCTTGAGCACACCGTCGTAGTTAGTGAACATATGCCCGGCGACGGGACGCGTGAATGCGTACTGCGTGTCGGTGTCGACGTTCATCTTAACCACGCCGTACCGCAGCGAATCCTCGATCTCGGACTTCAGCGAGCCCGAGCCACCATGGAAGACGAAGTCGAAAGGCTTTGCGTCACTGGGTAACCCGAGTTTAGCCGCCGCTACCTTCTGCCCTTCCTCCAGCACCTCGGGGCGCAGCTTGACGTTGCCCGGCTTGTAGACCCCGTGCACATTGCCGAATGTGGCGGCGAGCAGATACTTGCCGTGCTCGCCCGCGCCCAACGCCTCGATGGTCTTCTCGAAATCCTCTGGGGTCGTGTAGAGCTTGTCGTTGAT
>JBIQHU010000214.1:0-5981 GCA_044508395.1 Mycobacterium sp. | reverse complement strand
CGCCGCACGACTGTTCAGTCCGAGCCGCATCGTCGCCGTCGACCTCGCCGACAGTCGCCTCGACGCGGCGAAGGCGTTCGGGGCTAAGAGCATGTCTCTTATGGCCTAGATCGTTTGTGCGGCATAATGCACCGTCGTGGTCGATGCGTTGTCTTCCCGGCTGGTACCGGATGCGTTGTGGGAGATCGTCGAACCGTTGCTGCCCGGATTCCGGGCGCGGCCCCAAGGCGGCGGCCGGGCGGCGATCGATGATCGGGCGGTGTTCACCGCGATCGTCTACGTGCTCACCAGCGGCTGTGCCTGGCGGCACCTGCCACCGTCGTTCGGGGTCAGCGTTCCGACCGCACACCGCCGCTTCACCACCTGGGTTCGGGCCGGGGTGTTCGACGAGCTGCACCGCCGGGTCCTCGATCGGCTCGGTGCCGGTGGGGACCTGGACTGGTCCGCCGCGATCCTGGACGCAGCGCACGTGCGGGCGAAAAGGGGGGCTCTCTGACCGGTCCCAGCCCGGTCGATCGAGGCAAGAACGGCTCGAAGATCCACATCCTCTCCGATGCCGACGGCATTCCCCTCGTCACGGCGGTGACCTCGGCGAACACCCACGACAGTGTCATGCTGCAACCCATGGTCGCTGCGATTCCGGCGGTGCGCTCACCTCGCGGTCCGCGGCGCCGCCGACCCGGCCGGTTGCGGGCGGACAAGGGTTACGACTATCCCGTGCACCGCCGGTGGCTGCGGGCCCGGGGCATCGTTCCGCGGATCGCCCGCCGCGGCGTCGACAGCAGCGAACGCCTCGGCCGTTACCGGTGGAAGATCGAACGCACCCTGGCTTGGCTGAGCGGCTATCGCCGGCTGACGATGCGCTACGAACGTCACGGTGAGAACTTTGCTTCCTTTCTCCAACTCGCCGCTGCGCTGACCTGCTTCAAGAAACTCACCAAATGAGACGTGCTCTTGATCAACACGATCACCCGGTAGGGCGCGGAGCGCCCGACCCACCCACGAACTTTGGAGAAGTCGATGTCCATAGCTCTGACGCACGCTGCCGAGGTCCAGCAGTCCGGCGAGAACGGCCGCATCTCGCTCGAACGCAACCACAAACGAATCCGGGTGTTCTTCGCAGGTCACGTGATCGCGGACACCACCCGCGCGGTGTACCTGTTCGAGAAGGGGCACCTGCCGGTCTACTACATCCCCCGCGACGACGTGCGCACCGACTCCCTCGAGCCCCTCGACGCCACCACGTGGTGCCCGTGGAAAGGCAAGGCCAGGTACTGGGATCTCGTCGTCGACGATCGGCGGGCCGAGCGGTCGCTGTGGGGTTACGACGAACCGCTGAAGGACTCCCTCGATCTCAGCTGGTATGTCGCTTTCTACTGGCACAAGATGGACGCCTGGTACGAGGAGGATCAGCAGGTGTTCGTGCACCCGCGCGACCCTTACGTCCGCGTCGACGTCCTGCCGTCCTCCCGGCACGTGGAGGTCTTTATCGGCGACACCCTCGTCGCCGACACCACCCATCCACGCTTGCTGTTCGAGACCTCACTACCAGTTCGCTACTACATCCCTCGCATCGACGTCCGCTCCGAGTTCTTCACCGGCTCCGACGCCAAGACCTCCTGCCCGTACAAGGGCACGGCCTCGTACCTGTCGTTCACCGGATCGGACGACAGCGACCCCGTCGAGGACGCCGCCTGGTACTACCCGTTCACGACCGCGGAGGCTTCGGGCATCGGCGACCACGTGTCGTTCTACCCCGACGGCGCCAGGATCGTCGTCGACGGCGCCCCGGTGGAGGGCTGTCCGACGCCTCTGTGAACTTCGTACCTTGACCGGTGTCGCTGCGGCCGGTTCATGGTCGTTTGCTCTGGTTTCGGTCGGGTGGTGCGGGTTTCGCGATGTAGTCCTGGCCCGGCATGATCCCGGAGTTGCCCCGGGCGTGGTAGAAGTTGAGGTGGCGGTCCCCAGCTCGAGACCTGCCATGTCGTAAGTGTCGGGCGTTCCTCCAAGAACTCCGACAGCAGGGGACCGCCGTGAAGAAGAATAGCCAGAACCAGACCGTGCCCGCGATCCCGGAGCGGGTGAGCGTGGCGATGGCCAAGATCGCCGAAACATGCACGAGGGCCGCCGTCGGCGGCCTGCAGGCGATGCAGGCGATGATGGACGCCGAGGTGACCGCCCCGGCCGGGCCGAGAGGCCGTCGCGACCGGCAGCGCACCGCGGGTGCGCCATGGCCGCGAACGCGGCTCGGTGACCCTCAGCGGGCGTCGGATGCCCGTGACCCGGCCGCGGGTGCGGGCCGCCGACAGCGCCGGGGAACGGCCCACCCCGTCGTACGAGCTGGTCACCTCCACCGAGATCCTGGGGAAGATGGGCGATGGAGGAGATGCTCGCCGGGCTCTCGACCCGCCGCTACACAGCCGGTCTCGAACCGGTCGGACGGCGAGCCGCCGAGACATTCTCGGCGACAAGCAAGTCCGCCGTCTCACGCAGGTTCGTGAAGTTGACCGAAGCCGCCCTGACTGAGCTGCTCGCCGCGGACCTGTCCGGGCTGGATCTGGTAGCGTTGATGATCGACGGGGTCCACTACGCCGAGTCGTGCTGCATCGTCGCCCTGGGCATCGATATCGACGGGGACAAGCACCCGTTGGCGCTGGTGGAGAGCTCGACGGAGAACGCGACGCTGGTTGCGTAAGGCGGTGGTCGACGTCCTCGATCACCCGGTGATCCAACATTGTCAGCTACACAAGATACGAGACGTGAAAAATCATCTGCCGCGACGACTTCGGAGCAGTGTCGGGCGGAATATGGCGGACACCAACCATGCCGATTCGGCGCTCGAGGCCGAGGCCGCGCTGCGCGCCCTGGCGAAGGAACTCGACCGTACCCATCTCGCGGCGGCCGCGAGCCTGCGCGAGGGACGCGACGGGACACTCACGGTGCTGCGATTGGGTGTGCCGCCCACTCTCGCCCGTACGCTGCGCTCGACCAACGCGACCGTCATGTATCGGAGTCACGAAGGTCAAGTAGAACTTTTCTCGACTCACCGTTCTCGACTGCTTCGTGAGCTAAAGCGATTTCATCTAGCGGGAACGTGAGATGAGGCAGTGGGGTTAGTGCCTGCTCGGCAAGTGCGTCGGTGATGCTCTGCGCGGCGAGGGAGAGGGCTGAACGACTATGTGTATAAAGAAGGAAGAAACGGAGCCCGAGACCTGCAGCCATGCACTCGCGGATAGGGATCGAGAGTTCGCGACCGTCGGTGGCATAGGTGGCGATGCTCGCACCAGGTGCCGCGACAGCTAGGTCGATGTTCCAGTTGTCCACGATGGCGACTTCTACAAAGATGTCCACGCCGTTGGTGAAGGCTGTGATCTGGTCGGCAACGTCGTCGTCGCGGTAATTTACGACGAAGTCTGCGCCTGCCTGTCGTGCGAGTTTAGCTTTGTCGGGCGTGCTCACTGTAGCGATGACAGTGGCACCCGCCCATCGCGCGAGTTCGATCGCGAAGTGGCCTACAGCGCCGGCGCCACCTGCAATCAAGACTTTCTTGTGCGTCACCGGTCCTGCATGCAGTAGGCACTCGTGGGCGGTCATGGCCGGAATTCCCAGACACGCACCCAGTTCGTCGGAAGCTGAGTCGGGCAACGCCACGGCTTGATTCGCGGGAACGAGGGTATATTCGGCGGCCGTACCCCATCTGCTGCCCAGCGCCGCAAGCCAAAGCCATACACGTTGGCCGATACGGCCTTCATGGACTCCTGGTCCCACTGCAACTATCCGACCGCACCCGTCCATATGAGGAATTTGGAAGTCGTCTATCGGGCGCGGAGTCTTGCCGCTGCGGGTCTTTACATCAGAGGGATTCACTGCGGAAAAGGAGACTCGAACGAGAACCTGCCCGGGACCCGGTTCAGGCTTCTCGCATTGGATGATGGAGAGAACATCGGAAGCCTCTCCGGACTTGTGGTACGTCGCTGCGCGCATCTGCATTTCTTAACTGCCGTTCGATCGGGTAGGGATAGAGCCCCGTGAAGTGGTGTAAATCGTTGTGCGCCGGGAACTGTGATGTTGGGGAGTATGCCGTAAGTGTGGTTGTTTCGTCCAGCACCATCGCCTGGGCGGGTGCGTCAGCCGCGATGACTGTCGGCGCAGGCGGGCGGAGCCCGGCAGTGGATTCCTCGGACAGGTAGCGGCGTTGGGATACCTGTCACTCGTCGTGCGCCTCGATCAACACACACCTCGCCAGACGCAGCAGCGCTGCAGGGTTGGGGAAGATACCGACGACGTCGGTTCGACGTTTGACCTCTTTATTCAGGCGCTCGATGATTTGGTCGACCATATCTTGCGCCAGTGTGCCTCCGGGAGGTCCGCGAACGCCGTGGTCTCCTCCTTTGCATTCGTTTAACATCGCTGCCACCGTGGGGAATTGAGATTCCAACATCACTGCGACGGTAGCGACACGATCACGCACCAGCGGCCCCCGTCGGCTGGCTGAAAATGACGCGTACAGCGGCCGCGACCATCTCGGATTGACACTGTCACCGATTCGCGGAACCCGATTTACACCACCCCATGGGACTCACCCTTGGAGTACTCGGTGGACTGACTTCGATGCGTGGGTATTCCGTAGTTTTTACGGATGTCCGGGATTTGGGACCAAGCCCACACTGGTCAAAACAGCGCCACGGCAAGCTCGGGAATTACGTCGGAGGGAAAGTTATGAGCACGGAAGTGCCCCCAGAGGATAATTCAATCGTCGCGAACGGTATCAGGACGAACTACCTCGAGGCTGGTAGCGGTCCTCCTGTCGTGCTGATCCACGGGTCGGGTCCGGGGGTCACTGCCTATGCGAACTGGCGGCTCACGATCCCGGCACTCGCGGAACGGTTCCGCGTGCTTGCCCCCGATATGGTCGGGTTCGGTGGGACCGAACGGCCCCCTGGCGTGGTGTATGACCTCAAGACCTGGGCAGACCAGGTGGTGGGTTTCCTTGACGCGCACGGCATTGAGCGGGCGTCCCTGGTTGGCAACAGCTTCGGCGGGGCAATCGCGCTGCGGGTCGCCACGCAGCACCCGGAGCGTGTCGGGCGGCTGGCGCTCATGGGCAGTGCGGGTGTTTCCTTCCCGCTCACCGATGGCCTCGATGCGGCATGGGGTTACCAGCCATCGATTGAGAACATGCGTCGACTGCTCGACATCTTCGCGTACTCGCGCGAGCTCGTGACCGACGAGCTGGCCGAAGTGCGGTACCGCGCGAGCATCGAACCGGGCATTCAGGAGGCATTTTCCACGATGTTTCCCGAACCGCGGCAGAACGGCGTGGATGCACTGGTCACTCCCGAGGAGGACCTGGCACGCCTGCCTCATGAAACGCTCGTCATTCACGGCCGCGAGGACCGCGTCGTACCACTGTCGAGCTCCATTCGACTCATGGAAGTCATCCCCAAGGCCCAGCTACACGTCTTCGGCCGCTCTGGACACTGGACACAGATCGAATGGGCCGAGAAGTTCAACCAGCTACTCAACGACTTCCTCGCCAACTAGCCCAATATCGCATGCCTTGGGTTGCGTGTTCCCGTTCATTCCCGGCCCCCGGGGAGTGCGTGGGCTAGTACTGCAACGGCACTTATGGCAGGTGACCGCGGGTTCGATAGTGGGAGGTGCGGGCCTGGTGCTGTCGGCGTCTCCGCCAGTGTGACCAGGACCAGGTGTGCTCGTCGGGGCGGGCGTGTCGCAGGATCAGATACACGAGCAGCCGCCGGATCTCGGGTACCGTGTAGCCGATCATGTCCTGATCATCGGTTCCGATTCCCCTTTTATGGCTTCGGTTTTCGTGCCTGCGAGCCAGGCGAGGGCGAGCATCGACAGGGTGGTGTGGGCGTACCAGGCCCGGTAGGTGCGTACCTGGTACTGGTCGAGGCCGGCCTCGTTCTTGGCCTGTTGGAAGCATTCCTCGACCCGCCACCGTGATCCGGCGACGG
>JBIQHU010000213.1:0-6048 GCA_044508395.1 Mycobacterium sp. | reverse complement strand
GTACTCAGCGCCTGCATCACCTGGGCACGCCAAATAGGAGACACGCCCTAGCAGTGGTGCTCAAAATCCGGGTGGCGCCCCAAAAGACCGCGTCTGCTGTTTGTGCGCTTGTGCTTTTTATTGCTATGGGTGCCAGTGCCTTTGCTATCCGCCGGGTCGACGCTGCCACGCACACGCAAAGCACGGCTGACTACCCGTTGGCCACCTACATCGTGAACAAGGCGCCGAGGGAGCTGTCCTCGCCGTCGGCGCGTCCTACCTTCAAAGCAACCGTGTCGGGCAAACGCAAGACCCTGCTCTGTTAGGGCTCCCGATCCAGTACTGGTGCGGTGGAGCCGGTGGCTTGCGTAGGTGGCCATTGGCGGTTGCGGCGTTGACGTTGAACGCACTAGACCTCTATGGTGCACGGTGCAACGCCAGCGGCCGATGGTTGTTGCTGCGCAAGTCAATTGCCAGGAGGGACGCCAAGAACCGAAACGCAGTCGGCAAGTTCGCTGACCAGCCGCGGATTGTGGCTCACCAGAACGATTCCGGTGCCCTCAGCTGCGAGCTGCTTGAGCAGGTCGGTGATGTCCCTCGCCGCGATGGGATCCAGCATGGCGGTGGGCTCGTCGCACAAGAGGAACTGCGGTGCCGCGAGCAGGGCCCGGGCGATGCAGGCGCGCTGGAGCTGACCGTCGCTGACCTGGGCGGGGTGGCGCTGCAGGAGCGCGGTGTCCAACCCAACGCGGGCGCTGGTGCTCTCGATGTCGGCTGACGTGCCGCGGATGCGGGCGGGCTCGGTGACGATGGCGCCCAGGGTCCAGCGTGGATTGCACACCAACCGTGGGTGCTGGGCGATCATGCCGATGGAACCCGCCGGGGCCACCGGTTTGTCGTCGTAGCGCACGTTGCCTGCATTGGGTCTGCGCAAACCTGCCAACACGCGCAGCAGTGTGGTCTTGCCGCAGCCCGACGGACCGGTGACGCCGACGATATCGCCGGCGCGCACGGTGAGATTCACCGCGCGTAGTACGGGCCGGCCACCAAAGGCCACCCAGACATTCTCGGCGACAAGCCCTGACGTTCTCACGAGTTCGCTCCGGCGAAGAACAAGCCGATGTAATTGTCGGCGCTGTCGGCCATCTCCGTCAGCGGCGCCTGACGGATGATCGTGCCGTCGCGCATCAGCGCCACGTCATCGCACACTGCGGCGTCGAGCAGTGACCTCAGATCATGGGTGATGACCAGGACGCCCGCACCCGCTTCGGCGATGGATCCGAGCAGCTCCCAGATCGCCGCCGCGTGCGCGGGGTCCAGTGCGGAGGTCGGTTCATCGGCGACCAGCAGCGCCGGACGGGCGGCTATGGCCGCGGCGATCGCGGCGCGCTGGGCCATGCCGCCGGAGAGCTCATGCGGATACAGTGCTCCGGCATCGACCGGCAGGTGCACCGCGGTGAGAAGTTCGGCGGCGCTGCGGTCGGCGCCGAGCCGGCGGCATACCTCGGTGAGCTGAGCGCCCACCGTACGCACCGGAGTGAACGACGTCGCCGCCGACTGGGGAACGAGTCCGATGTGGTGGCCGCGGACCTCACGCCAATCCCGCTCGCCGGCTGCGCTCAGGTCCCGTCCGCCGACACGGATCTGGCCGCGCGCCCGTGATCCCGGGGGAAGCAAGCCGCACAACGTCGCGGCGACAAGCGATTTGCCGCATCCGGATTCACCGATCAGCGCGGTCAGCTTGCCGGTGGGTACCGTCAGGTTGACGTCGCGGAGGGTGCGGACCAAGGGGGAATGCCCGCTCTGGTGGAGGGCGATGTCCACGCTGAATTCGCGCAGCTGCGCAGCGTCTGCCATCACCACACCCGTCCGCTGGGCGGTTCGCTGCGACGGCGCGTCTCGGAGGCCGCGGCGGCGAACGACAGGGCAGTGAGGATCAGGGACCCGGCGGGGACCACCAGCGTCCACCACGCCCCGGCCAGGATGTTACCGCGAGCCTGCCCCAGCAGGGTGCCCAAGCTGGCGCGATCAGGGGACAGCCCGACACCGAGGAACGACAGCGTCGATTCGTGCCACACCGCGTGCGGCAACAGCATCACCATCGCGACAACGGCTTGACCGGTCACCGTCGGCACCAGATGGTGCCGCGCGATGAACCACCGCGACGCGCCTGCCAAACGCGAGGTTTGCACCCAGCCGGCGTCGGTGACTGCGAGCAGTTCGGCGCGCACCACCCGGGCGACGGCCGGCCAGTGGGTCAGCCCGATCGAGGCGATGATGGCCAGCGGCTCGCCGCGCCACATCGCTGCGATCACGATGCCCACCACAAGATGTGGAAGCGCATTCACGCCGTCCACAACACGCATGACTGCGGCGTCGACCCACCCGCCGGCGAGGGCCGAACCGACACCGATCAGCGCACCGAGCACGGTCGCGACCACGGCGCATGATGCGGCCGTCAAGAGTGAGATCTGCAGTCCCTGAGCAGTTCTGATCAGCAGGTCATAACCGAAATGGTCGGTGCCGGCGGGGTGCGCGGCGCTCGGTGGTTGTAATGCCCGGCTGAAATCCGCCAGCTGTTCCCCCGCGCCGAGCGGGACCGCCACCGCGGCCACCACGATGGCAGCCAGCAACAACCAGGGCCAACCGGTGACGGCCCGCCGGGACAGCACGAGGGTGCTCATGCGCGCAGTCCGATCCGGGGGTCCAGAGCCACCGCTGCGGCATCGGAGAACGCCGAACCGAGCAACACCGCCAGGGCGGCACCGACAGTAAGCGCAGCTGACAACGAAAAATCCAGTGCCACAGCCGCATCGACCAGCACTGCGGCCACTCCGGGCCAGCCGAAGACCGTTTCGACGATGGCAGCTCCGGCGATGAGTTCGGGCAGCCGGGTGCCGATAAGGGCCAATGTCGGCAGCACGGAAACCGGCGCGATGTGGGCACGCAACAGCGGCCAGCCGTGCACACCGCGGGCGCGGACGGCCCGGACCGCGTCGGAGTCACGCGCCTCGAGCACCGCGGCCCGGGTCGCCAGCAGCAGCCACGGAATCTGCGAGACCACCAGCGCGCTCAGCGGCAGCACCGAATAGGTCAGAAGGCCAGCGCCGGTGTAGTCACCGCCGGGTGGCCGCGCTCCCGAGGTGGGAAACCAGCGCAGGCCGACGGCGAACACGGTCACCAGGGCCAGCGACATCACAAACGGCGGAACCGCCGCGAACGCCACCGCGAAACTGTTGCACAGCCGGTCGACGGTTCCGCCACGCATCCCGGCGACACATCCCAGCACCAGAGCGATCACCGCCCCGAGAAGCAGTGCAGTGCCCGACAGGCCGAGAGTGAACGGCATCCGCTCGGCCAGCACGGTGCTCACCGGCAGTGACTGGGTGGACGACCACCCCAGATCACCCTGCAATGCCGCGGTGAGCCAGTGCCACCACGCTTCCCACCAGGGTTGGTCGAGGTCGTAAGCGGCTCGCATGGCCTCGCGTTGCGACTGGGTGGCGAATTGATAGTTGTCACCGAGATAGGCGGCCAGGGGGTCCAAAGGTGAGAGTGCGGCCACGCCGAACATGCCCACGGAGACGGCCAACGTGACCGGAACCGCGATCAATACACGGATTCCGAGGAGTCTGGCGGCGGGGCGCAGACGATCGCGGCGCCAGCCCGGCGCCTCAGTGGTCAGCGCGTCCATGCGTTCAGTCGCCACCATGGGCCCCAGGTCACGCCGTGGGAGTGCGGCTCGAGGATCGGCGCGGTCTGTTTCCAACCGAGGTTGCGGTAGGCGTAGGTGTGGTCCAGGAACGCGAGAAACACGTTCGACGGCTGGGCGATGTAGCTGGCCTGGACATCGCGGTAGAGCGCGTCTTTGTCCACGCCGGAGGGTGATTGACGGGCTCGCTCGAGCAGCTCGTCGAGTCCGGGTGCGGTGAAGTTGCCGGGGTTGGAGTACGGGGAGGAATCCGGAACTCGGGTGTGCAGGGTGTCGTAGACCTGCGAGTCGATGCTGTACGGGGTGGAGCCTCCACCGAGCAGCACTGCGGACGTGTCGAACCGCGTGTCGATCTCATCCCAGCTGCTACCCCGCGGATCGACCTGGATGCCAAGCGGCTTCATCGCGCTGGCGAACGCGACGGACAGGTCACGGCGCAGTGTGTCCGAGGCGTTGTACAGCAGCTCGAATTCAGCTCGTGCGCCGTCTTTCTCGCGGATGCCGTCGGAACCAGGGCGCCAGCCCGCACGGTCGAGGATCGCGGCTGCCGCCGTGGCATCGAAGGTGAATGTCGCGTCCGGGTTATAGGCGTCTCCGTAGACATCGCCGATCGGGGTGTAGGCGGGGCGGCCGTGGCCGTCGAGCACGTCGCGGATGACGGCTGTGCGGTCCACGCCAAGGTTCATCGCCAGCCGGGCTTGCGGATCGGCGGTGAAGGGCTGCCCGGCGGGGAACGAAACTCCGCGCCAGTCCGCTGATTTCACCGCGACGGTGCTGACGTCGCCACTCTGCACCGACCGGATGAGCCTCGGCGGCAGGCTCGCCCCGTCCACCTCACCGGCAATGATGCGCTGAGCGCGGGTGTTGTCATCCGGGGTATGGGTGTACACGATGCGCGTGACTTGCGGCTTCTCCCCCCAGTAGTCTTCCCGTGCCACCATCACCGCCTGGTCGGGCCGCAGACTGTCCAATCGATACGGGCCGGTACCCACGGGTGCGACGTTGAGCGCCCAGTCTGCGGCCGGGACCTGTTCCACCTTCTCCGACGGCACGATGCCGGTCAGCAGATACGGTGACGGGTCGGTCTCGGTGTCGACGTCGATGATCACGGCGTGGGGGCCATCGGCGGTCACGGCGGTGATCGGAGCCACGTTGGTCGCAATTTCCGAGGCGACAGCGGGATCCTTGAGCGCGGCATAGGTGGCCACCACGTCGGTCGAGTCGAACGCGCTGCCATCAGAGAACGTGACGCCTTCACGCAGCTGTAGGCGCCAGCGGCCCGGGCCGATGGATTCTGGAGCTGCGGCAGCCAGGGCGGGGACCAGATTCGGGATCTCGGCATCCGAGTCGGCCTGCGGCCGTAGCAGACCCTCGTAGATGGGGGAGACACCCAGTTCGCCGTAGCTCGCGAACGGACTGTAGCTTCTCAACTCCTGGGCTTCAGCGAGGGTGATCTGGTCGCGTGACTGCCTCGGTGAGGACGATTGAGAACAACCGACAATCGTTGCGCCCAATATCAACAGTGCCAGTGCAACGCGGACGGCAGAAGGGCGCGTCTTGAGATGCAAGGGTGGACCACTTTCGGCTCATGTTCGCATGTGCGACGTGTGGGTTCTTGATACAAAATGCTAGACCACATCTGTCCACCTGAACAGATGGACATGAAAGCTCGGTAGGCGGACAGTCAACGCCGCATGTCATCCGCCACGCATCCGTCCACACGATCGGTCGTCTCCCGGGCAGCCGGACGATCCGCGACTCAGGCCAAGCGGCCGCGGTGATATTGCAGCCGCACCATGCGGGCTCTTCGGGCCGCATCCTCTCCGGTGCACGCGGGCGACCTCGACCGTGAATTCGGCGTCACTGGCGCTTGGACGGTTCATTGCGCCGAACGCAGACATCGCAGTAGGTGGACCGCGCGATCTTGACCGCATGTGCAGTCAGCACACTGTAGATCGGCGCGACTCCGTACTGCCCGTTTGGCGGGCCGATGTCATCGATGATCATCATCGATGACGATGGCCGAGTTTCGCCGCTGCTCGTTGCAAGCAGCTGTCCAGGTACAGCTATCCGTCCGGCTGTGCCATTGTCGTATCGGCGCCCAACACCGATCCGTGTGAGTCCGACCAGGTCTCGAGGTGCGTTGAAGATTCGCGGAACCTGTCCGCTGGCCCGGATTCCATTGGAGCGATGAGGAGACGGCTCAGCGATATCAGCGAAACGCTCCTCTGGAGAGGAGCCCATATATTCTTTGCAGGACAGGAACTTTCGCCGCTCACTCGTCAATTCACGGAGAATCCGCGCTAGGGCGTGTCTCCTATTTGGCGTGCCCAGGTGATGCAGGCGCTGAGTACGAC
>JBIQHU010000212.1:0-6083 GCA_044508395.1 Mycobacterium sp. | reverse complement strand
CCCCGATTCCGTCGCGAGGATGAATGACGATGCGCCCGGGTTCGGTCCCCGTGACCACAGCCTGGGCCAGCTCGCCGTCGGTCGCGACATCGACTGCCAACCGCTGACGCTGTACCCACTCCCCCACGGCGCCGAATCGCAGCACAGCGGCCGGGAGTCTGACAGCGGTTCCCTTGAAACCGTCCCGATACTGCACACAACGGTGCAGGATGGCAGTTTCGTCCACCGACACAAGCGGTTTAGCTTTCGTGTCCGCCGCGCGCTCGGTGCGGGTCAGATGGTCCATCGAGAGCGTCATCCCACAAAGGATCGGTGAGGAACCTGTGGAGAGCCTTTGTCCCAGCGTGATCTTGACTGGCAACGGGGCGATTCCTGACGCAACGATCCGGCGCCAGTGGGCTATGTTCGCCTATGTGGAGCCACCCCACAGCTACGTTCGGGGCCTGTCCGCTTCGGTGGTGCACCACGCGGATTACCTCGAACATCGCGGCAACCAGGCACTTTGCGGGGCAACGGTCGAGAATGCGACCGAGCTGACCGGAGTCGGCAGTGCGGACACCGTCTGTCCGGACTGTGAGGAGAAGCTGGTCGCCTACCATCTGCACTGGTGGCGCGAGAAGGCGCTGGCGGTCACCGCGGAGCTCGAGGCACTGCGCACCAAGTACGGCGAGCAAGCGGCCCCCGCCCGAGTCGAGCAGGAGCAGCGCATCCCCGCGGTTGAGCCCGCCGAATCAGAGCCCACGACCCCGCTCGAGCGTGCGCGACGACAATTGATTGATCTCTGTAGACAGTTCGACGATGCCGTCCCCTACATTCGCCTCAAGAACACCATGCAGGCGTTCAGCGACCGGCTCGAATCCGACGAGCGGGCGCTCCTGGCACAGGAGATCGGCAACGACGGCACGCTAATACGTTGGTCGGCAAAGGAAGTCGAGGCCCTCGGTTTGCATGTTTCCAACAGCCCCGTCCAAGGTGACTCCGAAGCGACGTGGGACGCGTGGGTTCAGGATCCCTATCCGGCAGCTAAGAAGGCCAAGCGGCGATTCGGCCGTGCCCGCTGACCGGCAGGGAGCGTTGCCTCAATACACGGTTGACCGCTGACCGGGTAATAGGCCCATACCCGTTGGCCAGCTGAAAGCCGTCGACTACACCATTTGCCTCATACGCGAACTCGCTAAACGCATCCTTCGCCGCATGTCCCGGCATCTCCCCCAGACATACCGTTGCGGTCTGTCGGTGCAAACCGAACGGCAACCACTTCGGAGGCGCAGATGTCGGTCCACGTACCTGAGAACCTGGTTCTGGGGGCAACGTTCACCACGCTGTCGTGCCTGGGTACCGCGGTGATGAGCGCGCTGGTGAAGGCCACCGAAACGCTGACATCGGCAGCAGACATCCTGCTCTTCCAAAACCTCATCGGCTTTCTGCTCGTACTACCGTTCGCGCTACGGGGTGGTTGGCGGTCGCTGAAAACGGAGAAGGCGGGTCTGCACGTCGTAAGGGCCGCCAGCGGCACTGCCGCGTGGTACGCCCTGTTCATCGCGATCACGATGATGCCGATGACAAACGCGACCCTGTTGACCTGCAGCGCGCCACTGTGGATGCCGGTGATCGCCTGGGTGTTCCTCCGCGAGAAAGCATCCAAGGTGACGTGGATCGGCGCCACCGTCGGCTTTGTCGGCGTGACCATGGTCCTTCGGCCCCAACATCAGGAGTTCAACCTCGGGGCACTCATCCCGTTGGCAGGAGCAGTCTGCCTCGCCGTCGCCTGGATCTCGCTCCGGCGACTGGGCGCGACCGAGCCCACCTCGCGAATTCTCTTCTACTACTTCGGAATCTCTACCGTGTTGTGCCTTCCGGTCGCCGTCCTCGATTGGCGGCCTTTCGGGCTTCGAGGGTCTGTCTACCTCGTTGGCATCGCTGCCATTCTGCTAGTCAGCCAGGTGCTGATCGTGCTCGCATATCGCTACGCCCCGCCCGTCAAAGCCGGGCCGTTCATCTACACCGTCGTCGTCTTCACGGCCCTGATCGACTGGTTCCTCTGGAACGAGGTACCCACATTGGTCGAAGTCTTCGGCATGGTGTTGGTGATCGGCGCAGGCATCATCGCGATCCGCAAGACGTCGCAAGCTCCAGCTGGGGAGCCGACGGAATCCGTAAAGGACCACCTCCGCACCGTCAAGAAAGCGCTAAGGCCAGTATCACCGGTCTGAACTGGGGCGATCCTTCTACAGGCCGTCGAAATACGGCGGCCCGTAAACGACCCGGAGTGTCATGTCCGTCCTGGTGTACATCGCGTTGACGGTGGCGGTCTTCGCCGTGTTCGGCCTAGTTCAGAAGTGGGTCGAGCGGCTGTGATCGACAACGTCGTCGGCCTCGTGCTCGCGGTCCTGATCGCAGTCTTCCTCTTCGCTGCCCTGCTCTTCCCCGAGAGGTTCTGAGTGAGTACCACCACCGCGGGGATCCTCTTCCTCATCTCCCTCATCGTCGGCCTTGCGCTCGTCCACGTGCCCTTGGGCGACTACATGTACCGGGTCTACTCCTCCGACCGCGATCTGCGCGGGGAACGAATCCTCTACCGGCTGATCGGCGCCGACCCCAAGACCGAGCAGACCTGGAGCTCGTACGCCCGCAGCGTGCTGGCGTTCTCGGCGGTCAGCGTGCTGCTCCTGTTCATCTTCCAACTCGTGCAGGGCAAGCTGCCGTTACACCTCAACGACCCAGGGACCGCCATGACACCGGCGCTGGCCTGGAACACGGCCGTCAGCTTCGTGACGAACACCAACTGGCAGGCCTACTCGGGCGAGTCCACCCAGGGTCACCTGGTGCAGATGGCCGGCCTGGCCGTACAGAACTTCGTCTCCGCAGCGGTCGGCATGGCCGTGGCGATGGCCTTTGTGCGCGCGGTTGCCCGCCGCAACACCACAGAGCTAGGAAACTTCTGGGTCGACCTCGTCCGCGGGATTACTCGAATCCTATTGCCGCTCTCCATCATCGGGGCGATCGTCCTGATCTTCGGCGGCGTTGTCCAGAACTTCCACCTGCACACGCAAGTCGCCAACACGGTGGCCGGTGCACAACAGACGATCCCCGGCGGCCCGGTCGCCAGTCAAGAGGTCATCAAGGAACTCGGAACCAACGGCGGCGGATTCTTCAACGTCAACTCGGCTCATCCGTTCGAGAATCCGACCTCGTGGACCAACTGGATCGAGATATTCCTGCTCTCCTGCATCGCGTTTTCCCTGCCGCGCACCTTCGGCCGCATGGTCGACAGTCGAAAGCAGGGCTACGCGATCGTCGCAGCCATGTCCGTGATCGCACTGATCAGCGTGACGCTGATGATGACCTTCCAGGTGCAGGCGCACGGAACCGTCCCCACCGCCGTGGGATCGGCGATGGAAGGGGTCGAACAACGTTTTGGCATCCCCGATTCGGCGGTGTTCGCGAGCATGACGACGTTGACATCAACCGGCGCGGTCGACTCGTTCCACGATTCGTACACCAGCCTCGGCGGCATGATGACGCTGTTCAACATGCAACTCGGCGAAGTCGCTCCGGGAGGCGTGGGCTCGGGCCTGTACGGCATGCTCGTCCTGGCGATCATCACCGTGTTCATCGCGGGCCTGATGGTCGGGCGAACTCCGGAGTACCTCGGCAAGAAGATCACGCCCCGTGAGATCAAGCTCGCAGCAACCTATTTCCTCATCACCCCGCTGCTCGTGCTGACCGGTACCGCGGTGGCGATGGCGATGCCGGGTCAACGCGCCGGCATGCTCAACACCGGGCCGCACGGTCTTTCGGAGGTGCTGTACGCCTTCACCTCGGCTTCCAACAACAACGGGTCGGCGTTCGCCGGGATCTCGGTCAACACCGAGTGGTACAACACCGCGCTCGGTCTGGCCATGCTGTTCGGACGGTTCCTGCCGATCATCTTCGTGCTGGCACTCGCCGGCTCACTGGCCAAACAGGGTAAGACACCCGACTCGGTCGGCACGTTGCCGACGTACCGGCCGCAGTTCGTCGGCATGGTCGCCGGCGTGACACTGATCCTGGTCGCCCTGACCTTCCTTCCCATGCTCGCTCTGGGGCCCCTCGCCGAAGGAATTCACTGATGTCCCTGACCCTCGAATCCGCTGCTCCTGCCCGGCCGAAACCCAACGCGCCCGAACGTGTTCGGGGCGGTCTGCTCGACCCGAGGATGCTCTGGAAGTCGCTGCCTGACGCACTGCGCAAGCTCGACCCGCGCACCCTGTGGCGCAATCCCGTGATGTTCATCGTCGAGATCGGCGCCGTGTGGAGCACGATTCTCGCCTTCCTCGATCCGTCGTGGTTCGCCTGGCTGATCGTCAGTTGGCTCTGGCTCACGGTGGTCTTCGCCAACCTCGCCGAAGCCGTCGCCGAGGGTCGCGGCAAGGCACAGGCCGAGTCGCTGCGCAAAACCAAGACGGCCACCATGGCACGGCGGCTCATCGGCTGGGCGCCGGGCACACCGGGCCGCGAAGAAGAGGTCGCCGCACCGCTGTTACAACAGGGAGACGTTGTGGTGGTCGAGGCGGGTCAACCCATCCCGGGCGACGGTGACGTCGTGGAAGGCATCGCCTCGGTGGATGAGTCGGCGATCACCGGCGAATCCGCTCCTGTCATCCGCGAATCCGGGGGGGACCGTTCAGCCGTCACCGGCGGCACCACCGTGCTGTCCGACCGTATCGTTGTGAAGATCACCCAGAAACCGGGTGAGAGCTTCATCGACCGGATGATCGCGCTCGTCGAAGGCGCCAACCGGCAGAAGACACCAAACGAGATCGCACTCAACATCCTGCTGGCCTCGCTGACGATCATCTTCGTCTTCGCCGTCGCAACCTTGCAGCCGTTGGCCATCTACTCCAAATCCAACAACCTGGGTGTCCCGGATTCCCTGGCGCTCAACGCAAATGGTGTCAGCGGGATTGTGATGGTAGCGCTGCTGGTCTGCCTCATTCCAACCACGATCGGCGCGCTGTTGTCGGCCATCGGCATTGCCGGGATGGACCGCCTGGTGCAGCGCAACGTGCTGGCCATGTCGGGCCGCGCGGTGGAGGCCGCCGGCGACGTCAACACGCTGCTGCTCGACAAGACCGGCACCATCACGTTGGGTAATCGGCAGGCCGCGGCCTTCGTACCGCTGGCCGGTGTGTCGGCCGAGGCGCTTGCCGACGCCGCGCAGTTGTCCAGCCTCGCCGACGAGACGCCGGAAGGCCGATCGATCGTTGTTTTCGCCAAGCGGGAGTACGGTCTGCGTGCCCGCATCCCGGGTGAGCTCGACACCGCTCAGTGGATCGAATTCAGCGCCACCACAAGGATGTCCGGTGTCGACCTCACTGGGCAGAGGCTACGCAAAGGCGCGGCGAGCACCGTGGCCGAGTGGGTGCGCTGCGAAGGCGGCATCGTGCCGACGCAGCTCGGAGACATCGTCGACGGCATCTCCGCCGCCGGTGGGACTCCGCTGGTCGTCGGCCATGTCCACGACGGGAAAGCCGAGGTGCTCGGCGTCATCCACCTCAAGGACGTCGTCAAGCAAGGCATGCGGGAACGCTTCGACGAGATGCGCCGCATGGGTATTCGCACCGTGATGATCACCGGCGATAACCCGTTGACCGCCAAGGCCATTGCCGACGAAGCCGGCGTCGACGACTTCCTCGCCGAGGCCACTCCCGAAGACAAGATGGACCTGATCAAGAAGGAACAAGCCGGCGGCAAGCTCGTCGCGATGACCGGAGACGGCACCAACGACGCGCCCGCGCTGGCGCAGGCCGACGTCGGCGTCGCGATGAACACCGGCACCTCAGCGGCCAAAGAGGCGGGCAACATGGTCGACCTCGACTCCGACCCGACCAAACTCATCGAGATCGTCGAAATCGGGAAACAGCTGCTCATCACGCGTGGTGCCTTGACGACCTTCTCGATCGCCAACGACATCGCGAAGTACTTCGCGATCATCCCCGCGCTGTTCGTCGCCATGTTCCCCGGCCTGGACCTGCTTAACGTCATGCGGCTGCACAGTCCGCAGTCGGCGATCCTGTCGGCGGTGATCTTCAACGCGCTGG
>JBIQHU010000211.1:0-6146 GCA_044508395.1 Mycobacterium sp. | reverse complement strand
CACTCGGGCAACAGAGTCCCACAACGACTGGACCACTACACGGGGCTCACCTCAGCGCGCCCAGGCCGGCCGAGTAAGGCCCCCGTTCGAAGCGAGCTCGCTGGGTATCCGCCTAGTGAACAGTCACCGCCTAATGAACAGTCACCACCGACTTGATAAGCGAACGCCACCTCGCTATCGCGGCCCCTCGTAACCAATCTAGCGGTCGAATTCGATCTAAAGCGACCGAGCAATGATCTCCTTCATAATCTCGTTTGTCCCACCGTAGATCTTCTGAACGCGAGCATCGGCCCACATCCTGCCGATGGGATACTCGGTCATATAGCCGTAGCCGCCGTGGAGCTGCAAGCAGTCATCAAGGGCGACCATCGCACGCTCAGTAGTCCACCATTTCGCCATCGCGACGGTGGGGATGTCGAGTTCACCGCGCAGATGGCGGGCGACGCAGTCGTCGATGAAAACGCGGCTGATGTGGGCGTCGGTGGCGACCTCGGCGAGCTTGAACTTGGT
The DNA here is from genome assembly GCA_044508395.1 of Mycobacterium sp. Taxonomy (GTDB): domain Bacteria; phylum Actinomycetota; class Actinomycetes; order Mycobacteriales; family Mycobacteriaceae; genus Mycobacterium. The sequence goes on along the minus strand of JBIQHU010000211.1, from coordinate 5,636 downwards.
GTTTTGGAAGGCGAAGACGGGCTTGCCGAAGGCATGCCGATCTTTGGTGTATTCCACAGTGAACTCGAGCGCTGTTTCTAGTACTGTCACTGCACCAAGCGCAAGGATCAATCGCTCTTGGGGAAGTTGCTGCATCAACTGAATGAACCCCTGGCCTTCAGTCGTACCCAGGAGGTTCTCAACCGGAATGTGCACATCTTCGAAATAGAGCTCGGAGGTGTCCTGTCCGCGCTGACCGACCTTGTCCAACACCCGACCCCGCCGAAAGCCCGGTCGATCGGCTTCGACCAAAACCAACGAGATTCCGTTCGCTCCGGCACTGGGGTCGGTCTTCGCAACGACGATGATGAGGTCGGCCTGAGCGCCGTTGGTGATGAACGTTTTGGAACCGTTGACAACGTATTCGTCTCCAACGCGCGATGCCTTGGTCGTGACAGATTGGAGATCGGAGCCAGTGCCCGGCTCCGTCATCGCAATCGCGCCAACCATCTCACCAGTTGCCAGTCTGGGAAGAAAGCGTTCCTTCTGCTCATCGGTGCCGTACTCGAGCAGGTAGTGGGCGACGATTCCACTATGAAGCGGCGCGCCCCATGCCGAATCGCCGATGCGGGCCTGTTCCTCAATCAAGACTGCTTCGTGAGCGAACGTTCCCCCACCTCCGCCGTACTGCTCGGGGATTGACATGCACAGCAACCCAAGATCACCCGCCCGGGTCCACAGGTCCCGATCCACGTGGTGCTGCTCGATGAAGCGGGCACTGTGCGGCGCGACCTCCTTCTCACAGAACGTACGTGCCAAATCCCGCAGTGCGTCGAGGTCGTCGTCCATCCAGCTAGAGCGGTTGGCTGCCATTACAAAGTCCTCACTGTGTTTGCTTGCGCACCGATCCCGCAATGGTCTCGCTTTGCCTGTGGGTACATGGTGTACCACGAATCGCACGCCGGGTACAACACGTACCCAGAACTTTCCAGAGCGCGGGGCGTTACGGTGACATCGTGGAGCGACAGCACTGGGTGGACACCACAGCGGTACGCCGCGCGGCCAGTAGGTTGCCGGGCCGTGAACTACGTCGTGAACAGATCATCGAAGCGGCGCTCAGCGCAATCGAAGAGAACGGGCCCCACGCACTCACGGGCCAAATCGCAGACAAGGCCGGTTTGGGACGCACACACTTCTACCGCCACTTCGCAAGTAAAGAAGAACTCGATCTTGCCGTGGCTCGTCACGTCCACCGCGAACTCACTGCGAAGATTCGCCTAACTCTGGATGTCCAGGGATCGCCGCTAGACGTGATACGCGCGCCGGTCACTCAGCACGTCATGTGGGCTGACGAGCACCCCAACCTCTATCGGTTCCTGGTGAACCGACACTATCGGCGCAGCACCGAGAAGACCGCGCCCGGCAGCAGCGCATTCGCCTCCGAACTCGCCGTCGCGGGTGCCCGTTACTTTCCTCGCTACGGCGAGGACTCAGAGGCGGCAGACCGCAATGTCGCCGCCATCATGGGCTTGATGGACGCTTCGGTCCTATGGTGGCTGGACCATCGCGACTCCACTCGTGACGAACTCGTCATTCGGTTGACACGGCAAACCTGGTTGATAATCAATGACAGGCTGCAGGAACTGGGATTCCAGCTTGATCCCCACTTACCACTCTGCGAACCGAAAACCTGACCAGGTACAACTCGAGCCTCCCCACGCTAAACCCTCCGTCTTCGACACCGCCATCAACGATGATTGCGTTGGCGCCGCTCACCGACGCCGCGCATCAACGCGAAAGCTTTCAATCCAAGCGACGGCGCAGCATCGCTAGTGCGCGCAACTACGCCACGCCACCTAGGAACTACCCGGAATATCTGGCGACTCTCCAGCAACTCGAGTCCCGCGCGGGCCACGGCCGCAGCATCCATTGGACGCGGTCCGGCGAACAGAAGCGCCGCCCCAGGGTCGGCAACTCGGTCGGTGACCATTTTCGTACTTACCACGTCAGGGCATAGCGCCCGTGCGTGGATTGGCAATCCCGCATGGTCAAGGTCGCCCTGCAGCGATGTGGTGAACGACAATACGGCCGCTTTGGTTGCTGCGTACATCGCTAGTCCAGGGATGGGCGCCAGAGCCGAGAGGGACGCGATGTTGAGGATCGCGCCCCCACCCGCGCCCATAGCGACAACTGCCGCGTGTGAGCCCGCAACGACACCTCGTACATTGACATCGAGGATCGACGCAATCTCGGCATCGCTGTGACTCCAGCTGTTACCCGCGATTAGGATCCCAGCGTTGTTTACCCACACCGCCAGAGGGCCAGCGGCTAAAGCCTGAGCAGCGACTTCCCGATGACCCGACGGATCTCGTACGTCGTGCGTGGCGCTCCAAGCGCCACCGCCGACCTCGGTGGCAGCGCGCTCCGCTGCGTCGCCATCCACATCCGTGAGCAAAACCTTGTGACCGGCAGCGGCGAGTTGTCTCGCGATCTCCAGACCAATCCCTCGACCTGCTCCTGTGACGACGGCTGTTGATGGTTCTAGCATGACCATCCTTTCCGGCAGTTTGCGTAGGTTTGCCGACTACGGTTCGCCGGGGTTTGTTGAGGATCTCCGAGGCCACTTGGAGGACTGCGTCGATTCCGCCGGCGCCCTGTGAGGGCGATGTGCTCGGCTAAGCACTCAAAAGTCTCGTGGAATGACCTAGATATCATCGGCGACACAACGTAATAGGTAGGCCGTCGACAGGGAACAGACAGGGACGTATTGTCCCACCGAACGCGGTAGCCGTCATCCAGACTCCAGGTGAATTCCCGCAGCATCTCGTGCAGTATTGCCTTCACCTCCAAGGTGCCGAAGTGCATCCCGATGCGCTTGTGCGCGCCTCCTCCGAACGGAAGCCAGGCGAAGCGGTGGGCCTGATCCTCGCGCCGTGGCGGCTCGAGTCGCGTTGGGTCAAACCGGTCCGGCTCGGTCGACACTGTGGGCGCAAAGTGGTTGACCGCAGGCGTGATGGCGACGAGCACTCCGGAGGGGACGTAGTAGCCATCAATTAGGGTGTCGGTCACCGTCTTACGCATAACCAACGGTACCGGTGCAACTAGTCTGAGCGACTCCTTGATGACCAAGTCCATCGCCGTAAGCCCCTCCAGGTCCTCAATGTCCGACAGATCGTCGCCTAGACGGTCAGACTCAGCACGAAGTCGATCCTGCCATTCAGGATTCTTCGCCAAGAAGTACGCCACAGCGGCAGCGGTGATCGTTGACGTGTCATGAGCGGCCATCATCAGAAAGATCATGTGATTTATGATGTCCGCATCAGTGAAGCGTTCGCCGTCCTCGGCGCGCGCCTCACATAGCGCGGCGAGTAAATCACCATTCTGCCCCGAGCGTGCCGCCGGTAAGTTCCGGGCGAAGGCCAACGAGAGGCAATCCCTGATCGCCGATAACTGGCTTCAATCCGCTACCTGTCGGCGGCGCGGCAAGTTCGCGAACCGGCCATCGTCGACTCACTCCTGGATAGCTCGCTCGACGCGCTGCGGGAGGGGATTCAGTAGTACCGACAACAGCCGGTCACGGGACCTGCTTGCCGAACCGGACGGCGATTTGGTCATCGAGTGCCCCCTTGATGTTGTTTCTCGCATTATCGGAAGGATTTCACCCATCGTTTACACCGGTGACCACCCTGTCAACGGCGGTCACAGTTGCCGCTCGAATGTCAGCGACTCCCCGCGGTCCTCGGATACCCGTCACTGAACAGAGCCGCCACTAGTCGACGCTATCGGCCCCGCTTGGGGCATAGGGCATGTCGGCCAGATGGGTGTTGGCCGGCTCGGGTGTCCCCCTGCGCGACGAGTTCGCGGGCGCGGGACGCGACAGGACGTAAGCGCGCCGCTTCGGCCTGCGCGCACGAAGGCGATACAAGAAGGTCGGGCTGGGCCAGTTGGTAGAGATCGACCCGCGCGCCGAGCGATACCAGCTCGTGCACATAGTCCACACGGATCTGTCCAGGCGGCGACTCAACCGGTCGTTGAAGCGCTTCTCCACATCGGCACGGACCTCGATAACACTTCCTGGATGGGCACGGAGAACCTTCATCAACCTGACGATGTGTCGGGCCTGCGATTCGAGCATGTAGACGATGGACCCGGATCCCACGTTGGTGTTGGGCCCGTACATCATGAGGAAATTCGGAAACTCTGGCACCGATAGGCCGTAGTAGGCGTGCGCGCCATCCGCCCACACGTCCGACAATTTTCGGTCCGAGCGGCCGTAGACCTCCATCGGGGAAAGAAACTCGGTGGCACTGAAGCCAGTGCCGTAGATGATCACGTCGGCGGCGTGGAAGTCGCCGTTCACCGTGCGGATTCCGCCAGGTTCTACTGCCTGGATATCGTCGGTGACCAATGAAACGTTGGGACGTGCGAGCGCGGGGTAATAGTCGCTGGAGAACAGAATCCTCTTGCACCCGGGCGCATAGTCCGGCGTCAGGTGGGAACGCAGCCGGGCATCCGACACCTGGCGACCTAGGTGCCGGAGGGCGATGACTCCCAAGACTCGCGCTACTGGCTTCGCGTCGACGAGTGCCAACGCCAAGAACTCGAATATCGTCCAAATCATCAGACGTTCGCTGAGCCGCAGAATGGGCAACTTGCGCAGCAGTTGGTGATGCCGCCCACCGTACTGACGGTCGAATTTGGGCAGCACCCATGGGGCTGACCGTTGGAAAACGTCCAAGTGCTCAGCGCCTGCGGCGACCACCGGGACGAACTGCACCGAACTAGCGCCGGTGCCGACGACCGCAAGCCGCTTGCCGCTGAGATTCAGATCGTGGTCCCAATTCGCGGAATGAAACGACGGGCCCGCGAAGCCCGAGATTCCAGGAATATCAGGAACTGAGGGTCGGGACAGCTGGCCCACGGCCGAAATGACGACATCGCACTCCAATTCCTGACTGGTAGTCGTGGTCAGACGCCATGTGTTCGTGCGCTCATCGAAGGCCGCCTTAGCGATTTCGGCTTTGGTCCGAAGGAGGGACAGCAAACCACCTTCGTCGGCGACCCGGCGAAGGTAGGCGAGGATATCGCCTTGTTCTGCGTAACGCCGACCCCACCTGGGATTCGGCGCCGAGGAGATCGAGTACAACTGCGACGGGACGTCACAGGCCGCCCCTGGGTAGGTGTTCTCCCGCCAGACTCCCCCGACACCATCGCCCTTTTCGACAATGAGGACCCTGTCGAACCCTGCGCGTTTGAGGCGAAGTGCAAGGGTAATTCCGGCGAAGCCAGCGCCGATGATGACGATCGAGGGGTTACCAGGGGGATTGTCCTGGGTTGGTTCACGTTTCACGGGTTTCATCGTTAGCTCATACAACCTTCGTGCTGGGGCGCCTCGTGGTCAAGGCGTGCGCAGGGACGCTGTCAACGGACGGTGGCCGAAGTAGCCAAGAACTCGCCACCGAGCCTGAGGGCCTCACGCGCTTCTGGCAGTAGGCGAAACATCGCCTGGAAGACATGGATCTGGCCGCGGAAAACTTGCAACTGCGAGGAGACCCCTGCAGTTTGCAGACGTTTGGCAAAGACTCTGGAGTCGTCGAGCAACTGGGGTTGACCCTTGATGGTGGACACCTGACTGGTGGGACTGCTGGTCTCACGGG
>JBIQHU010000037.1:0-48216 GCA_044508395.1 Mycobacterium sp. | reverse complement strand
TCCTTTCGGGCCAGGTCAGCCGCACCATGCGGTTGCTGGGCGTGACCTCGCTCGACGAACTCACCCCGCACCATGTGACGCAGCTGCACCGGCTCGTTCCGCGCGTGCCGTAGGTGCGCGGCGCTTCACTTCATTCACACTGGTCACACCTGAGATCGGCGGTAGGTGAGTCCTCGCCGAGTCGGAATCGTTAGCCAACCGCGATATCGCAACCGAGTGTTGAGCACCGGAAGTCTGCAGGTACACGTGTTTCATTACGCACGCAGAGCAAACGGCAAACGCTTTGTGGCATGCGATGAAAGGTGGGTTGGTTGCCGTTATGAAGTTCAAAGAGAGGTGCCGAGGTACCGCAAAGATGTGGTTTCGCCGGCTGGCGGCGAGCGCCGTTGCAGCGGCGACGCTGCCCGGCCTGATCGGCTTCGTCGGGGGATCGGCGACTGCTGGTGCGTTCTCCCGGCCGGGGCTGCCCGTTGAGTATCTGGATGTGTTCTCGCCATCGATGAACCGCAACATCCGGGTGCAGTTCCAGGGCGGCGGTCCGCGCGCGGTGTATTTGCTCGACGGTCTGCGTGCGCAGGACGATTTCAACGGCTGGGACATCAACACCCCGGCCTTCGAGTGGTATTACGGATCGGGGTTGTCGACGGTCATGCCGGTGGGTGGCCAGTCGAGCTTCTACACCGACTGGTATCAGCCGTCACGGGGTAACGGCCAGAACTACACCTACAAGTGGGAGACGTTCCTCACCAACGAGCTGCCGACGTGGCTGGAAGCCAACAAGGGCGTGTCGCAGAACGGCAACGCGGTGGTGGGCATCTCGATGGCCGGTGCCGCAGCGCTGACGTACGCGATCTATCACCCGCAGAAGTTCATCTACGCCGCATCGCTGTCGGGCTTCCTGAACCCGTCCGAGGGCTGGTGGCCGATGCTGATCGGGCTGGCGATGCAGGACGCGGGCGGCTACAACGCCGAGAGCATGTGGGGTCCGTCGTCGGATCCGGCGTGGAAGCGCAACGATCCGATGGTCAACATCAATCAGTTGGTGGCCAACAACACTCGGATCTGGATCTACTGCGGTTCCGGTACACCGTCGGATCTCGACACCAGCGGTGGCGGCGGCAACCTGATGGCCGCGCAGTTCCTCGAGGGCCTGACGTTGCGCACCAACGTCAGCTTCAAGGACAACTACGTCGCCGCGGGCGGCACCAACGGGGTGTTCAACTTCCCGCCGCAGGGCACGCACAGCTGGGGCTACTGGGGTCAGCAGCTCGAGCAGATGAAGCCCGACATCCAGCGGGTGCTGGGGGCGCAAGCCACCACCTAGTTCCACCCACAACCAGGGAGCCTGCCGTACCCCCCGAACGGCAGGCTCCCTGTCATTTGCGATTTGTGCGCTGGGGCGCCCTCAGCGCTTCTGAACGCACACAGATCGCCCGAGAGCGAACGCCCGCGGGTCCGGTGCGGGAACAAAGTGAGCGTGGCCAAGGTTGAGTCCATCTGACTGAACTTTGGAGGATTCATGACTGAAGCCAAATCCGTGCCGGTGCTGTTTTTGAGCGAGTCGATCGTGCTGCCCGGCATGGTGGTGCCGATCGAACTCGACGACGCGGCACGCGCCGCCGTCGACGCGGCACGGGCCACCGAATCGGGTGAGCTGCTCATCGCTCCCCGGCTGGAGGACCGTTACCCCTCCTACGGGGTGCTCGCGACGATCGTCCAGGTCGGCCGGATCGCCGGCGGCAGCGGCACGGCGGCGGTGGTGCGTGGCATCAAGCGTGCGCATATCGGTGCGGGCGCCAGTGGTCCCGGCGCCGCGCTGTGGGTCGAGGTGACCGAGGTCATCGAAGAGGACCCGGTGGGCGAGGCGACTTATGCGCTGGCCGCCGACTACAAGAAGCTGCTGCTGGCGATGCTGCAGCGGCGTGAGGCCTGGCAGATCATCGACTTCGTCAACCAGCTGACCGATCCGTCCGCGCTGGCGGACACGGCCGGCTACGCGTCGTACCTGAGCCAGGTGCAGAAGCGGCAGCTGCTGGAGACCCCCGACGTCGCAGAGCGGTTGAAGCTGCTCATCCAATGGACCGGCGACCATCTGGCCGAGGTCGAGGTCAGCGACAAGATCGCCGACGACGTCCGCGAGGGCATGGAGAAGACGCAGAAGGAGTTCCTGCTGCGTCAGCAACTCGCCGCGATCCGCAAGGAGTTGGGCGAAGATGGACCGGACGGCGAGGGAGGCACAGCCGACTACCGTGCCCGCATCGAGGCCGCCGATCTGCCCGAGAAGGTCCGCGAGGCCGCGCTGCGCGAGGTCGGCAAGCTCGAGCGCGCCAGCGAGCAGAGCCCTGAGGGCGGGTGGCTCCGCACCTGGCTGGACACCGTGCTCGACCTGCCGTGGAACGTCAAGACCGAGGACTCCACCGACCTGAAGTCCGCCCGCGAGATTCTTGACGCCGACCATCACGGCTTGGAGGACGTCAAGGACCGGATCGTCGAGTACCTGGCGGTGCGCGCGCGGCGGGCCGAGCGCGGGATGGCCGTCGTCGGCGGTCGCGGCTCCGGCGCCGTGATGGTGCTGGCCGGTCCCCCGGGTGTCGGCAAGACGTCGCTCGGTGAGAGTGTCGCTCGGGCGTTGGGCCGCAAGTTCGTTCGCGTCGCCCTGGGCGGTGTGCGCGACGAGGCCGAGATCCGTGGCCACCGCCGCACCTATGTCGGCGCACTGCCCGGGCGCATCGTGCGCGCGATCGGCGAGGCGGGATCGATGAACCCCGTCGTCCTGCTCGACGAGATCGACAAGGTCGGCTCCGACTACCGCGGCGACCCGTCGGCGGCGCTGCTCGAGGTGCTGGACCCGGCGCAGAACCACACGTTCCGCGACCACTACCTGGAGCTGGATCTGGACCTGTCCGATGTCGTGTTCCTGGCGACGGCGAACGTGATCGAGAACATCCCGTCGGCGCTGCTGGACCGCATGGAGCTGATCGAGCTCGACGGCTATACCGCCGACGACAAGCTGGCGATCGCGCGTGACTTCCTGCTGCCCCGGCAGCGGGAGAAGGCGGCGCTGACCGAGGACGAAGTGACGGTCACCGAGGCGGCGCTGCGCAAGATCGCGACCGACTACACACGGGAACCGGGTGTACGGCAGTTCGACCGACTGCTGGCGAAGGCCATGCGCAAGGTGGCGACGAAGCTGGCCGAAGGTACGGGTCCGATCGTTATCGACGAGCCCGATCTCGTCGATTACCTGGGCCGTCCGCGCTTCCTGCCCGAATCGGCGGAGCGCACGGCGGTGCCGGGGGTGGCCACGGGCCTCGCGGTGACGGGCATGGGCGGCGACGTGCTCTACATCGAGGCCGGCGCAACCGAGGGTGAGCCGGGCCTGCAGCTGACCGGTCAGCTCGGCGACGTGATGAAGGAGTCCGCGCAGATCGCGCTGTCCTACGTCCGGTCACACGCCGAACAGCTCGGCGTCGACCCGAAGGCGCTGGACCGCCGGATCCACGTCCACGTGCCCGCGGGCGCGGTGCCCAAGGACGGACCGTCGGCGGGCGTGACGATGGTGACGGCGCTGGTGTCGATGGCCACCGGGCGTCAGGTGCGCTCCGATGTCGGCATGACCGGCGAGGTGACGCTGAATGGCCGGGTGCTGCCGATCGGCGGCGTCAAGCAGAAGCTGCTGGCGGCGCAACGGGCCGGCCTGTCAACGGTTTTCATCCCCCAGCGCAACGAGGCCGACCTGGATGATGTCCCGGCCGATGTGCTCGAATCGCTGGAGGTCAAGCCGATGACCGACGTCGCCGAGATCGTCGCGCAGGCGCTGGTGCCCGCGGAGGCTGCGGCGACGGTCGCCGCCTGAGACCGGATGTAACGCCATGGCGCGATTTCCCCCCGAATCGCGCCATGGCGTTACGGTCGTTGCATGGCCTATGACGAAGACCTGGCCCACCGCATCCGCGAACTCGTCGCCAACCAGCCCGGCGTGGACGAGAGGCGGATGTTCGGCGGGCTGGCGTTTCTCATCAACGGCAACATGGCGGTGGTGGTCAGTGGCAAGGGCGGCTTGATGGTCCGCGTCCCGCCGGACAACACCGAGAAGCTGCTGTCCCGCGACCACGTCGAACCGATGATCATGGCGGGACGCGAGACTCGCGGCTGGTTGCGGGTATCCGTAGCGGGTGTCAAGAGCAAACGCCAGCTACAGGGCTGGGTGAACCATGGCGTCGACTACGCCAAGAGCCTCCCGCGCAAGTAACGAGATACGCGTCGGCACCTCCGGCTGGTCCTACGACCATTGGGCCGGCGTCCTGTATCCGCCGAAGCTGCCGGTGGCCAAGCGGCTGGCCGTCTACGTCGAGGAGTTCGACACCGTCGAGCTCAACGCCAGCTTTTACCGGTGGCCGAAGGACGCCACCTTCGAGGGCTGGCGCCGGCGGCTGCCCGACGGCTTCACGATGTCGGTCAAGGCCCAGCGGGGACTCACCCACTACCGCAGGCTGCGTTCGCCGGAACCATGGGTGGAGCGGTTCGAGCGCTGTTGGACCGCGCTCGGTGATCGGCGCGAGGCGCTGCTGGTTCAGCTGCATCCCGAGCTCGAACGCGACGACGAGCGCCTCGACCATTTCTTGAACCTGATGCCCGACTGGATCCCGGTGGCCATGGAGTTGCGGCATCCCTCGTGGGATGACGACGCTGTCTACGCCCTCCTCGAACGGCACGGCGCCGCCTACGTGGTGATGAGCGGGGCCGGCCTGACCTGTGTCCCGCGGGCGACCAGCGACCTGGTGTACATCCGCATGCACGGCCCCCCGCAGGACTCGATCTATGCGGGGTCGTACACCGACGACGAGCTGGCCGAATGGGCCGACCGGGTGGCCGGATGGCGCGACGAGGGCCGTCGGGTGCTGGTCTACTTCAACAACGACCTGGGCGGGCACGCCATCCACAACGCGCGAAAGCTCAAGGAGCTGTTGGCCGGCTGTGGTTGACGGCCATCCCGAAGCGCCCTGTCGCGAGTAAGCTCAGATGCCATGACAACGTCGTCAACATTCGCCATCGTGGGCGGCGGCCTGGCTGGAGCCAAGGCCGCAGAAGCATTGCGCGACAAGGACTTCGACGGGCACGTGGTGTTGTTCGCCGCGGAGGAGCACCTGCCCTACGAACGTCCCCCGCTTTCCAAGGAGTTTCTCCTCGGCAAGAAGCAGTTCGAGGAGTTCACCGCCGCGTCGTCGGCCTGGTATCGCGACCACCACGTCGAGCTGCAGCTCGGCACCGAAGTGACGGGGATCGACCCCAGCGCCCACACGGTGTCCCTGCCCGACGACACCACGGTCGGTTACGACAAGCTGCTGCTGGCGACCGGATCCTCGCCGCGCCGGCCACCGATCCCGGGTGCCGACGCCGGCGGCGTGCACTACCTGCGCACGATCGACGACGCCATAGCGCTGAGTTCCCTTCTCAACGAGGGCTTTTCACTGGCAATCGTCGGCGCTGGATGGATCGGGCTGGAGGTCGCCGCGGGCGCCCGGGAACGCGGCGCCTCGGTCACCGTCGTCGAAACCGCGGAAGTGCCGCTGATGGGCGCGCTCGGCCGCGAAGCCGGCGAGGTGTTCGCAGCGATGCACCGCGACCACGGCGTGGATCTACGGCTGAGTACGACGGTCGACGAGATCACGACCTCCGGCGGCACCGCGACGGGGCTCAAGCTCGGCGACGGTTCCACCGTGTCCGCCGATGCGGTGCTGGTGGCCGTCGGAGCGGCAGCCAACACCGGGCTGGCCGAGCAGGCCGGGTTGGCCACCGGGCAGGGCGGCGTACTGGTCGATGCGTCCCTGCGCACCAGCGATCCGGACATCTTCGCGGTCGGTGACATCGCGGCGGCCGAGCATCCACTGTTCGGCACCCGGATACGCACCGAGCACTGGGCGAACGCCCTCAAGCAACCGGCAGTCGCAGCCGCCGGGATGCTCGGCGCGTCGCAGCAGTACGACGAACTGCCGTATTTCTTCACCGATCAGTACGACCTCGGCATGGAGTACGTGGGGCATGCGCCCGAGTACGACCGGGTGGTGTTCCGCGGTGATCTCGCCGGCCGCGAGTTCACGGCCTTCTGGCTCGACGATGCGAACAGGGTGCTCGCAGGGATGAACGTCAACATCTGGGAGGGGCTCGACGACATCAAAGCGCTGATCCGGTCGCGGGAGCCGGTCGACCCCGACCAGCTCGTCCGCGCATAAGTGGCCCGCTGCGCACTGTCCATGGCACTGACAACGGTGGCGGTGCTGGCCGCGGGCTGCTCCTCGACGGCGATCACCAACACCGACGAAGCACCGGCGGCCGGGCCGGTCGGCATGTCGACGACGCCATCCGCGCCACCGCCGAGCAACGCGCATCTGGCGAACGCCTTCGACTACGTCGCACACCCAACCGGCGGCACCAGCTACTACTTCACCTCCCCCAGCGGCGCATGGGCCTGTGCGATCGTTCCGCGGGTGAAGGCGGGTTGTCAGTCCGTCAACAACTGGCCGTCCGGGTTGGGCATCACCGGCGCACCGGACTCGGTGCCTAACGCCACCGGCGAGGAAGCGGTGCCCAACGCCGTTGTCGTTCCACGCGAAGGCGATGCCAGGTTCGTCGCACTCGAACAACCGGAGTTCGCACTCAAGCCGGGACCTGCAGAAGTGCTGCCCTTCAACAGAATCCTGGCCGCGGCCGGATTCCGCTGCAATGTGCAGGAGGCCACCGGGGTGTCGTGTTTGAGCGAGTTCAGCGGCAAGGGCTTCACGTTCTCCCCTGACGGTTTCGCCCCGCGCTATACCGACGTGCCAATGGATGCCCCGTGAAGATCGCACCGGGACAGGCCGCCGTGGTGACAGGAGGCACCAGCGGCATCGGATTCGCCCTGGCCTCCGTGCTGGTGCGCCGGGGCGTGAACGTGATGATCGCCGATGTGCGGGAGGACGCGATCCCCGCCGCCGTCGACGCACTGTCGTCACACGCCGGCCGCATTGTCGGTGTGCACGCCGACGTCAGTGTCGACGCCGATATGGACGCGCTGGCCGACGAGACCATCGAACGGTACGGGCGGGTCGATCTCGTGTGCAACAACGCCGGCGTGGTTTGCGAACAGGCTCCGATGTGGGAACAGCGACTGGAAACGTGGCGATGGCTCATCGACGTGAAGCTGATGGGTGTCGTGCATGGAGTGCGCACGTTCGCGCCGGTGTTCATCGCCCAGGGTTCGGGACACTTTCTGAACACCGCGTCGGCGGGCGGTTTGATACCGTTGCCGACACTCGCGCCGTACAACGCGACCATGCACGCGGTAGTCGGCCTGACCGAGACCCTGAACGTCGAATTGAAGGCTGTGTCAGAGCATCTGGGCGCGACGGTGCTGTGCCCGGGATTGGTGGATACCCCGTTGGGACGGAACTCGGCGAGGCTGGTGCCGCCGGGCGCTGCGGCCACACCGGCCGAGGGCGACGCGGACGCGATGCAGGGCGCGATCAGCCCCCACGTCGTGGCCGAGGCGGCGATCGACGCGGTGGAGGCGGGCCGGGTGCACGCGGTGGTGGGTCCCGGCGCCGACGTCGTCGCCAGAAAGCGGGTCGACGCCCTGCTCTCCGACCTCGACTGAGGTCACACCAGGGTCGCGGTGCCGTCCCGGTTGACCGAGACCTTGGCCCCGGCGATGTCCTCGCGCACCGTGACTTCGACGTCCTCGTGCATCACCGCGAGCGCCCGCGCATCCTCGGGGGTGCGGACAGCGAGGAAGGCCTTCTCCGGTGCCCCGGTCCGATCGAACGGCGTGGTCCATGTTTCGACGGTGCCCACCCCCGACCACTCGATGACCGCTTCGCGGGTGGGTTCGCGGTCGACCTCGGACTGCACGTCCTCCCAGCGGAATTCACGGGTCGGCGGCTCCGTGCCGTACACCCCGAAACTGTGCTTGGTGAGGTATCCGCCGTTGGCGGTGATCAGTCCGCGCTGTCCGGGGTTCGCGGCCAGGCGTTCGGCCATGGTCGCGATCGAGTGCGTCACATAGTTGTTCCAGGGGCCGCCGGCGAATGTCAGCCCGCCCGTCACGGTCAACGGCCGGGACGGGTCACCCGCCGGCACGCCGAGTTCGTTGGCGGCCACCTGCACCGCCGACGGGAAGCACGAGTAGACGTCGATCAACGCCATGTCGTCGATCCCGCTGCCCGCCAGCTCCAGCGCGCGCGTGCCGCCGATCCGGATCGCGGGCGACGTGTAAAACTCGGCGCGGTCGCTGATCACGTATGTGTCGTGGGCGTCAGTGCCGGCGTAGGGGAACACCCAGCGGTCCCGCGGAATCTGAAGGTAGGTCGCCTTCTCGACCGACGTCAACACCAGCGCCGCACCCTGGTCGACCATGTTGTTGGAGTTCATCAACTTCGTGTACGGCCAGCTGACCATCCGGTTCTTGGGGCTGGGCTCGGCGATGTCCTTGCCCGACAACGCTTCCCGGCTCCATGCATGCGGGTTTGTCGCGGCCACGGCGCTGAACTGCGCCCAGAGTTCGCCGATGCGACGGCGGTGGTCGTCCTGCGATTCACCCGCGGCGATCCGCAGTGCCTGTTCGAACATCGGATAGACGTATGCAGGGCGATCGAGCTTGATGCGAAGGTCGGCCGGACCCGCGAGTTCGATGCCTTCGTCGGAGCCTTCGGCGATGGGCACGGAGTCGTCCTGTCGTGTCCATTGGGGTTTGGCGCCAGTCGCGCGCACGCGTGACCGGGTCCGCCACGTCTCGGCGCCTGTGATCAACACCACCTCGGCGCGACCCGCCTGGATGTCCAAGCACGCCTTGTTGACCAGGGTCTGGGGCACGTTACCGCCGATGCCGGTGTAGCGCGTGGCGGCCCCGTCGGCCCGGATGCGCTGGGCCAGCAGCAATCCCGGATCCCGGTACCGCCAGGACAGCAGGTTCACCACCCGAATGGCGTCGACGGCCTCCAGCACGCGGGGATCGGCGGCGGCGCGGGCGGCCGCCTCCATCAGGTCGACCGGCTCCACACCGGGGTTCTCGTCGTGCTGGTTGACCTGGCCATATCCGACCAACACCGGCGTGCGCGGATCCATCTTGTACTCCCTTATCGAGCGAAAAGTATGCCGTCGGCGATGAGCCGATCGGTCTCCTCGTCGCTCAACCCGAGCACCTCGTGGCAGATCTGGCGGGTCTGCTCCCCTGGCATCGGGGCGGGTCGGAGTTCCGCGGCTGGAATACCCGTGTAGGGCGCGGGGCCCGTCTCACTGAGCATCGGCACATCGAACAACGGATGCGGCATGTCAGAGTACAGCCGCCGGGAAACCACCTGCGGATCGGTCGGTATGTCCACGGCACGGTTCATCGGTGCCGCGGGGACACCTGCTGCCTGCAGTGTTTCGGTCACGTCCGACTTGTCCCTGGCCCGCGTCCACTCCGATACGGCGGCGAGAAACTCCGTCCGCCCGCGTGGTACGTCGGCACCGCCGATGGCCGCCGACAATGCGGCGCGGTCGGCTTCGGAGCGCACGGAGATCACACACCATTCGTCCTCACCCGCGCACGGGTACACGCCGTGGATCGACTCGTCCCCGTCCACCGCGACGCCTGCTGAGCGCGCGGCTTCGGTGACGTACGCGGTGGCGAGCAGGTGCACGGCCGCCTCGGCCTGCGGGATGTGTACGTGCGCTCCACTTCCGGTGCGCTCTCGCCGAATCAGGGCGGCCAGCGCCGCCATCGCGGCGAGCCTGGCGGCGACGTGGTCGGGAAAGACGGTGGTCGCATCGTAGAAACTCCCCGGTTCGGCATCATGGGAGGTCCACAACCAGGTGACCCCCGTCGCCGCGCGCACCAGCGGGCCGTATCCCATGCGGTCGCTCCACGGCCCCGTCGGCCCGTACGCACTGCTCTCGGCCAACACGATCCGCGGATTGATCTCCCGCAATTGGGCGTACGAAAAGCCAAGCGAGTCAAGCGTTCCGGGTTTGAAGTTCGCGAACACGGCATCCGCCTCCGCGACGAGGCGGCGGAAAAGCTCAGCACCTTCGGGATGCCGTAGGTCAAGGCCGAGGCTCTGCTCGTTGCGGTGCGTCAACGCCCACGACCTGCTCATCGTCATGCCGGGTGGGGTCTGGCGAAGGCCGTCCGGATAGGCGGCGCTTTCCACCTTGATCACCTCGGCACCCAGATCCGCGAAAAGCCGGCCGAGTTCGCCACCGGCGACGATCACCCCGAGGTCGAGAATGCGCAGGCCGTCGAAGGGCCGCACGAGGCCGTTCTCGCGGGGTTCGGCGGCGAATGCACCTGTGGCCCAATCGGGTTCATCGGTGCCCAGCTCGGGCGCCGGACATCCGACCCCGGCGTGTCGGCCGTCGACGATAACTGGGCCAATGGGCACCGTCAGCGTCACCTCCGCGGCGACCTTCAGGTCGGTCAGCGCGCCCACCGCGCGAAAGTGCTCCGACGCCAAGGCTTCTGCCGCCGTGTGGACCGCGGCCACTGGGACTCCGCGCGACTGCCCCTCGGCGACCAGCGCGTCCATCGTCTGCGGTGCGACGAGCTCGGCGATCGCAGCGTTGAGTTCGCGGGAGGCGGCGTACCGCGCCGCAATGGTGTCGAACATGGGGTCGGCGAACTGCTCGGGTTCGCCCAGCCAGCCCCGCATTCCGTGCCACTGGCGCGGTGACAGCAGGCAGATGCGGACGTGGCCGTCCTTGCAGGCGAAGATCGGATAGATCTGCTGATTGCGCGGCCGGCCCCGCCACAGCTCACGAGGCGTCTTCTGGCCGACGGAGGCCTGCCCCTCCGAACCGAACGGCGGATCGAGCGCCTGCAGGACCCCCTCGAAGCGGGAGAAGTCGATGTAATCGCCTCTGCCGTCTCGTAATCGGCGGTAGTAGGCAGCCAACGTCGCCCACGCCGCCTGCACCGCGGCGGTCCCCGACGCGAGGCCCTCGGGAGGAAGGACCGGCCTGCCTGCCGTCGGACCGGTCCGCGACAGGGCGGTCGACATCGCGTACAACACAGCGTCGGTGGCCGTCCGCGAACAGTACGGACCGGTGGTGCCGAAGTCGGTCACCGACAACGCCACCAGGTGCCCGAAGCGGTCGGCGAGCGCAGCGCAGGATGTTCCGAATGCGGCGGCAGTGCCGGGACTGCCGCTGTCGACCACGACGTCGGCGACGCCTGCCAGCTCGAGCAGCCGCTGCCGGTCCGCGGCACTGTCGGGGTCGAGCACCGCGCTGCGCTTGTTGGCGTTGTGCACCGCGAACGCGATGCTTGCGCCCGCGACGGAGGGCAGCGCGCTTCGGGCCTCGCTGCCTTCGGGCGGTTCGATCTTGAGCACGTCGGCGCCGAGGTCGGCGAACAGGCGGCCAACGCCGTCGGATGACGCGCCGCCCAGGTCCAGGACCCGCACCGACGCCAGGAGCCTCTCGATCACCGCTTCAGCAGCCGTTCCACCCATTCGAGATGGGAGTCGGTGGAGGTGCAGACGTAGAGCAGGTCGACGAACGCGTCGGGATAGCCGTTGTCGGCGAGCATCGCGACGGCGTCGGCGACCCGCTCGACGGGTGTGCCCTCTGCGACATTGATCCGGACGTACGGGTGGATCGACGACGGATCGCGGCCAGCAGCGCGAGCGGCCTCGTGGATGGCCCGCCGTTGCCAGTCCAGCATCTCGATGCTCACGGCGCCCGGCACCTGCACCACCGGCGTCCAGCCGTCGGCACGCGCACCCACCCTCTTGAGCCCGGCCGGCGTGAATGCACCCAGATAGATCGGTGGGTGCGGGCGCTGCACCGGCTTGAGGTTCACCCACGACTCCGGGATGGTCCACCGTTCACCTTGGTGCGCAACGGGATTCGTCGTCCACAACGCTTCCAGGGCGTCCAGGAGCTCATCGAGCTGAGCGCCTCGCCGGCGGAACGGCGCGCCCGCGGCCTGATACTCCTCCGGCGACCAACCGATGCCGAACCCCGGCAGCAGGCGCCCACCGCTGACCACGTCCAGGCTGGTCAATTGGCGCGCCAACTGCACCGGCGAATACCAAGGGGCGACGAACACACTGCTGCCGAGTCGGACCCTGTTCGTCGCGGTGGCGGCGACCGCCAATGCGACGAACGGATCGATGCCGGTGCGGAACTGCTCGGGGATCGAATCCGTGCCCGCATATCCGACCACGGGGTGTACTGCGGGCAGCAGCCGGTCCCCGACCCAGAGGCTGTCCGCGCCGAGTTCCTCGGCGGCCGACGCGAAGCGGCCGAGATCGGCGTAGGCGGCGGCCCCGTACTGCGGTACCGCGAATCCCAACACGACCGTCAGGCTAATGCTTAGCTCTGCGGCAATCGGGTACCGGGATATAACGCATTGTTCACCCGCCACGACGATGATGAGTCCAATGACCGACCAGGTGATCGGCCCCACGCTGTCCGACGACGAACTGACGCTCATCGACGCGTACTGGCGCGCCGCGAATTATCTGTCGGTGGGCCAGATCTACCTGCTGGACAATCCGTTACTGCGTGAGCCGCTGGCGCCGCATCACGTGAAACCGCGGCTACTGGGCCATTGGGGCACCACCCCCGGCCTCAACCTCGCCTACGCGCACCTGAACCGGGTGATCCGGCACCGTGACCTCAATGTCATCTACATCACCGGGCCCGGCCATGGCGGTCCGGGACTGGTGGCCAACGCGTATCTGGAAGGTACGTACACCGAGGTGTATTCGAGCATCTCCGAGGACACCGACGGGCTGCGAAAGCTGTTCCGCCAATTTTCGTTTCCTGGAGGTATCCCCAGTCACGTCGCATCGGAGACGCCGGGATCGATCCATGAAGGCGGTGAGCTGGGCTACGCACTGGTCCATGCATTCGGCGCCGCCTTCGACAACCCCGATCTGGTGGTCGCGTGTGTGGTCGGCGACGGTGAAGCCGAGACCGGGCCGCTGGCGGCGAGCTGGCATTCCAACAAGTTCCTCAACCCCGTCACGGACGGTGCGGTGCTGCCGATCCTGCACCTCAACGGATACAAGATCGCCAACCCCACGGTGTTGTCGCGGATCCCGCAGGAGGAGCTCGAGGCGCTGCTGGGCGGCTACGGCTATCGGCCCATCACGGTGGCCGGTGACGACCCGGCCGACGTGCATCAGCAACTGGCCACCGCACTCGATGAGGCGTTCGACCAGATCGCGGCGATCCAGCGGGCCGCCCGGCTCGACGGTGAGAAGGGCAGGCCGCTGTGGCCGATGATCGTGCTGCGCACCCCCAAGGGCTGGACCGGGCCGAAGGAGGTCGACGGCAACAAGGTCGAGGGCACCTGGCGATCGCACCAGGTGCCTCTCTCGGAGACGCGCAGCAACCCGGAACATCTGGCACAGCTCGAGGAGTGGTTACGCAGCTACTCCCCCGACGAACTGTTCGACGACGACGGGGCGCTGCGGCCCCACCTTCGGGAGCTCGCCCCGCAGCGTGAGCGACGCATGAGCGCGAACCCGCATGCCAACGGCGGGCTGTTACTGCGCGACCTCGACCTGCCCGCGTTCCCCGACTACGGCGTCGCAGTCGAGAAACCCGCGACGGGAACCGCGGAAGCCACCAGGGTGCTCGGTACGTTCCTGCGCGACGTGATCCGTCACAACCCGGATCGCTTCCGGGTGATGGGTCCCGACGAAACCGCCTCGAACCGGCTGTCGGCGGTCTTGGAGGCGACCGACAAGACGTGGCTGGCTGAGACCGGACCCGACGACGACCACCTGAGCCCCGACGGCCGGGTGATGGAGGTGCTCTCCGAACACCTCTGCCAGGGCTGGCTCGAGGGCTATCTGCTGACCGGTCGGCACGGGTTGTTCAACTGCTACGAGGCGTTCGTGCACATCGTGGACTCGATGCTCAACCAGCACGCCAAGTGGCTGTACAGCAGCGGGCAGCTGCCGTGGCGTCGTCCGATCGCGTCGTTGAATTACCTTCTGACGTCCCATGTTTGGCGTCAGGACCACAACGGCGCCTCACATCAGGATCCGGGTTTCATCGACCACGTCGCCAACAAGCGGCCCGAGGTCGTCCGCGTCTATTTGCCGCCGGACGCCAACACACTGTTGTCGGTGGCCGACCACTGTCTGCGCAGCCGTCACTATGTCAACGTGATCGTGGCCGGCAAGCAGCCCGCGCTGACCTACCTCGACATGGATCAGGCGATCGCGCACTGCACCCGCGGGCTCGGAATCTGGGGCTGGGCCAGCACCGCGACCGGTGAACCCGACGTGGTGCTGGCGTGCGCCGGTGACATCCCGACGCTCGAGACGCTGGCCGCCGCCGACATCCTGCGCCGCGAACTGCCGGAGCTGGGTGTGCGGGTGGTCAACGTCGTCGACATGATGCGGCTGCAGCCCGACACCGAACATCCGCACGGGCTGTCCGATCGCGAGTTCGACGCGCTCTTCACCACCGACAAGCCCGTCATCTTCGCCTATCACGGCTACCCGTGGCTCATCCACCGGTTGACGTACCGGCGCACCAATCACGCCCAGATGCACGTGCGCGGCTTCAAGGAGCGCGGGACGACGACCACGCCGTTCGACATGGTGATGCTCAACGACCTGGACCGGTTCCATCTCGTGCTCGATGTCATCGACCGCGTGGACGGCCTGGCGTCCCGCGCGGCGATGTTGCGCCAGCGTATGGTCGACGCCCGCATGGCGGCGCGGCGCTACACGCGGGATCACGGCGAGGACGACCCCGCAATCACGAACTGGACATGGGACCCCGACTACCAGGCGACCTCCCTGTCTCAGGAGACGCTCAGCGAACGCCGGTAGAATCGCGACCCGTGTCCGATCAAGCGCTGTCGATCCCGGAGTCGCTGCGCTCCCACCCGCCGGTGGCAGCCGTGCCGCCGGCGCACCCGCTGATCGAGCAGTTGTCCGCGCTTCATCACTTCCGTATCTACGTGGACATCGCCGTCGTCGTCGTGGTGCTCGCGCTCACCAACGTCATCGCCCACTTCACCACCCCGTGGGCCAGCATCGCCACGGTGCCCGCGGCCGCGGCCGGTCTTCTGCTTCTCGTGCGGTCGCGCGGCCTGGGCTGGGCCGAGCTCGGACTGGGCAGGGAGCACTGGAAGTCAGGTGCGGGTTATGCGCTGGCCGCCGTCGGACTGGTGGTCTCGGTGATCGCGATCGGTGCGCTGTTGCCGTGGACGCGGCCGATGTTCATGAACAACAACTACGCGACGATCTCCGGCGCGTTGATCGCCTCGATGATCATCATCCCGCTGCAGACGGTCATACCCGAGGAGTTGGCGTTCCGCGGCGTATTGCACGGTGCGTTGAACCGGGCCTGGGGGTTTCGTGGTGTCGCAGCGGCGGGCTCGTTGCTGTTCGGGTTGTGGCATATCGCGACGTCACTGGGGTTGACCAGCAGCAACGTCGGATTCACCCGGCTGTTCGGCGGCGGCCTGCTCGGCACGGTGGCCGGTGTTGTCCTCGCCGTGGCAGCGACGGCCTTCGCCGGTTTCGTCTTCACCTGGCTGCGCCGGCGCAGCGGCAGCCTGATCGCGCCGATCGCGTTGCACTGGTCGCTCAACGGGCTGGGCGCGCTGGCCGCGGCCCTCGTGTTTCAGCTGTCCACCTGACTGACGACGATCGCCTTGTCAGCGGTTCGCCTTCCGGCGGGCGCGAAATTCGCGGTTCTTGAGCTTGTTGCCGCACGTCGACATCTCGCACCACGTTCCGCCGTGGTTGCGCGACCTGTCGTAGAACGCCCACCTGCACTCATCGTTCGCGCAGACCTTCAGACGCGCCCAACTGCCGTCACGCTGCGCGTCTCGCACGATCAGCAGCAGTTCGAGCAGCCGCTCGGCCACCGAATCGCCGGCCACGGCCAGACGCACCGCCCCATCGGCGTCGAAGTCGGCCCTCGCGGTCCCGCCGGCGGCCACCTTCCGAAGGGGCGCCAACTCGGCCTCGGTCGGCGTCGGCCCGCCCCCGTTGCGGAGCAACAGGGTGCGCAACGCCTCGCGGACGTCGCGCAGCAGCTGCAGGTGGGTGTCGCTCAAGGCGGCGTCGGGCGTCAACAGGCCTTGGTCGACCAGCCAGGGACGAGCGTCGTCGGGATCGGCCAGGCGATCCGGCCCCGCGGGCAACTCGACGGTGTTGACCAGGGCCTGAACTCGGAGCAGCGGTCCGGGCGCCGGCTTGGATTCGTCGTCGGCGGGCCATCGCTGCGGTTCGGCAGCCATGTGACCACGATAACCCTACATGACCGGTATATCAACTTGACTGGTCATGCATGACCGCTGTAACGTGTTCGCCAGTCACTAGAGAAATCGAATGCCGAAAGCCGGCAAAGAGGTAGATACCCAATGGCTGACAACAAGTTCCCAGCCGACGTTCTTTCCACCATCGCCGCCACCGCCACGCCCTACGCGCGTCCGCGACCGTCACTGATGTCGCGAGTGCAGGCACGCCTTCGCGCCGAGCACTTCGACCGCCAGCTCGCCGTCGGCGTACCCGCTCCAGCAGGCAGTGCACTTGCAGCCCATGAAGCGCGTCTGACCTCGACGGCCGAGCGAGAGGCTATCGCACGGTCCCTGCGCGCGGCCGTCGCCGACCGCGACGGCGGTCACGCGCTGTCATCGCGGATACCCGTGCATGCCGCCAACATCGCGGCGGCCGAAGACCTCCTCGACACGATCACGCTGCGGCTGCACGCCCCCCGACCGGTGAGTGCCCGCGGCATGGCGCGGTTGCGCCTCGTGTTGGGCGACGGCACGGGACCCCTCTACCGGTACGGCCGCGGAGACTTGGCGGGCCGGCTCGGCGCCGCGCTCGCAGCGCTCTAGATCACCAGGACCGCGGCACCTGAGATGCGTCCGGCGCTGAGGTCGGCGAGCGCCTGGTCGGCCTTGCCGAGGGGGTACTCCGGACTCGTCACCTCGAGGCGATGACGATCGGCGAAAGCCAGGAACTCACGGGCGTCGGCGCGCGTGTTCGACGTCACCGACCGCAGCTGGCGCTCCTGGAAAAGGTGCCGCTGGTAGTTCATCGGCGGGATGTCCGACAGGTGAATGCCGGCGACGGCCAGCGTGCCGCCGCGGTCCAGCGCCTCCATCGCGGGCAGCACCAGATCGCCGACCGGCGCGAAGAGAATCGCGGAGTCCAGCGGCACCGGCGGACGGTCAGCAGCACCCTGAACCGACGCTGCGCCGAGCGCCAACGCCAATTCCTTTGCCTCATCGCCGCGCGTCATCACATGCACCTCGGCACCCTGCGCGAGCGCCACCTGTGCCGTCAGGTGTGCGCTTCCCCCGAAGCCGTAGATGCCAAGACGTCCCCCGGGCGGCAGTTCGGCTCGCAGCAGTGCGCGATGGCCGATGATGCCCGCACAGAGCAGCGGCGCCAGCTCGGAATCGGAATATCCCTGCGGCAGGTGATGCGCGTAAGCGGCTGGGACAGTGGCGAATTCGGCGTATCCGCCGTCGGTGTCCCATCCGGTGTAACGAGATTCCGGGCACAGGTTCTCGTTGCCGCTCCGGCAGTATTTGCACGTGCCGCACGTGTGCCGGAGCCAGGCGATGCCGACGCGGTCGCCGACTGCGAACTCACTGTCCGCCGGTGTCGCAGTGCTTCCGGGTCCGACTTCGGGGCCAATTTGGACGACTTTCGCCACCACCTCGTGGCCCGGGATGACCCCACGGCGGTGCACCGCCAGATCGCCCTCGGCGACGTGAAGGTCGGTGCGGCACACGCCACATGCCCGCACCGCGACGAGAAGTTCACCGGGTGCGGGCCGTGGTACCTCCGCGGTGACGTGCTCGAGCGGCCGACTGCTCATCGGGCCCGGCCGCCGAACCCGCCATGCGCTCATCGTTGGGGTGCTCATCACCCCATGGTGACGCTAGGTCTTTTTCTGCACCAGGCCGACGAGCCACAGCAGAATGATCGAACCGAGGATCGCGGTGAAGAAGGTGAACCACCAACCGCCCTCAGCGGTGTTGAACCAGAAGCTGAGGAGGAAGCCGCCGATCAAGGCGCCGACGATTCCGATCACGATGTTCATCAGAATGCCGGATCCGCTGCCCTTGACGATCTTTCCGGCGATCCAACCGGCGAGCGCCCCGATGATGATGTAGCCGATCCAGCCGACGCTGGTGAGCGTGGTGGACCGTTCTGCGAGGAACTCGGTAGCCGCAATGATGTCCATCGGGATCTCCTATCGCTGGCCGTGGCGCCAGCGGGGCCGCTGGGCCACCTTCAGCTATACCGGACGTGGATAACGATTCAGCCGTTATCACGGTCAAGATCAGCAGTCGTCGAATTGCGATTCCTAATCGGTCACGACGGCATAACCTGTGTGTAACGCGGTCTGCACCGCGGGACAGCTATGTACCGGTCAGCACCGGTGCCGCACGGGGAGGTGGAGGTATGAAAGCACTTGTTGCACTGGCGATCAGTGCCTTGACCGCAAGCGGTATCGCCGTGGCCTTGGCTGCTCCGGCGAACGCCGGATGCCAGGCGGGCTGGACCCCGTGGGGCGGCGGCGAAATCTGCGACGGACCGGTCGCACCCGACGGAAACTTCGAGCGCTGCCAGACCACCGGCGTGCTCGGGTTCGGCGGGACCAACTGTTTCATCGTCAACGTCGCCACCGCCCAGCCGCCGCGGGTTGGCCCCTGAACACCAACTGACAGTTAGGTTCTTCGGGGTCCCGCGGCGGTCTCCGTCAGCCCATCAGGACGGCGGGAGCATTCCCGGCGCCGCCTCCGGCGCCACCGGTACGGCCACACCGACACCCGGCCGCGCGGGCGGCGCGTTGGGGTCTGCCGGCGGCGGAGGCGGCGCGTTCGGATCGGCAGGCGGCGGCACAGGGGCTCCCGGCGGCGGAGGCGGTGCGTTCGGGTCCGGTGGCGGAGGAGCCGCCGGCGGCGTGTACGGCCGGATCGAGTTGGCCAGCGCCACAGCCTCTTCCTTTGGCACCGGGTTGGTGTCGGTCCCCAGCCAGACGACGAACCAGCGCTGCGGGGTGCGCTGACCGCGCGGCGTGCCGGGTTCGACCGGCTCACCGACGACGCCCGCCCAGATCTGACCGGTCGGCTTGTTGGTGTCGGTGAACTTCACCTCGTAATAGGACGCCATACCCGGCATGCCCGCGGCGTCGAGCTGAACCGTCTGCTGGTTCACGCGCGTGCCGGGGAACGGCATGAAGAACTCGCCCATATCCGACGCAAGGCGTTGTGCCGCTTTGGTGTTGTCGGTTTCGGCGCCTGCGAACAACTTCAGGTCGAGCCGCCCGAGAAGCACGCTCGTATCGTTCGGCGGCTCAGCACCTTCCGGTGCGATCTTCGTCAACAGCACCTGGCCGTAGGACAGTTGGGTGGCGTCGGAGACCTTCCAGCCCGCGGGCACGACGAAGCTCAGTCCGCCGGCGGCGTTGTCGACCCGTCCGGGGTCGACCGGCGGCGGGGCCGGTGCGTTGGGATCGGCAGGAGGTGGCGGCGGCGCATTCGGATCCGCCGGCGGCGGCGGCGGTGCGTTGGGATCGGCCGGCGGCGGCGGCGGTGCGTTCGGGTCCGCAGGCGGAGGAGGTGGTGCATTCGGATCGGCGGGCGGAGGCGGAGGCCCCTGCATGAACGTGTTGCCGCTCGGCGGCGGCTCGGGCGTCGGCGTGGGCTCCGGCTGTGCTTGCGCGATCGACGGCAGCGCGAGCGCCACTGCGGTGGCACCGGTCAGCGCTGCGAGCGCCAGCGACTTCGAGAGGCCCTTGCGGTGTGCGCCTGTGGCGTCCGGCTGATCCATGGGAAAGAAACTACCGTGTTACCGTCGTGACGCAAGTGTGAGGTGCTCCAAATGTGCCAAATTGTGACATTGCTGTGAGCGGCAAATCACCAGTCAGTGGGATAATGTGCGATTGCTGACATCACGAGGGCCCCGACGCGTGGCGCGGGGGCAGTCGGGTCGGACGAGCGCCGTGTGTCGGCGCGATCCAGTCGGTAATTCGTGACGGCGAGCCCCGCCGTTACGGGCTCGGGAGCAGGGTGACCTCCTGCGCTTTGACCGAAAAGTAGACCCGCTCCCCCGGGG
The DNA here is from genome assembly GCA_044508395.1 of Mycobacterium sp. Lineage (GTDB taxonomy): Bacteria > Actinomycetota > Actinomycetes > Mycobacteriales > Mycobacteriaceae > Mycobacterium. The sequence continues at coordinate 28,138 of JBIQHU010000037.1, read as the reverse complement.
TCAGTCGCAGTTCGGCGGCCGAGTCGGTGGTGATGTCGGCGGCGAGACCGGGAGCACCGTCTGGCTGCACCTCGGCGCGCACCCGGATCGAGGGCCCGTGGCTGTCGAGTTCGGCGACCGTCACCGCGATCGTGTTGCGGGGGCTGCCGTGCGGCTTATCCCGATACACCGCGACCGCCGCCGGCGAGAACAAGGCCACCGCGGGCCGCCCCGCGACGACATCGGGTCCGGCGACGCCGTGCCAGGGACCCCACGGTGTCGTCAGCACTCCGTCGTCATCCGCGGTGCCGATGACCAGGTTCACACCGGCGAAGCGCGCCCCGAACCTACTCCTCGGCGACGCCAAAACCGATGCGGTCGAACCCATTTCGGCGATCTTGCCCCCCTCGAGGATGAGCACCGTGTCGGCGAGGGTCAGAACGTCGACCAGATCGTGGGTAATCAACACCGCCGACCGGCCGTCACGGACCATCACACGGCTCAGCAGGGCGCGCATGGCGGCCGCGACCCCGACGTCCAGGCCGGCCAACGGCTCGTCGAGCAACAGGACGTCCGGTTCGGCCGCCAGCGCGCGCGCCAGCGCGATCCGCTGCGCCTGCCCCCCGGACAGCTGTCGCGGCATGCGGTCGGCGAGGTCGCCGGCCTCGACCTCGTCCAGCCAGCGCGCCGCATCTGCTTTGGTGCTGCGCGGCGAGAACGCGACATTGGCGGCGACGCTCAGATGCGGGAACAACAGCGGATCCTGCAGCAGCAGTCCGACCCGGCGGTCATGGGTGGCGACATGCGTGCCGGTCGCGGTGTCGGTCAGCACGCGACCGCCGATACGGACAACGCCGTCGTCGGGCCGCACCAAGCCCGCGATCACGTGCAGGATCGTCGACTTGCCCGCCCCGTTGGGGCCGAGCACGGCGAGGACTTTTCCGGCGCCAACCGCGAATTCGAGGTCCACACCGCGGTTTTCGACCACTGCACGCACGCTGATGTCGGTCACGATGACTCACCACGCATTGGCGCCCCCGGCACGCAGGCGCCTGCTGCCAAGGCCGACGACCACGACCGCGGCGACCACGACGAGCAGCAACGACAGCGCGACGGCGGAGTCGGCGTCGCTTTCGCGTTGCAGATAGATCTCCAACGGCAGCGTGCGGGTGACGCCCTCGCGAGAACCGGCGAACGTCAGGGTGGCGCCGAACTCCCCCAACGCCCTTGCGAATGCCAGCACCGCGCCGGACACCAGCCCGGGAGCCAGCAGCGGCAGGGTCACCCGCCACCACACCGTGGTGGGTTTCGCACCCAGCGTCGCGGCGACCACCTCGTAGTCATTGCCGGCGGTGCGCGCGGCACCCTCCAGTGAGATGACCAGGAACGGCAGCGACACGAACGTCTGCGCCAGCACGACCGCGGTCGTGGTGAACGCGATCTGGATCCCCGCGGCGTTCAGGTATTCGCCGACGAGGCCCAGGCGGCCATACGCGTAGAGCAGCGCGATGCCGCCGACCACTGGCGGAAGCACCAAAGGCAGAAGGATCAGCGGCCGAACCGTCCGGACCGCCCTGGCGTCGCTGCGCGCGAACACCACCGCCATCGGCACGCCGAGGATCAGGCACAGGACCGTGCTCGCGGTCGCGGTTCGCAGACTCAGCTCCAACGCCGACAGCGATGCCTGGCTGCTGATCAACGACCAGAAGCGCGGCCAGTCGACCTTCGCCGCCACTGCCACGAGCGGAACAGCGACGAACAGTGCCCCCATCGCGGCGGGGACGTAGATCCAGCGAGGGAGGACGGCCGACGGGATCAAGGCGTGTCGCGAGCTGCGGGAATCGCGCTGATCTTCGAGGTGGTCACCGCCGCGATGGGCTTCACAGATCACGACCCTATGGCACTTCAGAGGCGATGTGGGGCCAAGTGCTGCGCGCCGCGTTTCCTCCAGTAGCTACTGTCCAGTAACATTCTGGTGCAACGACTGGGGTTCAGCGTTGAACACGGAGGAGGTCCTTGCCATGGAGGTGCTTGTCACCGGTGGCGACACCGAGCTGGGCCGGACAATCGCAGCAAGCTTCCGTGACGCGGGCCATCGGGTCGTCGTCGTCGGCGCACGCCGCGACGACCTCGAGGTGACCGCGAAGGAACTCGAGGTCGACGCAATCGTCCTCGACAACACCGACCCCGCGAGCCTGGAGGCGGCGCGAGGCCAGTTCCCCCACCACCTGGACACCATCGTCAATGTGCCCGCCCCGGACTGGGACGCCGGCGATCCGCGCACGTACTCCCTGTCCGATCTGGCCACCGCATGGCGCAAGGCGCTCGACAGCACCGCGCTGTCGGCCGTGCTCACCGTGCAGATCCTCGGCGATCACCTGCGGTCGGGCGGTTCGATCATCAACGTCGTCCCCGAGAACCCGGCCGAGGGCAGCGCGGGGGCAGCCGTCAAGGCGGCGGTGTCCGATTGGACCGCCGGGCAGGCGGCGCACTTCGGGATCCGCGGCATCACCGTCAACGCGGTCGCGTCCGGCCGCAGCGCCGAACCCGGCTATGACGGCCTGTCGCGTACGCCGCCGTCGGTGGCCGAGGAGATCAGCCGGCTCGCGTTGTTCCTGACCACGCCGGCCGCCCGGCACATCACCGGGCAGACGCTGCACGTCAGCCACGGTGCGCTCGCAAACTTCGGCTGAATATTCCCCCGTTCACCGAAAGCTAAAGCGGGGTGACCGCCCCGCTTAGTTGTGGTTACGTGAAGACGTGACCATCAAACTCGGACTTCAGATCCCCAACTTCTCGTACGGCACCGGCGTCGCCGAACTCTTCCCCACGGTGATCGCGCAGGCTCAGGAAGCCGAGGCCGCAGGCTTCGACTCCGTCTTCGTGATGGACCACTTCTATCAACTGCCGGGTCTCGGCACCCCGGACCAGCCGATGCTCGAGGCGTACACCGCCCTCGGCGCGCTGGCGACCGCGACCGAGCGCGTCCAGTTGGGCACGCTCGTCACCGGAAACACCTACCGCAATCCCACACTGCTGGCCAAGGCGATCACCACCCTCGACGTGATCAGCCAGGGCCGGGCGGTGCTCGGCCTCGGCACCGGGTGGTTCGAACTCGAGCACGAGTCCCTCGGCTACGAATTCGGCACCTTCACAGACCGTTTCAACAAACTCGGCGAGGCGCTCGAGATCATCCTGCCGATGCTGCGGGGCGAACGGCCGACAGTGGACGGAAAGTACTACCGCACGAAAGAGGCCATGGCCGAACCCCGCTTCCGCGACCACATTCCGCTGATGATCGGCGGCAGCGGCGAGAAGAAGACGATCCCGTTGGCGGTCAAGCACTTCGACCATCTGAACGTCATCGCAGGATTCGACGAACTGCGCCGCAAGCTCGACGTGGTCAAGGCCCGCTGCGAGGAGATCGGTCGTGACCCCGCCACGCTCGAGACGAGCATGCTGGTCATCGCGATCATCGACGAGAACGTCACCGAAGACCTCATCCCGGAGGACTTCAGGCAGCAGGCGGTGTTCGGCAGCGCCGAGCGCGTCGCCGAGCAGATCAAGACCAAGGTGCTCGACGCGGGCATCACCGGCGTCATCCTGAGCCCGGTGACAAGCCTCAACGGCTATCAGCCCGGCGGCGTCACAGCGGTCGCGGAGGCGCTGAAACCGCATCTGACGGGGTAATTCCCGCCCTGACGTGGGAAACACCACAGCCCACCGATGCGGCCATCGGAGGTTCGGGCGGCTACCGTAATGGGTAGTAAATGCACGTGACGCACCGTCGAGGAGCCCGAACATGAGCCATCCCGGAGCCACTGCAACTGATAGGCACAAAGTCGTCATCATCGGTTCGGGGTTCGGCGGGCTGACCGCCGCCAAGGCGCTCAAGCGGGCCGACGTGGACATCAAGCTCATCGCCAAGACCACCCACCACCTGTTCCAGCCGCTGCTGTACCAGGTCGCCACGGGCATCATCCCGTCGGGCGAGATCGCCCCGCCGACCCGGATGATTCTGCGCAAGCAGAAGAACGCGCAGGTGCTGCTCGGCAACGTCACGCATATCGACCTGACCAATCAGACCGTGAAGTCGGAGCTGATCGGGCACACGTACGTCACCCCGTACGACACGCTCATCGTCGCGGCGGGTGCGGGTCAGTCCTACTTCGGCAACGACCATTTCGCCGAGTGGGCGCCGGGCATGAAGTCGATCGACGACGCGTTGGAGTTGCGTGCCCGCATCCTCGGCGCCTTCGAGCAGGCCGAGCGGTCCAACGATCCCGCCCGCCGGGAGAAGCTGCTCACGTTCACCGTCGTCGGGGCCGGGCCGACGGGCGTCGAAATGGCCGGGCAGATCGCCGAACTCGCCGATCACACGCTCAAAGGCTCGTTCCGGCACATCGATACGACCACCGCGCGGGTGATCCTGCTCGACGCTGCGCCGGCCGTGCTGCCGCCGATGGGTGAGAAGCTCGGCAAGAAGGCTCAGGCGCGCCTGGAGAAGATGGGCGTCGAGATCCAGCTCGGTGCGATGGTCACCGACGTCGACCGCAACGGCATCACCGTCAAGGATCCCAGCGGTGAATTCCGTCGCATCGAGTGCGCGACCAAGGTCTGGTCTGCCGGTGTCGCGGCGAGCCCGCTCGGCCGTGACCTCGCCGAGCAGTGCGGCGCCGAGATCGACCGGGCGGGCCGGGTGAAGGTACTGCCCGACCTCACCGTACCCGGTCACCGCAACGTGTTCGTCGTCGGCGACATGGCCGCGGTCGAAGGCGTTCCGGGCCAGGCGCAGGGCGCCATCCAGGGCGGCAGATACGCCGCCAAGGCCATCAAGGCGGAGCTGAAGGGCGCCAACCCCGAAGAGCGCGAGCCGTTCCAGTATTTCGACAAGGGCTCGATGGCGACGGTGTCGCGGTTCTCGGCGGTCGCCAAGATCGGGCCGCTGGAGTTCGGCGGCTTCATCGCCTGGCTGGCGTGGCTGGTGCTGCACCTCGTGTACCTGGTCGGATTCCGGCGCAAGCTCACCACGTTGGTGTCGTGGACGGTGACGTTCCTGTCGACCGCCCGCGGCAACCTCACCATCACCGAACAGCAGGCGTACGCCCGTACCAGGATCGAAGAGCTCGAGGAGATCGCGGCGCTGGTCCAGGATCCGGAGAGAGCGGCGGTCTAGAGCCGCTCGCCCTGCCAGGTCGACAGGCAACCGCCACCGGCCAACGCAAGTGCCATACCTGCGGTGTCGACTTCCGCTTCGGGATAGTGCAATTCGCTGATGCACGCCATCGGCGCGGACAACTCGTCGTCGGCCACCGAGCCGCGACCCAATTCGATGCGGTGCCGCAACAGCGCCGATCCGTCGACGTCGGCGTGCAGTGACCCGGACCAGAACCCTTGCCGCTCACCGCTTCTGCCGATCTGAATGCGTTCGCGAAGCCTGGCGCGGCCCGCCCCGTCGAGCGTAAGGCGTGTCGACGTGAGGTGTCGGGAGGCGGCGGCGACGATCGTGGGTTGGGGATCGAGGTCGAGTTCACCCGCGACTTCCAGATCCCAGATCGCATGCGATTCATGGGTGATGGGCCCGGGCAGCGTCACCGTCGCCGCGGCGGTCCGTACCCGCAGGCGTGCGCCCGGTTCCACGACGATGCGCACATAAAGGGAGTCACCGCCCAGCGGGATGGCCGCCGCCGAGACCAAGTGCACGGTGTCGGGCTCGGTTTCGCGCGCGGCGAGTCCACCCGTGGATTCGATGCGCGGCCGTCGGTCGCGGCGCGCGACGATGAGCACGTCGGACCTCATCAGACGGGCACCCGCAACTGCTCACGCACCCAGGTCAACACGTCCGTTGCGGCGGGGTCTTCGGTCAGCGAGATCAGAACGGCTGGTCGGCCACCACGCACTGCCGCCGCGTCGCGGCGCATCACGTCCAGGTCGGCTCCGACAAGCGGGGCCAGATCGGTCTTGTTGACGACCAGCAGATCCGAGTAGGTCACCCCCGGTCCGCCCTTGCGCGGCACCTTGTCTCCGCCTGCGACGTCGATGACGAAGATCTGCACGTCGACGAGCCCGGACGAGAAGGTGGCCGTGAGGTTGTCGCCGCCGGATTCCACCAGGATGAGATCGAGCCGGTCGTTGCCGGCGATGAGGTCGTCGATCGCATCGAGATTGGCGGTGATGTCGTCGCGGATCGCGGTGTGTGGGCAGCCACCCGTCTGCACCGCGGCGATCCGGCCGTCGGGCAGCACCGCATGACGGCGCAGGAAGTCGGCGTCCTCGGTGGTGTAGATGTCGTTGGTGAGCACGGCAAGCGACAGCTCGTCGCGCAGTTGCCTGCACAGCGCGGCGACGAGTGCCGTCTTGCCGGAGCCGACGGGCCCGCCGACGCCGATGCGCAGCGGCTCCCCCGCTGCCCGTCGACGTCTGGGGCGGTCGGTATGGCCGTGTGGCTGGCCGTCGAGGAAATGCGGTGGCATGGCAGTGCTCTTCTCTTTCAGGATGCGAACAAGGGTCGCTCGCGATGACTGTGTCGCTGGGCCAGCACGTCGAGCAGCGGATCGGACAGGTCGCCCAACTCCTTGCACGCCGAAACCGCGGTCTGGTCGCACAACGCGGCGAGCTCGAACGTCAGCGCCGCGACATCGCCGGGGTCGAGCGCGAGTAGCCGTTGCGCAGCTGTCGCTGAGGTGGTCATCGTCGTATAGACGACCGTCAGCGCCGTCTGCTCCGGTTCCAGGCCGCTGGCTGCGCCGACCACACCCGCGACCACGGGCAGATGCGGTGTGGCGCCGAGCGCTTCCCAGCGCTCGTCCGGCCAGACCCGTCGCGCCAGGCGCAGGAGGCCACGCCCCTGCGCGCGGGACGCCTGACGGGCGGCGGGCGCCGGTGTGCGGGCGTCGATCTCGGAGTCGGCCTGGGTTGCGGTCAGGCTGCCGCTGTGCACGGCGGCAGCGATCGACGCACTCACCAACCCGGCGGTGCGGATCCGCCGACACAGGAATGCCCGCAGGGTCACGAGGTCACACACCAGGCCCTCGGTGACGGCCTCCTCGACGCCGCCGGAGTGCACGTGACCGCCGGTGGGCAGCCGCGAGTCCGACAGCGTCAGCAGCGTCGCCAGGTTGGTCATCGACACCTCAGACCCCTCAGAACAGGAAATAGCGTTGCGCCATCGGCAATTCGACGGCGGGGTCCTCCTGCCACACCTCGCCGTCGATGCGGACGGTGAAGGTGTCGGGGTCGACCCTGATGTCGGGAAGCGCGTCGTTGTGCGGCATCTCGGCCTTGCCGACGCCGCGGACATCCTTGACCGCGACGAGTCGCCGTCCGACAGCGAGCCGCTCGGCGAGCCCGTCGTCGACGGCTTGTTGGGATACGAAATGGACTGACGTCGCCGCGGCGGCCGCGGGCTCGGCACCGAACATCGGCCGCGGTAGCACGGGCTGCGGCGTGGGGATCGACGCGTTGGCGTCACCCATTGCCGCCCAGGCGATCATGCCGCCCTTGACCACCGCGTGCGGGCGCACACCGAAGAACGCCGGCTCCCACAGCACGAGGTCGGCGAGCTTGCCGACCTCCACGGAGCCGATCTCGTGGTCGAGGCCGTGGGCGACGGCGGGGCAGATCGTGTACTTCGCTACGTAGCGCTGCGCGCGGGTGTTGTCGGCGTGCGTATCCCCCGGCAGGAATCCGCGGCGGCGTTTCATCACGTGGGCGGTCTGCCACGTCCGCATGACCACCTCGCCGATGCGGCCCATCGCCTGGGCGTCGCTGCCGATCATCGAGATCGCGCCGATGTCGTGCAACAGGTCTTCGGCTGCGATGGTGGACGGTCGGATCCGGCTCTCGGCGAACGCAAGATCCTCGGGGACGCTGGGGTTGAGGTGGTGGCACACCATCAACATGTCGAGATGCTCGTCGAGCGTGTTGACCGTGTGTGGCCGCGTCGGGTTGGTCGAGCTCGGCAACACGTTGGGATGGCTTGCGACGGTGATTATGTCGGGTGCGTGCCCGCCGCCGGCGCCCTCGGTGTGATACGCGTGGATCGACCGGCCCTTGATCGCGGCGAGCGTGTCCTCGACGAAGCCGGCCTCGTTGAGGGTATCGGTATGGATGTTGGCCTGCACACCTGCGGCTTCGCACACCGTCAGGCACGCGTCGATCGCGGCCGGGGTGGTGCCCCAGTCCTCGTGGAGCTTGAAACCGGCTGCACCACCGCGTAACTGCTCCCACATCGCCTCGCTGCTGACGGTATTGCCCTTGCCAAGCAACGCGACGTTCATCGGCCACGAGTCCAGCGCTTCCAACATGCGGCCCAGATGCCACGCCCCCGGCGTGACGGTGGTGGCCTTGCTGCCCTCGGCCGGGCCGGTGCCGCCGGCGATGATCGTGGTGATCCCGCCGCCGAGCGCTTCCTCCTTGATCTGCGGACAGATCAGGTGGACGTGGCAGTCGATAGCCCCCGCCGTGACGATGCGACCGTTGCCTGCGATGACTTCGGTCGACGGGCCTACCACCAGGTCAGGATGGACACCGGACATGATGTCGGGATTGCCGGCCTTGCCGATCGCACAGATGCGACCGTCACGAATACCGATGTCCGCCTTGATGATTCCCCAGTAGTCGATGATCACGGCACCGGTGATCACCGTGTCGGGTGCACCATCGGCGCGGGTGGCGCGGCCCATGCCCATCGACTCGCGCAACACCTTGCCGCCGCCGAACACCGCCTCGTCGCCTGCGAGCCCGGGGCCACCGCTGCGATCCTCGGTGATCTCCACGAACAGATCCGTATCGGCCAGCCGGATGCGGTCGCCGGCGGTCGGTCCGAACAGCGCGCCGTATCTGGACCGGGAAACGGTGCTCATCTGTGTCCTCTGCTCATCGCTTGTCCAATTTGCCCGGCGGCTGCAGGCTCAGCCCGTACACCTCGCGCGATCCGGTCAGTGGAACCAGTCGGACTTGCTGGGCGACACCGGGTTCGAACCGCACCGCTGTGCCGGCCGGAATGTCGAGCCGGTGGCCGTACGCGGCCTCGCGGTCGAACTGCAGCGCGGCGTTGCTCTGCGGCAGATGTACGTGACTGCCGACCTGGACGGGTCGGTCGCCGGTGTTGACGATCTCCATCTCGAGCCGCTGCGCGCCCGGGTTGATCTCGATATCGCCGTCGCCGTAGACGATCTCGCCGGGAGCCCACGACGGGCGATCGGCGGTCATGGGATCGGATGGTGGACGGTCACGAGCTTCGTACCGTCCGGGAACGTCGCCTCCACCTGGACGTCCTCGAGCATCTCCGGGACGCCGTCCATCACGTCGTCACGGTTGAGAACCTCACGGCCACTGGCCATCAGCTCCGCGACCGTGCGACCGTCACGGGCCCCTTCGAGGAGATGGTCGGTGATCAACGCGACCGCCTCGGGATGATTCAACTTGAGACCACGAGCCTGTCGGCGGCGCGCCAGTTCCGCGGCGTATGACAACAGCAACCGGTCCTGTTCATGCGGCGTTAATCGCATGCCGGGGATATTGCCACGCCCCGCACACCTCAGCAGCGCGAGGAAAGACGAGTGCTACTTGGCGGCCAGATTCTGCAGCCGCACCTGGCCCCGTGCCACGACCCGCTCGTTCTCGTCGGTGATCGTGATCAGCCAGAGCTGCTGGCTACGGCCGCGGTGAATCGGCACCGAGACCGCCGTCACCGTGCCCGACGAGATCGCGCGCAGGAAGTCGGTGTTGTTGTTGACCCCGACGACGTGGCCGCCACCGTTCTCAGTCAGCCACAGCTGACCCGACACGCTGGCGAGGCTCTCGATGATCGTGCAGTACACGCCGCCGTGCACGATCCCCCACGGTTGCAGCAGTCTTTCGTCGATCCGCAGACGCGCTGTACCCCCGTCGGGGGTCAGCTCGACGAATTCGAGGCCGATCTCTTTGTCGAACCCGGCCCCTAAGCCGGCGGGAATGTCTGAGCTCACGCAGATTGTCTACACGGTGGCCTCAGCGCCGCGGCGATCGGTGACCCCCTAAGCGGACAGGCCCCGCACATGGTGCGGGGCCTGTCCTTCGTGTGGACCGGGAGTCACTGCAGCCCTCAGGACTCCGGCGCGGTCCGGTGGTACACGTTGTTTCGTTGAGAAGCATAGGCAAGGCTGCCCTAATTAAGCAATACCTTCCCTGCCGGCGTTCTCGTCAGGCCCCGCACCGGCAGACCGAATCCCACCAGCGCGTCGAGAACCGCCTGGCCACGCCGCATGCTGGTCAGCTCGCTCGAACCTGCGAGCAACGGCACCTGTGTCGCGGCGCCCACCACCGCGGCGCCGACGATGTGCCACATGGACGCGATCGAGATCGCCGAATCGCTGATCTGTGCGAGCTTTGCGAACAGCGGCTCGAGGGTGCGGTGACTGCGGTGGGCGATCCACGTCGTCAGCGCCGCCTCGTTGGGCAGGGCGACAATCCCGTCGCGTGCGGAATTGTGCGTGCGCACCGAGCGGCCCGCGAAGAACGGATCATCGGGCAGCGCGCGCAGCGTCGGATCGACGACCCCGACCCAATCGATCGCGCCCTCGGAATCGACGTGCACCCACAGGTTCTCCAGGCCGGTGTCCCAGGCGCGTCCCTCCAGCACGAGCAGCGGAATGACCCGTCCGATGACCACGTGCGCCAGCGTCGCGGCCAGCTGCTGGGCCACCGCGGGGCGGTTCTCGGTCTCCTCGGACGCCAGTTGGAACATCGAATGCAGCCGGTCGGTGGTCAGCGCCTGCATCAGCGGCCACCAGCGCCTGCGCGACAGGTCGCCGATCACGGCGACGCCGTAGACGCGCGGACATTCGGGATAAAGCTCGCGCAACCGGCGGCTCGACTCGTGCAACGGCAGCATCTGCTCGATCTCCATGCTCGCGATGAGCGGGTCGTCGACCAGAACCGTCATTGAGACCTCCCGAGATAGCTTAGGTTAGCCTTACTATAGTCAGGCCGATCACCAAGGCCAGACCCTGTGACTGGACTCACAGGGTTCGGAATAGGGGTGGTGACCTCGGAAGGACGGCGCCGAACCGTCCCGTCGAGCGCGCGCGACAGCGTGCTCGGCGACGTAGGCCGTGCGCGATACGACGCACGGTAGTAAACCCGTAGTACGCTGGATCTACCGTCTCTAGGAGATGAACAATGGCCAAATTGACGCGTTTAGGGGAATTGGAACGCGCGGTGATGGACCACCTGTGGTCCGCGCGAGAACCCCAGACCGTGCGCCAGGTTCACGAGGCGCTGTCGGCCAGGCGCGACCTGGCGTACACCACGATCATGACCGTGCTGCAGCGGCTCGCGAAGAAGAATCTCGTCGTTCAGCACCGCGATGATCGCGCCCACCGATACGCCCCCACCCACGGCCGCGACGAACTGGTCGCCGGCTTGATGGTCGACGCCCTGGATCAGGCCGCCGACTCAGGCGGCCGCGAGGCCGCGCTCGTGCACTTCGTCGAGCGCGTCGGCGCCGACGAAGCGGCGGCTCTGCGGCGCGCTCTCGCCGAGCTGGAAGACAAGCACCGGATACCCCCACCCGCTGGCAATCCGGGCCCCGGCTGAGAGACACTTACAGCGTGTCCGCGCTGGCCTTCACCGTCATGGCGCTGGTCCTGTCGGGACCGGTGCCCGCGATGCTGGCGCGGGCTACCTGGCCGTCGCGGGCGCCACGGGCGGCCATCGTGTTGTGGCAGGCCATCGCGCTTGCCGCGGTCCTGTCGGCCTTCTCGGCGGGAATCGCCATCGCCAGCAGGCTTTTCGCGCCCGGCCCCGACGGCAGGCCGACCGCGACTGTCGCCAGCGAGATCGACGCCCTCGGTTGGCCGCTGTGGCTCACCTACCTCGCGGTGTTCGTACTCACGCTGGTGATCGGGGCGCGGCTCGCGATCGCCGTCGTGCAGGTCGCGATCGCAACCCGGCGCAGGCGGGCCCATCATCGGATGGTCGTCGACCTGGTGGGCACCTCGCGGAAGCACACGCACGCCGGGCACGGTTTGCGCATTCTCGACGTCGAGGAGCCGTTGGCCTACTGCCTACCCGGCGTGCGGAGCCGGGTGGTGGTCAGCGAGGGCACGCTGACCACGTTGGAGGACAACGAGATCGCCGCGATCCTGACGCACGAGCGCGCACATCTGCGCGCGCGGCATGACCTGGTGCTCGAGATGTTCACGGCGGTGCATGCCGCGTTCCCGCGGTTCGTACGCAGCGCAAGCGCGCTGGACGCCGTCCGGTTACTGATCGAGATGCTGGCCGACGACGCGGCGGTGCGCGCGGCCGGTCCGACTCCCCTGGCTCGCGCGTTGGTGGCTTGCGCGACGGGCCGCACGCCCGCGGGTGCGCTGGCCGCCGGCGGACCGACCACCGTGGTGCGAGTGCGCCGCCTCGGCGGCCGCGGCAACAGTCTGGCGGTAGCCGCCGGCGCCTACACCGCCGCCGCGGCGGTATTGGTGGTTCCCACCGTCGCGGTGGTCCTGCCATGGTTGACCGAGTTGAATCGTTTGTTCACCGCGTAGGCGTTTGTAGCAGTAGCCCGGTTCTGCACAACCAAACAACGAAAGGCTGCCCGTATGAGCTCGTCTGAAAATCCCACGAACGGCACCGCTCAGATCGGGGTCACCGGCCTCGCCGTGATGGGATCCAACCTCGCGCGTAACTTCGCGCACCACGGATACACCGTGGCGCTGCACAACCGGTCTGTCGCCAAGACCGACGCGCTGTTGGCCGACCACGGCTCGGAGGGAAAGTTCATCCGCAGCGAGACCATTCCCGAATTCCTTGCCGCCCTTGAGAAGCCGCGCCGAGTGATCATCATGGTCAAGGCTGGCGAAGCGACCGACGCCGTAATCAACGAGCTCGCCGACGCGATGGAGGAAGGCGACATCATCATCGACGGCGGCAACGCGCTCTACACCGACACCATCCGTCGGGAGAAGGCGATCCGCGAGCGCGGGCTGCACTTCGTCGGCGCGGGCATCTCCGGCGGCGAGGAGGGCGCCCTGAAAGGACCGTCGATCATGCCCGGCGGGCCGGCCGAGTCGTACAAGTCGCTCGGGCCGCTGCTCGAGGAGATCTCCGCGCACGTCGACGGGGTGCCCTGCTGTACCCACATCGGCCCCGACGGCGCCGGGCACTTCGTGAAGATGGTGCACAACGGCATCGAGTACTCGGATATGCAGCTGATCGGCGAGGCATACCAGCTGCTGCGCGACGGGTTGGGGCTGACGGCGCCCGAGATCGCCGATGTGTTCGCCGAATGGAACTCCGGCGACCTGGACAGCTTCCTCATCGAGATCACGGCCGAGGTGTTGCGGCAGACCGACGCCAAGACAGGCAAGCCGCTCGTCGACCTGATCCTCGACGAGGCCGAGCAGAAGGGCACCGGCCGGTGGACGGTGAAATCGGCGCTCGACCTCGGGGTGCCGGTGACGGGGATCGCCGAGGCGGTGTTCGCCCGTGCGCTGTCGGGCTCTGTCGCCCAGCGCAAGGCCACGACGGGTCTGGCGTCGGGTGAACTCGGCGAGAAGCCCGGTGATGCAAAGCAATTCATCGATGACGTGAGCAAGGCGCTGTACGCGTCCAAGATCATCGCCTACGCGCAGGGCTTCAATCAGATTCAGGCCGGCAGTGCTGAATACAACTGGGGTATCAACCCGGGCGATATGGCGACCATCTGGCGCGGCGGCTGCATCATCCGGGCCAAGTTCCTCAATCGCATCAAGGAGGCCTTCGACGAGAATCCCGAGCTGCCGACGCTGATCGTGGCGCCGTACTTCCGCAGCGCCATCGAGTCCGCGATCGACAGCTGGCGTCGTGTCGTGGTGACCGCGACGAAGCTGGGCATCCCGATCCCGGGCTTCTCGTCGGCGTTGTCGTACTACGACGGGCTGCGTACCGAGCGGCTGCCCGCCGCGCTGACGCAGGGTCTGCGCGACTTCTTCGGTGCCCATACGTACGGCCGCATCGACGCCGACCCGAGCGCGCGGTTCCACACGCTGTGGAGCGGGGATCACAGCGAGATCGAGGCCTAGCTTTCGGCGCGAGAAGACGCAAAGTGCCGGATATCCACGGCGTGTCTGAGCATTTTGCGTCTGCTCGCGCCTTCGCGTGGCCTACGAGCGTGAAGATTGGCCAACTAGACTTGGGCTGAGATGAAATTTCTTCACGGCCACGAGCCCGCTTTCGACCTGACCTACAACGACGTCTTCATCGTTCCCAGCCGCTCCGATGTGCTGTCGCGGATGGACGTCGACCTCTCGACGTCGGACGGCTCTGGCACGACGATCCCGGTGGTGGTGGCCAATATGACCGCGGTCGCCGGTCGCCGGATGGCCGAGACGGTGGCACGTCGCGGCGGCCTTGTCGTTCTGCCGCAAGATCTTCCAATCGCAGCGGTGCAGCAGACCGTCGACTTCGTCAAGAGCCGCGACCTGGTCGTCGACACCCCGGTGGTGCTCTCCCCCGACGACTCGGTGTCGGATGCGATGGCCCTGATCCACAAACGTGCCCACGGCGCGGCCGTCGTCGCGTTCGAGGGACGGCCAATCGGCCTGGTCACCGAGGCCGGCTGCGTCGGTGTGGACCGCTTCACCCGGGTCCGCGACATCGCGGTGTCCGACTTCGTCAGCGCGCCGGTGGGCACGGACCCACGAAAGGTGTTCGACCTGCTCGAACACGCCCCGATCGACGTGGCGGTGATGACCGAGGCCGACGGCACGCTGGCCGGTGTGCTGACCCGTACCGCGGCCATCCGCGCCGGCATCTACACACCCGCCGTCGACGGCAGCGGCCGGTTGCGCATCGCCGCGGCGGTGGGCATCAACGCCGACGTCGGCGCGAAGGCCCGCAGTCTCGCCGAAGCCGGGGTCGACCTGCTGGTGATCGACACCGCACACGGCCACCAGGTCAAGATGGTGGACGCCATCAAGACAGTCGCGTCGCTCGACCTCGGGCTGCCGCTGGTGGCAGGCAACGTGGTGTCCGCCGAGGGCACCCGTGACCTGATCTCGGCAGGCGCGTCGATCGTCAAGGTCGGCGTCGGACCCGGCGCGATGTGCACCACGCGGATGATGACCGGCGTGGGTCGGCCGCAGTTCTCCGCGGTGCTCGAATGTGCCACTGCGGCAAAGCAACTCGGTGCCCACGTGTGGGCTGACGGCGGTGTCCGGCACCCGCGCGATGTCGCGCTGGCGCTCGCCGCCGGGGCGTCGAACGTGATGATCGGCTCGTGGTTCGCCGGCACCTACGAATCGCCGGGCGACCTCATGCGCGACCGCGAGGACCGCCCGTACAAGGAGAGCTACGGCATGGCGTCCAAACGCGCCGTCGCCGCACGCACCGCCGCCGACGATCCGTTCGACCAGGCCCGCAAGGCGTTGTTCGAGGAGGGCATCTCGACGTCGCGGATGGGGCTCGACCCGTCCCGGGGCGGCGTGGAGGACCTGCTCGACCACATCACGTCGGGGGTGCGCAGCACGTGCACGTACGTCGGCGCCACCAACCTCGCCGAACTACACGAGAAGGTTGTGCTCGGCGTGCAGTCCCCGGCAGGCTTCGCCGAGGGTCATCCGCTGCCAACCGGCTGGTAAGCCTCTTGGCCCGCCGCCACGGGCTACCATGGATTTCACTTTTTCAGCGCCTACTCGAAAGGGACCCAGTGCCGCAGGCACCCGTTGAGGCCGCGAGCTTCCGGGCCGAGCGGCCCGGCGCCGGTTTGAAGGACGCGGAACCGGCCGACGCCGAGCCCTCTCCTAGTCGGCCGGGCATCAGGCTCGGCTCACTCCCGGCGAGGACACGAGGACTTTCGGCATGACACTCGCCACCTCGCTGCTCTCCATCGCCGCCATCATCCTGCTGACCATCGGCACCGCGGTGTTCGTCGCCGCGGAGTTCTCGCTGACCGCTCTCGAGCGCAGCACGGTGGAGGCCAACGCGCGCAGCGGCGACCGACGCGACCTGATGGTGCGGCGGGCCCACCGCACATTGTCGTTCCAGCTCTCCGGCGCCCAGGTAGGCATCTCGATCACCACGCTGGCCACTGGCTACCTGGCCGAACCCGTCGTCGGGCGGCTGATCCGGCCCGGTCTGGACGCCATCGGCGTGCCAGAACGCTTCGCGGGCGGACTCGCGTTGTTCTTCGCCGTGGTGATCGCCACCTCGCTGTCGATGGTGTTCGGCGAGCTGGTGCCCAAGAACCTGGCCGTGGCCAGGCCGGTGCAGACGGCGCGCTGGTCGGCGGGTCCACAACTGGTGTTCTCGACGCTGTTCACCCCGCTGATCCGGCTGACCAACGGCACCGCCAACTGGATCCTGCGCCGACTGGGCATCGAGCCCGCGGAGGAGTTGCGCTCGGCCCGCTCCCCGCAGGAACTGGTGTCGCTGGTGCGCAGCTCGGCACGCAGCGGTGCGCTCGATCCCGTCACCGCGGTTCTCGTCGACCGATCCCTGCAGTTCGGTGAGCGCACCGCCGAGGAATTGATGACCCCGCGGGCGAAGATCGAAGCGCTGGAATCCGACGACACCGCCGCCGACCTGGTGGCCGCGGCCATCAAGACCGGCCACTCACGCTTCCCGATCATCCAGGGCGACCTCGACGAGACCGTCGGCATCGCACACGTCAAACAGGTGTTCGAGGTGCCGACGGAGCGCCGGAGCACCACCCCGCTGGCCAGCTTGGCGCTCCCGGTCGCCAAGGTGCCGTCGACCCTCGACGGCGACGCAGTGATGACGCAGATCCGAGCCAACGGCCTGCAGACCGCACTCGTCGTCGACGAATACGGCGGCACCGCGGGCATGGTCACCATGGAGGACCTCATCGAGGAGATCGTCGGCGACGTGCGCGACGAACACGACGTCGAACCCCCCGACGTGGTTCCCGCCGGCAAAGGCTGGCAGGTGTCGGGGCTGCTGCGCATCGACGAAGTCGCCGATGCCACGGGTTTCCGTGCGCCCGAAGGTGACTACGAGACCATCGGCGGACTGGTGCTCGAGAAGCTCGGGCACATCCCCGAACAGGCCGAGTCGGTGGAGCTGACGGCGTTCGATCCCGACGGTGTCGCGCTGGACGATCCGATTCGATGGCTGGCCACGGTGGTCCGGATGGACGGCAGGCGCATCGACCTGCTCGAGCTGACCGAACTCGGTCGGCGCGGCACAGGAGATGAGAGCTGATGGGCGGCGACATCTTCGGCGTACTGCTGACCGTACTGTTGCTCGGCGCGAACGCGTTCTTCGTCGCGTCGGAGTTCGCGCTGATCTCGGCGCGTCGCGACCGGCTCGAGGCGCTGGCCGAACAGGGCAAGAAGAGCGCGGTGACCGTCATCCGCGCCGGCGAGAACCTGTCGTTGATGCTCGCGGGAGCCCAGCTGGGCATCACCATCTGCTCGATCCTGCTGGGCCGGGTCGGCGAGCCCGCGGTCGCGCATCTACTGGAGAAACCGTTCGATCTGTTCGGCATCCCCGACTCGGTGCTGCACACCGTGTCGTTCTTCGTCGCGCTGGCCGTCGTGGTGACGCTGCACGTGCTGCTCGGCGAGATGGTGCCGAAGAACATCGCGATCGCCGGACCGGAATCGGCGGCGATGCTGCTGATCCCCGTCTACCTGGTCTACGTCCGGCTGGCCCGCCCGTTCGTCGCCTTCTACAACTGGTGCGCCAACACCACATTGCGCGCCATGGGCGTCGAGCCGAAGGACGAGCTCGACGTCACGGTGTCGACCGTCGAGCTGTCCGAGATGATCGCCGAGTCGCTGTCCGAGGGGTTGCTCGACCAGGAGGAACACGGCCGGCTGACTCGCGCATTGCAGATCCGAAACCGCGTCGCCAGCGACGTCGCCATGCCGCTCACCGAGATCAGGACCGTGCCGGTGGCGCGTGAGGGCTGCGGGCCCACCTTGGCGGCGATCGAGAAGGCGCTCGCCGAAACCGGCTACTCACGCTTCCCGGTCAGCGGCCTGTCCGGCGAGTTCGTCGGATACCTGCACATCAAGGACGTCCTGCCGCTGGTTGACGACCCCCGCAAGGACCACGCCGTGCTGGACGCCTCGATGGTGCGGCCGCTGCCGCGGGTGCCGGCGTCGATGTCACTGCCCGACGCGCTCTCGAGGCTGCGACGGGACAACGCTCACCTGGCATTGCTCACCGCACCCGACGGCAGTGTTTCGGCGATGGTCGCGCTGGAAGACCTGGTCGAGGACCTCGTCGGCACCGTGCGCGACGGGACCCACCGTGTCTGACGCCCTGGTGCTCGACGAGCGCGACTGGGCTGCCCGAGCACAGCGCCACCGCGAACGCGTCGACGACTTTCTGCGGGTCTACCGCTCACCGGCCGGGGAGCCCCACCCTGTATGGGACTTCCTCTTCACGTACTACAGCCTGCGGCCCCGGCAGCTTCGGAAATGGCACCCGGGTTTCGGCGTGGTGCTCGGGGGCGACTCGGCGGCTCGCTATCTCGGGCGCACCGGCTACGGCCGCGCACCGCACGGGGTGACCGTGACCCGGAACTACCTCCAGAGCCGCGCCGAGACCGTGCAATTCATCGCCAGGCTGTTGCGGGCGACCGCGTCGCGGCCGGCGCGACTGAACTGCTTCGGGCTGCACGAATGGGCGATGGTCTACCGGGCGCGGACCGTGCGCCACGACCGAGTTCCACTGCGGCTGGGTACCGCAGGCACGGATGCGGTGGTCGAATCAATGCCGTTGCGGTGCAGCCATTTCGATGCCTTCCGGTTCTTCACCGAGCCGGCGATCGAGCGCAACACCGAGCCGCTGACCCGCGACGGCCAGATCCGCTCGGAGCAACCGGGCTGCGTGCACGCGGCGATGGATTGTTACAAGTACGCCTACAAGCTGGGGCCGCTGGTCGATTCGACGCTGGTGATGGACTGCCTCGACCTGGCGGCGCAGGCCCGTGAACTCGACATGCGGGCCAGCCCCTACGATCTTCGCGACTACGGATTCGAGCCGATCGCCATCGAAACGCCGGCGGGACGGGCCGAATACGTGCGGATCCAGCAGCAGGTTGCCGACCGGGCAGCGCCGCTGCGGGAGCGCCTGGCGCAGCGGTGCGAGGCGCTGCTCATGACGGTCGACCAGGAATCAGCCACCCCGGTCGCCCGCGAGAAGGCCGCAGCGGTGAGCGCAGGAATAGCTGCCATTACCCGCGGGTAAGCTGGGTCGACGGCACTGCGTTCGACGCGCCTTTGCAGGCGAGGGAGGAAATATGACCGATCGCGTGAAGGTGGGCAACCTGCGTGTTGCCCAGGTGCTGTACGACTTCATCAACAACGAGGCGCTGCCGGGTACCGACCTCGATCCCGACACCTTCTGGTCCGGTGTGGACAAGGTCGTCGCCGATCTGACGCCAAAGAACCAGGAGCTGCTCGCCAAGCGCGACGAGCTGCAGGCCCGCATCGACAAGTGGCACCGCCAGCGGGTCATCGAGCCCATCGACGCCGAGGCCTACCGTCAGTTCCTCACCGAGATCGGGTACCTGCTGCCCGAGCCCGAGGACTTCACCATCACCACCGCGGGTGTCGACGACGAGATCACCACGACCGCAGGCCCGCAGCTCGTGGTCCCCATTCTCAACGCCCGGTTCGCGCTGAACGCCGCGAACGCCCGGTGGGGCTCGCTGTACGACGCGCTGTACGGCACCGACGTCATCCCCGAGGACGACGGCGCCGAGAAGGGCACCAGCTACAACAGGATTCGAGGCGACAAGGTCATCGCGTATGCCCGTCGCTTCCTCGACGGCGCCGCACCGCTGGCCACCGGCGCGTGGAACGAGGCCACCGGCATCAAGATCGACGAGGGCCAGCTGCTCATCACGCTGGGTGACGGGCTGTCCACCGGACTTGCGACGCCGGAGCAGTTCGTCGGCTACACCGGTGAACTCGGCTCGCCCTCCTGGTCGGTGCTGCTGGGCAACCACGGCCTGCACATCGAGATCCTGATCGACCCCGACTCCCCCGTCGGCGCCACCGATCCGGCCGGCATCAAGGACGTCGTCCTGGAGTCCGCGATCACCACGATCATGGACTTCGAGGACTCGGTGGCCGCCGTCGACGCCGATGACAAGGTGCTCGGTTACCGCAACTGGCTGGGCCTGAACCGCGGCGATCTCGCCGAAGAGGTGGCCAAGGACGGCAAGACCTTCACTCGGGTGCTCAACGAGGACCGCGTCTACACCACTCCGGACGGCGAAGGTCAGCTCACGCTGCCCGGCCGCAGCCTGCTGTTCGTGCGCAATGTCGGACACCTGATGACCAACGACGCCATCGTGGACGCTGACGGCAACGAGGTGCCGGAAGGCATCCAGGACGCGCTGTTCACCAGTCTGATCGCGATCCACGGGCTGAAGTCCGGCGATGCGAACGGCACGAAGGTCAACAGCCGCACCGGCTCGATCTACATCGTCAAGCCCAAGATGCACGGTCCCGACGAGGTCGCGTTCACCGTCGAGCTGTTCGGCCGCGTCGAGGACGTCCTCGGTCTGCCGCCGAACACGATCAAGGTCGGCATCATGGACGAGGAGCGCCGCACCACGGTCAACCTCAAGGCCTGCATCAAGGCGGCCGCCGACCGCGTGGTGTTCATCAACACCGGCTTCCTGGATCGCACGGGCGACGAGATCCACACGTCGATGGAAGCGGGCCCGATGATCCGCAAGGGCGCCATGAAGACGCAACCGTGGATCCTGGGCTACGAGGACCAGAACGTCGACATCGGGCTGGCCACCGGGTTCTCCGGCCGCGCGCAGATCGGCAAGGGCATGTGGGCGATGACCGACCTGATGGCCGACATGGTCGAGCAGAAGATCGGTCAACCCAAGGCCGGCGCCACCACCGCGTGGGTGCCGTCACCGACGGCGGCCACCCTCCACGCCATGCACTACCACGAGGTCGACGTGTACGCGGTGCAGAAGGAGCTCGCAGGTAAGACTCGGACCACGATCGACGACCTGCTCACCATTCCGCTGGCCAAGGAGCTCGCCTGGGCACCCGAGGAGATCCGCGAAGAGGTCGACAACAACTGCCAGTCGATCCTCGGCTACGTGGTGCGCTGGATCGACGCCGGCGTCGGCTGCTCGAAGGTTCCCGACATCCACAACATCGCGCTGATGGAAGACCGTGCGACCCTTCGTATCTCGAGCCAGCTGCTGGCCAACTGGTTGCGCCACGGTGTGATCACCGAGGACGACGTGAAGGCCAGCCTGCGGCGGATGGCGGCGGTGGTCGACAAGCAGAACGAGAAGGATCCGGAGTTCCGGCCGATGGCACCGGACCCGGAGGGCAGCGTGGCCTTCCAGGCCGCCCAGGAGCTGATTCTCTCCGGCGCGGCACAGCCGAACGGTTACACGGAGCCGATCCTGCACCGCAGGCGCCGGGAGTTCAAGGCAGCCAATAACGGTGCTTGATCCGATGACCCGTCGACGTAGCGAGCACAAGGGCTTCTGTGGGCAGGCATAGCATTCCCGACCCCGAGGATTCGGCCGGCGAAGAGCAGCACGGCGAAACCGAGACCACACGGTTCGGCCGGGTCGGTGACTCCGGACTCGGCTACGAATCCGGCTATGGATCCGGTGCGGACGAGTCGGACGCCGACGCATTCAGCGGTGACGAACCGGAATCCGACTCGTCCTCGGGTTTCGACCTGCGTCGAGTCGGGGCGTCTACTGCGCCGCCCGATCGTCCGCGCTCCGGTCGCCAACACGGCGGGGACTGGGACGGCGGTGAATGGACGGGCAGCCACCGCGCGGTGACGCCGGGTCGGCGCGGCGTCAGCATCGGCGTGATCATCGCCCTTGTCACCGTCGTCGTGGTGGTTGGCGCGATCATCTTGTGGCGGTTCTTCGGCGACGCGCTCTCCGATCGCAGTGATGTCGCAGCGGCCCGGTGTGTGAGCGGTGAGCTCGGCGTCGCCGTCGTCGCCGACCCGTCCATCGCCGACCAGATCAAGACGCTGGCCGACCGCTACAACCAAAGTGCCGCGCCGGTGGGCGACCGCTGCGTGAAGGTGGGCGTGACGCCGGCCGACTCCGATCAAGTGGTCAATGGATTCAACGAGAAATGGCCGTCCGACCTTGGTGAGCAGCCCGCACTGTGGATCCCGGCCAGCTCGATCTCGGCCGCGCGCCTAGAGGCCAGCGCCGGCGAGCAGACGATCAGCGATGCCCGATCGCTGGTCACCTCGCCCGTCGTGCTGGCAATCAGGCCAGAGCTCAAAGAGGTGCTGAGACAACAGAACTGGGCCACGTTGCCAGCACTGCAGGCCAACCCCGCGGCACTGGACGGGCTTGGCCTGCCGGGTTGGGGCTCGTTGCGGTTGGTGCTGCCGATGTCCGGCGACAGCGATGCCTCCTACCTCGCGGCCGAGGCGGTGGCGGCGGCGGCCGCACCCGCAGGCGCACCGCCGAGCGCGGGTGTCGGGGCGGTCAGCTCGCTGGTCGCCGGGCAGCCGAAGCTGGCGGACACGAAGACCGCGACGGCGATGGACGCGCTTCTGAAGGCGACCGATCCCGCGGACGCGCCGGTGCATGCCGTCGTCATCACCGAGCAGCAGCTCTACCAACGCGGCACCACGCTGCCCGACGCCAAGAACGTGGTCACGTCGTGGCTGCCGCCCGGCCCCGCGCCTGTCGCGGACTACCCGACGGCGCTGCTTGCCGGCGAGTGGCTGTCGCAGGAGCAGGTGGCGGCCGCCAGTGAGTTCGCGCGGTTCATGCGCAAGCCGGACCAGTTGGCCGAACTTGCCAAAGCGGGCTTCCGCACCGACGGCGCCACCCTGCCGGCGAGCGACGTCACCGACTTCGCTCCTCTCTCGCCGCCATTGTCGGTGGGCGACAACGCGATGCGCGTCACACTCGCCAATGCGCTGACCGCACCACCGGAGAGCCCGGCGGTGACCATCATGCTGGACCAGTCGATGCCGGCCGTCGAGGGCGCGCAATCGCGGCTGGCGAACGTGACCGCGGCGCTCAACGCTCGACTGCAGGCGCTCGCGCCGAACGCCGCGGTCGGATTGTGGACGTTCGACGGTGTCCAGGGTCAGTCTCAGGTGCCGATCGGCCCGCTGTCCGACCAGCTCGACGGCAGGCCGCGCTCGGCCGTGCT
Source organism: Mycobacterium sp. (assembly GCA_044508395.1). Lineage (GTDB taxonomy): Bacteria > Actinomycetota > Actinomycetes > Mycobacteriales > Mycobacteriaceae > Mycobacterium. Next base: position 5,033 of record JBIQHU010000037.1, on the reverse strand, counting down.
GAACTCTGAGCTCAGTGCCCAGACGGCCTCGAGCGGCGGTGCGGTCTCGTTCACCACGCTGCGGCTGGCTTACGAGCAGGCCAAGACGAATTACCGTGAAGGCCAGCCGAATTCGGTCCTGGTCATCACCACTGGCCCGCACACGGACCAGACGCTGAACGGCCAGGGGCTGCAGGACTACATCCGCGGCGCGTTCGATCCCGCCCGCCCCATCGCGGTGAACGTGATCGATTTCGGCGGCGACGCCGACCGCGCGACGTGGGAGGCGGTCGCGCAGACCACCCGCGGCAAGTATCAGAACCTGGACAGTTCGGCGGGCCCGGAGCTGACGTCGGCGATCACGGCCTTCATGTCCTAGTGCGACGCCGTTGAGAGCAGGGCCATCGCCGCACGGGTGAACTGCTCCGGCACCTCCACCTGCGGATAGTGCCCGACCCCGGGCAGCTCGACGACTGCGGCCGCGGGCCGCAGTTCACGGAGCCCGTCGAGCACGTTCGTAGTCGCGACGGGATCCTCGAGCGCCCACAGGAAGCTCAGCGGCTTTTGCCAGTCCCGTACCGCGCCGTGCCACCGCGTGGCATAGCGGACCCGTTCGTCGAGGTAGGCGATGAGCCGGTGAGGAATCCGGTGCCCGTCGTTGTACGACCAGAGCGCCCACTGCGCTTCCGCCTCCTCTTTGGTCATCGGATGGTCGGCGCTGAACAGCTTGGCGAACTCGCGCTGGTAGGACGACGCATTGGACAGCAGGGCCAGAATCGGCCCCAACGGACCGCGAAGCAGCTTCTGCGCCGGCCGCAGGCTGGCCCGGTGCAGGATGACACTGCCATTGCCGATCACCGCGCGCTGCAGCTCGAACGGCAACTGCCCCTGCAGGTCTCGCGCCAGCAGTTCGGTGGTCACCGACGTGCCCATGTCGTGGGCGATCAGTTCCACCGGACCCGATGTCGTCGCGGCCACCACGGCTTGGACGATGTCGGCCTGCTCGAGCAGGCTGTAGTCGTGCCGTCGCGGTTTGTCCGACAGCCCGAAGCCCAGGAAGTCCAGGGTGACCCACGCCCGGCCGCCGAGGTGCGGAACGACCCGGCGGTAGTCGTACGAACTGGACGGGTAGCCGTGCAACAGCAGGATCGTCGGGCCCTCGCCCGGCGCCGATCTGACGAACACTCGGCCGGCGGGAGTGCTCAACCAGGAGCCGCCGTCGCGCCACTGCTCCACACTGCGGGGTAACACGCCACGAACCATAGCCGCCGAATGTGGCTCACCCGCACATTTCGACGCGCTGGCAAGTTAGGCCGGCAACTTAGGCCGGCAACTTAGGCGGCGGCAAGTTAAGCGAAGGCCTCCACCGGTGGGCACGAGCACATCAGGTTGCGGTCGCCGTACGCGCCGTCGATGCGACGCACCGGCGGCCATACCTTCGGACGGAAGGACTTGCCGAGCGGATACGCCGCCTGCTCGCGGGTGTACGGGTGGTCCCAGTCGGACACCAGCAGGCATTCCGCGGTGTGCGGCGCGCCACGCATCGGGTTGTCCTCTGCAGACCAGAGTCCGGCCGCCACTTGCTCGATCTCGCCGCGGATCGCGATCATCGCCTCGCAGAACGCGTCGACCTCGGCCAGGCTTTCGCTTTCGGTCGGCTCGACCATCAACGTGCCTGCCACCGGGAAGCTCATCGTCGGAGCGTGGAAACCGTAGTCCGCCAGTCGCTTTGCCACATCGTCGACGGTGACGCCGGTCTGCTTCGTGATACCCCGAAGATCGAGGATGCACTCGTGGGCCACCATGCCGTTCTCGCCGGTGTACAGCACCGGGTAGTACTCGTCGAGGCGTCGGGCCATGTAGTTGGCCGACGCGATCGCCGTCAGCGACGCCGCGCGCAGGCCACCGGCCCCCATCATCCGGATGTAAGCCCAGGTGATCGGAAGAATCGACGCCGACCCGTACGGTGCCGCCGACACCGTCAGGTCGTCGCCGAGCTCGTCGGCCAGCGGATGGCCCGGCAGATAGGGCGCAAGATGCGCACGCACCGCGACGGGTCCGACACCCGGACCGCCGCCGCCGTGCGGGATGCAGAACGTCTTGTGCAGGTTGAGATGGCTGACGTCGCCGCCGAACCGGCCCGGCCGCGCCAACCCGACCAGCGCGTTCAGGTTTGCCCCGTCGACATAGACCTGGCCGCCCACATCGTGGACCGCGGCGCAGATGTCGGCGACGTCGTGCTCGTAGACACCATGGGTCGACGGGTAGGTGATCATCAGCGCCGCAATGCTTTCCGCGTGCTCGGCAATCTTGGCACGCAGATCGTCGAGATCGACGTCACCGTTCTCGCGGCAGGCCACCACCACGACCCGCATCCCCGCCAGCGCGGCCGACGCCGCATTGGTGCCGTGCGCCGAAGACGGGATCAGGCAGATGTTTCGCTGCGAATCGCCGCGGCCGAGGTGATAGGCCTGGATCGCCAATAATCCCGCGTACTCCCCCTGCGAGCCCGCGTTGGGCTGCAGCGACACCGCGTCATATCCGGTGATTGCGGTCAACCAGGTCTCGAGGTCGGCAATCAGCTTGCGCAGACCGGGAGTGTCGGACGCCGGAGCGAACGGATGCTGCCGGGCGAATTCGGGCCAGGTGATCGGTTCCATCTCGGCGGCCGCATTGAGCTTCATGGTGCATGAGCCAAGCGGAATCATGCTGCGGTCCAACGCAATATCCTTGTCCGCCAGGGATCGCAGGTAGCGCATCATCTCCGTCTCGGTGCGGTACCTGGTGAACGCCGGGTGCGTCAGGAACTGCGAGGTGCGGGTCTCGATGGCGGGTCCGTCGAACCCGTCGGCCGCGGTGACGCCGAACGCCGACAGCACGGTGTCGACGTGCTGCGCCGTGGTGGCCTCGTCGCAGGACACCGATACATGGTCAGCGTCGACCAGCCAGATGTTCACGCCGTGGGCCTTGGCGGTGTCGCGGACCTCCGCAGCCCGGCCGGGAACGCGGGCCAGGACCGTGTCGAAGAACGCGCTGTGCACCACCTCCACACCGCCCTCGGCCAGACCGCCGGCCAGTGCCTCGGCGTGCGCGTGCACCCGCCGTGCGATCGCGGTCAACCCTTCGGCACCGTGATAGCTGGCGTACATCGCGGCCATCACGGCGAGCAGTACCTGAGCGGTACAGATGTTGCTGGTTGCCTTGTCGCGGCGGATGTGCTGTTCGCGGGTCTGCAGCGCCAACCGGTACGCGGGCGCGCCGTCGGCGTCGAGCGACACACCAACCAGACGACCGGGCAGTTGGCGGGCGTGCTTGGCGTGCACGGCGAGGTAACCGGCGTGCGGTCCCCCGAATCCCATTGGGACCCCGAATCTCTGGGTGCTGCCGAACGCGACGTCGGCGCCGATCTCGCCGGGCGGGGTGATCAGCGTCAGCGCGAGCAGGTCGGCACCGATGGCCACCAGTGCGCCGCGGTCGTGGGCCGTTGTCACCAACTCGGTCCAGTCGACGATGGCGCCGCCGGCACCGGGCAGTTGGACGATGATGCCGAAGAACTCGCCGTCCGGCAGACCCTGCCGCAGGTCGGCGGTGACGATCTCGATGCCCAGCGGCTTCGCCCGGGTGGCCAGCACGGCGGCGGTCTGCCGGTACACGTCGGCGTCAACGACCAGCCTGTTCGACGACCCGCGCACCGCACGATGCATCAGGGTCATCGCCTCGGCCGCGGCGGTGCCCTCGTCGAGCATGGAGGCGTTGGCGACCTCGAGTCCGGTGAGGTCGCTGACCATGGTCTGGAAGTTGAGCAACGCCTCGAGTCGGCCCTGGCTGATCTCGGGCTGATACGGCGTATAGGCCGTGTACCACGCGGGGTTCTCAACTATGTTGCGGCGCAACACCGGCGGGGTGAGCGTGTCGAAGTAGCCCTGTCCGATCATCGACACCGCGATGGTGTTCGCGTCGGCGAGCGCCCGCAGCTCCGCGAGCGCCTCCTCCTCGGTGGCGGCCGGAGGCAGCTGATCCAGGCCGGGCGCCAGCTGATCGGCGGTCAGCGTGTCGAGGATGCCCGCCGGCAACGCCTTTTCGGCGAGTTCGTCGAGGGAACCGACGCCGATCGTGGTGAGCATGGCGGTGACCGCGTCGGCGTCGGGTCCGATATGCCGTGCGGCGAAGGTGAATGAGTCGTTCTGGTCGGACACCGGCGATTGCTCCAGACGCGTGAAGGGTCAGAACCGTTGGGCTCCTCTCCCTCTGTCGTCGGTGCCTGAGAGATTCGGCGACTCGCGCAGCGCGAGGGAGCCTTTCCCCATGGGCGGGTGGACCTGGGCCCACCGCTTTCCAGAGGCATCGGGGCCCTGCGCGGTCCGGGTGCCTGAGAGGTTGACGGAGAGGTGTTGCTCCTTCGGCGTCCGTGACTGGCTGCCACGAAACTCTCCCGCGCGAGGGCGATACAGAGGAGATTCTAGCTGCTAACCGATCTTGCGGTCGCGGCTCTTGCGCCGGGATGCCAGCTCGTCCTCCGGCGAGGCGATCGACTCGCCGCCGTCGGCCCGCTCGCCGGGGAAGTCGGCGATCGCGCCGGACAGTTCCCGCATGGCTCCGCTGACCGCGATACCGAACACACCCTGACCGCCCTGCAGCAGGTCGACGACCTCTTCGGCCGACGTGCACTCGTACACCGTTGTGCCGTCAGAGAACAGGGTGATGTTGGCCAGATCCTGCACGCCGCGCTGACGCAGATGGTCGACGGCGACGCGGATGTTGTGCAGTGAGATGCCCGTATCGAGCAGACGCTTCACGATCTTGAGGACCAGAATGTCCTTGAACGAATACAGCCGCTGGCTGCCGGAGCCGGCCGCGCCGCGGATGGACGGCACCACCAGAGAGGTGCGCGCCCAGTAGTCCAACTGGCGGTAGGTGATTCCGGCGATCTGGCAGGCGCTCGGCCCGCGATAGCCGACCAATTCGTCGGGAACCGAGTCGTCGGGGAACAGGCCCTGCTGCACCGGCTCACTCACCGGCGCGCCGGCGGGTGTGTCCGCCTCAAAGCGGCCATC